>NZ_JBIVNT010000001.1:649308-1041648 GCF_044753725.1 Micromonospora sp. NPDC093243 | reverse complement strand
CACCCCCCGGATCATCCGAAAGACAGGGGCAGGAAGTCATACCGGGCCGAGCGACCGAGGGTCCCCGGCTGGGGACGATCAAAAAGGTAACGGGGGGGGGGGCTTACGGCGTCGGGTCCAGGTGTAACGACCGGCGGCCCACCATCATTCCGGGGGCGGCTCGTCGGCCGGTCCAGGTGTAACGACCGCCGGCCCACCATAATTCCGGGGCGCCGGGCCACCGTCGGCGACCGGATGAACCGGCCGACCGAACGGGCTGCTACCTCGGCCGTCGGGGGTATTCAACGACGCCCGGGCGCCCACCATTCCGGCCCCGGGATGCCACCGGTCACACGCCAATACGCCCACCACCGCGCAGGACGCTTCGTACATCGCGACGCTCGGGCAGGACACCTCGGCCAGCGCGTTCCCGCCGGCGTGCATGCGCGGTGCAGTGCGGCCGGGTCCAGGTGAGGTGGTTGTCCGTTTCCAGGGTCGGATCGGCCGCCGCCCCCTAACCCCGGCGATCGGGTCCGGCAGTCCGGGGCGCGTGGGCGATCCTGCATCGGCACTAGCGCCTTGATCGACTCACCATCCTTGAGGTCGGGGTGAAGAGGCGATCGGGACACCCCGACATCAGCGAACCGGAGTCGATCAAACCGGACATGGCTTCTGATCAACTCCAGTTCGCCGACGTGGCGGTTATCCGCCCACCTGGTCACCACCATGTCGGCGACATTGCGGGCCACCGGGCGCCGGGCCACCGGGCGCCGGGCCACCGGCTGCGGGGCCGCCGAGCCGCCCGGCCAGGACGCGGGGGTCGCTGAGCCGCCGGGCCGCCAGCAGCCGGGCTGACGGGCCCCCCAGGCGCCGGGCACAGCACCGGTCGCCGGTTGCCGGGCTGGCGGGCCGCCGGTCGCCTGGTCCCTGGGCTCCCGGCCGTCAGGGGAGAGGTGACGCCGGACACATACGATACGGATCGGTTCCGTATCGTTAATGGGTGGGCTTAGGCTGACCGTGATTACGAGTCTGCTCCGTATCGTATCTTCGGGCGGGGCCACCGGGGGGGAGAACCGGCAATGGAGATCCGCGACAACACGGGCCACCCGAGGAGGTGGGCGATCCTGGGGGTGCTGGTGATCAGCCTCCTCGTGGTCGTCCTCGACAACACCATCCTGAACGTCGCACTACGTACGCTCGCCGACCCGACGCACGGGTTGGGTGCCAGTCAGGGCGAGCTGGAGTGGGCGATCAACTCGTACACGCTCGTCTTCGCCGGTCTGCTCTTCACCTTCGGGGTGCTTGGCGACCGCGCCGGTCGTAAGCGGTTCCTGCTGATCGGTCTGGTGCTCTTCGGCCTGTCGTCGCTGCTGTCGGCGTACGCGCAGAGCCCCGGGCAGTTGATCGCGGCCCGCGCGCTGATGGGGGTCGGCGGCGCGGCCATCATGCCGGTGACGCTCTCGATCATTTCGAACGTCTTCGACCCGCGGGAGCGGGGCCGGGCGATCGGCGTCTGGGCCGGCGCGGTCGGGCTCGCCGTCGCGATCGGCCCGGTCCTGGGCGGCGCGCTGCTCGAGCACTTCTGGTGGGGTTCGGTCTTCCTGATCAACGTGCCGGTGGTCGTGCTCGGCGTGGTCCTGGTCGCGCTCCTGGTGCCCGAGTCGCGGGACCCGAAGCCGGGCCGGATCGACGTGTTCGGTGTGGTCCTCTCGGTGGTGGGTCTCGTCGCGCTGACCTACGGCATCATCGACGGCGGCGAGCACGGTTTCGGCCGGCCGGTGGTGTGGGTCTCGATCGTCGGTGGCCTGGCGGTGCTCGCCTGGTTCGTCAACATCGAGCGGCGCAGCACCCACCCGTCGCTGGACGTCCGGCTGTTCAAGGTGCCGCAGTTCGCCGCGCCGGTCGCGATCGTCGGCCTGATCTTCTTCGCCGCGATGGGCGTGATGTTCTTCAGCTCGTTCTACCTGCAGCTGGTGCGCGACTACAGCCCGCTGCAGACCGGTCTGCTCTTCCTGCCGTTCGCCGGCGCCCAGCTGATCTTCGCCCCGCGCAGCGCGGCGATGGTCCGCAAGTACGGCGGCAAGGCGGTCGCGGTGGTCGGGTTGGTGCTGACGGCGATCTCGCTCGGCGCCTTCACCTTCATCGACGCGCAGACCCCGATCTGGGTCGTGCTGATCTTCTTCTTCATCCAGGGCGTCGGGATGGCCAACATCATGCCGCCGGCCACGGAGTCGATCATGTCGTCGTTGCCCCGGGAGAAGGCCGGTGTGGGTTCGGCGGTCAGCAACACGGTCCGCCAGGTCGGTGGCGCGCTCGGCGTGGCGGTGCTCGGCTCGGTGCTCTCCGCGGTCTACCGGGCCGACGTCGACCCTGCGCTGGCGGGCCTGCCGGCCCAGGCCCGGGACGCGGCGAACGAGTCCATCTCCGGCGCCTACGCGGCGGCCGGGCAGCTCGGGCCGGCGGCGCCGAAGCTGCTCGCGGCGGCGAACGACTCCTTCGTCACCGCCATGCACTGGGCGGCCGCGCTCTCCGCGCTGGTGGCCGCGCTCGGCATCCTGGTGGCGCTGCGCTGGCTGCCCGGCCGGGCAGCCAGCGAGCCGGCGCCGGCGGCACGGGCCGCGGCACCGGAGTTGGCCGAGACCGCATAGGTTCGGGGACAATGTCCGACATGACGTCCACTGCTGATGCTCCGCGGTCGCCCGGGCGACCGCGGAGCGTCCGCGCCGATGAGGCGATCATCGAGGCCACCCTCGATCTGCTCGCCGAGGGCAGCACCATCGAGGCGCTGTCGATCGAGGCGATCGCGGCCCGCGCCGGGGTGGGCAAGGCCACCATCTATCGCCGTTGGGCCGGCAAGGACGCGCTGCTGCTGGACGCGCTGCGCCGGCTCAAGGGCATCCTGCCGCAGCCGGCCGGGCACTCCGTCCGGGACGATCTGGTGCTGCTGGTCGGCGCGATCGGAAAGAACGTCGACCCGCGTGCCTCGAAGATCATGCCCTGCCTGGTGCCCGAGGTGAACCGCAGCCCGGACCACTTCCGGCTCTACCAGAACATCATCGCCCCGCGCCGGCAGTTGATGCGCGAGGTGCTGCGACGGGGGATCGCCGAGGGCGTGCTCCGGCCCGACCTCGACCTCGAGGTGACCATGGCCCTGCTCACCGGGCCGATGCTGATCCAGCGCGTGCTGCAGTGGAACCCGGACCTGGACGAGCAGACCCTGCCCGGGCAGGTCGTCGACACCGTGCTGGCGGGCATCCAGGCCCGCTGACCGCGCTGCCCTTCCGTCGATCATGCAGTTGTGGTGGTGCGCGAAAGGCGCCTGTCACCACTTGTCGGGCACCACGACTGCATGATCGACCCCGAGGGTGGCGGTCAGCCGGTGGGGGTGCGTAGGCGGTGCAGGCGCAGGGCCAGCTGCACCTCCAGGGCCCGCTCCGGCCGCTGCCAGTCCGCGCCGAGCAGCTGCCCGACCCGCTCCAACCGCTGGGTCACCGTGTTCACGTGCACGTGCAGCTGCTCGGCGGCGCGGGCCAGACTGCCACCCACCCCGAAGTACGCCTCCAGCGTCTTCACCAGGGCGGTGCCCCGCCGGGCGTCGTAGTCGACCACCGGCCCCACGGTCGCCGTGAGGAACTGCTCCACGTCCCGGTCGCCGCCGTCGCCGACCGCGCCGAGCAGCAACCCGACGAAGCCCAGCTCGGCGGTGCTCGCGCCCTGCCCGGCCCGGCCCAGCGCGCCGAGGGCGGTGAGGCAGCGGTCCGCCTCGCGGAACGTCGCGGCCAGCGACGCCGGCGTGGCCGACGGGCCGCTCGCCCCCGCGGTGACCGGCCGCCCGGTGATCCGGGACAGGTCCCGGGAGACCGCCCGGGCGCTCGCGCCGGCATCCCGACCGGGGAGCATCAGCACCACCCGGCCGTCGCGCGCCGCGGCCAGCCCGCCGCGGGTCGAGGCGTACGTGGTGGCCCAGGAGAGCACCCGCTGCCGAGCCGAGCCGGTGGCCGCGATCGCGTCCTCGCCCACCGCCACCAGCACGTGCGGCGCGTCCAGGTCCACCCCGAGCCGCCGGGCCCGGCTGCGCAGCGCGTCGGTGTCGCGCAGCGGCCGGGCGATCAGGTCGTCGAGCAGCTCGCCACGGACCCGTCCCTCCGCCTCGGCGACCGTCCGGCGGAACAGCAGCAGCAGCGCCGTCACCAGCGCGGCCCGCTCCAGGATCCGCTGGTCGGCGTCGACCAGCTCCTCGTCCGGGCGCAGCACCAACGCGCCCAGGTTCTCCGCGCCGGCCACCACGGCCGCGTACCAGAGCGAGCCCCGCCGGACGCTGCGTCCCTCGGTCCGGGAGGCGGCCACCGCCTCGACGATGTCCGACCGGTCCGGCTCGGTGATCTCCCCGACCCGGGCCAGAAGCCGGCCCTCCGCGTCCAGCGCCAGCAGCGCCCCGCCGAGCACCTCGGTCACCGCCGCCGCCACGTCCTCCACGCCGCCGCCGCGCAGCACCAGCGCGGTCATCCGGTCGTGGGCGGCCGCCGCGCGCTCCACCGAGCTGCTGTGCGCCCGGATGGTGGTGTTCGCCGCCGACAGCTCGGCCAGCGCCGAGCGGGTCTCGGTGAGCAGCCGGGCGGTGTCGATCGCGACCGCCGCGTGCGCGGCGAGCGAGACCAGGAGGGCGACCTCCTCGCGGACGAAGGGGCGGGCCGAGCGGTTCGCCGCGTAGAGCACCCCGATGGAGGTCGAGCCGAGCCGCAGCGGCACGCCGAGGATGGCCACCAGGCCCTCCTCGCCCACCCCGGCGTCGATCTCCCCGGTGTGGTGGAAGCGGTCGTCCTCCGGATAGTTCGCGGTGACGTACGGGGCGCCGGACTGGGCCACCAGGCCGCCCAGTCCCGCGCCCATCGGCAGCCGCAGCCGCTGGAAGCGGGCGGAGACCGAGCCGTCGGTGACCCGCATGTAGGTGTCGCCGCGCTCGTCGTCGTTGAGGGTCATGTACGCCACGTCGGCGCCGAGCAGGTTGCGTGCCCGGTGCACGATCGCCCGCAGCACGTCGTCCAGGTCGCGTAGGCCGGCCAGGTCGCTGACGGTGTCGTACAGCCCGGAGAGCTCGGTCTCCCGGCGGCGGCGCCGCTCGAGCAGCGCGCGGACCCGCAGCGCCACGGTCTTCGCCTGCTCCAGCTCGGCGAGCCGGTCCGGGGGCAGCCCGGCGGCGCGGGCCGCGACCAGCGGCCCCTCGAACTCGACCGCGGCGGCCTCCCGGGCGAGCAGTTCGAGGAACTCCACGGGCGAAGACATGACGCCCATTGTGCGCGGGGCCACTAGTTCGCCGTCCAGCCCCCGTCGAGCGCGATGGACGCGCCGGTGATGAAGGCCGCCGGTGGCGCACAGAGGTACGCCATCAGCTCGGCGACCTCCTCCGGCTCGATCAGCCGCTTGATCGCCGCCCGGGCCAGCATGATCTTCTCGACCACCTCGGACTCCGGGATGCCGTGGCTGGCCGCCTGGTCGGCGATCTGGCTCTCCACCAGCGGGGTGCGCACGTACGCCGGGTTGATGCAGTTGGCGGTGACGCCGTGCTGCGCGCCCTCCAGCGCGACCACCTTCGACAGGCCCTCCAGCGCGTGCTTCGCCGAGACGTAGGCCGCCTTGTACGGCGAGGCGCGCAGCCCGTGCACCGAGGAGATGTTGATGATCCGGCCCCAGCCCCGGGCGTACATGTGCGGCAGCGCGCGGCGGATGATCAGAAACGGCGCCTCCACCATGACCCGGTGCAGGTACGCGAAGCGCTCCGCCGGGAAGTCCGGCAGCGGGGCGACGTGCTGCAACCCGGCGTTGTTCACCACGATGTCCACGTCCGTGTCGAGCCGGTCCACCGCCGCGCCGTCGGCCAGGTCGACCCCCTCGGCCCGGCCACCGGCCTCGGCGGCCACCGCCTTCGCCGCCTCGACGTTGCGGTCCACCACCAGGACGGCCGCGCCGGCCGCCGCCAACCGCAGGGCACAGGCCCGGCCGATGCCGCTGCCACCCCCGGTCACCAGGGCGGTCCGACCGGTCAGGTCGACGTTCACGACGTGGGGGACCGCCACGGGTTCTGCCGTCATGGCGCAAGAAGTTACGAGCTGTGTGGCCGGGCGCACATGGGGTGGCGACACATACTCCACCGCCAAGGTGTGTGGGAGCGCGGCCGGTCGCGGTCGATCGCCGGCTCGCCGTCGTCTGCCCGGGCCGGCGGGGGCGGTGGGATGTGAGGGTGCGGTCCGGCGTCGGCGTGTCCCGGCGGGCCGGCGTTCGGGGCCACCAGTAGGGTGTCGAACACACGTACTGCTGGCAGCTGGGGGAGGAGGCGGCGTGCGGGTGCTCGGCGTCGACCCGGGGCTGACCCGGTGCGGGGTGGGCGTGGTCGAGGGCGTGCCCGGCCGGCCCTGCACCCTGGTCGCCTACTACGTGGTCTACACCGACCCGGCCGACGAGCTGCCGCTGCGCCTGCTGCACCTGGATCGCAAACTCACCGAGCTGGTGGCGGAGCACCGGCCGGAGAGCGTGGCGGTCGAGCGGGTGTTCAGCCAGCACAACGTGCGCACCGTGATGGGCACCGCGCAGGCCAGCGGCATCGCCGTGCTCGCCGGTGCGCGCGCCGGGCTGCCCGTGCAGACGTACACCCCGAGTGAGGTGAAGGCGGCGGTGACCGGCTCCGGGCAGGCGGACAAGGCGCAGATGACGGCGATGGTCACCCGCCTGCTGCGGCTGCCCGAGCCGCCCCGCCCGGCCGACGCCGCGGACGCGCTGGCGTTGGCGATCTGCCACATCTGGCGCGGCGGAACCCGCTCCAAACTGGCCGCCGCGGCGGACCGGGTACGACGAGGAGGAGCTAGATGATCGCGAGCGTGCGCGGCGTGGTGACCGCGACCGGCCCCGACCAGGCCGTGATCGAGGTCGGCGGGGTGGGCCTCGCGGTGCACTGTGCGCCGGGCACCCTCGCCGAGCTGCGGGTCGGCCAGCCGGCCCGACTCGCCACCAGCCTGGTCGTCCGGGAGGACTCGCTCACCCTCTACGGCTTCGCCGACGATGACGCCAAGCAGCTCTTCGAGCTGTTGCAGACCGCCAGCGGGGTCGGCCCCCGGCTGGCCCAGGCGGTGCTCGCCGTGCACACCCCCGACGCGGTCCGCAAGGCGATCGCCAACGCCGACACCGCCGCGTTGACCCGGGTGCCCGGGATCGGCAAGAAGGGCGCCGAGCGGTTGGTGCTGGAGCTGCGCGACCGGATCGGTCCGGTGCCGGTGGGCGCCGACGGCGCGGCCGGGGTGGTCGGCGGCGCCTGGCCGGACCAGGTGCGTCAGGCGCTGGTCGGGCTGGGCTGGACGGCCGCGCAGGCCGACCAGGCGGTCGCCGCGGTGGCGGAGACTGTGGACGGCCCGACGCCGCCGGTGCCGGTCCTGCTCAAGCAGGCCATCCGGCTGCTGGGCCGGACGCGATGACCGGTCCCGACCACGGCGTGGTCTCGGCGTACGTCGCGGACGCGGAGCGGGACGCGGAGGCCAGTGTCCGGCCGAAGCGGCTGGCCGAGTTCATCGCCCAGCACCGGGTGCGCGACCAGCTCGACCTGCTGCTGCAGGGGGCGATGCGCCGGGGCAGCCCGCCCGACCACATTCTCCTGTCCGGGCCGCCCGGCCTCGGTAAGACGACGTTGGCCAACATCGTGGCGGCCGAGTTGGGTGCGGGCATCCGGGTGACCAGCGGGCCGGCCATCGAGCGCTCCGGCGACCTGGCGGCCATCCTGACCAGCCTCGCCGAGGGCGACGTGCTCTTCATCGACGAGATCCACCGGATCGCCAAGCCGGCCGAGGAGCTGCTCTACAGCGCGATGGAGGACTTCCGGGTCGACGTGGTGGTCGGCAAGGGGCCGGGCGCCACCGCGATCCCGCTGGACGTGGAGCCGTTCACCCTGGTCGGCGCGACCACCCGCTCCGGCCTGCTGACCGGGCCGATGCGCGACCGGTTCGGTTTCGTCGCCCACCTCGACTTCTACGCCCCGGCCGATCTGGAGGCGCTGCTGCACCGCTCGGCGCGGATCCTCGGCGTGCCGATCACCGCCGACGGCGCCGTCGAGATCTCCGGTCGCTCGCGGGGGACGCCCCGGATCGCCAACCGGCTGCTGCGCCGGGTGCGCGACTTCGCCGAGGTACGGGCCGACGGCGTGGTCAACCTGGAGACCGCGCGGGCGGCACTGACCGTCTACGACGTCGACGCGCTCGGGCTGGACCGGCTGGACCGGGCGGTGCTGACCGCGTTGGTCGACTCGTTCCGGGGCGGCCCGGTCGGGCTCTCCACCCTCGCCGTCGCGGTGGGGGAGCAGCCGGACACGGTCGAGGAGGTCTGCGAGCCGTTCCTGGTCCGGGCCGGTCTGCTGGCCCGTACGCCGCGGGGGCGGGTGGCGACCGAGGCGGCCTGGCGACATCTGGGGCGTACACCACCGAATGGTACATTTGGTGCCGATGCCCCTCCCGTGGCCGATCTGTTCTCGACCGCGCCCGATCAGCCGTGATCCGAACGTGATCTGTGCCGCATTCGGCGTTCCCAGGTGCAGGGATTAGACTCGCCGCGGTCTGTACAGGACGTGAGAATCCGCCTCCGCTCCGGCACACCTGGTGCCGGCGGGAGGCCAATGGGAAGGTCTGTAACCGTGCAATACCTTGCAGCGGGCAGCGGCGGGGCCGGCGGTCTGACGCCGATCCTGATGATCGTTCTGCTCTTCGGCGTCATGTACTTCATGATGATCCGCCCTCAGCAGAAGCGCCGCCGCGAGGCCGCGGAGATGCAGTCCGCGCTCGGCCCCGGTGACGAGGTTGTCACCATCGGCGGCCTCTACGGCACGGTCACCGGCGTGGACGACGACACCGTCCTGCTCGAGGTCTCCCCCGGAGTCCAGACCCGGTACGCCCGGCCGGCCATCGCCCGGGTGGTCACCCGGGCCGAGCTTCCGGCGGAGCCGGCGACCGAGGACGCGGACACCGTCAAGGAGTGACCCGCCCCCCGTCGGGGCAGCCCGGCCGGTCCCAACCGGCCGAATCCCGACGGGGCGGCGGTGGCGACATCAAAACTGGATAATCGGGTCGACGCTGGGCGTCGGCACACCTGCGTGACCGGTCGGCGCCCCCGCGCTCTCCGCCGCGACGCCGTGCCGCCGACCGCAGCCGGGCCCGGTCGGATCCGTCGGCCCGGGATCCCGGCCCGACACCCGTCGCCGCGGGGGCGGCGCGACCGTACAGGGAGACAGGACAGCCGTGGCACCACCTCAGGGACAGATGCGCCCCGGGCGGCAGCTCGCCGTACTCGGGCTCATCTTCGTCGTCCTCTATCTTTTGGTGTTCTTCTCGGGCGGCGCCAAGGGCAGCTTCACCGACCGGCTCGAGCCCCGGCTCGGCCTGGACCTGGTCGGCGGCACCCGCCTGACGCTGGAGGCGAAGAACACCGTCGACGGTCGGCCCCCGACGGCGGAGAACCTCGAAGAGGCCCGCCAGATCATCGAGAACCGGGTCAACGCCTTCGGCGTGGCCGAGGCCGAGGTGGTCACCGAGGGCAACCGGAACATCGTGGTCTCCCTGCCCGGCGAGAACCGGGACCTGACCAACGTCGGCACCCCGGCCGAGCTGCGCTTCCGCAAGGTGCTCAAGGCGGCCGACGGCAGCGGTGCGATCGCCGCCCCGCCGGCCGCGACGCCGGCCCCGTCCGGCAGCGCGAGCCCGGCCCCCTCGGGCAGCGCGACGCCGACCCCGTCGGGCAGCGCCGCGCCGAAGGTGACCAGCTCGCCGTCGGGCGGCCAGGGCGGCATGGCGCCGGCGCCGAGCGCGAGCGCCACCCCGACCCCCTCGACGTCGGCCTCGCCGAGCGCCGCCGCGCCTGCGCCGAGCGCCAGCGAGGCACCGGTGCCGGCCAGCATCGAGCAGCAGCGCAAGGCCGTCGAGCAGAAGGTCGGTGCGGCCGCCTGGTCGGCCGCCAGCGGGTTGCAGGCGCCGGCGGACCTCACCGCCGACCCGTCGCTCGCCGACAAGCTCAAGCCGTTCGGCACGCTCAGCCCGCAGGAGGTCGCCGTCCTGCCGGCGCAGATGCAGTTCAACGTGCCGACCATCGGCTGCGCCCAGCTCGACGGTCGCCCGCCGGCCTCGGTCTCGGACCCGCAGCAGCAGGTGGTGGCCTGTGAGGACGGCGCTGCGAAGTACCTGCTCGACGTGGCGAAGGTGCTCGGCACCGACGTGAGCGACGCCAGCGCGGTGATGGACCAGACCAGCTCCTGGGTGGTGAGCCTCGACTTCACCGGCAACGGCCAGGAGAAGTGGACCAACCTGACCCGCGAGGCGTTCAACAACGAGGGCCAGGCCTGTGACGCCTCCGCCCTCGGCCAGGACGGCAAGTGCCGGGTGGCCGTGGTGCTGGACAACGAGATCGTCTCCTCGCCCGAGATCCAGGGCGTGCTCACCGGCGACTCGCAGATCACCGGCAACTTCACTCAGAAGGACTCCAGCACGCTGGCCAGCCAGCTGCGCTACGGCGCGCTGCCGGCGACCTTCGAGGCGCAGGAGCAGCAGAACGTCTCCGCCACCCTGGGCGCCAGCCACCTGCGGGCCGGCCTGCTCGCGGCCGGCATCGGCATGCTGCTGGTCATCATCTACGCGTTCTTCTACTACCGCCTGCTCGGCTCGGTGATCTTCCTGAGCCTGATCCTCTCCGCGCTGCTGGTCTTCGGCGCGCTGATCGTGCTCGGGCGGCAGATCGGGTTCACCCTGACGCTCGCCGGCATCGCCGGTTTCATCGTCTCGCTCGGTGTGGCGGCGGACTCGTTCGTCATCTACTTCGAACGATTGAAGGACGAGATCCGCGAAGGCCGCAGCCCGCGTAGCGCGGTGCCGCGGGCGTGGATCCGGGCCCGCCGGACGATCATCTCGGCGAACGCCATCTCGATCCTCGCGGCGGTGGTGCTCTACATCGTCTCGGTCGGCACGGTGAAGGGCTTCGCCTTCGCCCTGGGTCTGGCGACGGTGCTGGACCTGGTCGTGGTGTTCCTCTTCCGGCACCCGATCATGACGATGTTCGCCCGGACCCAGGCGTTCCTCTCGCCCCGGGTCAGCGGCCTGGGCCGCGTCCTGCGGACGGCCGAAGCCGAGCGGGAGACCACCACCCGCCCGTCGCGCGTGAAGGAGGCCTGACATGGCCGGTAGCGGTTTGGCCACTCGCCTCTACCGGGGCGAGGCCGGTCTCGACATCATCGGCAAGCGCAAGCTCTGGTTCGGCATCGCCGGCGCGCTGGTGCTCGCCGCGCTGCTGAGCTTCCTGTTCCGGGGCTTCACCCTCGGCATCGAGTTCGAGGGCGGCAACTCCTTCCAGGTGCCGGCCAGCGTCGGCACCCTCAACCAGGCCGAGGACCGCGTCGACACGGTCCTCGCCGACGCCGGCAGCACCGAGGTGGAGTCGGCCCAGCGGGTCGGCGGCGCGGGCGGCGAGTTCTACGAGTTCCGCACCGCCGTGCTGAACTCCGAGCAGGCCAACGCGGTCAAGTCCGGGCTGGCGCAGGAGTTCGGCATCAACGCCGACCAGATCAGCTCCAACCAGGTCAGCGCGGCCTGGGGTGGCCAGTACACCGAGCGCGCGCTGCTCGGTCTGGTCATCTTCATCGCGCTGGTGATGCTCTACCTGATCATCCGTTTCGAGTGGCGGATGGCGGTCGGCGCGGTCTCGTCGCTGCTGCTCAACCTGGTCCTCACCGCCGGGGTCTACTCGCTGGTCGGGTTCGAGGTCACGCCGTCGACGATCATCGGCTTCCTCACCATCCTGGGCTTCGCGCTTTACGACGTCGTCGTGGTGTTCGACAAGGTCCAGGAGAACACCCGGGGCATCACGGCGAACAACAACCAGACCTACGGCGAGGCAGCCAACCTCGCCATCAACCAGACCCTGATGCGGTCGATCAACACCGGTCTGGTCGCGCTGCTGCCCGTGGGTGGTCTGCTCTTCATCGGTGTCCCGCTCGGCGCGGTCACCCTGGAGGACCTCGGTCTGGTGCTCTTCGTCGGTATGTTCATCGCGGTCTACTCGTCGATCTTCTTCGCCACCCCGGTGCTGGCGACGCTGAAGGACTTCGAGCCGCGAATCCAGGCGCACAAGAAGCGGGTGCTGGCCCGGCGGGGCGCGATCGCCCGTGGCGAGGTGACCCCGAAGGGCGCACCGCGCGCCAGCGCCGGCGGCGGCGAGAGCGTCGTCGACCCGGAGGCCGCCGCGCTCGCCGGCGCGGCGCCCAAGGTGGGTGCCAGGCCGGCCGCCAAGCGGCAGACCGGCGCCCGCGGTGGGCGGCCGACCGGTGGCGGCGGAAACCGGCCGGGCGGCGCCAAGCGGCGCTGACCGACCGCCGGGGGCCGACCCGGTAGGAACCGACCTGACGGCGTCCTTCATGCTGTGCGAGCAGCATGCAGGACGCCGTCGTCGTCGGAAGGGAAACGGGAACTGCCGTGACGGAGACCCACAGCGCCGAGGTACGCGGGGACAGCGGTGTCGAGACCGCCCGGCTGGTGGCGAGCCGGGTGCTCGACGTGCCGGACTTTCCCAAGCCGGGTGTCGTGTTCAAGGACCTGATGCCGCTCTTCGCCGACGGGGCCGCGTTCCGCGAGGTGACCGACCGGATCATCGCGTACCACGGGCGGGACGCGTTCGACGCCGTGGTGGGCATCGAGGCGCGCGGCTTCGTGGTCGCGGCGGCCATCGCCTACGCGACCGGGGTCGGCGTGGTGCCGGTGCGCAAGGCGGGCAAGCTGCCCCGGGCCGCCTACTCGGCCTCGTACGAGCTGGAGTACGGCGAGGCGACCCTGGAGGTGCACCAGGACGCGTTCACCGCGGGGCACCGGGTGCTGGTGGTGGACGACGTGCTCGCCACCGGCGGGACCGCGGCGGCGACGCTCGACCTGGTCGAGCGGGCGGGCGGCACCGTGGCCGGGTTCACCGTGCTGCTGGAGCTGGGTTTCCTGGGTGGCCGGGACCGGCTCGCCCCCCGTCCGGTCCATGCCCTGCTGACCGTTTGATCCGGGTGGCCGCTGGTAGGCCCGGCGCGGTCCGTCCGGCGGAGCGGCAGGGCACCGTCTGTGCGGGTAGCATTGCCCTTTGCTGACGCCGGCGGTACACCGTTCGGCGGCACGAGACCAGACCGATCGGCGTACGGTCGGTGTGTTTCCGGCGAGCGGTGAGGAGGCCGGTGTCCCACGATGTCGTCCCTCCGGTGGAGGGCACGTTGCACCCGACAGGCGACGCGGACGGCTCGGTGACCGACCGGAACGGTGACGCGACAGCCCGGGTGACGGGCTCTGGCAACGGCTCAGGCCTGACCGACCCGGTCGACGGCGCCCGGCCGGCCGACAACGTGGTGGTCCCGTTCCGGGCCGACGGGTCGGTCGAGCCGGCGGTCGGCACCGGTTTCGGCTTCTCCAACGCGCCCACCGGCCGACGGGTGCGGGCCCGGCTGGCCCGGTTCAACGCGCCCTGGCAGACCTCGCAGGTCAGCGAGGTGCTCGAGCCGCTGATCTCGACACACCGGGAGAACCACCCCAAGGCGGATGCCCGGCTGCTCCAGCGCGCCTTCGACACCGCGGCCCGCTGGCACTCGGGGCAGTACCGCAAGTCCGGTGACCCGTACATCACCCACCCGCTGGCGGTGGCCACCATCCTCGCCAACCTCGGGATGGACACCACCACGCTGGTCGCGGCGCTGCTGCACGACACCATCGAGGACACCGAATACACCCTCGACCAGATGCGCGCCGACTTCGGTGGCGAGGTCGCGCTGCTGGTCGACGGTGTCACCAAGCTCGACAAGGTCAAGCTGGGTGACGCGGCCAAGGCCGAGACCATCCGCAAGATGGTGGTCGCGATGGCGAAGGACCCGCGGGTCCTGGTGATCAAGCTCGCCGACCGGCTGCACAACATGCGTACCCTGACCTTCCTGCCCCGCCCCAAGCAGGAGCAGAAGGCGAAGGAGACGCTGGAGATCCTGGCCCCGCTGGCCCACCGGCTCGGTATGAACACCATCAAGTGGGAGCTGGAGGATCTCGCCTTCGGCACCCTCTTCCCGAAGCGGTTCGAGGAGATCAACCGGCTGATCGGGGAGCACCAGCCGCAGCGCGAGGCACTGCTGCGCCAGGTCACCCAGAAGGTCTCGACCGACCTGAAGGCCGCCAAGATCAAGGCGGACACCACCGGCCGGCCGAAGCACCTCTACTCGATCTACCAGAAGATGATCGTGCGGGGGCGCGACTTCAACGACATCTACGACCTGGTCGGGGTGCGGATCCTGGTCGACACCGTGCGCGACTGCTACGCGGCGCTGGGCGTGATCCACGCCAACTGGCAGCCGGTGCCGGGCCGGTTCAAGGACTACATCGCGATGCCCAAGTTCAACATGTACCAGTCGTTGCACACGACGGTCATCGGGCCCACCGGTAAGCCGGTGGAGATGCAGATCCGCACCTACGCGATGCACCGCACCGCCGAGTTCGGCATCGCCGCGCACTGGAAGTACAAGGAGCACAAGGGCACCCAGATCGTCGGCCCGCCGGCGCACATCGACGAGATGACCTGGCTGCGTCAGCTGCTGGACTGGCAGCGCGAGGCGGCCGACCCGAGCGAGTTCCTCGACGCGCTGCGCTTCGACCTGTCCAGCCAGGAGGTGTACGTCTTCACCCCCAAGGGTGACGTCATCCCGCTGCCGACCGGGTCGACGCCTGTGGACTTCGCGTACGCGGTGCACACCGAGGTCGGGCACAAGTGCATCGGCGCCCGGGTCAACGGCAAGCTGGTGCCGCTGGAGTCGACGCTCTCCAACGGCGACGTGATCGAGATCTTCACCTCGAAGTCCGACACGGCCGGCCCGACGCAGGACTGGTTGGGCTTCGTCAAGAGCCCCCGGGCCCGGACGAAGATCCGCCAGTACTTCAACAAGGAGCGGCGCGAGGAGGCGATCGAGGCCGGCAAGGACGCGATCGTCAAGGCGATGCGCAAGCAGGGCATGCCCCTGCAGCGGATGCTCACCTCCGACGCGTTGATGTCGATCGCCCGCGACCTGCACCTGGCCGACGTCGCCTCGCTCTACGCGGCGGTCGGCGACAGCCAGGTCAGCGCCCAGTCGGTGGTGCAGAAGCTGATGGCCGCGTACGGCGGCGAGGAGGGCGCGGCGGAGGACATCGCCGAGACCGCCGTCGCCACCCGGCCGCCGCGCAGTCGGCAGAGCAGCGCCGATCCGGGTGTGGTGGTCCGTGGCGTCAGTGACGTCTGGATCAAGCTGGCCCGGTGCTGCACCCCGGTGCCGCCGGACGCGGTGTTCGGCTTCGTCACCCGCTCCGGCGGGGTGAGCGTGCACCGCGACGACTGCGCCAACGCCGAGGATCTGCGGGCACAGAGCGAGCGGGTGGTCGAGGTGAGCTGGAAGCTCACCTCCGCCTCGACGTTCCTGGTCGCCATCCAGGTGGAGGCGCTCGACCGGCACAAGCTGCTCGCCGACGTCACCCGGGTGCTCTCCGAGGAGCGGGTCAACATCCTCTCCGCCACGGTCACCACCACCCGGGACCGGGTGGCGGTGAGCCGGTTCAGCTTCGAGATGGCCGACCCGAAGCACCTCGGCCACCTGCTGGCCACGGTCCGCAAGGTGGACGGCGTCTTCGACGCCTACCGGGTCACCTCCGGCGCCTGACGCCGCCCGGCTGACCGGGCCCGGAGGGCGCGGCCTGCCGGGTCCACCGTGGCGGGCTCGTCGGTGCGCCCGCCAGTTCGCGAGATCACCCGCCCCGACACCGGCGCCATGACCACTCGACTTCCGTGAAAGTCGGGGTATCCGGGCGACCGGACACCCCGACATCCGCGCACCCGAGTCGATCACGAACGAAAACGCCCGCCGGTCGGTGACCGGCGGGCGCTTCGTCGTACGAGGGGCGCGCTCAGGACTGCGGCGCGCTCATGGTCAGCTTCTTGATGACGATCTCCTTCTTCGGGTGACCGCCACCGGCCTGCTGCGCGAAGGCCTTGTCGTCGCCGGCCTTCGCCACGTCCTGGACGATGTTCATACCGCCGGTGACGGTGCCGAGGACGGTGTAGTTCGGGTCCAGCGGCGAGTCGCCGTAGACGATGAAGAACTGGCTGCCCGTGCTGCCCGGCTGGCCGGAGTTGGCCATCGCGATGACGCCCTCCGGGTAGGGGGGCCGCTTGTCGGTCGGCAGGTTCTCCTCGGCCATCCGGTAGCTCGGGCCGCCGGTGCCGTCGGTGTCCCGCCAGCCCTTGCCGGTGGCGCTCGGGTCACCGCACTGGAGCACCTTGATGCCCTCGGTCACCAGCCGGTGGCACTTGCTGTTGTCGAAGAAGTTCTTCTCGGCCAGGTGGGTGAAGCTCGCCGCGGTGCAGGGCACCAGGGACCGGTCGACCTTGGCGGTGATCGGCCCGAGGTTGGTGTCGATCGTCATGGTCTGCACACCGGTGTTCGACTGCTGGTTGGCCGGCAGCCCGACGTCCTTGATCTCCTTGATCCGCTGATCGGCGGGGATCTCGGTGTAGGCGCACTGGGCGAGGCCGCTCGCGGCCGTCTCGGTGCCGGTCTTGTCGTCGTCGCCACCCAGGCTGGTGGCCAGCCAGACGGTGCCGGCCACCACGAGCAGAAGGGCGAGGCTCGCCCCCACGATCGCCTGGGTCTGCCGGCGCTTGCGGGCCAGGGCCGCGCGCTCGGCCATCTCCTTCTCGAGCCGGGCGCGTGCCGCCGCGCGCTGCCGCTCTCTGGTGGACGTCACGCCTGGATCCTCCTGGACTGTCTGTCTGGGTGCCGCTGCGGGTGGGGTGGGGCTGCCCGGTCAGCCGGCGCTCGGGCTGGGCGCCGGGGCTCCGGAACCGGTGGGCGCCGGTGCGCCCCCGGCGACCGGCTCGCCGACGGTGAGGCTCTGGATCGTCACGTCGGTCTTGGGCTTGACCGTGGCCCCGGTCCCATTGTCCACGGTCGGCAGGGCGCCGACCTTCTCCAGGACGTCCAGGCCGCCGGTGACCTTGCCGATGACCGGGTAGGCCGGCTTCTCCGGGTTGTAGTCCTTGAAGAACAGCAGGAACTGGCTGCCGTTGGCGCCCGGCGGGTTGGCGATCATGGCCACCGTGCCCTTCGGGTAGGCCGGCGGCTGCCCCGGGGTGGGGCTGGCGGACGGGCTCGGCTCGGCCCCGTCCGGCACGTTCTCGTCGTAGAACGAGTAGGTCGGGCCGCCCAGCCCGGTGCCGCTGGGGTCGCCGCAGCGCAGCGCGCCCTCGGCGGTGATCTCGTGGCACTTGGTGTTGTCGTAGAACGACCGGCCCGCCAGGTGGGCGATGCTCGCCGCCGCGCACGGCGCCGAGACCAGGTCGAGCTCGGCGGTGATCGGCGCACCCTGGTTGGTGGTCACCGTCATCGCCCGGGTGCCCTCGGTGGGCAGGCCGGTGGTGGCCGGAGTGCCCACGTCCTTGAGGTTGGTGTTCGCCGAGGCGTCCTGCGGGGTCCAGAGGCAGACTTCCTCGGCGGCGCTGTTCTTCGCAGGATCCGAGTCGAAGGCGCCCAACGCCCAGGCCGAGCCGGCCACGATCAGCGCCAGCACCAGAGCGGCGCCCACGCCGGCCTGGATCTGCCGCCGGCGCCGGACCCGTCCGGCCCGACGGGCCATCTGCCGGTCGAGCTTGGCCCGCGCCAGTTTGCGCTGCCGGTCCCTGCTGGAAGCCACCCGTGCTCCCCTTCCTCTACGCTGGTCGTCACCGGCGGCGGGCGTCCCCCGCCCGGGCGGGCCAGTGCGCCACGCCACACGCCCGCCAGAGTGTACGGCCACCGGCTGGGAATGTGGTGTACGAGGTCCCGGCTGCGCTTATCGGAGCGGATCACTGTGCCGAACGGGAACGGCGGGACGGATGGGTCCGCCTAATGCGCTCGTGCCGCCGGTTAGGCTGCTGGCAGACGGACAGCAGCTCGACGGAAGGGGAGCGGACGTGCTCGTGGCCGGCTTTCCCGCCGACGCCTTCGGCACCAACTGCTACGTGGTCGCCACGGCGCCCGGCGAGCAGTGCCTGGTGGTCGACCCCGGGATCGGCGTACTCGACCGGCTCGACGCCCTGCTCGCCGAGCACCGCCTGCACCCGGCCGCCGTGCTGCTCACCCACGGCCACCTCGACCACACCTTCTCGGTGGCGCCGGTCTGCGGGGCGCGCGGCGTCACCGCGTACGTCCACCCCGGCGACCGGGAGATGCTGGCCGACCCGGCCAAGGGCCTGTCGGCGGAGCTCAGGTCGCTCTTCGGGGGGCGGTTGCCCTACTCCGAGCCGGAGGACGTCGCCGAGTTGACCGACGCCGCCACCCTCGCGCTGGCCGGGTTGGAGATCACCGTCGACCACGCACCGGGCCATACCGGCGGGTCGGTGCTGTTCCGGATGCCCGGCGCCGGCTCGCGCTGGGAGGCGGACGAGGTCTGCCTCTCCGGCGACGTGCTCTTCGCGGGCTCGATCGGCCGCACCGACCTGCCGGGCGGCAGCATGCCGGCGATGCTCACCAGCCTGCGGGACAAGATCCTCCCGCTGGCCGACGACACCGTCGTACTGCCCGGCCACGGCCCCACGACCACCATCGGCCGCGAGCGCGCGACCAACCCGTACCTCCTCGAGGTGGCGGAGTCCGGCGACGCGCGCCCGGCCGCACCCACCCGCGGCCTGTAGCCGGCCGCACCGACTCTCCCCGCGCGGGCCGCGCGGGTCCGCGAACGGAGCATCATGAGCAAGCCCACGCCCATCTCCGGCTTCCCCGAGTGGTCACCGCCGCAGCGGTTGATCGAGCAGTACGTGCTCGACCGGATCCGGAACACCTTCGAGCTGTACGGTTTCGCCCCGCTGGAGACCCGCGCGGTCGAGCCGCTCGACCAGTTGCTGCGCAAGGGGGAGACCTCCAAGGAGGTCTACCTGATCCGCCGGTTGCAGGCCGACGCCGACGGGCCGGCCGGCGACGACTCGCTCGGGCTGCACTTCGACCTGACCGTGCCGTTCGCCCGGTACGTGCTGGAGAACGCCGGCAAGCTGCAGTTCCCGTTCCGGCGCTACCAGATCCAGAAGGTGTGGCGCGGGGAGCGGCCGCAGGAGGGGCGCTACCGCGAGTTCCTTCAGGCCGACATCGACATCGTCGACCGGGACACCCTCGCCGCGCACCACGAGGCGGAGATGCCGCTGGTGATCGGCGACGCGCTGCGCTCCCTGCCGATCCCCCCGGTGCGCATCCAGGTCAACAACCGCAAGATCTGCGAGGGCTTCTACCGGGGCATCGGGCTCACGGACCCGGAGGCGGCGCTGCGCGCGGTCGACAAGCTGGACAAGATCGGCCCGGCGAAGGTGGCCGAGCTGCTGGCCCAGACGTCGGGCGCGAGCGAGGCGCAGGCGAAGGCGGTCCTGGCGCTGGCCGAGATCTCCGCGCCGGACGCGTCGTTCGCCGACGCGGTGCGCGCCCTCGGGGTCACCGACCCGCTGCTCGACGAGGGGATCGAGGAGCTGGTCCGGGTGATGGAGACCGCGACCGCGCACTCGCCCGGGCTCTGCGTCGCCGACCTGCGGATCGCCCGTGGCCTGGACTACTACACCGGCACGGTCTACGAGACCCAGCTGCGCGGCTACGAACGGTACGGCTCGATCTGCTCCGGTGGCCGGTACGACAACCTGGCCAGCTCGGGTTCCGTCCGGTTCCCCGGGGTCGGCATCTCGATCGGCGTCACCCGGCTGCTCGGCCTGCT
This sequence comes from Micromonospora sp. NPDC093243, assembly GCF_044753725.1. Classification (NCBI taxonomy): domain Bacteria; kingdom Bacillati; phylum Actinomycetota; class Actinomycetes; order Micromonosporales; family Micromonosporaceae; genus Micromonospora; species Micromonospora sp. NPDC093243. Next base: position 1,021,894 of record NZ_JBIVNT010000001.1, on the reverse strand, counting down.
CTTCGGCACCGGCGGGCTGTCGGTCTCCCGGGAGGTGCCGACCTGCGTCCTGGTCGCGGTGATTAGCGAGGAGCAGCGTCCGGTGAGCAACCGGGTGGCCGACGTGCTGCGCCGGCGCGGGGTCCCGACCGAGGTGTCGCCGAGCGCGGCGAAGTTCGGCAAGCAGATCCGCTACGCCGAGCGGCGGGGCATCCCCTACGTCTGGTTCCCCGGCGTGGACGGCGCCGCCGACGAGGTCAAGGACATCCGTTCCGGCGAGCAGGGGCCGGCCACCGCCGACACCTGGACCGCGCCACAGGCGGACCTGAAGCCCCTGGTGAGCTGACCCGACCCGACCCCTCTCCCGACTCTCCTGACTCTCTCGCGACTCGCGTCGATCATGCAGTTGTGGTGGGGGACACATCCCGCTTTTCGGTATGTACCAGGCACCACGACTGCATGATCCACGGGGCCGGGGCCGGGGCCGGGGCCGGGGCCGGGGTTGGGGTTACGCGTCCGGGGTTAGCGGGAGGATCAGGCAGGTGCTGGTGGCGTGGGCGACCAGGCGACCGCGGGCGTCGGTGAGGCGGGCCTCGGCCAGGGCGGTGCGGCGGCCGCGTTGCAGCACGGTGCCCTCGCAGCGCAGCGTGCCGGAGTCGACGGTGGCCGGGCGGAGAAACTTCACGTTCAGGTCCAGCGAGGTGTAGCCGACGCCGGCCGGCAGCGTGCTGTGCACGGCGCAGCCGGCGGCGGTGTCCAGCAGGGTGGAGAGGATTCCGCCGTGGACGGTGCCGAGCGGGTTGTAGTGGAACTCCTGCGGCACCATCTCCACCGTGACGCGTCCCTCGTCGGCCGTCATCCGGGACATGTCGAGCAGCTGCATCACCGGCGGCGGGGGCAGTTCGCCGGCGAGCATCGCCTGGAGCATCTCCAGGCCGCCGCGCCGGCCGAGCGCGGCGGCGTTCTCCGCGGGGTCGGACCAGGAGAAGGTGCGACTGCGCGTGGCGTCCTGCGTCTGCGTCATGGACTCAGGGTGTCAGTCGGTTGCTGAGTCTGTCAACGAGACCTAGCCTGGTCGCCATGAGGCCCCCTGCGCTGGACTGGTCGGTGGAGAACTGCACCATCGCCCGGGCGATGGCGATTCTCGGCGAGCGGTGGACCCTGGTGGTGCTCCGGGAGGTCTTCAACGGCATCCGTCGCTTCGACGACATGCGGATCCGCACCGGCATCCCACGCCAGGTGCTCACCAACCGGCTGGCCACCCTGGTCGAGCAGGGCGTGCTGCGCCGCGAGCCGTACCGGGAGCCGGGCAGCCGGGTGCGCCACGAGTACCGGTTGACCGACAAGGGGCTCGACCTGTGGCCGGTGCTGGTCGCCGTGCTCGGCTGGGGTGACCGCTACCTGGCCGATCCGGAGGGCTCGCCGCTGGCCGTCGAGCACCGCGACTGCGGCGCCGAGATCCGGGTCGGGCTGCGCTGCGACAGCGGCCACCCGGTGGAGTCACCGCGCGACGTGGTGCCGCGACCGGGCCCGGGCGCCCGTCGCCGAATCGGCTGACCGAGGTGACCGGCCGCGCCGGCGGGCGGGCGGGGACGGTCGCCCACCCGCCGGTCGGTGGTCACCAGCGGAAGCCGGCGGCGTACGAGACGTTCGCCAGCACCTGCTGGCCGGTGGCGTTCGGGTGGAAGTAGTCCCAGCCGGAGAGCTGGCTCAGCGTGAACGGGTAGCCGAACACCGCGTTGTCGTCGAAGTCGCAGTTCGGGCCGTACGCGGCGCAGGCCTGCGCGAGCTGGGTGTTGTAGTCGATGACCCGCTGGCGTACGCGGTTGCGCCGGTCGGTGTCGGCCGGGGCGGTGGAGGTCGGGTTGGCCAGCATCGACTGGCAGATGCCGAAGAGCGACCACGCGCTGCGGGCGCTGCCGCTGTCCTTGCCGACCGACCAGAGCCGGCGGATGTCGGGGATGCTGATCAGCTGCACCCGGGCGGTGGGCAGCCCGGTCTTGAGCCGGTTCAACGCGGCGTCGATGTTGGCCCGGTAGGTGCTGACCGGGGTCATGCTCGACTCCGAGCTGGTGCAGGCGTCGTTGGCGCCGATCAGCATGGTCACGTAGCCGACGCCCTGGCCGACCGCGGTGCCGGCCTGCCCGTACATGTCGGCGGACTTGGCCCCCGACCGGGCGTCGTTGTGGTTGCGCCCGCCGATGGCCGGGTTGACCGCGCGGATGCGCAGGTAGTGGCTGTTGACGGCGGAGTTGTCACCGGTGCTGAAGGACCGGGACGTGCAGTCGACGTACCAGCCGCAGGCGTTGAAGCCACGGGTGATCGAGTCGCCGAGGCTGGCCATCGCGCTCGGCGGTGGCCCGGGATCGGCGGCGGCAGGGGCGGCGGGGAGCAGGGCGAGCGCGGTGAGGGCGGCGAACGGGACGAGTAGGCGCCGAATGAGGGACATGGTGGCCTCCGGGTCGCGGGTGCCGAGGGGGAGGTGCGGTGAGCAGATGGTATAGACAGCCATCTGTGTCCACAATGTTTCCGGTCGATGACCACCGTTGACGGGGCGAAAAGGACAAAGTTAGGTCTTGCCGATGATCTTAAGCATGTGAATACTTCAGTGAGTCGCGGCCGATTCCCCCAGTTCGGCCGGATTGTCCTGTGCCCCCGCCAGCCCCTGGTGTGGGCCGTCGCTCCCTCCCTGGAGGTTTGTTACATGCGACCCACGAGGTCATCGATCCGCCACGCCGCCACCCTCACCGTGGCCGGAGCCCTGGTCGTCGGCTCGCTCATCGGCGCGCCTGCCCAGGCGGCCCCCGCCGCCTCGCCCGACACCGCCGCCGCCCTCGCCGCGCAGCTCGGCGACCGCTCCGCCGGCTCGTACATCGACGCCAACGGCAAGTCGGTCGTCACCGTGACCGACGCGGCGGCCGCCCGCCAGGCGAGCAAGGCCGGCGCCACCGTCAAGTACGTCACCCGCGGTGCCGCCGAGCTCAACCGGGCCACCGCGGACCTGGAGCGCTCCGCCAAGATCCCGGGCACCGCCTGGTGGAGCGACCCGGTCACCAACCAGGTCGTCGTCTCCGTGGACAGCACCGTCACCGGGGCGAAGCTGGAGCGGGTGAAGGCCGCCGCCGCGCGGGCCAACGGCGCCGTCCGGATCGAGGCCGAGGCCGGCGTGCTGAGCACCCGGATCTCCGGTGGCCAGGCCATCTACGCCGGTGGCGGCGGACGCTGCTCGCTCGGCTTCAACGTGCGCAGCGGCAGCACCTACTACTTCCTGACCGCCGGGCACTGCACCAACATCTCGTCGAGCTGGTACTCGAACTCGGCCCAGACCGCGCTGATCGGCACCCGGACCGGCACCAGCTTCCCGGGCAACGACTACGGCATCGTCCGGCACAGCAACTCCGCCAACGCGGCCGGCAACGTCTACCTCTACAACGGCAGCTACCGGGACATCACCGGCGCCGGCAACGCCTCCGTCGGCCAGTCGGTGCAGCGCTCCGGCAGCACCACCGGCCTGCGCAGCGGCTCGGTGAACGCGACCAACGCCACGGTGAACTACGCCGAGGGTTCGGTCTCCGGCCTGATCCGGACCAACGTCTGCGCCGAGCCGGGCGACAGCGGCGGCTCGCTGTTCAGCGGCGGCACCGCCCTGGGCCTGACCTCCGGCGGCAGTGGCAACTGCCGCACCGGCGGCACGACCTACTTCCAGCCGGTCACCGAGGCGCTGAGCCGCTACGGCGTCAGCGTCTTCTGACCCAGACCAGCTGAGCGGGCCGCCGGATTCTTCCGGCGGCCCGCGTCGTGCGTCCGGGCGGTGGCGGCGGGGCTGAGTCGGTGGTTGGGGGGTGCGTTGCGCGGGTCGCCGCCTTGTCGGCGGGGTACCGCGCGGACAGCCGACTCACGGAAGCGGGGCCGACTCACGGAAGCGGGTCAGGCCGCGGCGGGGCTGGCTCACGGGCCGGCCGACGGGAATCGTGCGGCACGACCCGGGTCACCCGCCGACCCGAGTCGACGGGCGGGGTGGCGTCGGCGGCCGTGGCGGGCCCGGCGACCGTGGTGAGACCGGCGGGAGTGGTGGGACCGGCGGCCGTGGTGTCATCGACGGCCGCGGCGGCCCAGGCGAGCTGCGCCCGCCGGGCGGAGAGGACTGCCAGCAGCGGCCAGAGCGCGACGGCCACCGCCAGCACCCGCTCGGCCAGCCCGGTGCGGGACCCGCCGGTCACCTCGAACGCGAACCAGCCGAAGAGGCTCAGCAGCAGCGCGGTGACGCTGAGCCCCACCGCCCGCCGGAACGCCCACGGCGGCTCCGGCCGGGCCGGGTGCCCGGCGTCCGGGCCGGGCGGCAGCCGCAGCGCCGAACCGGCCGGCCAGAGCGCCATCGCGAGGACGGCCACGGTGGCCACGATTCCGTGGCCGAGGGAGCCGCCGACCGTCGGCCGGGGGAAGGCGATCAGCGCGATGGTGGCCACCCCACCGACGGCGAGCAGGAAGCGGCTGGGCAGCCCGGCCGCGTGCAACACGGCGGCGATCGCCACGTAGCAGCCGCCGAACAGCACCAGACAGCCGATCATGATCCAGGCGTCGGTGGCGTCGTGCCCGGCCAACTCGCTGATGGTGTCCCGGATCGGGTCGTAGCCGGCGGGCTGGCGGGCGCCCGCGACCGTCCAGCCGGTCACCAGCAGCACGGGTGCCGCCGCCGCCGTGGCGACGGCCCAGTTGGGTACGACGCGCATTCGGCCACGTTAACCGGCGCGGCGTCGCGCCGAGCCGGGTTCGCGCCGACCGCCCAACGACGAATTTCCCTGGCGCGCCGACCGCCCGGCGACGAATTGCCCTGGCGTGCCGGGTGCCCCGGAACGAGGACTGCCGCCCCTGACAGAATGCCGGTGAGGACTGTTCCACGATGAGGAGTTGCCAGCCGTGATCCGTACCCACAATGCCGGAAGCCTGCGCGCCGCGGACGCCGGCTCGACGGTGACGCTCGCCGGCTGGGTGGCCCGCCGCCGCGACCACGGCGGTGTCATCTTCGTCGACCTGCGCGACGGCTCCGGCGTGGTCCAGGTGGTCTTCCGCGAGGAGGACGCGCACGCGCTGCGCAACGAGTTCTGCGTGAAGGTCATCGGTGAGGTGACCCGCCGCCCGGAGGGCAACGAGAACCCGGAGCTGCCCACCGGCGAGGTCGAGGTGACCGTCGCGGAGCTGGAGGTGCTCTCCGAGGCGGCGCCGCTGCCGCTGCCGGTCGACGACCAGATCGAGGCCGGCGACGACATCCGGCTCCGGTACCGCTACCTCGACCTGCGACGCAGCGGGCCGGCGAGCGCGATGCGGTTGCGCTCGCGGGCCAACCAGCTGGCTCGCGGCGTGCTGCACGAGCGGGACTTCCTGGAGATCGAGACCCCGACGCTGACCCGGTCCACCCCGGAGGGCGCCCGCGACTTCCTGGTGCCGGTCCGGCTCCAGCCCGGCAGCTGGTACGCCCTGCCGCAGTCCCCGCAGCTGTTCAAGCAGCTGCTGATGGTCGGCGGGATGGAGCGCTACTACCAGATCGCCCGCTGCTACCGCGACGAGGACTTCCGCGCCGACCGGCAGCCGGAGTTCACCCAGCTCGACATCGAGATGTCCTTCGTCACCGAGGACGACGTGATCGACCTCGGCGAGGCGATCGTCTCGGCGCTCTGGAAGGAGCTGGCCGGGCACGAGATCTCCCGGCCGATCCCGCGGATCACCTGGCACGACGCGATGGCCCGGTACGGCTCCGACAAGCCGGACCTGCGCTACGGCGTCGAGCTGACCGAGCTGACCGACTACCTGCGCGGCACTGAGTTCCGGGTCTTCGCCGGCGCGATCGACGCCGGCGGCTACGTCGGCGCGGTGGTGATGCCCGGCGGCGCGTCGCAGACCCGCAAGGAGCTGGACGGCTGGCAGGACTGGGCAAAGGCGCGCGGCGCGCGCGGTCTGGCGTACGTGGTGCTCGACGCGGAGACCGGCGAGGCGCGCGGCCCGGTGGCGAAGAACCTCTCCGAGGCGCACCTGGCCGGGCTGGCCGACGCGGTCGGCGCCAAGCCCGGCGACGCGATCTTCTTCGCCGCCGGCGCGAACACCCGCGAGGCGCAGGAGCTGCTCGGCGCTGCCCGGATCGAGATCGCCAAGCGGGCCGGGCTGGTCGACGAGAGCGCCTGGGCGTTCTGCTGGGTGGTCGACGCCCCGATGTTCGAGCGCACCGACGAGGGTGGGTGGACCGCGGTGCACCACCCGTTCACCTCCCCGAACGCCGAGTGGGTGGACCGGTTCGAGGAGGCGCCGGACCGGGCCCTCGCCTACGCGTACGACATCGTCTGCAACGGCAACGAGATCGGCGGCGGCTCGATCCGTATCCACCGCGGTGACGTGCAGAAGCGGGTCTTCGACCTGCTCGGCATCACGCCGGAGGAGGCCCAGGACAAGTTCGGCTTCCTGCTCGAGGCGTTCAAGTACGGCGCGCCGCCGCACGGCGGCATCGCCTTCGGCTGGGACCGGGTCTGCATGCTGCTCGCCGGCGCGGACTCGATCCGCGAGGTGATCGCCTTCCCGAAGACCCGGGGCGGCTTCGACCCGCTGACGGGCGCGCCGACGCCGATCACCGGCCAGCAGCGCGCCGAGGCCGGCATCGACGCCAAGCCCAAGCCCCCTGCCACCCCGCACACCGGCACCGCCGGCCCCGCCGCCCCGGTAGCCGACCCCACCTGACCCACCCGGGGGCCTGCCCCTGTTGATCAAGAGGTCCGCGTCATGATTCGCTGTCGACATGACGCGGACCTCTTGATCCTTTGTGGGAAGAGCGGGGGCGGGGCGGGATGAGGCTGCTCGTGGTGGGGGCCAGCGGGTTCCTGGGCGGTGAGGTGTGCCGGCAGGCGGTGGCCGCCGGGTGGCCGGTGGTGGGGACGTACCACTCGGGCGCCGTCGGGCTGTCGGGAGTGCGGGCGCGGCGGCTCGACGTGACCGACCGCGCCGCGGTGCGCGCTCTGGTCGCCGAGGTGCGGCCGGACGCCGTCGTGAGCACGCCCTACCGGTACGGCGACTGGACGGTGACCGCCGACGGGGCGGCGCACGTCGCGGTCGCCGCCGCCGAGGTGGAGGCGCGGTTGGTGCACCTCTCCAGCGACGCGCTGCACGCCGGCCGCCCCGAGCCGTACGCCGACGACGAGCCGCCCCGCCCGGTCTACCCGTACGGCGCGGCGAAGGCGGCGGCGGAGACCGCGGTGCGGGCGATCGACCCCGGCGCGGCGCTGGTGCGCACCTCGCTGATCCTGGGGGAGGGGAGCAAGCAGATCGAGCTCTGCCGGGATGCGCTCGCCGGCCGGGCGGCTCTCTTCACCGACGCGATCCGCTGCCCGGTCGACGTCACCGACCTGGCCGCCGCCGTGCTGGAGCTGGTCGAGGGCGACCACTCCGGCCCGCTGAACGTGGCCGGCCCGGACGCGGTGAGCCGCGCCGAACTGGGCCGGCTGGTGGCCCGCCGCGAGGGGCTCGACCCGGCCGGCCTGAAGACCACTACCAGCGCGGAGGCTGGGGCGACCGGCCCCGTCGAGGTGCGCCTCGACTGCTCCCGCGCCGCCGGACTGCTGCGGACCAGGCTGCGCGGGGTCCGCGAACTCCTCGCCGGCTGAGCGCCCTCGGAAGCATCCCCGACGGTCACGCACACTTCCTATGCACAACTATTGTGCATAGGAAGTGTGCACAGCTATTGTGCATGCATGGATGACGAACATCCGGGCGGGCCACCCGCCCCCCGCAGCGTCCAGCTGGACGCCCGGCAGGTCCGCACGCTGGCCCATCCGCTCCGGATGCGGCTGCTCGGCACGCTGCGCCTCGACGGGCCGGCAACGGCCACCGCGCTGGCCGAGAAGCTGCACACCAACACCGGGGCGACCAGCTACCACCTGCGGCAGCTCGCCGAGGTGGGGCTGGTGACCGAGGACCTCGACCGCGGCGCCGGCCGCCAGCGGTGGTGGCAGGCGGCGCACGACATCAGCAACTTCGAGCCGACGGACTTCGACGACGACCCGGACGCCCGAGCGGCGGTGCAGTGGATCCAGGCCGACCAGGTGCGGCTCCTCGCCGAGCAGGCCGAACGGTGGATGGCCGTCGCGCCCGGCTGGTCCCGCGAGTGGCGCGACGCGGCCGGCATGGGTGACATGGTGCTCGAACTCGGGCCGGCCCGGCTCCGCGCGCTCAACGACGAGCTGTGGCAGCTGCTGATGCGCTACCGCGACGAGGCCACGCCCGACGAGCCGGACGCCCGGTCCGTGCACGTCTTCCTGGCCGCCTTCCCCCGGGTGGAGGAGGAACGATGAGCGCGCTCTCCGTACGCCAGGTCCGCCGCCGTTTCCTGGTGCTGCATGGTCTGCGCTGGCTGCCCTCCGGCCTGATCATCCCGGTGATGATCCTGCTGATGCAGCAGCGCGGCCTGTCGCTGTCCCAGATCGGGCTGGTCACCGTCGCCCAGGGCCTGGTCGTGCTGGCGCTGGAGCTGCCCACCGGCGGGCTCGCCGACGCCCTCGGCCGGCGGCCGGTGCTCCTGGTGGCCTGGACACTCGGCCTGGTCTCTCTGCTGATCTTCGCGGTGGCCGACTCGTTCGCGCTCTTCGCCCTGGTCTGGGCGTTGCAGGGCGTCTTCCGGGCGCTGGACAGCGGCCCCCTGGAGTCCTGGTACGTCGACGCCACCCTGGCCGCCGATCCCGAGGCGAAGTACGAGCCGGGTCTCGGCTACGCGGGCACGGTGATCGGCGTCGCCATCGCCGCCGGCGCGCTGCTCAGCGGCGGTCTGGTCGCGCTCGGCCCGATCGGGCCGGTCAGCGCGCTCACCGTCCCGGTGCTGGTCGCCGCCGCGTTCCAGCTGGTGGCCCTGGTCGCCCTGCTGGTGCTGCTGCGGGAGGTCCGCCCGGCCCGGGGCGCCGGGGCGCTGCGGGCGTCGCTCGCCGAGGCGCCCCGGATGATCGGTCAGGCCGTCGGGCTGCTGCGCCGCTCCCGAGTGCTCCTGGCGCTGGTCTCCGTCGAGCTGTTCTGGGGCTTCGGGATGGTCACCTTCGAGTCGCTGCTGCCGGTGCGGCTCTCCGAGGTGGTCGGAGATCCGGACCGCGCGGCGGCGCTGCTCGGGCCGGCGAACTCGGCGGCCTGGCTGGCCGGGGCGGCCGGCGCCGCGCTCACCCCGCTGCTGCTGCGCTGGCTCGGGGCCGCCCCGGGCGCCGCGCTGATGCTCCTTCTCCAGGGCGGCACGGTGGTCGGGATGGGGCTGCTCGCCGGCCCGGTCGGTGTACTGCTCGCGTACCTCGCCTGCTACACCGTGCACGGGGCGGCCAACCCGCTGCACCAGGGCCTGCTGCACCGACAGGTCGACGGCCCCTACCGGACCAGCGTCATCTCGCTCAACTCGATGATGGGCCAACCCGGCTTCGCGATCGGCGCGGTGGCGCTCACCGCGCTCGCCGACACGGTCAGCGTCACCGCCGCGATGCTGGTCGGCGCCGTGGTGCTGGCCCTCGCCGCGCCGCTCTACCTGCCCGCCTGGCGGGCCGGTCGCGGCTCAGGGCCGGTGTCGCCCGGCCCGACATCGCCGACTCCGGTCCCGACCGGCGTCGCCGAGCCGGCGGGTGCCCCGGGCGCCGCGACGGCCGACGCACCCGCCGCGAGGGGCGGCTGAGCCGCCACTCGGGAAGGCGTGCGCACCGAGCGTTTCCGGGGACAGTCGATCCTGCGGGGCCGACCCTGTGGACGGTTGATCCCCACCCCGGTGGCGGCGCCGGACCTCAGCGAGCGTGATACCGCAGAGGCATTTTGATGACTCTCCGGTATCACGCTCGCCGCGTCGGTCGGCTGGGGAACGCAGGAGGCGGTGCGCCAGGCACGGACCTCAACCGAGCCGGACCGAGCTGAGGCCGAGGGTGTGGATGAAGCCGAGCCGCCGGTAGAGGCGGATCGCACCGACGTTGACCGGATAGACGCCCAGCGCCGCCTGGTCGTACCGGGTCAGCAGGGCCCGCGTCATCGTGGCGGTGAGCGCCGCGCCCAGCCCCTGCCCGCGAACGGCCGGGGCGACGGTGAGCCCGGCCAGGAAGCCGATGTCGCCCCGGCTGCGATCCGCCCCGCAGGCGACCAGCCGGTCGCCGTCGCGGATGCCGTACCAGTCGACGACCCGGGGGTCGCCCGGGCGTGAGGTGCTGGTCGGGAAGGCCTCGTCGACCAGCGCGGCGAGCGCCGGGTGGTCGGCCTCGGTGAGTCGGACCACCCGCTCCTCGCCCGGCTGTGCGGGCGGCGCTGTGCTGGTCCAGAGGAAGTCCCAGTCGTCGTGCCGGCCCACGGTCAGCCGGCCCGCCAGGTCGTCCGGGCCGAGCCGCGGCAGGTGCACCCCCTGGCCGGGGCGGAGCGTCCCCTCGGCGGTCAGCGCCCCGCAGATCTCCGCTGCGGGGACGGCGGCGCCGAACCCGCAGGCGCCGACACCCTGCCCCGCCGGCAGCAACCACACGACCGCGCCGTCGCGTCGGTAGCCACGCGGCTCGACATCCCGCCCGAGTTGGTGCCGGACGAACGGGTGGTGGCCGGCGGCGGCCAGGACGGCGGCCCGGCCGTGCAGGGCCTGGTCCGAGACGATCATGTGATCAGCCTAGAAGCCCCGACCCGGCGCGTCCCCCAGGGCGCCCGCCCGGAGCGGCCGGTCCACGGTGGAGATTGGCGAGCGGACCGATTGGGTACATCTCGCGCCGACCTACTGGGAACCCCCACCGGAGGAACGCCATGCTCGCCATTCTCGCGGCGATCGTATTCGGTTTCGCCCTGCTGCTCGACCTGATGGACACCAACTTCGGCGCGCCGGACCTGTTCAACTGGAACACCCTCGTACTCATCGGCCTGCTGCTGCTCTCGCTCTACCTGGCCGGTGTCGGCCGCGGCCCGGGTGGCGGCGGCGGCCGCTGGTACCGGGGCCGGCGTCCGGGTCGGGGCTGACCGGAACCGATCACCGAGGTCGGGCCGCGGCGCGATTCCGGCGTTGCGGACCCGGCCCGGTACTGTTCCCGTGATGGAGTCCGACGCCCTCTTCTCCCTCGGTGAACCCGCCGGAGCGCCCAGCGCCCCCGCGGGTTCCGCTGGCGTCGGCGGGTTCAGCACGGTCGGGCCGGATTCGCCCCTGCCGGTACGGATGCGTCCGGCGAGCCTCGACGAGCTGATCGGGCAGGACCACCTGCTCGCCCCCGGGGCGCCGCTGCGCCAGCTGGTCAACGGCGGCGCGCCGATGTCGGTGATCCTCTGGGGCCCGCCGGGTAGCGGCAAGACCACCATCGCGCACCTGGTCGCCGGGGCCACCGACCGCCGGTTCGTCGCCATGTCGGCGCTCTCCGCCGGGGTCAAGGACGTCCGGGCGGTGATCGAGACGGCCCGTCGGCAGCGCCGCAGCGGCGGCCCGCAGACCGTGCTCTTCATCGACGAGGTGCACCGGTTCAGCAAGACCCAGCAGGACTCGCTGCTCGCCGCGGTCGAGGACCGTACGGTCACGCTGCTCGCGGCCACCACCGAGAACCCGTACTTCTCGGTGATCTCGCCGCTGCTCTCTCGGTGCGTGCTGCTGACCCTCCAGCCGCTGGACGACGAGGCGGTGCGTGGCCTGCTGCGCCGGGCGGTCGCCGACGATCGGGGTCTCGGCGGAACGCTGACCCTGGAACCGGCGGCCGAGGACCACCTCGTCCGGCTCGCCGCCGGCGACGTACGCAAGGCCCTGACCGCCCTGGAGGCCGCCGCCGCCTCCGCCGCCGCGCTCGGCGCCGGCGTGATCGACCTGAGCACCGCCGAGCAGGCGGTGGACGTGGCCGCCGTCCGCTACGACCGGGACGGCGACGCGCACTACGACGTGATCAGCGCCTTCATCAAGAGCATGCGCGGCTCGGACGTGGACGCGGCGCTGCACTGGTTGGCTCGGATGCTGGTCGCCGGGGAGGACGCCCGGTTCATCGCCCGCCGGCTGGTGATCTTCGCGAGCGAGGACGTCGGGATGGCCGACCCGAGCGCGTTGAGTGTGGCCACCGCCGCCGCGCACGCGGTGGAATACGTAGGGCTTCCGGAGGTCCAGCTCAACCTCGCCCAGGCGGTGATCCACCTGGCCACCGCACCGAAGTCCAACTCGGCCACCACCGCGATCGGCGCGGCCATCGCCGACGTGCGGGCCGGGCGGGGCGGTCCGGTGCCCCGAGGGCTGCGCGACGCGCACTACGCCGGCGCCCGCGGGCTCGGCCACGGTGCCGGTTACCGCTATCCGCACGACGACCAGCGCGGCGTGCTCACCCAGCAGTACGTGCCGGACGACCTGGTCGGCACCGACTACTACCGGCCCAGCCAGCACGGCTCGGAGCGGTCGGTGGCCACCCGGCTGCCGCTGCTGCGCCGGATCGTCCGCGGGCTGCCCACCCCGGTGAGCCGGCCGGCGGCGTCGGACTCGGCGGCGACGCGACCCGTGGTCCCGGCGGCCGGGCCCGAGGCGCCGGCTTCGGTCCCGGCGGGCAACGGCGGTCGACCGACGGGCCCGGATGGCGCCGAGGTGGCGGAGCAGGGCGGCAGCGACGCCGCCGGAGAGGGTCAGCAGTGAAATCCCGTGGGGAGCGACCGGAGGACGGCCCGGACGAGCGGCGCGATCCCCGTGCCAAGGGCCGCCGCTGGGGGCGGGGCCGAGCCGAGGCCGAACCGGAGGAGCCGGTCAGCGGCGAGGAGTTCGGCTGGATCGACGACCTGCGCTCGGCCAAGCAGCAACAGGTCGAGCTGGGGCCGGGTGCGCCGGAGGCCGGCGGGCCGAGCGTCCGTGGCGGCGTTCCGGTACCACCCGGCCCGGACGGGCCACCCCCCGGCGCGCCCCCGGTGCGCCGGGGCGGACCGGAGAGTGGCGCCGCCCGGCCGCGTCCGGTCGACGGGCCGTGGCCCGGCGCGCCGGAGCCGCCCGGTCCGGCCCGCCCGGAGCAGCGGCCACCGGCGCCGCCCGGCGCCGGGCCGACGCCCGGCCCGGCCGCCCCGCACCAGCCCGTCCGCCGCGGCGCGGCGTCGGTACCGGCTCCCGGAGCGCATCCGAACCCGGGCGGCCCGCCGGGGCCCCGGCCAGCCGCCGGCGCCTCGAGAGGCCCGCAGGCCCGCCCGAACCCCGAGGCTCCCGCCGGGCCACCCGGTGCCCGACCCGTAGCCGGTCCGCAGGGCCCCCGGCCCACCCCCGGCGATCCGGCGGGTGCGCCGCCACGCCCGGGTGTTGACGGCCCGGTACGCCCGCCCGGTCCCCGGCCGGTCTCCGGCGGCCCGGCCGGAGCGCCGACGAACCCGCGAAACCTTCCGCCGGTCGGTCAGCCGCCGCTCGGTCAGCCGCCGGCGGTGCCCGGCGGTCTGCGGCCCGACCCCGGTGCCGAGCGCGACCCGCGCCCGGACCGGCGCCGCCGCGGCCCGGTCGGTGCGCTCGCCCCGGACCCCGGGGCTCCGACCACGACCGGGCCGGTCACCGACCGGGCCCCCGCATCCGGTTCCGGTCGCCGGCGGGCACCGGAACCCGAGGAGTCCCCGGTGCCCCGCTCGGGCAACGCTCCGCCCGTTCCCGGCACCTCCGCCGAGGAGCCGACGGCCGGCTCGGCCACCGCCAGCGGACGTCGCCGGCGCCCGGTGGCGGGGGAGACGGAGAGTCCAGCGGGCCGTCGGCGGGCCGTCCCGGACGAGGCCGACACCGCCTCGGGCCGTCGGCATGCGCCCGACGAGGCCGACACCGCCGCCGGCCGTCGGCATGCGGCGGACGGTGCCGAGACCGCCGCGGGCCGTCGACGGGCGGCGGACGACGCCGATGCCACCGCGGGCCGTCGGCGGGTGGAGGCGGAGGAGGCCGAGACCGCCTCCGGTCGGCGGACCGGCGCGGGCGATGCCGGTCCGACCCGGGGCGGTCGCCCCGAACGCCCGGCGGACTGGCTGCGTCAGGCGGGCCGACTGCCACACACCGATCCGAAGCTTCCGGTGATCAACCGCAGCGGGTCGACGCCGTCCGCGCCGACGACCCCGCCGGCCCCGGACCGCTCCACCGGGCGGCGGCCGGCACCCGGCCCGGTCCCGCCGGGTCAGGCCGCGCCGAGCGACCGGCCGACCGGCCGCCGCTCCGCCGTGCCACCCGGCCAGGACCCGACCGGCACGCGGCGCGCCTCCGCGCCGGTGCCACCGACCGCCGAGCCGACCACCGGGCGCGGCGTGCCCGTGGACCCGGGGCCCGGCGACCCGACCGGCCGGCGGGCCGCCGCAGGTCCGCCTCGCCCCGCCGACGACCCCTACCGCTCCGGTCCGGACCGGGGGCGGGGCGCCGACCGGAACACGCCGGCCGAGCCCACCGGTCCCGCCACGCCGGCCCGGGGCGCGGCCCGCCCCGGCCCGGGCGCCGAATCGCCGATCGGTCCCGGCCCGGACGCCGCGACCGGCCCGGTTCGCGGCGCGGCCCGGCCCGGCCCCGACGCACCCGCCCGTGGCGCGGCCCGGCCCGGTCCCGACGTGCCTGCCCGTGGCGCGGCTCGCCCCGGCGCGGATGTCGCCGCCCGGGCCGCCGTCCGCCCCGGCGTGGACGGTCCGGTTCGCGGGGCGGCCCGTCCCGGGCCCGACGGTCCGCCGCACCCCGGTCCGGATCCCGGCGGACGGTCCGGTCCCGACGGTCCCGGCCGGCCCCCGACAGCGGCCGGCGCCGACGATCGCGGCCGGCCCGGCGGCGGACCCCGGCCGGGTAGCGCGGCCGTACCCGCCGCGGCCCGTGCCACCGCCCCCGGCCGGCCGGCCGCCGAGGACCGGGCCGCCGGCCGCGCCCTGCCGCCGCAGCGGGAGGCGGGCCGTCCCGAGCCCTCCGGCGTACCGCCGGTGCCGGTCGTCGGCCGCCCGGCAGAGCCGCCGGCGGTCGCCCGGGCCGCCGCGGTGGTGCCGCCCCCCGGCCCCGCGCTGGACGGCCCCGGCCCCGCGCCGGAGCCGGTGAGCGGATCGCCGCTGCGCAGCGCGGCCGGACCGGACGCCCCGGACGACGAATCCGCCGCGGCCGGCGGCCTGCGCGGCGCCCGCTCGGACCTGCGCCGGCAGATGCGCGAGCGTCGCCGGCTGCGGATGGCCGTGCTGGCGGTGGTCACCCTGGTGCTGCTCGGTGCGGTGCCGGTCTACTTCGGCATCCGGACGCTCAGCCGTGACCCGGTCTTCGACAGCCTCGACGAGCTGAAGGTGCCGGGCTGGGCGGCGGCGCAGACGGTCGACGAGGTCAGCGGCAGCCGGTGGTGCCTGCTCGACTGCCGGCTGCGTGAGCGCACCGTCACCTCGGAGCGCGCGCCGGACGAGACCGTGCAGGTCTACGAGAGCGCGCTGCGGCAGGACGGCTGGCAGCCGTGGAAGGTGGCCCGTTGTCCGGAGCAACAGGAGAAGGGCAGCTACACCTGCTGGCGTCGGGACGAGCTGACCCTCGACCTGTGGGTGCGCGAGCCCGCCTGTGTGCCGCCGCCGGTGGACGGGGAGCCGGCCATCGTGCCGTCTCCCGACCCGTCGGCCGCTGCGGGTACGTGCGCCGGCTCGTTGGTGTCGGTGAAGGTCCGCAACGCGATCGACGACGAGCGGACCCGACCACAGCCGACCACTGATCCGTCACTCACCGGCGAGGATCCGTTCCCGACCCTCAGCGGAGACCCGTTGGGTGAGCTGACACCCTCACCGTCGTGAGCCGGTTTCCATCACGGACGGTAGGGTCTGGGGCTGGCAGGCCCGCCTGCTCCCGTTGACCCGCACGGGTCGTCGAGCGCCGGTGTGGGTACCAAGGTCGCACGTTCCGGGGACGTCCGGTCCCCGGGACTCTGCTTGAGGAGGACAGGCGTGGACATTGGAGAGGTCGCGGCGCTGATCGCGGCGATCGCGTTCGCGATGCTGGTGTTGATCCTGACGCTGCCCATCCTGCGGCTGCGACACACCGTCGACGCCACCACGCGGATGATCAATGACCTCAACGACCGCACCGCTCCGCTGCTCGGCGACGTGAACACCACGGTGAGGAACGTCAACACCACCCTGGAGCAGGTGCAGACGTCGCTCGACGGTGTCAACCTCCAGCTGGCCAAGGTCGACAACATGACCGGCCACGCCCAGAACGTCACCGCCAACGTCGCCAACCTGGTCGCGGTGGTCTCGGCCGCCGCGGCGAACCCGTTGGTCAAGGTCGCGGCCTTCGGCTACGGCGTCCGCAAGGCCGCCTCGGCCCGTCGGCACGCCGAGACCGAGCGTGAGGTGCGCGACACCATCAAGCAGCAGCGGCGGCGGGCCGCCCGGCGCGTCGAGCACTGACGCCGGCGACCAGGAGGTGCGACGAGCATGAGACGGTTGTTCTGGCTGGGCATCGGGCTGGCCGTCGGGGTGGTGGTGGTCCGCAAGGCGACCCGTACCGCACAGGCGTACACCCCGGCCGGCATCGCTAGCACGATGTCCGAATCCGCTGGCGGCCTGGTCGAGTCGCTGCGTAGCTTCGTGGAGGACGTCCGGGTCGGGATGGCCGAGCGCGAGCAGGAGATCCACCACGCGTTCGCCCAGGGCGAGGCGTTCGACGACCACTTCGCCGACCTGCGGGAAGACCCGCGGATCGGCGATCGAGAGATCTTTCCGGAGGAACACCAGCGATGAAGACGGCGGAGATCAAGCGGCGGTACCTCGCGCACTTCGAGGCGAACGGCCATGCCGTGGTGCCGTCCGCTCCGCTGCCCGCCATCAGCGACCCGAACCTGTTGTTCGTCAACGCCGGCATGGTGCAGTTCGTGCCCTACTTCCTGGGGCAGCAGACCCCGCCGTACCGGCGGGCGGTCAGTGTGCAGAAGTGCATCCGGACCCCGGACATCGACGAGGTCGGCAAGACCAGCCGGCACGGCACGTTCTTCCAGATGAACGGCAACTTCTCCTTCGGCGACTACTTCAAGGACGGGGCGATCCCGCTCGCCTGGGACCTGGTCACCAAGTCCCGGGAGCAGGGCGGCTACGGCCTCGACCCGGAGCGGATCTGGCCGACGGTCTACCTGGACGACGACGAGGCGTACGAGATCTGGCGGTCGGTGGGGGTGCCGGCCGAGCGGATCGTGCGTCGCGGCAAGGCGGACAACTTCTGGTCGATGGGCATCCCCGGCCCGTGCGGGCCGTGCTCCGAGCTGTTCTACGACCGCGGCCCCGAGTACGGCCGTGAGGGCGGCCCGGCGGTCGACGAGGACCGCTACATGGAGTTCTGGAACCTGGTCTTCATGCAGTTCGAGCGGGGCCCGGGCACCACCAAGGACGACTACCCGATCCTCGGCGACCTGCCGGCGAAGAACATCGACACCGGCATGGGCCTGGAACGGATGGCCTCGATCCTGCAGGGCGTCGACAACCTCTACGAGATCGACGAGGTCCGGCCGATCCTGGACAAGGCGGCCCAGCTCACCGGCAAGCGGTACGGCGCGCACTCCGGCCACGTGGCCAGCGAGTCGCACCCGGACGACGTGCGGCTGCGGGTGATCGCCGACCACGTGCGTACCGCGCTGATGCTGATCGGCGACGGGGTGACCCCGTCCAACGAGGGGCGCGGCTACGTGCTGCGCCGGATCATGCGCCGGGCGATCCGGTCGGTGCGGCTGCTGGGCTGGCAGGAGCCGGCGCTGCCGGAGCTGCTGCCGGTGGCCCGCGACTGCATGGCGCCGTCCTACCCGGAGCTGGCGACCGACTTCGACCGGATCGCGGAGTACGCGTACGCGGAGGAGGACGCGTTCCTGTCCACGCTGCGGGCGGGCACCACGATCCTGGACACCGCGATCGCGGAGACCCGCACCGCCGGCGGGGCGGCGCTCTCCGGTGAGAAGGCGTTCCAGCTGCACGACACGTACGGCTTCCCGATCGACCTGACCCTGGAGATCGCGGCCGAGCAGGGCCTGCAGGTGGACGCGGAGGGCTTCCGGCGGCTGATGGCCGATCAGCGGTCCCGGGCGAAGGCGGACGCGCAGGCCCGCAAGACCGGGCACACCGACCTGTCGGCATACCGGGCGGTGCTGGACGAGAGCGGCCCGGTGCGGTTCACCGGCTACTCGGAGGTGTCCCGGGAGTCGCGGGTGCGGGCGCTGCTCGGCAAGTCCGGCCCGCTGGGCGGGGCGGTCGAGGGGGACACGGTCGAGCTGGTGCTCGACGTCACCCCGTTCTACGCCGAGGGCGGCGGCCAGCAGCCCGACCAGGGCATGATCACCGTCGGCGCCGGTCAACTCGAGGTGCTCGACGTGCAGCAGCCGGTGCCCGGCCTGATCGTGCACCGAGCCCGGGTGGTCCGGGGTGAGGTGCGCCCGGGCGAGACCGGCTTCGCCGAGATCGACACCACCCGCCGGCGGGCCATTTCCCGCTCGCACACCGCGACGCACCTGGTGCACCAGACCATGCGCAACTTCCTCGGTGAGTCGGCCACCCAGGCGGGTTCGCTGAACGCGCCGGGCCGGCTGCGCTTCGACTTCAACACCCCGACGGGGGTCTCGCCGAGCGTGCTGCGCGACGTCGAGCAGCAGGTCAACGAGGTGCTCCTGGCCGACCTGGAGGTGCACGCCTTCATCACCTCGCTGGACGAGGCGCGGCGGATCGGCGCGATGGCGCTGTTCGGCGAGAAGTACGGCGAGGAGGTCCGCGTCGTCGAGGTCGGTGACTACGCCCGGGAGCTGTGCGGTGGCACGCACGTGGCCCGCTCGGCCCAGCTCGGCCTGGTGAAGATCCTCTCCGAGGCGTCGATCGGTTCGGGGGTACGCCGGGTCGAGGCGCTGGTCGGCATGGACGCGTTCAACTTCCTGGCCCGGGAGCACCTGCTGGTCTCCCGGCTGGCCGAGCTCTACCGGGTGCCCTCCGAGCAGGTGGCCGACCGGGTGGAGCAGACCGTCACCCAGCTCCGCGACGCGGAGAAGGAGCTGGAGAAGCTCCGCGCGCAGCTGGTGCTCGGTGGGGCTGCGGCGCTCGCCGCGCAGGCCAAGGAGGTGCGTGGAGTCGCGTACGTGGGCACCGAGGCGCCGGAGGGCGCGGGCGGCAACGACGTGCGGACCCTCGCCCAGGAGATCCGCGGCAAGATCGACCCGGCCCGGCCGGCGGTGGTCGCGGTGGCGGCCCGCAACAACGGCAAGGCGTCGCTGGTGGTCGCGGTGAACCAGGCGGCCCGGGGCCGGGGGTTGGCCGCGTCGGATCTGGTCAAGGCGGCTTTCTCCGGGCGAGGTGGTGGCAGTCCGGATCTCGCCCAGGGCGGTGGTCTGCCCGCCGCGGAGGCGCCGAACCTGCTGCTCACCGTAGAGAAGGCGATCGCCGAGGCGTGATGGCCCACCTCAGCCAGCCAGGGCGGACCGCTTCGGTCCGCCCTGGTTCGTCATATCCGGCCGGTGACGACCGGTGACCGGGCTGTCGCGCGGGGTGCGCCTCGGCGTGGACGTGGGGCAGGTCCGGGTGGGCGTCGCCCGGTCGGACCCGCACGGGGTGCTGGCCACCCCTCTGGTCACCCTCGCCCGGGACCTCACCGCGGCGCCCGACGCGGTGCCCACCGACCTCGCCGAGCTGTCCGCCCTGGTCACCGAGCACGAGGCGGTCGAGGTCGTCCTCGGCCTTCCGGTCAACCTCGCCGGCAAGCACGGTCCCGCAGCCGTCCATGTGAAGGCGTACGCTGACCGACTGGCCGATGTAATAGCGCCCGTGCCGGTAACGCTCACCGACGAGAGGATGTCCACGGTCGTGGCTTCTCGTAGGCTTGCCGAGCGTGGGGTCCGGGGGAAACGTCAACGCGCGGTTGTCGACCAGGCGGCCGCGGTGGAGATCTTGCAAAGCTGGCTGGACGCGCAGCGGAGGCGGACGTAATGATCGACGATCTGGACCTGGGCTTCGATGAGGCGGAGCGGGGGGAGAAGGGCCGACACCGGCGCGGCTTCGTCCGCAAACGCAACGGGAAGTCCGGTGGACGTGGCAAGACCGTGCTGGCCCTGCTGCTCGCCCTGGTCCTGCTCGGCGGCATCGGCGGCGGAGCCTTCTACGGCTTCGACCGGATCCAGAACTACTTCGTCACCCCCGACTACGACGGCGCCGGCACCGGCGAGGTCAGCGTCGAGATCAAGCAGGGCGCGCTGATCGCCGACATGGCCGTCGCGCTCTACGACGCCGGGGTGATCAAGAGCACCAAGGCGTTCATCGAGGCCGCCGAGGCGAACTCCCGCAGCAAGAACATCCAGCCGGGTCTCTACAAGCTGCGCAAGCAGATGAGCGGCGAGAGCGCCGTCACCGCGATGCTCGACCTCAAGAACAAGATCGTGAACGGGGTCACCATCCCGGAGGGCCGCACCGCCAAGAACGTCTACAAGCTGCTCTCCGAGCACACGAAGATCCCGGTGAAGGAGTTCGAGACCGCGGCGAAGGACCCGATCGGGCTCGGCGTGCCGGACTGGTGGTTCAAGCGCAGCGACGGCAAGAAGGTCAAGCCGTCGATCGAGGGCTTCCTCTACCCGGACACCTACGAGATCCCGCCGAAGGCGACCGCGGAGAGCGTCCTCAAGCTGATGGTCGACAACTTCCTCTCGGTCACCGGCTCGATCCAGTTCGCCGACCGGGTGCAGAAGGAGCGCGGCGGGATCACCCCGTACGAGGCGCTGGTCGTCGCCTCGCTGGCCCAGGCCGAGGCGGGCAACAAGGACGATCTGGGCAAGGTCGCCCGGGTCGCCTACAACCGGGTCTACGGCGAGTTCCCGTGCGGCTGCCTGGAGATGGACGTCACGGTCAACTACTACCTGGAGGCGACCGGTCAGCAGACCAAGTCGTCGAAGGACATGACCGCGGCCGACCTGGACAACCCGAAGAACCCGTACAACCGCAAGCTGCGCGGTCTGGTGCCGACCCCGATCAACAACCCGGGCAAGCAGGCCATGGAGGGCGCGATGGCCCCGCCGCCCGGCAAGTGGCTCTTCTTCGTGGCGATCGACAAGCAGGGGCACTCGGCCTTCGCCGACACCTACGAGCAGCACCAGCAGAACGAGAACAAGGCCCGGGAGGCCGGGATCATCTGATGGCGCAGCGACGGCGGGCGGCGGTGCTCGGCAAGCCGATCGCGCACTCCCTCTCCCCGGTGATCCACAAGGCCGGCTACGCGGCGGCCGGCTTGACCGGGTGGTCGTACACCCGGATCGAGTGCGCGGAGTCGGAGCTGCCGGGGCTGGTCGCCGGCCTGGGCCCGGAGTGGGCCGGGCTGTCGGTGACCATGCCCGGCAAGGAGGCGGCGCTCGCGGTGGCCGACGCCGCCTCGCCGGTCGCGACCGCGGTCGGTGCGGCCAACACGCTGGTACGTCGCCCGGACGGCTCCTGGTACGCGGACAACACCGACGTCGCCGGCATGGTCGACGTGCTCACCACCGCCGGCGTGCGTCCCGGCGTCACGGTGACGGTGCTGGGCGCGGGCGGCACCGCCCGCGCGGCGCTGGCCGCGGCGGCGCGGCTCGAGGCCCGCGCGGTGACCGTGGTGGCGCGGCGGCCGACGGCGGTCGACGAGCTGCGCCCGGTGGCGCGGGCACTCGGCCTGCCGATGACCGGCGCGCCGTGGGTCGACGCCGCCGAGCTGTGCCGCGCCGACGTGGTGGTCTCGACGGTGCCGAAGGGGGTCGCCGACCCGCTCGCCGGCACGGTCGGCTGGCGGCCGGAGACCGTGCTCTTCGACGCGCTCTACGACCCGTGGCCGACCCCGCTGGCCGCCGCGGCGGAGGCGGCCGGCTGCCGGATCGTCTCCGGGCTCGATCTCCTGCTGGCCCAGGCGGTCGGCCAGTTCGAGCAGTTCACCGGCGTGCGCGCCCCGCGCGAGGCGATGGCCGCCGCGCTCGCCGCCGCCCGCCGGCGCTGACCCGGCCCGCCCGCCGACCGCCCACTGTGGCACGCCTTAGGCCAGGATTAAGACGCGCTTAGGTACCCCTGACTTCCTGCCAACATGCGGTGGCCGTCGATACGCTGCTCTCCGTCAACGCAGTAGACACAGGGAGTTTCCGGTGAGCAGGCCAGGACTGCACCGCCTCATCCGACACCACGGCGCCCGGCGTAAGGCCGTGCTCCTCAGCGTGCTCGGCACGTCGGTGGTGGCCGGCATCGTGGCGACCATGATGCCGCTGCTGGCCAGCGACGACCTCTCGATCCGGGCGGCGGCCGACACCACCGCGACGGTGGTGACGCAGGACGGCGACAACTCGGCCAAGACGACCCTGGCCACCTGCCCGGCCCGCTGCGACGGCAACCCGCGCGGCAGTCGGGACGCGGTCATCCAGTTCGCGGTGAGCACCGTGCCGGCCACCGCGGTCAACGTCCGGGCCACCCTGCGGGTGCATGCCTGGCGCACGGCCGCCGCCACGGTGACCGCGCACGCGTCCCCGGTCGACGCCCGGGCGGCCCGGCCGGCCCCGGCGGTCCCGGGCCCGGCGCTGGCCACGGTCACCGCTGTCCGGCCGGGCTTCAACGAGTGGGACGTCTCCAAGCTGGTGACCGGGAACGGCACCTGGACGGTGTCGTTGGCGCAGACCGGCCTGGAGACCAGGGTCTACTGGGCCGCCACCGAGAACCGCGATCCGGAGCTGCGGCCCCGGCTGCTCATCACGTACGACATCGGGACCCGGCCGTCGGCGGTGGTGACCAGCCCGGCGGCGGCGCCGCCGTCGCCGAGCGGGTCGCCCAGCGCCCCGCCGCGGCCGTCGCCGACGACCAGTCCGGCGCGGCCGACGCCGAGCGCGACGCCCAGCCCGTCGGTGGGCTCCGGCCGGTGCGGCGAGGTGTCGGCGAAGCTGGTGCCCTCCTGCGGCGCCTGGTGGGGCATGTACTCGCCCACCAGCGCGGCGGACGGGTGGGATCACGGCGGGGCCGTCAGCGAGGTGGAGGCGCAGGTCGGACGGCGGTTCGACATCGTGCACCGCTACCACGACTTCTCCAACACCGGCAGCAACGGCGCGTTCCCGGACGTCTACGAGCGGCAGCAGATGCGCGAGGGCCGGCTGCTCTTCTTCGCCTGGGAGTCCCGGATCTTCTCCAGCGGCAAGGTGCTGACCTGGGCCGACATCTACAGTGGCCGGCACGACGCGACCATCGACGCGGTGGCCGGTCGGATCCGCGACACCGGCGTGCCGGTCTTCATGGGCTTCGACCACGAGCCGGAGGACGAGCCGGCCAAGGGCAGCGACGCCGAGTTCGTCCGCGCCTGGCGGCACGTGCACGACCGGTTCGCGGCGGCCGGGGCGGCGAACGCGGTCTGGGTCTGGACGATGATGGGCTGGTCCGGGCACTACAACCGGTACGCGGGCCTCTATCCGGGCGACCGCTATGTCGACTGGGTGGCCTACGACCCGTACAACTTCCACGTCTGCAACGGCAGCACGGTGTGGAAGAGCCCGAGCACCACGGTCGGCGGCTTCTACCGGTGGCTGGACGAGCACGGCATCGGGGCCGGCAAGCCGCGGATGCTCGCCGAGTTCGGCACCAACTTCAACTCCGCCGACCCGGCGGCGAAGCAGCGCTGGTTCGAGGAGTTCCCGGCCGCGTTGAAGGCGCACCCGAAGATCAAGGCGGCGATCTACTTCAACTCCGCCGGCATGACCACCACCACGGGCAACTGCAACATGACGATGAACCACGACGCGTCCGCGTTGGCCGGCTTCGCCCGCGCCGGGCAGGACAGCTACCTGCGGCAGCCCACCGGAGGGAGCCGCTGACGACGCTGACCGTCGGGTGACGGGACGTCGCCGGGTCGGGACGGACATCCGACTCGGCCACGTTCTGTCAGCTAGCGGATTCACTGACCGCCCAATCGGCGGATATCGGCCACCAGGGTTGGCGAGGCACGCTACGCGGGTTCTCATCCATCTTGGAGGCGTAGCGTGCCTGAACTCCCGTTCTCCCGGCGCCCTTCGACAAGACTTCGCATCTGGGCGGGGACGGTCGCGCTGACCACCGTCGCCGCGGTACTCGCCGTGCCGACCGTGACCTCCGCGGCCGTGGTGCCCACGCCGGCGCCGGCGACCGTGGTGTCGGCTAACCCGGCCAATGCGACCCCGCACGCCAGAGACGGTGAGACCCGGGCGTTCGCGGAGGTCGGCAACCTGGTGTTCGTCGGCGGGAGCTTCACCCAGATCCGCCAGACCGCCAGCTCCGCGTGGGTCACCCAGCGCTACCTCTTCGCGTACGACCGGAGCACCGGCACGATCTCCACCGGCTTCCTGCCGGTGCTGGACGGCGCGGTCAACACGCTGATCGCCGGCCCCGGCGGGACGCTCATCGTCGGCGGCACCTTCAAGAACGTCAACGGGGTCGCCCGGCGGAACCTGGTCGCGCTCAACCCGACCACCGGCGCGATCATCGACAGCTGGGTCGGCCGCTCGGACGGCGGCACGGTCCGCGACCTGGTGCTGCACGGCAACTGGCTCTACGTGGCCGGCGCGTTCAACTGGCTCAACGGCACCGCGCACGCCGGTCTCGGCCGGCTCAACGCGACCACCGGCGCGATCGACCCGACCTTCAACGTCAACGCCACCGTCGGGCGGCACAGCACCACGTCGTACGTCTGGACCATCGACGTCTCGCCCGACGGCGGCACGCTCGCCGTGGGCGGCAACTTCCTCAACGTCAACGACCTGCCGCGCAACCAGATGGCGTTGGTCGACCTGACCGGCACCCCGACCGTGCTGGACTGGAGCACCGAGAAGTTCGTGCCGCCGTGCGCGGCCCCGGCGACCTTCGTCCACTACGTACAGGACGTCAAGTTCGGCGGCGACGGCAGCTGGTTCGTGGTCGGCACCAACGGCGGCGCCGGCTGGCCGGCCGCGTACTGCGACGCGCTGGTCCGGTTCGAGACCGCGAACCGGGGCAGCGGCCAGCTCGCCACCTGGGTCGACTTCACCGGCAACGACACGGTCACCTCGGTGGAGGTGGCCGACAACGTCATCTACCTCGGCGGGCACTTCCGCTGGCTGAACAACCCGAACGCCAGCGACAACGCCGGCGCCGGCGCGGTCGACCGGCTGGGCATCGGTGCGGTCACCCCGGCCACCGGCATGCCGATCAACTGGAACCCCCGCCGTAGCGGCGGCTCGGCGCTGCCCTCCGGCGCCAGCTCGTGGGGGTCCGCGGTGCCGGTGCTCTGGCGCGGATCCGACGGGCTCTACTTCGGGCACAACTCCGACGGGATGGGCGAGGAGTACCACGGCCGGCTCGGCATGTTCCCGCTGGCCGGCGGGCGCACCATCACCCCGAAGAACCCGCCGACGGCCAGCACCGGCAACCTCTACCTCGGTACCGGCCCGGGCACGGTGGCCAAGGTGCCCTTCAACGGCACCACCCTCGGCACGCCGACCACGGTCAGCCAGCCCAACTACACGGCGGCCGGCGCGACCTGGCGGGTCGACGACCGGATCTACTGGTCGCACGCGGTGGCCGGCACCCCCACCGGCAGCCGGATCGACATCTCGCTGTTCAGCGGCGGAGCGATCGGCGCGCCGTGGGAGGCCTCCGGCTACAACGACTGGTACAACCCGGCCGCGCTGACCGGCGCGTTCTTCCTCAACGGACGGCTCTACTACACCCGCAGCGGGGCGAACGCGCTCTACTACCGCTACTTCGAGATCGACGGCAACTACCTCGGCGCCACCGAGTTCAGCCTGCCCACCACCGGGGTGACCTGGTCGACGGTGCGCGGGATGGCCTGGGTCGGCGGCCGGATCGTCTACGGCGCCACCGACGGCACGCTGCGCAGCGTCCCGTTCGACCCGACGGCCGCTCCGGTGGTCGACGGGACGGCCACCACGGTGGTGGCGACGGCGACACCGGAGCTCACCTGGTCCTCGCCGTCGACGTTCTTCGCGGTGCAGTGATCGACCGTCTACTCTTCGTAGCCGATCATCGGTAGATTGTTCACGTCGGGCCGGCGACGGGACCACCGTCGCCGGCCCTGCCACACATGGGGGAGGGGTCGTTGGCCGGTGCCGGTGGTCTCCGCGGTGGGCGCGCGGTGCGCGTCGTCTTCGCCGTCAAACGTGGCTGGTACCGGCTGCGCTACCGGCGGCTGACGCTCGGCCGCGACGTCGAGATCCGCGGCCGGATCCGGCTGCGTCGCGGGATCCGGGTCCACATCGGCGAGCGCACCCGGATCAACAAGCTGGTCCGCTTCGCCGGCCCGGGCGAGGTCCGGGTCGGGGCCGACTGTCTGCTCAACGCCACCTGGATCGGCAGCTGGACCTCGGTGACCATTGAGGACCGCTGCCTGCTCTCCGACTGCGAGTTGCTCGACAGCGACTTCCACAACCTGCCGCCCAAGCTGCGGCACGACCCGGCCACCCCGGCCACCCGGGCCCCGATCGTCGTCGAGGAGAACGTCTGGATCGGCACCCACGCGTTGGTGCTGAAGGGCGTCCGGATCGGCCGGGACTCGGTCGTCGGTGCGGCCACCGTGGTTCGCACCGACGTGCCGCCGGGCGTCGTGGTCGTCGGCAATCCTCAACAGACGGTGAAGAAGTTCCATGACTGACCCAGCAGCCGGTTCCTGGCCCGTCGACGCCGCGCGCGGCGGCGGTGCGGGCCGCACGGTGACCCTGACCGACCTGCTCCGCGTGCCCCTGCACCGGTTCCGCCTCGTCGCCGGGGTGGCCGCGGTCGGCCTGCTCGCCGCGCTCGGCTACCTGGTGCTGGTCCCGTCGGCGGTGACCGCCAGCGCGGTGGTGGCGGTCCGGCCGGTGGTGACCGACGCGTTCACGCCGAGCGGCGCCGGCGCCGACCGCGCGGTGAACATGAACGTGGAGAGCGGCATCGCCACCGGCACCGAGGTGGTGCAGCGGCTCGCCGACGCGGTCGACGGCGACCCGCGCGACATCCGCGCCGCGCTCGAGGTCGAGGTGCCGACCGGCGGGCAGATCCTGCGCTTCCTCTACCAGGCGCCCAGCCCGCAGCGCGCGGTGGAGAGCGCTAACCTCGCCGCCCAGGCCTACCTGGACGTGCGGCGCACCATGTACGAGAAGCAGCGCTCCGAGATGCTGCGCTCCTACGACGAGAGCATTGCCAAGGTCGTCGCCCAGCAGAGCGCGGTGCAGAAGCGGGTCAACGGCGCCCGCGACACCGCCGCCGGGGACGCCGCGGTGGCCGAGCTCGCCGGGATCAACAGCCAGCTGACCCAGCTCAACTCCGCGCGTACCGAGATCGCCGCGGTCGACGTCAACCCCGGCTGGGTCACCCAGACCGCGGAGAAGGCGCTGGTCTCCGCCGCCGGGCACCGGCCGACCTACCTCCTCGCCGGTCTGCTCGGCGGCCTGCTCGTCGGGGTCATGCTGGCCTACCTGTGGGAGTCGATGGACCGGCGGATCCGTTCGGTGACCGACGGCCGTGACGCCACCGGCCTGCCCCTGCTGGGCACCGTGCGGCGGCAGCGGTTCCGGGGCCCGCGCCGGGCCGTCGACGCCGACGTGCGCTACGTGGCGATGGCGATCGCCGAGCGGGTCCGACAGCCCGCCCGGGTCGCCCTGCTGACCGCCCGCGAGGATCCGAGCGGGCTGACCGCCGGGCTCGCCGTGGCGCTGGCCGCCGACGGTCGGGAGGTGTTCGTCGCCGACGACAGCGGGCGGGTCGAGCGGCTGCGCACCGCCGTGCTCGCCGACCGGGGGCGGCTGCCGGCGGTCGCCGAACCCACCCGGTCGATCGTGCCCAAGCCGCGCCCGGCCGGGACGCCCGTGGCAGCGGACACGGCGGCGCGACGGCCGTCGCCGCACCCGCCCGGCGCGCGCCCCTCGACCGACCCGGACGCCACCCTGACCCTGCCGCGGGTCACCTCCGCGCAGGGCGGCGAGAACGGCCGGGTGATCGGGGCCGAGGACGTGCCGGTCGGCATCGGCAGCGTCCGGTTCGGCAGTTGGCGTCAGGGCGCCGACCACGGGCTGGTGCTCTACAACGCCCCGCCGGCGGAGTCCGACGAGCGCGGCGTGGCGATCGCCCGCCAGGGCACCGCGGTGGTGGTGGTGGAGCGGGACCGGACCCGGCAGAGCGACCTGCGCCGGCTGGTCGAGCGGCTGCGGGCCGCCGGGGTGACGCCGTTGGGCTTCGTGCTCACCCGCAGCGGCCGGGGCTGACCGTGTCGACCACCCGGGCCCCGGCCACCAGCGATCCGGCCGGGGGTGATCCGCGGCCGGCCGCGCCGCTCGATCCGCCGCCGGCGCCCGCGCCGCCGCTGCTGCCGCTCTGGCCGCTGGCGGTGATGTTCGGGCTGGTGCCGCTCTGGTGGCTGGCCGGCGCCTTCTACCTCGGCTGGCCGCTGCTCGGCGCGCTGCTCTTCGTGCTGCTGGTCACCCGGGGGCGGGTGCCGCTGCCCCCGGCGACGGGAATCTGGCTGCTGTTCCTCTGCCTCGTGGTGGTGAGTGCCACCCAGTTGCAGGCGCCGTCGGCGGTGCTGTCGTTCACGCTGCGGCTGGCCTTCTACGCCACCGCGCTGGTCGTCGGGGTCTACGTCTACACCGCCGTGCGCGAGCGCGCCGACCCCGTGGCCGTGCTGACCCCGCTCTGCGCGTTCTGGTGCGGGCTGGTCGTGCTGGGCTGGCTGGGGGTGCTGGTACCCCGGTTGGCGATGACCACGCCGATGGAGCTGCTGCTCCCGGGCGGAGTGGCCGGCAACCCGTTCATCCAGGACATGGTGCACCTGAGCACGGCCGAGTACAGCGCCCGGTCCCTGAACCCGATCTACCGACCGGCGGCGCCCTTCCCGTACACGAACAACTACGGCAGCGCGTACGCGATGACGCTGCCCGCCGTGGTCGCGTACACCATGCTGCGCCCCCGCGGCGTGCTGCGCTGGCTGCTCCTGGCGACGCTGCCGCTGTCGCTGGCGCCGGCGTTCCTCACCCTCAACCGGGGGATGTTCCTCAGCCTCGGCGCGGGGCTGGCCGTGCTGGGCATCCGGGCCGGTCTGCGCGGGAATGTGCGGGTGGCGGCGTCCATCGTCGGGATCGTGGTGATCAGCGGGCTCGCCACCCTGTTCATCCCGGTCACCGAGCTGATCGGCAACCGGGTCGAGTCCAGTGACACCAACACCGACCGGCTCTCGCTCTATCTCGAGGTTATCCGGCGGATAGCGGACTCGCCGTGGCTCGGCTACGGCGCGCCGGTCAACGTGGACACCGTCACCGCGGCCGCGCCCATCGGCACGCAGGGGCAGCTCTGGATGGTGCTGTTCAGCCACGGCGTGCCCGCGTTGCTCTGCTTCCTCGCCTGGTTCGTGGTCGCCGCGGTGCTCTGCGCCCGGGCCACCTCGGCCGCCGGCCAGTGGCTGGCGGTGGTCCCCGTGGTCTGCCTGGTGCAGTTCCCGTTCTACGGCATGGCCAGTCCGAACCTCGCCGTCGCGTTCTTCGCCATCACCTTCGCGATCGCGATCGCCGAACGCGAGGCCCGCGCCACCCGGCGCGCGCGCCCGACCCGACGTCCCGAGGCGGTGCCGGCATGACCGCCGCCACCCGTCCCGGTGGTCCGACGGGGGCGTCCGGCGGTTCGGCGACCGGCCCCGGCGCCGTCGTCGCCGACGAGAGCGTCGATCCGATCGACCGCACGGTGGAGGCCCGCCGGGGCGCCCGCAGCGGCGCCGCCGGGCTGGTCGGCGCCGCGACCAGCGGCCTCTTCGGTTTCGTGCTCGCGGTCGTGATCACCCGGGGCTACGGCACGGTGGGCTCGGGCGCGTTCTTCGCCGCGATCGGAGTGGTCACCGTCGCCACCGCGGTCTGCACGCTCGGGGCGGAGACCGGGTTGATGTGGGCCCTGCCGCGGCGGCGCACCGGGCCGGGCGGGAACGCCGCCCGGGTGCTGCCGGTCGCGCTGATCCCGCCGCTGGTCGTCGCGGTGCTGGTCGCCGGCGTCGGGGTGCTGGCCGCCGACGCGTTCGCGCCCCGGCTGCTGGGCGGCTCCGGCGCCGCCGGCCCGCCGCTGCTGGCGCTGAGCTTCGCGGCGGTGCCGGTGGTGGTCGGGATGACCCTGCTGCTCGCGGCGCTGCGCTGCGTACGGCCGATCCGGGCGTACGTCGCGGTGCAGTTCTTCCTGCTGCCGGTCGCCCGGCCGGTGCTGGTCGGCGCGGCCGCCCTCGCCGGTGGTGGCCTGCTCGCCGGCATGACCGGTTGGCTGGTGCCGGCGGCGCTCGCGCTGCTGGTCTGCCTCACTCTGGTCGCCGGTCCGCTCGGCGTCGGCCGGGGCGCGGTGCTGCGCCCGGAGCGGGCCGACTGGTCGGTGTTCTGGCGGTTCGCGCTGCCCCGGGCCGCCTCGGCCGCGATCGACGCGGGCAGCATGTGGGTGGGGGTACTGCTCACCTCGGTGCTCGCCGGGCAGGCCGACGCCGGCGTGTTCGGCGCGGTCGGCCGCTACATTCTCGCCGGGCAGTTGGCCATGCAGGGGCTGCGGGTGGCGGTCTCGCCGCAGCTGTCCCGGCTGCTCGGCCGCGGCGAGCGGGCGGCCGCGGCGGCGGTGCACCGGCAGCTGACCACCTGGGCGCTGGTGCTC
Organism: Micromonospora sp. NPDC093243; assembly: GCF_044753725.1. Lineage (NCBI taxonomy): Bacteria > Bacillati > Actinomycetota > Actinomycetes > Micromonosporales > Micromonosporaceae > Micromonospora > Micromonospora sp. NPDC093243. Next base: position 991,384 of record NZ_JBIVNT010000001.1, on the reverse strand, counting down.
TCCTGGCCGGTCTATCTGCTGCTCGCCGTCTTCGGGCCGGCCTTCCTCCAGCTCTTCGGCCCGGAGTTCGCCGCCGGCGCGCCGGCGATGACGGTGCTGGCGCTGGCCATGCTGGTCAACACCGGGGTCGGCAACGTGCAGAGCCTGCTGCTGATGGGCGGGCGCAGCGGCCTGCACCTGACCGCCGCCCTCGCCGGCCTGCTGGTCACCGTCTCCCTGGGGCTGTGGCTGATCCCCGGGCACGGCGCGACCGGCGCGGCGCTGGCCTGGGCGGCCGGGATCGTCACCGAGAACCTCACCGCCGCCGCCTGCGCCCGGGCGGTGGTCGGTCAGCCCCTGCTCGACGCGGCGCTGTTGCGGGCGGCAGCCGGAACGGTCGCCGTGGTGGGTACGGCGGCGCTCGCCGGTGTGCTGGGCGCCGGGCGGGAGATCCCCGGGCTGGCGGTGGCGCTTGCGGTGCTGGCGGCCGGCTGCGTCGGCTTGTTGACGTTGCCCCGGGTGCGACGGCGCATCCGGGTGACCATGAGTCAGGTCCGTGGCCGGGAGCAGGCGGCGCCGACCGCCGCCGATGCCGCCGCGGCGTCGATGAAGGGCAGGTGAGGTCCGTCGTGCCGTCCATCCGAGACCGGGTGAAGCAGCTCGTGCCGACCCAGGTGACCGACCGGGTGAAGGACTCTCTGGTCGACTACGCGGTGCGCACCAGCGACCGGCGGCCACTGCCGGACTTCCTCATCATCGGCACCAAGCGGGGCGGCACCACCTCGCTCTGGAACTACCTGGTGCAGCACCCGCTGGTGCCGCGCCTCTTTCCGGCCTGGAACACCAAGGCCTCGCACTACTTCGAGGAGAACTGGCACCGGGGCGAGGCGTGGTACCGCTCGCACTTTCCGACCGTCCGGCAGCGGGCGGCGCTGGAGAGCCGGCACGGCGGGCCGGTGCGGGTCGGCGAGGCCGCCCCGCTCTACATGTTCCATCCGCTGGCGGCGCAGCGGGTCGCCGCGCTGATGCCGTCGGTACGGCTGGTGGTGCTGCTGCGGGACCCGGTCGAGCGGGCGTACTCGCACTGGAAGGAGCGGCGGACGCACGGCATCGAGCCGCTGGACTTCGCCGACGCGCTCGCCGCCGAGGAGAAACGCACGGCGGGGGAGCGGGAGCGGCTTCTCGCCGAGCCGGAGTACTTCAGCGAACGCTACGACTGGTACAGCTACCGGGCCCGGGGGCGCTACCTGGAACACCTGGAGCCGTGGCTGGACCGGTTCGACCGGGCGCAGATCCTCTTCCTGCCCAGCGAGGACCTCTACCGCGACGCCCGCGGCACCTACCGCCGCACGCTCGACTTCCTCGGGCTGCCCCCGCACGACCTGCCCGACTTCAAGGTCTACAACGACCGCCGTTCGGCGCCGCTGGAGCCGGCGCTGCGGGCGGAGCTGACCGCGTACTACCGGCCGTACAACGACGCGCTGCGCCGGCGGCTCGGGCTGGACCTCGACTGGCCGGACCGGGCGGCGTGACCGCCTCGGTCGCCGCGTCCGCCGATCCGCGTACCCGCGGCGACGGGCTGGGCTGGGTGAGCCGGGCGGTCTTCGGCGACGAACGGGTGGCGCTGACCGTGGGCGGCGCCCCGCCGGCCGGGCACCGGGCGGTCGCCCGCTACGCGGTGGTGCCGTCGCTGTCCCGGGCCCGTTTCCTGCTGCCGCTCGGCGCGCCCCGGGTCACCGCGGCATCGCTGCTGGCGTACAACGCGCTGCGGCCGCCGAAGGTGCGCGCGGTCCGGGCCGCGCTCGGCGGGCTGTCCCGGGTCGGCGCGGTGCAGCGGGCCTTTCCCACCCTGACCGTCGCGGTGCCGGCCGGGGCGCCGCTGGCCGAGCTGCTGCTGGCCGAGCGGCTCGCCGCGGCCCTCGGCGGCGCGCCGCTGCACGCCGCCTGCGGGGTACGGCCACCGGACGCCAACCACAAACCCACCCTGCAGCTCTTCACCGCCGACGGCCGGCCCCGCGGGTACGCGAAGATCGGCTGGAACGGCGCCACCCGGGCGCTGGTCGCCGCCGAGTCCGCCGCGCTGCGCACGCTGGCCGAGGTGATCGGGGTGCCCGACCATCCGGTGACGCCCCGGCTGCTCGCCGAGCTCGACTGGGCGGGGCAGCTCATCGCCGTGGTCGAGCCACTGCCGTCGAGGGTGCGCGGGGTGCCGGTCACCGATCCGCCTCGGATCGCGGCGCTGCTCGCGGTGGCCCGTCGGGGCCGTCCGGCGGCGCCGCCCCGGCCGCTGGCCGGATCGCCGTTCCTGGCCCGGTTGACCGCCGAGGCGGACCGCTCCGCCGTGGCCGAACCGGCCGGCGCCCGGGCAGTCGCCGCGGTGACGGAGCTGGCCCGCCGGCACGGCGGCACACCGGTCGAGTTCGGGCACTGGCACGGCGACTGGGTGCCGTGGAACCTGGGCCGGCACGACGGCCGGCTGGTCGCGTGGGACTGGGAGCACAGTGGACCGGACGTACCCCTCGGCTTCGACCTGGCGCACGACGCGTTCCAGCGGGCCGTGGTGCTGCGCGCGGAACCGGCCGCGACGGCCGCGCGGGCCGTCGACGCGCAGCTCGACCGGTACGGCGAGCGGTTGGGGCTCGGGCCGGCACAGCGCCGCCTCGTGGCCGACGGCTACCTGCTGGAGATGTGGCTGCGGACCTGGCGGCTGGCCGACGCCGGGGCGGGCTGGAACAGCGCGTTGCATCCCGCGCTCCTGGACGTCATCGAGAAACGACATAGCGGCTGATCCGGTCGGATCGCCACGCCGATGACTGTTGACCATTGGCGTAGCGTGACGGAAGAATTGCTGGTCGTGATGGTGGTCGATGGACCGCCGGGCGTACGGGGTGGCCGGCGACCCCGGCGGAGGGGCGGTCGATCACCCGGTCGCCCTATACAACGGTCGGTCGAGCTGTGATCTGCTCTTGCGTGGCGCCGACCGAAACTCCAAGCGAACTTGTGGGGAGTCGCGTGGACACGAACACTGAGGATGGCGGGCCCCCGGTCCTGCTGCTGGTCAGTTCCAGCGGCGGCCACCTGGCCCAACTTCTGGCACTGCGGCCCTGGTACGAGCAGCGGCGTCGGTGCTGGGTCACCTTCGACACGCCGGAGGCGGTGTCGCTGCTCGCCGGCGAGGAACTGGTGCCGGCGCACCACCCGACCACCCGCAACGTGCCGAACCTGTTGCGCAACGCGGTGCTCGCCTGGCGGGTGCTGCGTCGCCGGCGGGTCGCCGCGGTGGTCACCACCGGCGCCGGCGTCGCCGTCCCGTTCGTGGTGGTGGCCCGGCTGCGCGGCATCCCGACCGTCTACATCGAGGTGTACGACCGGATCGACACCCCGACGCTGACCGCCCGGCTCTGCCGCCCGTTCCTCAGCGCCATGCTCGTGCAGTGGGACGAGCAGCGCCGGCAGTACCCCGAGGCGACCGTCGTGGGGACGCTGCTGTGAGCGGGGACGCGACAACCGGGACCGCCCCGGCGCACCGGCCCGCGCCGACCCGGCCGGCGTCGCACCCGGCCCGGCCCGCCGGCCGCCCCGACCCGACCCGGGTGCCGCGCCAGCGCGACCGCGCCGACGCCGCCCGACTCCAGCTGCTGGTCGCCGTCGGCACCGACAAGCACCCCTTCGACCGGCTGGTGAACTGGCTGGAGGAGTGGCACGCCGAGGCCACCGACCAGATCGGGCTCACCGTCCAGCATGGGCACACCCGGGCCCCCGCGGTGCCCGGCGCGGTGCCGTTCCTCGGCCACGACGCGTTGCAGACCGCGATGGCCGACGCCGACCTGGTGGTCTGTCACGGCGGGCCGGCGACGATCCTGGAGGCCCGCCGGCACGGTCACCTGCCGATCGTGGTCCCCCGGGATCCGTCCCACGGCGAGCACGTCGACGATCACCAGCTGCTCTTCGCCCGCCGGCTCGGCGCGGCCGGCATGGTCGCGCTCTGCGAGTCCCGGCAGGACCTGCGCACCGCGCTCGCCGCCGGGCTGGCCGACGCGGCCCGCTTCGCGGTCGCCGCGGACCCGCAGGCGCACGACGCGCGGCACGAGGCGGTGAACCGGGTCGGGCAGATCGTGGACGGGCTGGTCGCCGCAGCGGCCGGGCGACGCCGGCAGTGGTGGCGGGCGTGGGCCCGGCCCACCCAGGGCGAGGGGCGCAAGCCGTGACGCCCACGGTCAGCGTCGTGGTGCCCACCCGGGACCGGCCGGAGCTGCTCCGCGCCGCCGTACGGGCCATCCTCGACCAGGACCATCCCGCCCCCATCGAGGTCGTGGTGGTCTACGACCAGTCCGAGCCGGACGGGTCGCTGGCCGCGCTGTCCCGGCCCGAGCGCAGCGTGCGGGTGATCCGCAACGAGCGCACCCCCGGGCTGGCCGGGGCGCGCAACTCGGGCACCCTGGCCGCCGACGGGGAGTTGATCGCGTTCTGCGACGACGACGACGAGTGGCTGCCGGGCAAGCTCGCCGCCCAGGTCGCCGCGCTCGCCGCCGCGCCCGAGGCGGAGTTCGTCAGCTGCGGCATCCGGGTCAGCTACGACGGGCACACCGTCGACCGGGTGCTCGACAAGGACCGGGTCGGCCTCGCCGATCTGCTGCGCGACCGGATGACCGAGCTGCACCCGTCCACCTTCGTGATCCGCGCCGCCGCGCTGCGCGACGGCTTCGGGCTGGTCGACGAGGAGATCCCGGGCAGCTACGCCGAGGACTACGAGTTCCTGCTCCGGGCGGCGCGCAGCGCGCCGCTGGTCAACCTGCGCACCCCGTACGTGCTGGTGCGCTGGCACAAGCGGTCCTACTTCGCGCAGCGCTGGGACACCATCTCCGAGGCGTTGCAGTGGCTGCTGAAGCGCTACCCGGAGTTCGCCGGCCAGCCGGCCGGCGAGGCGCGGGTGGCGGGTCAGATCGCCTTCGCCCGGGCCGCCTCCGGTGACCGGCGCGGCGCCGTCCGCTGGGCCCGCCACACCCTGCGGCGCAACCCGCGCGAGCCGCGCGCCTACCTGGCGCTCGCGGTGGCCGGCCGGGTGGTCCGCGCGGACGCGGTGCTGCGCAGCCTGCACCGGCGCGGCCGGGGGATCTGACGATGGCGCCGCCGGATCGGCCGGGCGGATTCGGCGGGGACGCGTTTGTTCCACGAGCCCTGATGGCACGGACCGATCGGCCGATGACACGGTCGAATCGATCGATAAAAATCTGATTCCATGGCCCTCCACTCGCTCAGGTTCTATCTGGTTGATTCGCCGACTTCCCTGGGCGCGAAACGGCGCGCCCGGCGTGCCGCGTGGCTCTCGGACACTTTTCCGGATCTCGCCGAGATGAATGTCCTCGACCTGGGCGGTCGGGTGGAGAGCTGGGCCAAGGTTCCGGTGCGTCCGGCACACGTGCACGTGGTCAATCTTGAGCCGCTCCCCACGGAGCTGCCCGAGTGGGCCGAGGCCGACCACGCCGATGCGTGCGAGCTGCCCAAGAGTGTCCTGAACCGCCGCTACGACCTCGTCTTCAGCAACAGCGTGCTGGAGCACGTCGGCGGATACGAGCGGCGTCGGCGAATGGCGGAGGCGGTCCGGGAGCTGGCGCCGGCCTACTGGGTCCAGACGCCTTACCGTTACTTCCCGATCGAGCCGCACTGGGTCGCGCCCGGAATGCAATTCCTGCCGGTGTCGGCGCGGGTTGTCGTGGCGCGCAAGTGGCCCCTCGCCTACACGCCCGGAAAATCCTACGACCTGGCGATGAAACAGGTCCTGACGACGGAACTCGTCGGTCGGGCCGAGCTGCGTTACCTCTTTCCCGACGCCACCATTCGAAATGAGCGCCTGCTGGGCCTCACCAAGTCGTTGATCGCGATCCGCAGGCCGTGACCCCGGTTCGCCGATCATGATCGGGTCGGCGACCCGGCCGGGCCGGGCACGCTGGTGGCGGACGCCGTCGTCCGCAGGACGGGACGGGGCGGGCACCGCACGGCGGTGACCACCCGGCGTGACAGACTGACCGCTGTGTTGCGCTGGCTGACTGCAGGTGAATCGCACGGACCCGCCCTCGTCGCGCTGATCGAGGGGGTGCCCGCCGGGGTCGAGGTGACCACCGGCGACATCTCCGCCGAGCTGGCCCGCCGGCGGCTGGGTTATGGCCGGGGCGCGCGGATGGCGTTCGAGCAGGACGAGGTCGAGGTGATCGGCGGCCTGCGGCACGGCGTCACCATCGGCAGCCCGGTCGCGGTCCGGGTCGGCAACTCCGAGTGGCCGAAGTGGCGCACCGTGATGGCCCCCGACCCGGTCGACGCCGACGAGTTGGCCGGGCAGGCCCGCAACGCCCCGCTCACCCGTCCCCGGCCCGGCCACGCCGACCTCGCCGGCATGCAGAAGTACGGCCACACCGACGCCCGGCCGATCCTGGAGCGGGCCAGCGCCCGGGAGACCGCCGCCCGGGTCGCGGTCGGCACCGTCGCCAAGGCGCTGGTGAAGCAGACCCTCGGCATCGAGATCGTCTCGCACGTGGTGGAGCTGGGGCCGGTCGCGGTCAAGCCGGGGCTGCGCCCGCGCCCGGAGGACGCCGCCCGGATCGACGCCGATCCGCTGCGCTGCCTCGACCCGGAGGCCAGCGCCCGGATGGTCGCCGAGGTCGACGCCGCGAAGAAGGCCGCCGACACCCTCGGTGGCGTGGTCGAGGTGCTGGCGTACGGGGTGCCGCCGGGGTTGGGCAGCCACGTGCAGTGGGACCGCAAGCTGGACGCCCGGCTGGCCACCGCGCTGATGTCCATCCAGGCGATCAAGGGCGTGGAGATCGGCGACGGCTGGCAGCAGGCGCGCTCCCGCGGCTCCGAGGCGCACGACGAGATCATGCCGACCGCCACCGGCGTACGCCGGGTCACCGACCGGGCCGGCGGGCTGGAGGGCGGCATCACCACCGGTGAGCCGCTGCGGGTCAAGGCCGCGATGAAGCCGATCTCGTCGCTGAACCGGGCCCTGGCCACCATCGACGTGACCACCGGCGAGCCGGCCACCGCGATCAACCAGCGTTCGGACGTCTGCGCGGTGCCCGCCGCCGCGGTGGTGGCCGAGGCGATGGTCGCCCTGGTGCTGGCCGAGGCGACCATGGAGAAGTTCGGTGGCGACTCGGTTGCCGAGATCCGGCGCAACCTGGCCGGCTACCTGGACGCGCTGGTGATCCGGTGACCGTGGCCGGTCCCGATCCGGCGCTCGGGGCGACCAGGCCGGTCTGTGTGCTGGTCGGCGCGCCCGGCTCGGGCAAGACCACGGTCGGTGAGGCGCTCGCCGCCGCGCTCGGCGTGGAGTTCCGCGACACCGACCTGGACATCGAGCGGATGGCCGGCAAGCCGATCCCGGAAATCTTCATCGACGAGGGCGAGGCGCACTTCCGGGCCCTCGAACGGGCCGCGGTGGCCGCGGCGCTCGCCTCCTGCCCGGGGGTGCTCGCCCTCGGCGGCGGCGCGGTCCTCGCCGAGGAGACCCGGGCCGCCCTGGTCGGGCACACCGTGGTGCACCTCTCCGTCGAGCTGCCCGACGCGGTGAAGCGGGTCGGCCTGGGCGTCGGGCGCCCGCTGTTGACGCTCAACCCGCGGGCGACGCTGAAGCACCTGATGGACCAGCGCCGACCGCTCTACACCGAGGTGGCGACCGCGACGGTGGTCACCGACGGGCGGAGCCCGGCGGAGATCGCCGCCGAGATCACCGCCCTGCTGGCGCGCTGACGTCGCCCGGTCCGGGCCCGCTGGACTAGGCTGCCGGCGATGGACGAGGTGACCCGGATCCCGGTCGGCGGCGAGCGGCCGTACGACGTGCTGGTGGGACGCGACCTGCTCGACACGCTCCCCGGCCTGCTGCCCGGGGCGACCCGGGTGGCGCTGCTGCACGCGCCACCGTTGAAGGAGTTGGCCGACGCGGTCGGCGAGCGGCTCAACGCCGCCGGCGTCGCTCCGCTGCCGATCGAGGTGCCGGACGCCGAGGCCGGCAAGCAGATCGACGTCGCCGCGGCGTGCTGGGACCGGCTCGGCGCGGCGGGCTTCACCCGCTCCGACGCGGTGGTCGGCGTGGGCGGTGGCGCGGTGACCGACCTCGCCGGCTTCGTCGCCGCGTCCTGGCTTCGCGGGGTGCGCTGGGTGCCGGTCGCCACCTCCCTGCTCGGCATGGTCGACGCCGCGGTCGGCGGCAAGACCGGGATCAACACCGCCGCCGGCAAGAACCTGGTCGGCGCGTTCCACCCGCCGGTCGGGGTCCTCGCCGACCTGGCCACCCTGGACAGCCTGCCCCCGAGCGACCTGGCCGCCGGGCTGGCCGAGGTGGTCAAGTGCGGCTTCATCGCCGACCCGGTGATCCTCGACCTGGTCGAGGCCGACCCGGCGGCGGCAACCGACCCCGGCGGGCCGGTGACCCGGGAGCTGATCGAGCGGGCGATCCGGGTCAAGGCCGACGTGGTCTCCGGCGACCTGCGCGAGTCCGGCGTCCGCGAGGTGCTCAACTACGGTCACACCCTGGCGCACGCGATCGAGAAGGTGGAGGGCTACCGCTGGCGGCACGGGCACGCGGTCGCCGTCGGCCTGGTCTACGCCGGCACTCTGGCCCGCCTCGCCGGCCGGCTCGACGAGGCGACCGCCGGCCGGCACCGCGCCGCCGTCGCCGCGCTCGGCCTGCCCACCAGCTACCGGGCCGACGCCTGGCCGGAGCTGCTGGGGGCGATGCGGGTGGACAAGAAGGCCCGGGGTGACCGGCTGCGCTTCGTGGTGCTGGACGGGCTGGCCCGCCCGGCGATCCTGGACGGCCCGGACGACGACCTGCTCCGCGCCGCCTACGCGGAGGTGGCAGCCGGGTGAAGGTGTACGTGCTGAACGGGCCGAACCTGGGCCGGCTGGGCACCCGCCAGCCCGAGGTGTACGGCGCGACCAGCTACGCCGACCTGGTGACGCTCTGCGAGTCGGCCGGCCGTGAGTTGGGCCTGGACGTCACCGTCCGGCAGACCGACGCCGAGCACGAGCTGCTCGGCTGGCTGCACGCCGCCGCCGACGAGGGCGCCGCGGTGGTGCTGAACCCGGCCGCCTGGTCGCACTACTCCTACGCCGTCCGGGACGCCTGCGCGCAGCTGCGCGGACCGCTGGTCGAGGTGCACATCTCCAACATCCACGCTCGCGAGGAGTTCCGGCAGCACTCGGTGGTCTCCGCGGTGGCGACCGGAGTGATCGCCGGGCTCGGCGTCGACGGCTACCGCCTCGCCCTGCACCACCTGGCCACCCTGACGCCTGACGCCTGAGCCAGGTCCGTTGGCGCTGTTCCACGCGTTGTTCGCTCACCGTGACCGGCGCGGAGTGCGCCGACCCCCTTCCTCGCCGCCTTTGCTCTGGGGGCGGTCGGGCCCGTAGGTGCGGCGGTTGTAGCGGGGCCGGCTGCGGGCGGACAGTTCCCGGGCGCGGCCACGCGGACCTGCGGGTGTGGGCAGGCAGCCCCCGGGGTGTGGGGAGGCAGCCCGCCGGGTGTGGGCAGGCAGCGTGTGGGGGTTGGGCTGGCCGCCCGCCGGGAGCCGGCCGGTGACGGCGGAGGCGGCCGTCCCGGGCGGCTTGTAGACTTGCCAGGTCTGTCCGCCAAATTGATGATCAAGGCAGGAAATGGCCACCACCAACGACCTGAAGAACGGCCTGGTACTCAACCTCGACAAGGAGCTCTGGGCCGTAGTCGAGTTCCAGCACGTCAAGCCCGGTAAGGGTGGTGCGTTCGTGCGCACCACGTTGAAGAACGTGCTCTCCGGCAAGGTGGTCGACAAGACCTTCAACGCGGGCACCAAGGTCGAGACGGCGACCGTCGACAAGCGCACCATGCAGTACCTCTACGCCGACGGCGAAGACTACGTCTTCATGGATCTGGAGACCTTCGACCAGATCACCGTGCCCGGCGGCACGGTCGGCGAGGCGGCCAACTACCTGCTGCCCGAGGCCGAGGCGACCGTCGCCACCCACGAGGGCGTCCCGCTCTACATCGAGCTGCCGACCAGCGTCGTGCTCGAGGTCACCTACACCGAGCCGGGTCTGCAGGGCGACCGCTCGACCGGCGGCAACAAGCCGGCGACCGTCGAGACCGGCGCGACCGTGCAGGTGCCCCTCTTCATCACCACCGGCGAGAAGATCAAGGTCGACACCCGCGACGGCCGTTACCTCGGCCGCTCCTGATGGCTGAGGGTCCCAAGCAGCAGATGCCGGCGCGCCGCAAGGCGCGCAAGCGGGCACTGGATGTGCTCTTCGAGGCCGACCTGCGGGATCACCCTCCGGTGGAGGTGCTCGCCGGCTACCTGCAGCGGATCGAGCGACCGCACCCCGAGCACCTGGGCTACGCGGTGGGCCTGGTCGAGGGGGTCGCCGCCCACCTCGACCGGATCGACGAGCTGATCGCCAGCTACACCGAGGGCTGGACGCTGGAGCGGATGCCGGTGGTCGACCGCAACCTCGCCCGGATCGCGGTCTACGAGCTGCTCTACGTCGACGAGATCGACGACGCGGTGGCGATCAGCGAGGCGGTCGAGCTGGCCCGGCAGATGTCGACCGACGACTCGCCGCGCTTCCTCAACGGGGTGCTCGGCCGGATCGCCGAGTACGCCACCCGCTGAAAGCGGCTCCGCCGCACCCGTACCACCACGAAGGGCCCGTGCCGGACGGCACGGGCCCTTCGGGTGTTCGCAGGTCAGGAGGCGAAGAACGCCCGCGGGTCGGCGACCAGCACGCCGTGCTCGGTGAGCCGCTCGATCAGACCGGACGGCGAGGCGTCGTAGACGATCGCCAGGGCGCGCAGGTCGTCGGCGCGGATCGAGAGCACCCGGCCGTTGTAGTCACCGCGCTGCTGCTGGATCGCCCGGGCGTAGCGGGCCACGTAGGCGAGGTCCTCGGAGGCCTCGTCGTAGAGCCGCTCCAGGTCCAGAACGATCTTGCTGGTGGGCTCGTGACGCACCCCGCTGCCGTCGGGCAGCAGCTCCGAGACGGGAACGCGGTAGAAGTCGGCCAGCTCGGCCAGGCGGGACACCGTTACGGCGCGGTCGCCGCGCTCGTACGAGCCGACCACCACGGCCTTCCACCGCCCGTTCGACTTCTCTTCCACCCCCTGCAGGGACAGCCCCTGCTGCTGGCGGATGGAGCGCAGGCGGGCGCCCAGCGACTTGGCGTATTCAGAGGGCATTCGGACACTCCCAGTGCTGCTTTGGGGTTCTCCCAGCGATCGCTACGGAGCGTGACGGTACGGGGATTGCGACACCTGGTCAAGTGGTCGTGACCTTACCGTTGGGGAGCACGGGGGGAGTTATCCCCATTTCGCCGGCCTGATCCGATGGTCAGCGGGCCGCCGCGATCGGCCCGGTGACCACTGGTAACGTGGCGTGAAGCCCCGGCGTCGCCCTTAGCGGCCGGCCCGGAGGTGTCCGACATCCTTTAACGACCCGTCCCGTGAGGCGGGGAAGGAGGTCCGCCGTGGCCTGCCCACCGGCTGCCCAGTCGCCGACCGCGCGGCAACCCTCGGTGAAGGTGATCCTCGCCAGCGCCGACGTGCAGCGCGTGGTCGACCGGATCGCCCACCAGATCCTGGAGAAGACCCAGGGCGCCGCCGACACCGTGTTGCTCGGCATTCCCACCCGGGGCGCCCCGCTGGCCAAGCGGCTCGCCGCCCGGATCAGCACCTTCGAGGACGTCGCCGTCCCGGTCGGTGTGCTCGACATCACCCTCTACCGCGACGACCTGCGCCGGCACGCGATCCGCGCGGTCGGACCGACCCAGCTGCCGCCCGGCGGCATCGACGGCAAGCGGGTCATCCTCGTCGACGACGTGCTCTTCTCCGGCCGCACCGTACGGGCCGCTCTCGACGCGCTCAACGACGTCGGCCGGCCGGCCTCGGTGCAGCTCGCCGTCCTGGTCGACCGCGGTCACCGTGAGCTCCCGATCCGGGCCGACTACGTCGGCAAGAACATCCCCACCGCACTCTCCGAGAGCGTGAAGGTGACGCTCGCCGAGACCGACGGCGTCGATGGGGTCAAGCTGTACGGAGGTAACCCCGCATGATCCGGCACCTGCTCTCCGGCGCCGACCTGGACGCGGCCACCGCCACCCGGATCCTGGACACCGCCGCCGAGATGTCCACCGTCGCCGGCCGGGAGATCAAGAAGCTGCCCGCGCTGCGTGGCCGGACGGTGGTCAACCTCTTCTACGAGGACTCCACCCGCACCCGGATCTCCTTCGAGGCGGCGGCGAAGCGACTCAGCGCCGACGTGATCAACTTTTCCGCGAAGGGGTCGAGCGTCACCAAGGGCGAGAGCCTCAAGGACACCGCGCTGACCCTGCAGGCGATGGGCGCCGACGCTGTGGTGGTCCGCCACCCCGCCTCCGGCGCCCCGCACCGGCTCGCCGAATGGGTCGACGGGTCGGTGGTCAACGCGGGCGACGGCACCCACGAGCACCCCACCCAGGCGCTGCTCGACGCGTACACCATGCGGTCCCGGCTGGGCCGGCTGGCCGGCCTGTCGGTCACGGTGGTCGGGGACGTTTTGCACAGCCGGGTCGCCCGCTCCAACGTGCTGCTGCTCTCCACCCTCGGCGCCAAGGTCACCCTGGTCGGGCCGCCGACGCTCATCCCGGTCGACATCGCCCAGGCGCTCGCCCCCGGCACCGCCGTCTGCTACGACCTCGACGCGGCGCTGCCCGACGCGGACGTGGTGATGATGCTGCGGGTGCAGCGGGAGCGGATGAACGACTCCTACTTCCCCTCCGCCCGCGAGTACGCCCGCCGCTACGGCCTGGACGGGCCGCGGATGCGCCGGCTGCCGGAGCACGCGATCGTCATGCACCCCGGTCCGATGAACCGGGGCATGGAGATCACGCCCGAGGTGGCCGACTCGCCCCGCTCCACCATCGTCGAACAGGTCACCAACGGGGTCTCCGTCCGGATGGCCGTCCTCTACCTGCTGCTCGGGGGGAACAACGCATGACCGCGTACCTGGTCAAGGGAGTCAGCGTGCTCGGCGCCGCGCCGACCGACCTGCTGATCCGCGACGGCGTCGTGGCCGAGGTCGGCGCCGCTCTGACCGCCGCCGACGCCACCGTGATCGACGCCGCCGGGCTGGTCGCCCTGCCCGGCCTGGTCGACCTGCACACCCATCTTCGGGAGCCGGGCCGCGAGGACGCCGAGACGGTCGAGTCCGGCTCCCGGGCGGCGGCGCTCGGCGGGTACACCGCGGTCTGCGCGATGGCGAACACCTCCCCGGTCGCCGACACCGCCGGGGTGGTCGAGCAGGTCTGGCGGCTCGGCCGGGAGGCCGGCCTGGTGGACGTGCAGCCGATCGGCGCGGTCACCGTAGGGCTGGCCGGCGAGCGGCTGGCCGAGCTCGGCGCGATGGCCGACTCCGCGGCCCGGGTGCGGATCTTCTCGGACGACGGGCACTGCGTGGCCGACCCGAAGCTGATGCGCCGGGCGCTGGAGTACGTCAAGGCGTTCGACGGGATCATCGCCCAGCACGCCGAGGAGCCCCGGCTGACCGAGGGCGCGCAGATGCACGAGGGTGAGGTCTCCACCCGGCTCGGGCTGACCGGCTGGCCGGCGGTGGCCGAGGAGGCGATCATCGCCCGGGACGTGCTGCTCGCCGAGCACGTCGGCAGCCGGCTGCACGTCTGCCACGTCTCCACGGCCGGCAGCGTCGAGGTGCTGCGACAGGCCAAGGCCCGCGGGGTCCGGGTCACCGCCGAGGTGACCCCGCACCACCTGCTGCTCACCGACGACCGGGCCGAGACCTACGACCCGGTCTACAAGGTGAACCCGCCGCTGCGCACCACCGGCGACATCGCCGCGCTGCGCGCCGCGCTGGTCGACGGCGTGATCGACGTGGTCGCCACCGACCACGCGCCGCACGCGGTGGAGGACAAGGAGTGTGAGTGGGCGTACGCCCGGCCGGGGATGCTCGGACTGGAGACGGCGCTCTCGATCGCGCTCGACGTGCTCGGCCCGCGCTGGGACCTGATCGCCGAGCGGATGTCGCGTACCCCGGCCCGGATCGCCGGGCTGGACGCGCACGGCCTCGACCCGGCGCCCGGCGTGCCGGCCAACCTCACCCTGGTCGACCCGGCCGCCCGTCGGGTGGTCGAGCCCGCGGAGCTGGCCAGCCACAGCCGTAACACCCCGTACGCCGGCATGACGCTGCCGGGTCGCATCGTGGCGACCTTCCTGCACGGCGAGCCGACGGTCCTCGACGGAAAGGCGACGAAGTGAAGAGGCGTCCAGCGATTCTGGTGCTGGAGGACGGGCGGACCTTCGCCGGCGAGGCCTACGGCAGCGTCGGGGAGACCTTCGGCGAGGCGGTCTTCAACACCGGCATGACCGGCTACCAGGAGACCCTCACCGACCCCTCCTACCACCGGCAGGTGGTGGTGCAGACCGCGCCGCACATCGGCAACACCGGGGTGAACGCGGAGGACGACGAGTCGGCCCGGATCTGGGTGGCCGGCTACGTGGTCCGCGACCCGGCCCGGATCGGCTCGAACTGGCGGGCCACCGGCGGGCTGGAGGACCGGCTCGCCGCCGAGGGTGTGGTCGGCATCAGCGGCGTGGACACCCGGGCGCTCACCCGGCACCTGCGTGAGCGGGGCGCCATGCGGGTAGGCATCTCCAGCGTCGAGGACGACCCGCGGGCGCTGCTGGCCCGGGTCCGGCAGGCCCCGGAGATGGTGGGCGCGGACCTCTCCGCCGAGGTGACCACCGCCCAGCCGTACGTGGTGCCGGCGCAGGGTGAGCACCGGTACACGGTCGCCGCGCTGGACCTCGGGATCAAGCGCAACGTGCCGCGCCGGCTGGCCGCGCGTGGGGTCACCACGCACGTGCTGCCGGCCGGCTCCACCATCGACGAGCTGCTCGCGACCGGTGCCGACGCGGTCTTCTTCTCGCCCGGCCCGGGTGACCCGGCGACCGCCGACCGGCCGGTCGCGCTCGCCCGCGAGGTGTTGAGCCGGAAGATCCCGCTCTTCGGCATCTGCTTCGGCAGCCAGATCCTCGGCCGGGCGCTCGGCTTCGGCACCTACAAGCTGGGTTACGGGCACCGTGGCATCAACCAGCCGGTGCTCGACCGGGCCACCGGCAAGGTGGAGGTGACCAGCCACAACCACGGCTTCGCCGTGCAGGTGCCGGGCGCGGGCGCCGGGGTGGTGGTCCCGGACCAGGTGATCGACACCGAGTTCGGCGGGGTCCAGGTGTCCCACGTCTGCCTCAACGACAACGTGGTCGAGGGGCTGCGGGCGCGTGACGTGCCCGCGTTCACCGTGCAGTACCACCCGGAGGCGGCGGCCGGCCCGCACGACGCGGACTACCTCTTCGACCGCTTCGCCGAGCTCATCGAGGGGCGCAGCAATGCCTAAGCGGACCGATCTCAACCACATCCTGGTCATCGGCTCCGGGCCGATCGTCATCGGCCAGGCCTGCGAGTTCGACTACTCCGGCACCCAGGCCTGCCGGGTGCTGCGCAGCGAGGGAATCCGGGTCAGCCTGGTCAACTCCAACCCGGCGACGATCATGACCGACCCGGAGTTCGCCGACGCCACCTACGTCGAGCCGATCACCCCCGAGTTCGTCGAGCTGGTGATCGCCAAGGAACGCCCGGACGCGATCCTGCCCACCCTGGGCGGGCAGACCGCGCTGAACACCGCTGTCGCCCTGCACGAGGCCGGCGTGCTGGAGAAGTACGGCGTGGAGCTGATCGGCGCGAACATCGACGCGATCAACCGTGGCGAGGACCGGCAGCTGTTCAAGGAGATCGTGGCCAAGGCCGGCGTCCGGCTCGGCATCGACGACCCGGCCGCCCTGGTGCCCCGCTCCCGGGTCTGCCACTCGATGGAGGAGGTCGAGGCGACCGTCGCCGAGCTGGGCCTGCCGGTGGTGATCCGGCCGTCGTTCACCATGGGCGGGCTGGGCTCGGGCATGGCGCACACCCCGGAGGATCTGGCCCGCATCGCCGGCGACGGCCTGGCCGCCAGCCCGGTGCACGAGGTGCTGATCGAGGAGAGCGTGCTCGGCTGGAAGGAGTACGAGCTCGAGCTGATGCGCGACCGCCGCGACAACGTGGTGGTGGTCTGCTCGATCGAGAACATCGACCCGATGGGCGTGCACACCGGCGACAGCGTCACCGTCGCCCCCGCCATGACCCTGACCGACCGGGAGTACCAGCGGCTGCGCGACCTGGGCATCGCGGTGCTGCGCGAGGTCGGGGTGGACACCGGAGGCTGCAACATCCAGTTCGCGGTGAACCCGGCCGACGGCCGGATCGTCGTGATCGAGATGAACCCTCGGGTGTCCCGCTCCTCCGCGCTGGCGTCGAAGGCGACCGGCTTCCCGATTGCGAAGATCGCCGCCAAGCTGGCCATCGGCTACACCCTGGACGAGATCCCCAACGACATCACCCTGAAGACCCCGGCGGCCTTCGAGCCGACGCTGGACTACGTGGTCGTCAAGATCCCCCGCTTCGCCTTCGAGAAGTTCCCCGGCGCGGACCCGGAGCTGACCACCACGATGAAGTCGGTCGGCGAGGCGATGAGCCTCGGTCGCAACTTCAGCGAGGCGCTGAACAAGGCGATGCGCTCGATGGAGACCAAGGCGGGCGGCTTCTGGAGCGTGCCGGATCCGCGCGGGGCCACCAAGGAGAACACCCTGGCCGCGCTGGGCGTCCCGCACGACGGCCGGCTCTACACGGTCGAGCGGGCGCTGCGGCTGGGCGCCTCGATCGCCGAGGTGGCTGCCGCCTCGGGCGGGATCGACCCGTGGTTCCTGGACCAGATCGCCGGTCTGGTCGAGTTGCGCGACGAGATCGTGGCCGCCCCGGTGCTCGACGCCGAGCTGCTGCGCCGGGCCAAGCGCGCCGGCCTCTCCGACCGGCAGCTGGCCGCGCTGCGCCCGGAGCTCGCCGCCGAGGACGGCGTGCGGACCCTGCGGCACCGGCTGGGCATCCGCCCGGTCTACAAGACCGTGGACACCTGCGCGGCCGAGTTCGAGGCGACCACCCCGTACCACTACTCGTCCTACGACCAGGAGACCGAGGTCGTCGGGTCGGACCGGCCGAAGGTGCTGATCCTGGGCTCCGGCCCGAACCGGATCGGGCAGGGCATCGAGTTCGACTACTCCTGCGTGCACGCGGTCCAGGCACTGCGGGCGGCGGGCTTCGAGACCGTGATGGTCAACTGCAACCCGGAGACCGTCTCCACCGACTACGACACCGCCGACCGGCTCTACTTCGAGCCGCTCACCTTCGAGGACGTGCTGGAGGTCTGGCACGCCGAGGACTCTTCCGGCCGGGCGGCCGGTGGGCCGGGCGTGGTCGGGGTGGTCGTGCAGCTCGGCGGGCAGACCCCGCTGGGCCTGGCGCAGCGGCTCAAGGACGCCGGGGTGCCGATCGTCGGCACCTCACCGGAGTCGATCCACCTCGCCGAGGAGCGGGGCGCGTTCGGCGCGGTGCTGGCCCGGGCCGGGCTGCGCGCCCCGGCGCACGGCATGGCCACCTCGTACGACGAGGCGAAGGCGATCGCCGACGAGATCGGTTACCCGGTGCTGGTGCGTCCCTCCTACGTGCTCGGCGGGCGGGGCATGGAGATCGTCTACGACGATCCGACCCTGCGCGACTACATCGGCCGGGCCACGGACATCTCGCCGGACCACCCGGTGCTGGTGGACCGGTTCCTCGACGACGCCATCGAGATCGACGTGGACGCGCTCTGCGACGCCGACGGCGAGGTCTACCTCGGCGGGGTGATGGAGCACATCGAGGAGGCCGGCATCCACTCCGGGGACTCGTCCTGCGCCCTGCCGCCGATCACCCTGGCCGGCTCGCACCTGGCCGAGGTGCGCCGGTACACCGAGGCGATCGCCCGGGGGGTCGGGGTGCGCGGCCTGCTGAACGTGCAGTACGCGCTCAAGGACGACGTGCTCTACGTGCTGGAGGCGAACCCGCGGGCGTCGCGCACCGTGCCGTTCGTGTCCAAGGCGACCGCGGTGCCGCTGGCCAAGGCGGCGGCCCGGATCGCGCTCGGTGCCACCATCGCCGAGCTGCGCGCCGAGGGTCTGCTGCCGCGTGACGGCGACGGCGGCGCCATGCCGGTGGACGCCCCGATCGCGGTGAAGGAGGCGGTGCTGCCGTTCAAGCGGTTCCGCACCCGCTCCGGCAAGGGGATCGATTCGCTGCTGGGCCCGGAGATGAAGTCCACCGGCGAGGTGATGGGCATCGACACCAACTTCGGGCACGCCTTCGCCAAGTCGCAGTCGGCCGCGTACGGTTCGCTGCCGACGGACGGGAAGATCTTCGTCTCGGTGGCCAACCGGGACAAGCGCGCGATGATCTTCCCGATCAAGCGCCTGGCCGACCTGGGCTTCCAGATCGTCGCCACCACCGGCACCGCGGAGGTGCTGCGCCGGCACGGGATCGCCTGCGAGCAGATCCGCAAGCACTACCAGACGGGTGAGGGCGAGGACGCGGTCTCGCTGATCCTCGGCGGTGACGTGGCCCTGGTCGTCAACACCCCGCAGGGCTCCGGCGCCAGCGCCCGCTCCGACGGTTACGAGATCCGCAGCGCCGCGGTCACCGCGGACATCCCGTGCATCACCACGGTGCCCGGCGCCGCGGCGGCGGTGATGGGCATCGAGGCCCGCATCCGCGGCGACATGCAGGTCCGTCCCCTCCAGGAGCTGCACGCCGCGCTCCGGGCCCAGCAGTGATCTTCGAGCGGGCGGTGCGGCCGACGCTGTTCCGGATCGGCGGCGGCGACGCGGAGGCGGCGCACGAGTGGACGCTGCGCCGGCTCGCCGGGGTGTCCCGGCGGCCGGCGCTGCTCGCCGCGCTGCGGGCCCGGTACGCGGTCCGCGCGCCGCGGACCGTGTTCGGCGTCGAGTTCCCCAACCCCGTCGGCCTGGCCGCCGGGATGGACAAGAACGGCGTCGCGCTGCCCGCCTGGCCGGCGCTGGGCTTCGGCTTCGTCGAGGTCGGCACGGTGACCGCGCACGGTCAGCCGGGCAATCCACGGCCCCGGCTGTTCCGGCTGCGCGAGAGCGAGGCCGTGGTCAACCGGATGGGCTTCAACAACGCCGGCGCCGAGGCCCTGGCGGCCCGGCTGGCCGCGCTGCCCCGACCGATCGGCGTGCCGCTGGGCATCTCGCTCGGCAAGTCCAAGGTGACCCCGTTGGACGACGCGGTGGCCGACTACCTCGCCTCTTACCAGGCCCTGCGCGGGTACGGCGACTACTTCGCGGTCAACGTCTCCTCGCCGAACACTCCGGGCCTGCGTTCGCTGCAGGACCGGGCGCACCTGGACGCGCTGCTGGCGGCGCTGGTGGGGGAGAAGCCGGTGCTGGTGAAGATCGCACCGGACCTGACCGAGTCGGCGATCGCCGAGCTGCTGGAGGTCTGCCTGGCCCGGGGCGCGGCCGGCGTGATCGCCACCAACACCACGCTCGCCCGCGACGGCCTCGCGGCCGTGGACCAGCCCCGAGGCGCGGAGTCCGGCGGGCTCTCCGGCCGGCCGCTCACCGGGCGGGCCCGGGCGGTGGTCTCCTTCGTGCACCGGGAGACCGCCGGGCGGCTGCCGGTGATCGGGGTGGGCGGAATCCTCGACCCGGACGACGCGGCGCGGATGCTCGACGCCGGCGCCAGCCTGGTGCAGCTCTACACCGGCTTCATTTATCGCGGTCCGGCGCTGGTCCGCGCGGCCGCCCGGGCCGCCGCCGTCCCGACGCCGGCCCCGGCCGCACGCCGGTGAGCCGATCGGCGGCCGGCCCCGCTTGGACCGCCGTCCGCGCGTACGTCCGCGTCCGCATCCACGTTCGCATCCTTTGCTCTGCTTCGGTCCCGGCAACGGCCGCCGTCCGCTCTCCGGACATCGGCTGTCGCCTCTGCTGAAGCAGAGCAAAGGTTGCGCGCGGTGGTTCCCCCTCGGGCGCCACCGCCAGTTCCGACGGTACGAAGGAGAGCCCGTGACACCCGAGGAGATCCTGGCCGCCGACCGGGCGCACGTCTGGCACCCGTACGCCCCGCTGCCGCCGGCCAGCCCGCCCTACGTGGTGGCGGGCGCGCAGGGCGTACGGCTGCGGCTGGCCGACGGCCGCGAACTCGTCGACGGGATGTCGTCCTGGTGGGCGGCGATCCACGGCTACCGGCACCCGGTGCTCGACGCGGCCGTCACCGACCAGCTCGGCCGGATGAGTCACGTCATGTTCGGCGGGCTGACCCACGAGCCGGCGGTCCGGCTGGCCGAGACGCTGGTCGACCTCGCCCCGGACGGGCTGGAGCGGGTCTTCCTCTGCGACTCCGGCTCGGTGAGCGTCGAGGTCGCGGTCAAGATGTGCCTGCAGTACCAGCGGGCCACCGGCCGGCCGGAACGCCGCCGGCTGGGCACCTGGCGGGGCGGGTACCACGGCGACACCTTCCACCCGATGAGCGTCTGCGACCCGGAGGGCGGCATGCACCACCTCTGGGGCGACGTGCTGCCCCGGCAGGTCTTCGCGCCGATCCCACCGAGCGGCTTCGACGCCCCGCCCGACCCGGCCTACTGCGCCGCGCTGGCGGAGGCCGTCGAGCGGCACGCGCACGAGCTGGCCGCGGTGATCGTGGAGCCCGTGGTGCAGGGCGCCGGCGGGATGCGCTTTCACCACCCGGAGTACCTGCGGGTGCTGCGCGAGGCGACCCGGGCGCACGGGGTGCTGCTCATCTTCGATGAGATCGCCACCGGCTTCGGCCGGACCGGCACCATGTTCGCCGCCGAGCACGCCGGCGTGGTCCCGGACGTGATGTGCGTCGGCAAGGCGCTCACCGGCGGCTACCTCACCCTGGCGGCCGCGCTCTGCACCGCCGAGATCGCCCGGGGGATCTCCGCCGACGGCGTGCTGGCGCACGGCCCGACGTTCATGGGCAACCCCCTCGCCTGCGCGGTGGCCAACGCCTCCATCGGCCTGCTGCGGGCCGGTGACTGGGCGGGTGAGGTGGCGAGGGTGAGCGCGGGGCTGCGGGCCGGTCTGGAGCCGCTACGCGGCGCGCCCGGGGTGCTCGACGTGCGGGTGCTCGGCGCGATCGGGGTGGTGCAGCTGGACCACGAGGTGGACCTGCCCGCCGCCAGCGCCGCGGCGGTGGCCCAGGGGGTCTGGCTTCGGCCGTTCCGGGATCTGATCTACACCATGCCGCCGTACGTGACCGACGACGCCGACCTGGCCCGGATAGCGACCGGGGTGGCGGCGGCGGTGAAGGCCGGCTGAGCCGCCGGCGCGGCCATCCGGGCGGATACGCGGACGGCACCGGCCGTCCGTGTGAGGAGAGCGAGGAGAGGGAGAGGCGGATGGAGAGCTTCGGCGCCCGGCTGCACCGGGCCGTGATCGAGCGGGGACCGCTCTGTGTCGGGATCGACCCGCATCCGGGGCTGCTGGCCCGCTGGGGACTGGCCGACGACGTCGACGGGCTCGACCGGTTCGCCCGGACCGTCGTGGACGCCCTCGGTGACCGGGTTGCGGTGGTCAAGCCCCAGTCGGCCTTCTTCGAGCGATTCGGGGCCCGGGGCGTCGGGATTCTTGAGTCAACTATCCGACAGTTACGGGATCGCGGCTCGCTCGTTCTGCTTGACGCGAAGCGTGGCGACATCGGCTCGACGGTCCGCGCGTACGCCTCGGCGTACCTTGATCCATCCAGCCCGCTGTATGTCGACGCGGTCACCGCCAGCCCCTACCTGGGAGTAGGTTCGCTCGCCCCGATGTTCGAGTTGGCCGCCGAGCACGGCGGCGGCGTCTTCGTCCTGGCGTTGACCTCGAACCCCGAGGGAGCCGCCGTGCAGCACGCCCGCACCCCTGACGGGCGGACCGTCGCGCAGACCGTGATCGACGAGATTTCCCAGCTCAACGCGGGTGCGGACCCGCTCGGCAGCTTCGGTTTGGTGGTCGGAGCGACCATCGGCGACACCGGTCATGATTTGTCCCAGGTGGGGGGTCCGCTGCTCGCGCCGGGGCTCGGCGCGCAGGGCGCGACGGCCGCCGATCTGCGTACCGTCTTCGGTGCCAGCCTGCCCGCGGTGCTTCCCTCGTACTCCCGTGAGGTGCTCGGCGCGGGCCCCGACCCGGTCGCGCTGCGGGCCGCCGCGGAGCGCGTGCTGGCCGACTGCCGGGCGGTCCTGCCGGCCCGCTGACTGACTGACGGCTCGGTCACTTTGCGATGATCATGGCGCGCCCACGTTGCCGAAAGCTCCGTTGACCGCTAGTTTTCCCCGCGCTGGGAACCACGGACCCCTTGGTTCACAGCGACACCACGTTTCACAGATGCGGCGGTGCGCCCCGCCCGTCGCGATAGGGACCTGAGGAGAACTGGTGCCGCTCCCGTCACTGACCCCCGAACAGCGCGCTGCCGCGCTGGAGAAGGCCGCGGAGATCCGCAAGGCCCGTGCTGAGCTGAAGGAGCAGCTCAAGCAGGGCAAGACCACCCTCGGAGCCGTCCTCGAGCGGGCCGAGTCCGACGACGTCGTGGGCAAGCTCAAGGTGTCGGCCGTCCTCCAGGCGATGCCGGGCATCGGCAAGATCCGGGCCACCCAGATCATGGAGAAGCTCAAGATCGCTGACAGCCGTCGCCTGCGTGGCCTCGGCGAGCAGCAGCGCAAGGCACTGCTTGGAGAGTTCGCCGCCAACTAAGAATGGCAGCGTGTAGAAACAAGCAGTGAGCACGGATGGCGAGGCGCGCCCGGTGGCTCGGCTCACTGTCCTGGCCGGCCCCTCGGGTGCCGGCCGGGAGAGTGTCGTCGAGCTGGTCCGGGCGCGTTCTCCGTCCGTGTGGCGGCCGGTGCCGGTGACCACCCGGCCCCGCCGCGCCGGCGAGGTCGACGGGCTCGAGCGGATCTTCCACACCCCGGCCGAGTTCGACCGCATGATCGAGTCCGGTGCGCTGCTGGAGTGGTCCCGCACCGGGCCGCACCGGCGCGGAACCCCCTACGAACCGCTGCGCTCCCGGCTCGCCGCCGGCCAGCCGGTACTGCTGCCGCTCGATGTCCCGGGCGCGCTGGCCGTCCGGGAGCGCCTCTCCGCCGTCCGGCTGGTGCTGCTCTGCCCGCCGGGGCACCGCCCCGAGCCGGCCGTCGCCGCGTCCTTCGAACTCGCCCTCACGCACGACCTGACCGATCGCGTCGCTGATGAGCTGGTAGGCTTGCTCGGTTCTTCTTATCCGACTCCGGCCCGACCGGGCGTGCTCGGTTAGGAGCGGGTCAGCACCGCGTCCGCGCGGTACTAAAGACGCAGAGGTTATTTCGTGGGATCCATCGCCACCAACCCCGAGGGCATCACCAACCCGCCGATCGACGAGCTCCTCGAGAAGACGACGTCGAAGTACGCGCTGGTCATCTTCGCCGCCAAGCGTGCCCGCCAGGTCAACGCCTACTACAGCCAGCTCGGTGAGGGCCTGCTGGAGTACGTGGGACCGCTGGTCGAGACGACCCCCCAGGAGAAGCCGCTCTCCATCGCCATGCGCGAGATCAACTCCGGCCTGCTCACCGCCGAGCCGACCGACCAGCCGTAACCCGCCGCACCGCGATGTCCGCCGGGATCGTCCTCGGAGTCGGTGGCGGCATCGCCGCCTACAAGGCGTGTGAGCTGCTGCGGCTCTTCACCGAGTCAGGTCACCGGGTCCGCGTCGTGCCGACCGCGTCGGCGCTCCGTTTCGTCGGAGCGCCGACCTGGGCGGCGCTCTCCGGCCAGCCGGTCGCCGACGACGTCTGGTCCGAGGTGCAGGAGGTGCCGCACGTGCGGCTCGGCCAGCAGGCCGACCTGGTGGTCGTCGCGCCGGCGACCGCCGACCTGCTGGCCCGGTCGGCGCACGGCCTCGCCGACGACCTGCTCACCAACACGCTGCTGACCGCCCGCTGCCCGGTCGTGGTGGCCCCGGCCATGCACACCGAGATGTGGGAGCACCCCGCCACCGTGGCCAACGTCGCCACGCTGCGCGCCCGCGGCGTCCGGGTGATCGAGCCTGCCGTCGGCCGGCTGACCGGAGTCGACACCGGCAAGGGCCGGCTGCCCGATCCGGCGGAGATCTTCGCGGTCGCGCGGCGGGTGCTCTCCCGTGGCGTCGACGCGCCCGCCGATCTGGCCGGCCGCCGCGTGGTGGTGACCGCCGGCGGCACCCGCGAGCCGCTGGACCCGGTGCGGTTCCTCGGCAACCGGTCCTCCGGCAAGCAGGGTTACGCCTTCGCCCGCGCCGCGGTCGCCCGGGGCGCCCGGGTCACCCTGATCGCGGCCAACGTCGCCCTCACCGACCCGGCCGGGGTCGACCTGATCCGGGTGGGCACCACCGAGGAGCTGCGGGAGGCGACCCTCAAGGCGGCCGTCGAGGCCGACGCCGTGGTGATGGCCGCTGCTCCGGCCGATTTCCGCCCCGCCGTCTACACGCCTGGCAAAATCAAGAAGGCGGACGACGGCAGTGCGCCCACCATCGAGCTCGTCACCAACCCGGACATCGCCGCCGAGCTGGGTCAACGCCGTCGCCCGGAGCAGGTGCTGGTGGTGTTCGCCGCGGAGACCGGCGACGCCGAGGCCAACGGTCGGGCCAAGCTGGCCCGCAAGCGCGCCGACCTCATCGTCATCAACGAGGTGGGGACGGACAAGGTCTTCGGCGCCGACACGAACGCGGCGACCGTCATCGGTGTGGACGGTTCGGTCAACCGGATGCCCGAGCAGTCCAAGGAAGACCTCGCCGACGGCGTCTGGGATCTCGTCGTGACGCGACTGGCCGGTCACTCCTGAGGGTTGGAACGCACCTGACCACCTCCGCCGCACCCGCCGGCGGTGACTACACTGCCGCGAACGACCTTCATACGCTTAGGAGTGCCGTGACACGCCGCCTCTTCACGTCCGAATCGGTCACGGAAGGCCACCCGGACAAGATCGCCGACCAGATCAGTGACGGAATCCTCGACGCGCTGCTCGCGGAGGATCCGCGTAGCCGGGTCGCGGTGGAAACCATGATCACCACCGGGCAGGTGCACATCGCGGGTGAGGTGACCACCAAGGCGTACGCCGACATCCCGACGATCGTCCGCCGGACCATCCTCGACATCGGCTACGACTCGTCGAAGAAGGGCTTCGACGGCGCCTCCTGCGGGGTCAGCGTCTCGATCGGCGCCCAGTCGGAGGACATCGCGCAGGGCGTCGACAACGCCTTCGAGCTGCGTACCGGGTCGTCGGAGAGCGCGCTGGACGCGCAGGGCGCCGGCGACCAGGGCATGATGTTCGGCTTCGCCTGCTCGGAGACCCCCGAGCTGATGCCGCTGCCGATCGCGCTCGCGCACCGGCTGGCCCGCCGTCTCGCCACGGTCCGCAAGGACGGCACCGTCCCGTACCTGCGCCCGGACGGCAAGACCCAGGTCACCATCGAGTACGAGGGACTGCGCCCGGTCCGGCTGAACACCGTGGTGGTCTCCAGCCAGCACGCGGCCGACATCTCGCTGGAGTCGCTGCTCACCCCGGACGTCCGGGAGCACGTCATCGCCCCCGAGCTGGAGAGCCTCGGCCTGGACACCGAGGGCTACCGGCTGCTGGTCAACCCGACCGGCCGGTTCGAGATCGGCGGGCCGATGGGCGACGCCGGGCTGACCGGTCGCAAGATCATCGTGGACACCTACGGCGGCTACGCCCGGCACGGCGGTGGCGCCTTCTCCGGCAAGGACCCGTCGAAGGTGGACCGCTCGGCCGCGTACGCGATGCGCTGGGTGGCCAAGAACGTGGTCGCCGCCGGCCTGGCCGAGCGCTGCGAGGCGCAGGTCGCCTACGCGATCGGCAAGGCGCACCCGGTCAGCCTCTTCATCGAGACCTTCGGCACCGAGACCGTGCCGGTCGCCTCGATCGAGAAGGCCGTCAACGAGGTCTTCGACCTGCGGCCGGCCGCCATCATCCGGGACCTCAACCTGCTCCGCCCGATCTACCGGCAGACCGCGGCGTACGGCCACTTCGGCCGGGAACTGCCCGACCTGACCTGGGAGAGCACCGACCGGGCCGCCGACCTCAAGTCGGCTGCGGGAGCCTGACCGGCACCACGCGCAGCGACCGGCGACCCGCGGACGGGTCGCCGGTCGCTCGTGTCTGCGTGGACGTCCCGCTGGCCCACCTGGACCGGCCCTTCGACTACCTGGTCCCGGCCGAGCTGGCCGAGCTGGCGGCGCCGGGCACCCGGGTGAAGGTCCGCTTCGCCGGCCAACTGGTCGACGGTTGGCTGCTGGAGCGCACCGACGGCTCCGGGCACACCGGCCGGTTGGCGTACCTGGAGAAGGTGGTCTCCCCGGAGCCGGTGCTCTCGCCCGAGGTGGCCGGGCTGGCCCGCGCGGTCGCCGACCGGTACGCGGGCAGCCTCGCCGACGTGCTCCGGCTCGCGGTGCCACCACGGCACGCCCGGGTGGAGAAGGAGGCGCACGAGCCACCCCCGCCGGTCGACCCGCTGGCGGCACCCGAGCCGGCCGGCTGGCGCGACTACCCGGCGGGGCCGGCCTACCTGCGCGCGCTCACCGACGGGCGGGCGCCCCGCGCGGTCTGGTCGGCGCTGCCGGGGGAGGACTGGGCGGCCCGCTACGCCGACGCGGTGGCCGCGACCGTGGCCGGCGGCCGGGGCGCGGTGGTGGTGGTCGCCGACAACCGGGACCTGGACCGGCTGGACGCCGCCGTCGGCGCCGCCCTCGGCCCGGGGCGACACGTCAGCCTCTCCGCCGCGCTCGGCCCGGCCCGGCGTTACCGGGCCTTCCTGGCCGCCCGCCGTGGCGACGTGCCGGTGGTGATCGGCACCCGGGCCGCCATGTTCGCCCCGGTCGCCCGGCTGGGTCTGGTCGCGGTCTGGGACGACGGCGACGACCTGCACGCCGAGCCTCGGGCGCCGTACCCGCACGCCCGGGAGGTGCTGCTCACCCGGGCCCAGCTCGCCGAGGCCGGTGCACTGGTCGGCGGGTACGCCCGCACCGCCGAGGCGCAGCTGCTGCTGGAGACCGGCTGGGCTCGGGAGGTGGTGGCCGACCGGGGCACCGTGCGGTCGCGTACCCCGGCCATCGCGCCGGCCGGCGACGACCCGCAACTGGCCCGGGACCCGGGCGCGGCGACCGCCCGGCTCCCCAGCCTGGCCTGGACCGCGGCCCGCGACGCGCTCCGGGCGGAGCTGCCGGTGCTGGTCCAGGTGCCCCGCCGTGGCTACCTGCCGTCGGTCTCCTGCGCCGACTGCCGCACTCCGGCCCGCTGCCCGCACTGCGCCGGCCCGCTCGCCCTGCCGTCGGCGACCGGCACCCCCGCCTGCCGCTGGTGCGGCCGGGTCGCCGCCGCCTACGCCTGCCCGGAATGCGGCGGACGGCGGCTGCGGGCCGCGGTCACCGGCGCGCGCCGCACCGCCGAGGAACTCGGTCGGGCCTTCCCCGGCGTGCCGGTGCGCACCTCGGGGCGCGAGGAGGTGCTCGCCGCCGTGCCCGGCGGCGCCGGGCTGGTGATCGCCACCCCGGGGGCCGAGCCGGTCGCCGAGGGGGGCTACGGCGCGGTGCTCCTGCTCGACTCGTGGGCCCTGCTCACCCGGGCGGACCTGCGCGCCGGGGAGGAGGCGCTGCGCCGGTGGCTGGCCGCGGCGGCGCTGGCCCGACCGGCCGACGCCGGCGGCCGGGTGGTGGTGGTCGCCGACGGCGCGCTCGCACCGGTGCAGGCGTTGCTGCGCTGGGACGCCGGCTGGTTCGCCGGCCGGGAACTGGCCGAGCGACGTGAGCTGGGCTTCCCGCCGGCGGTCCGGATGGCCAGCGTGACCGGGTTGCCGGCCGCGGTGGCGGACCTGCTCGCCGAGGCCCGGCTGCCGGCGGAGGCCGAGGTGCTCGGGCCGGTCCCGGCCGACGGCGAGCGGGAGCGGATGCTGGTCCGGGTGCCCCGCGCCCGGGCCGGGGCGCTGGCCGACGCGCTGCACACGGCGGCCGGCGCGCGCAGCGCCCGCAAGGCAGCGGACCCGGTCCGGCTGCAGGTCGACCCGCTCAGCCTCTTCTGACCTCGGCCGGGTGAGCTGCGCTGCGTCGCACGCCGCGTGCGGCGGGAGGCTGGCGAGCGGGTGGTAGCATCGCCCGTCATGCCCGGGCGCACGGACGGCGCGACGATGGCGGGAGCGCGTCGGACCGACGCCAGTTCGACGATGTCAATCAGCCGGTGATCAGGGGTGGACCAGTCGTGACCGTTCGTCAATCCATCGTCTTCAACGGTGATCTCGGCAGCGGCAAGAGCACGGTGTCGGTGGAGATCGCCAAGCGGCTGGGGCTGCGCCGGGTGAGCGTCGGTGACCTCTACCGGCAGATGGCGCAGGAGCGGCAGATGACCGCGCTCCAGCTGAACCTGCACGCCGAGCTCGACCAGGCCGTCGACGGCTACGTCGACCAGCTTCAGCGCAACATCGCCGCGTCCGGCGAGAGCCTGGTCATGGACTCCCGGCTGGCCTGGCACTTCTTCACCGACGCGCTCAAGGTGCACATGATCACCGAGCCGGGCGAGGCGGCCCGCCGGGTGCTGGCCCGCCCGTCCGGGCCGGCGGAGAGCTACACCTCGCTGGACGAGGCCAAGGCCAAGCTGCGCGAGCGCAGCGAGAGCGAGCGGAGCCGGTTCCTGGTCCGCTACGGGGTGGACAAGGCCAAGCTGCGCAACTACGACCTGATCTGCGACACCACCCGGGCCACCGCCGAGGAGGTCATCGAGCACATCGTCGCGGCGTACGAGGGCAAGCTCGGCGCCGACGTGCTGCGCGACGGCCCGCCGCTGCTGCTGCTCGACCCGGCCCGGGTCTACCCGACCGAGGACATCACCACCCTGCGCGGGCTCTGGGACTCCGAGTTCGTCGGCGAACTGGCCGGCGCCGGCGACGAGGCGCTGGAACCCTTGAAGATTGGCTTCACCGGCGAGCACTTCTTCGTGGTCGACGGCCACCGCCGGCTCAGCGCCGCCCTGCAGAACGGCTTCCACCTGGTGCCGGCCCAGCTGGTCGCCGAGGTGGACGAGCCGGTGGTCGGCGGGATGAGCGCGGTGGACTACTTCTCCGCCCAGGTCCGCCCCGGCACGGTCTACGACTGGGAGGCCGCGCACGGCATCCAGCTGCCGCTGCCCGAGCACGCCCTGCTCGCCGGCGACGCGGTGCTGGCCGGGGAGCCGGGCCACAGCGCCTGACGCCCGCTGCCTGACCGCTGCGGCCGTACGCTCGGGCAGCCGTCGCCCGCCCACGCGGCGGGCCGGCCGGCCCGGACGTCGACGGGGATGCCGGCGGGCGGCCGGCTCGGCATGATGGAGCCTCGTACCCGTCGACGGGGAGGCCGGTCATGGATGCCGCCGAGGCGCTCACCCTGCTCATGTCGCCAGCGGGGCGGGTGGATCCCTACCCGACCTACGAGCGGCTGCGCGCGCACGGGCCGGTGGTCGAGGCCGCGCCGGGGTTCTACGTGGTCACCGGCTACGCCGAGGCCGACGAGCTGCTGCGCGACCCCCGCCTCGGGGTGATGGACGACGCGGCCCGGGACCAGGTCTGGCCGGGCTGGCGGGAGAGTCCGGCGGTGGCGTCGATCTCCCGGTCGATGCTGCGTACCAATCCGCCCGACCACAGCCGGATGCGCCGGCTCGCCGCCGGCGCGTTCAGCCCGCGCCGGATCGCCGGCATGCGTGACGTGGTGACCGCCCAGGCCGACGAGCTGATCGACACGATGCTCGATCGCGCCCGGCAGGGCGACGAGGTCGACGTGCTGGCCGACTTCGCCTATCCGCTGCCGGTCGGGGTGATCTGCGCCCTGCTCGGCGTGCCGGCCGCCGACCGGCCGCTCTTCCGGCGCTGGGCGGCCGACCTGACCGGCATCCTGGAGCCGGAGATCACCCCTGCCGAGCTGGCCGTGGCCGACCGGGGCGCGGCCGAGCTGCGCGGCTACTTCACCGAGCTGGTCGAGTCCCGCCGGCGGGCCCCGGCCGACGACCTGACCACCGCGCTGGTGCGGGTGCACGACGCCGACGGCGAGCGGCTCTCCGGCGACGAACTGCTGGCCAACCTGGTGGTGCTGCTGGTCGCCGGCTTCGAGACCACCACCAACCTGCTCGGCAACGGGCTGGTCGTGCTGCTGGCGCACCCGCGGGCGGCGGACGCGCTGCGCGAGCACCCCGACCTCGCGCCGGCGTACGTCGAGGAACTGCTCCGCTACGACTCTCCGGTGCAGCTGACCACCCGGTTGAGCACCGACCGGGTACGAGCCGGCGGGATCGACCTGCCGCCCGGCGCCTGGACGCTGCTGCTGCTCGGCGCCGCCAACCGCGATCCGCGGCGTTACCCGCAGCCGGACCGGTTCGACCCGTGGCGGGCGCAGGCGCACCCGCTCTCCTTCGGAGCCGGCCCGCACTACTGCCTCGGCGCCGGGCTGGCCCGGCTGGAGGCGCAGGTGGCGTTCCCACTGCTGCTGCGTCGGCTGCCCGGGCTGGCCCTGGCCGGCCCGCCCCGGCGGCGCACCCGGCTGACCCTGCGGGGCTACGAAGCCCTGCCGGTGACGCTCGGCACACCGGCGGTGGCCGATCGCGGTACGCCGGCCGGAGCCCCTCCCGGCACTCCGTAGACTGGTACGGCCCGGTTGTCCCACCCCTGAAGGAGCCGTCCCGCGTGACCGTCCAGCCCATCCGTCTGTTTGGGGATCCGGTGCTGCGCACGCCGGCCGATCCGGTGGTCGACTTCGACGCCGAGCTGCGCCGGCTCGTCGCCGACCTGACCGACACCATGCGTGAGCAGAACGGCGCCGGCCTGGCCGCACCGCAGCTCGGGGTGGGCCTTCGGGTCTTCACCTTCGACGTCGACGACGTCCTCGGTCACCTGGTCAACCCGGTGCTGGAGTTTCCCGACGTCGAGGAGCAGGACGGCCCGGAGGGCTGCCTCTCGATTCCCGGGCTCTACTTCGACACCAAGCGCCGGCAGAACGTCATCGCCAAGGGCTTCAACGGCTACGGCGACCCCCTGCAGATCGTCGGCACCGGGCTGATGGCCCGCTGCGTGCAGCACGAGACCGACCACCTCGACGGGGTGCTCTTCGTCGACCGGCTAGACCCGGCCGGCCGGAAGGAAGCGATGAAGGCGATCCGTCAGGCCGAGTGGTACGACGCGGCGGCCCCGCCGGTGGTCAAGCTCAACCCGCACACGGCGGACAGCCCCTTCGGTCTGGGCCGGTGACCGGCCCGATGCGCGTTGTCTTCGCCGGTACGCCCGCCGTCGCCGTTCCGGCGCTGGCCGCCGTCGCCGCCTCCCGGCACGAGCTGGTCGCCGTGCTCACCCGGCCCGACGCGCCCGCCGGGCGTGGCCGTGGCCTTTCCCGCTCCCCGGTCGGCGAATGGGCCGACGAGCACGGCATCGAGGTGCTCACCCCGGCCCGCCCGCGCGAGCCGGAGTTCCTGGCGCGGCTGCGCGAGCTGGCCCCGGACTGCGTGCCGGTGGTCGCCTACGGAGCGCTCGTGCCGCCGGCGGCCCTGGAGATCCCCCGGCACGGCTGGGTCAACCTGCACTTCTCGCTGCTGCCGGCCTGGCGTGGTGCGGCACCCGTGCAGCACGCGGTGCTGCACGGTGACGAGCTGACCGGGGCCAGCGTCTTCCAGTTGGAGGAGGGGCTGGACACCGGCCCCGTCTACGGCACCCTGACCGACGAGATCCGCCCGGCCGACACCTCCGGTGACCTGCTGGAGCGGCTGGCCAAGGCCGGCGCCGGCCTGCTGGTGGCGGTCCTCGACGCGATCGCCGACGGCACCGCCCGGGCCGAGCCGCAGCCGGCCGACGGGGTGTCGCTGGCACCGAAGCTGACCGTGGAGGACGCCCGGGTGCGCTGGGCCGACCCGGCCTTCGCGGTGGACCGGCGGATCCGGGCGTGCACGCCGGCACCCGGCCCGTGGACGACCTTCCGGGACGAGCGGGTCAAGCTCGGCACGGTCACCCCCGTCGCGAACGGACCGGACCTCAAGCCGGGTGAGCTGCGGGTGGAGAAGTCCGAGGTGCTGGCCGGCACCGGCACCGTGCCGGTGCGGCTGGGCGAGGTCCGGGCGGCGGGAAAGCGGGCGATGCCGGCCACCGACTGGGCGCGTGGCGTCCGGGTCGCGACCGGCGAGGTGTTCGCGTGACCGGCCCGGCGCGGCCGGACCGCGGTGACCGGCGAAGCGGCGGCGAGCGGTCGGCCGGGGGAGCCCGGTGGGGCGCCCGCACCGGCGTCGACCGACGTGTCGGCCGGGGCGGCCGGCCGACGGTGGACCTGCCCCGGCAGGCGGCGTACCAGGCGATCGCCGCGGTGCACCGGGACGACGCGTTCGCCAACCTGGTGCTGCCCGCCATCCTGCGCGAGGAGGGACTGTTCGGTCGGGACGCGGCGTTCGCCACCGAACTGACCTACGGCACCCTGCGCCACCTCGGCACGCTCGACGCGATCCTCACCGCCGCCGCCGAGCGTGACGTGCAGCGCATCGACCCGCCGGTCCGCGACGCGCTGCGGCTCGGGGCGTACCAGCTGCTGCACACCCGGGTTCCCGCACACGCGGCCGTCTCCTCGACGGTCGACCTGGTCCGGTCGGTCGGCCCCGGCGCCACCGGCTTCGCCAACGCGGTGCTGCGGGAGGTCTCCAGCCGCGACGCCGACGCCTGGGTGCAGCGGCTCGCGCCGAGCATGGAGACCGACCCGGTCGGGCACCTCGCGCTGGCCTACAGCCACCCGCAGTGGGTGGTGCGGGCGTTCTCCGAGGCGCTCGGCGGCGACCTCGGCGAGACCACCCGGCTGTTGATCGAGGACAACGAGCGCCCGCCGGTGCACCTCTGCGCCCGGCCGGGCCTGATCGACCCGGTCGAGCTGGCCGACGAGGTCGGCGGCGCCCCGGGCGCCTTCTCGCCGTACGCCGTCTACCTGCCCGGCGGCGCGCCGGGCGACCTGGCGGCGGTGGTCGAGGGTCGTGCCCACGTCCAGGACGAGGGCTCGCAGCTGGTAGCGAACGCGCTGGCGGTGGCGCCCCTCGACGGCCCGGACGAACGCTGGCTGGACCTCTGCGCCGGCCCCGGCGGCAAGGCCGGGCTGCTCGGCGCCCTCGCCGCCCAGCGCGGCGCCCGGGTGACCGCCGTCGAGGTGGCCGAGCACCGGGCCCGGCTCGTCGCCCAGGCCACCCGGGGGCTGCCGGTTACCGTGCTGCACACCGACGGTCGCACCGTCGGGCAGGATCCGAAGCTGCCGGAGGACCACTTCGACCGGGTGCTGGTCGACGCGCCCTGCACCGGCCTGGGTTCGCTGCGTCGGCGGCCTGAGTCGCGGTGGCGGCGGCAGCCCTCCGACCTGCCGCCGCTGACCCGGTTGCAGCGCGAGCTGCTCGGCGCGGCGCTGCGCGCGGTGCGTCCCGGCGGCCTGGTCGCCTACGTCACCTGCTCGCCGCACACCGTCGAGACCCATGTGACGGTGACCGAGGCGGCGCGCCGTTCCGGGGTGCCGGTGGACTTCGTCGACGCCCGGCCGCTGCTGCCGGCCGGCATGCCGGGCCTGGGCGACGGGCCGACCACCCAGCTGTGGCCGCACCGCCACGGCACCGACGCGATGTTCCTCGCGATGCTGCGCCGCGGCTGACCGCTGCCGCTGCGAGTCGAGGGTGGCCACCCCACGCGGGGCGGCCACCCTCGACTCGTGCAGGGGGCGTCAGGTGACCGGGAGGCCCTTGCTGCCGGCGCCCTTCATCGAGCGGGTGAGGTTGCGGTCGCTGACCCACAGGAAGCACTGCACCCCGCGGTTGCCGTTGCGCCACTCCTGCTCGTACGGGTGGTAGAAAATCGTGCCGGCCCGGTACTGCAGGTCGCTGTTGTCCGGCACCTTGGCGTAGCCGGCGAGCACCTTGCGGCACGCCTTGTGGGTGCGCAGGGTGGTCCGAGTGAACTCGGCGTAGCTGATGTCGGGCGCCTGGTAGATCCCGACGAACTCGGCGTGGTGCTTCGCCGTGCAGGAGACCGCGATCATCTCCCGGATGTCGTCGCCGCTGATCTTCGGGTTGAAGCAGCGGTGGGCCAGCGGGGCGGCGCCGGTCAGCGCGCCCTTCAGGCCGCCGGTGCGCGAGACCGCGCCGCTCTCCTCGATGCTCTCGTACTCGGTCAGCTCGCAGCGGAACCAGCGGGCGCCGCCGGTCCAGGCGGCGCTGGAGGGCAGCACCACGCCCAGCCCCAGCCGACCGGAGCGCCAATCGGCGCCGAGCAGCTCGTTGGCCGCCTTGTCGCACTCCGTACGGGCGGCACGCAGCGCCGCCGAGCCTGCCGGCGGGGGAGTGGACCGTTCGGCGTTCGCCCCCGTCAGCGTCCCGACGTGCACGGTTTCGGCGCGGTGCGGCTGCGCGCAGTCCACCGGGTTGTACGCGGTCAGGTAACCGACGTCCTGCAGGCCGACGTGGCACACCCCGGGGTCCGGAACGAACGTCTCGGCCGCGGCGAGCGCCGGCCAGTCGTCGGTGAGGTTCGCGTCCAGGCCGGCCGGGGCGCACCCGGCGACCCCCAGCACCGCCGCCGCGGCCACGGCGACCGCCGCCCACCACCGTCGCATCCGCCGACCTCCCCGCCGACCGTGGTCACGTCCACCGGCGATCGTCGACCGGTTGCGCCACGGCGCAGCAGCATACGGCACCGGCGCTCAGATCGCGGGCAGTCCCTGCGGGCCGACTCCGCGCATCGACCGGGTCAGCTTCCGGTCGTCGCTCCACAGGAAACAGCGCACCCCCCGGTCGCCCTCCTCCCACTCCCGCTTCGACGGTGGGTAGTAGATGGATCCCGCCCGGTAGGGCAGGTCGCTGTTGTTGGGTACCGCGGCGAACGCGGCGATCAGCGCCATGCAGCGCCGGTGCGCCTGATCGGGCGCGGCGGTGAACTGCGCCCAGCTCATGTCCCGCTCGACGTAGACGCCGACGAACTCGGCCCGGTGCGGTTCGGTGCAGAGCACCGGCGCCATGTAGTTCAGGTTCTCCCCGATCAGCTTCGGGTCGAAGCAGCGGTGGATCAGCGGCGAGTCGCCGATCATCGCCCCGCGCAGGCTGCCGGTGCGGTTGACCGGGCGGGTGTTGTCGATGCTGTCGGTCTCGCTCAGGTCGCAGCGGAACCAGCGGGCCCCGGCGTCCCACGCCGTGGCGGTGGGGAGCGCGATGTTCAGGGTGAGCCGGGCGGAGTGCCAGTCGCCGCCGAGCACCTCGCGGGCCCGCTGGTCGCACTCGGCCCGTGCGGTGCGCAGCGCCGACGAGCCGGGCTCCGGCCGGGGACCGGCGGGCAGTCCGCCGATCGTGCCGACGTGGATGGCTTCCGCCAGGTGGTTGCGGGAGCAGGCCACCGTCTCGTAGGTGCTCGCCTGCACGACCGGGGTGATCCGGGGCAGGCAGGTGTCGGTGGCCGGGACGAAGAGCGCCGGGGCCCGCATCGCCGGCCAGTCGTCCACCAGGTCACCGTCGGCGCCGTGTGGTTGCAGGCAGCCGGCCAGCAGGACCGTCGCCGCGCCGGCAAGCGCCAGCGTCCCTAGCCACCGTCGCATCGTCCGCCCTTCCCGGAAGCCGGTGACCTCCCCGCCCGGCCGGTCGCACCCCGCCGGCGGTGGAGCACGCCCGTCACCGTCCCTGTTGGAGTCTCGTCGGGTTCCCGTCGTTCGGCCAGTCGCAAATGTCTCTTCGTCCGGAAACGTCGGTCCGGACCGGCCAATTCTGCACCACTGGTCACTGCTGGGTCACAGCGCGTCTCCGGTGGTGCGGTGGTGCCGGCGGCGGATCGCCACGTTCGTACACTGGCCCCGTGACCGTACCGCCGCCGATCGTCGCGCCGAGCATCCTGGCCGCCGATTTCGCCCACCTCGCCGATGAGGTCCGTGCCGTCGAGAACGCCGCGGACTGGTTACACGTCGACGTGATGGACAACCACTTCGTACCGAACCTGACCATCGGGCTGCCGGTCGTGCAGAGCCTGCGGGCGGTGACCCAGATCCCGTTCGACGTGCACCTGATGATCGAGGATCCGCGGCGCTGGGCCCCCGGCTACGCCGACGCCGGGGCGTACAACGTCACGTTCCACGCGGAGGCGTGCGACGACCCGGTGGCGCTGGCCAAGGACCTCCGCTCGGCCGGGGCGAAGGCGGGTCTGGCGATCGACCGGGACACCCCGATCGAGCCGTACCTCGACCTGCTGCCGAGCTTCGACACGTTGCTGATCATGACGATCAAGGCCGGCTTCGGCGGGCAGCGTTTCCTGCCGCAGCTGCTGGAGAAGGTCAGCGCCGCCCGCCGGCACGTGGCCGCCGGCCACCTCGAGCTGCGCATCGAGGTCGACGGCGGGATCGCCGCCGACACCATCGAGCAGGCCGCCGCGGCCGGTGCCGACGCCTTCGTGGCCGGCACCGCGGTCTACGGCGCCGACGACCCGGCCGAGGCGGTACGCCGGCTGCGGGCACTCGCGGAACGCGCGATCGCCGGGGCCTGAGGTGGACCCCGCGCAGGAGCGCCCGGACGTCATCCTGGTCGTCGACGACGACGCGGACATCGCGCGCTTCGTCGAGTTCAACCTGCGGCTGCACGGCTTCGAGGTGATCCACGCCAGCGACGGCCAGGAGGCGCTGGAGGTGATCGAGCGGCAGCGGCCCGACCTCGCCGTGGTCGACCTGATGATGCCCCGGATCGACGGTCTGGAGCTGACCCGGCGGCTACGCGCCGACCCGATGACCTCCGCCCTGCCGGTGATCATGTTGACCGCCAAGGGGATGACCGTGGACAAGGTGCACGGGCTCAGCGCCGGCGCCGACGACTACCTGGTCAAGCCCTTCGACACCGCCGAGTTGGTCGCCCGGGTCAGCTCCACCCTGCGGCGCAACAAGGAGTTCCGGGAGGTCTCCCCGCTGACCGGGCTGCCCGGCAACAGCCGGATCCGGCGGGAGATCGCCGACCGGGTGCGCAGCGGGTCGGACTACGCGGTCGGCTACATCGACATCGACCGGTTCAAGAGCGTCAACGACCGGTACGGCTTCGTCCGCGGCGACGACTTCATCTCGGCGCTGGCCCGCAGTCTGCACCGGGCGGTGGTCTCGGTGGGGCTGCCGCCGGCCTTCCTCGGGCACGTCGGCGGC
Source organism: Micromonospora sp. NPDC093243 (assembly GCF_044753725.1). Taxonomy (NCBI): domain Bacteria; kingdom Bacillati; phylum Actinomycetota; class Actinomycetes; order Micromonosporales; family Micromonosporaceae; genus Micromonospora; species Micromonospora sp. NPDC093243. The sequence goes on along the minus strand of NZ_JBIVNT010000001.1, from coordinate 954,265 downwards.
GACGATTTCGTGATCGTCTGCTCCCCGGACCAGGTCCGGCAGCTGACCTCCCGGGCGGTGGTCGACTTCGAGAAGGCCGCCGACACGCTCTACGACCCCAACGACCGGGAGCGCGGTTTCGTCGAGCTCAAGGACCGGCGCGGGAACATCCGCCGGGCCGCGCTGGTCACCCTCTCGATCGGGGTGTCCCTGTCCGCCGCCGACAAGCGCTTCACCGACCCGCTCGAGGCGATCGCGGTCGCCAGCGAGATGAAGACGGTGGCCAAGAGCCAACCCGGGTCGTACGTCGCCGTGGACCGGCGCCGCGGCGTCACATGATCGTGGCGCTCTGCTGTGAAGTAGCTCGCCTCGGTGGCACCACCCCCCGCTCGGCGTGTAAGACTTCCGGTGTACCCACCACGCGCTGGCGGGACTCGGTGTAATTCCGAACCGGCGGTGATCCACAGCCTGGCTGTGGTCAGCCCGCGACCCGGACGGCTCTGCCGCCCGGTGGACCTGGTGAGAACCCAGGGCCGACGGTTGGGGGCGGTTCGTCCGCGCCCAGAAAGTCCGGATGGGAGACAGCGCGCGGGACGGACGGGTCCGAGCCGACCGCTGGCTTCAGCGTGCCGTGCCGACCCCCCCGGGGCGGCTGTGCCGTTCCCGGAATCCGCCGCCGCACGTCCGCGGCCCCATGGCCGCCGCCTCCCTGACCGCCCGCGCGTGCAACGGCGAGTGAGAGGGCAGGGTCACCGGCGATGACGAGCGTCTCCGTCGACGAGGCGATGCGTCGTGCGATCGAGCTGGCCGCGCGCGGGCTCGGCACCACCAGCCCCAACCCCGTGGTCGGCTGCGTGCTGCTCGACGCCGGCGGCGAGGTCGTCGGCGAGGGCTTCCACGCGTACGCCGGCGGGCCGCACGCCGAGATCGTCGCGCTCGCCCAGGCCGGTGAGCGGGCCCGGGGCGGCACCGCGGTGGTCACCCTGGAACCCTGCGACCACACCGGTCGCACCGGTCCCTGCAGCCTCGCCCTCATCCAGGCCGGGGTGGCCCGGGTGGTGATCGCCGTACCGGACCCGAACCCGGTCGCCTCGGGCGGCGCGGCCACGCTGCGCTCCGCCGGGGTCCGGGTCGACGCCGGCGTGCGCCTCGACGAGGCCGAGGCCGGGAACGTCGCCTGGCTGACCTCGATGCGCCGGGGCTGGCCGTACGTGATCTGGAAGTACGCGGCGACGCTGGACGGCCGGTCGGCGGCGGCCGACGGGACCAGCATGTGGATCACCTCGGAGGCGGCCCGGATCGACGTGCACGCGCTGCGCGGCACCGTGGACGCGGTGGTCGTCGGGGTGGGCACCGTGCTCGCCGACGACCCTCGATTGACCGCCCGTAACCTGCGCGACGGCAGCCTGGCCATCCGGCAGCCGCTGCGAGTGGTGGTGGACAGCGCCGGGCGTACGCCCGACGACGCGCGGGTCCGCGACGGCGCCGCCCGCACCTGGATCGCCACCGCCAAGGAGGTCGGCGCCGGCCCGGACGGCGGGGTGGACCTGCCGGCGTTGCTCGCGGCGCTGCACCAGCGTGGAATCCGCGCGGTGCTGCTGGAGGGCGGACCCCGGCTGGCCGGCGCGTTCCTCGCCGCCGGGCTGATCGACAAGATCGTCGGCTACGTCGCGCCGCGGCTGCTCGGCGCCGGACCGGCCGCGTTGGTCGACGCGGGTGTGAGCACCATCGCCGAGGCCATCGATCTGGAGTTCATCGACGTTACGCAGATCGGTCCGGATCTACGGATCACCGCGCTGCCCCGAAAGAGGGAGGGCTGACATGTTCACCGGCATCGTCGAGGAGTTGGGCGAGGTCGTCCAGGTGACGGCCACCGCGGGCGACTCCGCGCTGGTCGCCGTCCGCGGCCCGCTGGTCACCGCCGACGCCCGGCACGGCGACTCCATCGCGGTCAACGGCGTCTGCCTGACGGTGGTGGACGTCGACGGCGGCATCTTCACCGCCGACGTGATGGGCGAGACGCTGCGCCGCTCCGCGCTGGGCGCGTTGCGCGCGGGTGACCCGGTCAACCTGGAGCGGGCCGCCACGCTGGGCAGCCGGCTCGGGGGGCACCTGGTGCAGGGCCACGTGGACGGCGTCGGCGAGGTGCTCTCCCGGGAGCCGGCCGAGCAGTGGGAGACGCTCCGGTTCCGGCTGCCCGACGCGCTCGCCCGGTACGTGGTGGAGAAGGGCTCGATCACCGTCGACGGCGTGTCGCTGACCGTCGCCGGCGTCGGACCGGACTGGTTCTCGGTCGGCCTGATCCCGACCACGCTGAAGCTGACCACGCTGGGTGCCCGCGGCGTCGGTGACCCGGTCAACCTCGAGGTGGACGTGCTCGCCAAGTACGTCGAGCGGCTGCTCGGCGACCGGGCCGTCGGCTCGCCGAGCGGGCCCGACGCTGCGGCGGCGGACGCGGCTCCCGCGCAGGCCGGCGCGGTGGACGGCGCCGCGCCGGTGGGCGAGGTGGCCTGATGGGCCCGCTGCACTGGCTGCTCGACACGCAGGTGAGCGTCGCCGGCTCGCCGGTGCTGCTCCGGGAGATCGTCGGCAACGTCTTCGGGCTGGCCTCGGCGGTGCTCGGCCTGCGCCGGGTGGTCTGGGCCTGGCCGGTCGGAATGGTCGGCAACGCGCTGCTGTTCACCGTCTTCCTCGGCGGGGTGTTCGCGACCCCGCAGGCGCACGACCTGTACGGGCAGGCCGGTCGGCAGGTCTTCTTCTTCGCCGTCAGCGTCTACGGCTGGTGGCGCTGGTCGCGTACCCGCCGGCTCGGCGTGGTGCCGGACCGGGGCGCGGTGGCGCCGCGCTGGGCCACCGGCCGGGAGCGGCTGGCCCTGCTGGCGGCCGCCGCGCTGGGCACCGCAGCCGCGTACCCGCTGCTCGCCGCGCTCGGCTCGTGGGGGCCGTTGCCGGACGCCTGGATCCTCGTCGGCAGCCTGCTCGCCACCTACGGCATGGCCCGGGGCTGGGTGGAGTTCTGGCTGGTCTGGATCGCGGTGGACGCGGTGGGCGTGCCGCTGCTGCTGCGCGGCGGGTTCTATCCGTCGGCCGCCATGTACCTCGTCTACGGCGCCTTCTGCGTCTGGGGCTTCGTCAGCTGGTGGCGCACCTCGCGGGTGCTGCGACCGGCCCGCACCCCGATCCCGCCCACCTACACGGAGGCTGTGGCATGAGCGAGCGTAGCGAGCGAATCATCAGGTCCAGTCCCTTGGTGCCTCATGACGGCACGGAGCGAAGCGGAGTGCTGGCATGAGCATTTTTGCGACCATCGAGGAGGCGTTGGCGGAGATCGCCGCCGGCCGGCCGGTCGTCGTGGTCGACGACGCCGACCGGGAGAACGAGGGCGACCTGATCTTCGCCGCAGAGCTGGCGACGCCGGAGCTGCTCGCGTTCATGGTCCGCTACACCTCGGGCTACGTCTGCGTGCCGCTGACCGAGAGCGAGGCCGACCGGCTCGACCTGCCGCCGATGCACCACACCAACCAGGACCGGCGGGGCACCGCGTACACGGTGACCGTCGACGCCCGGGAGGGGGTCAGCACCGGCATCTCGGCGGCCGACCGGGCGCACACCATCCGGCTGCTCGCCGACCCGACCACCGGGCCGACCGACCTGGCCCGTCCCGGCCACGTGGTGCCGCTGCGCGCCCGCGAGGGCGGGGTGCTGCGCCGCGCCGGTCACACCGAGGCCGCCATCGACCTCACCCGGCTGGCCGGCCTGCAGCCGGCCGGCGTGCTCTGCGAGCTGGTCAACGACGACGGCACCATGATGCGCCTGCCGGACCTGGAGAAGTTCTCCGCCGAGCACTCGCTCACGCTGGTCACCATCGCCGACCTCATCGCCTACCGGCGGCGGACCGAGAAGCAGGTCGAGCAGGTCGCCGACGCCCGGATGCCGACCGAGCACGGGGTGTTCCGGGCGCTGGGCTACCGCAGCGCGCACGACCCGGCCGAGCACGTCGCGATGGTCTTCGGTGACCTTGGCGACGGGCAGGACGTGCTGGTGCGGGTGCACTCCGAGTGCCTGACCGGCGACGTCTTCGGCTCGCTGCGCTGCGACTGCGGCCCCCAGCTCGACGCCGCCCTGGCCCGGGTGGCTCGCGAGGGGCGCGGCGTGGTGCTCTACATGCGCGGGCACGAGGGACGGGGAATCGGGCTGCTGCACAAGCTGCAGGCGTACCAGTTGCAGGACCGGGGCCGGGACACCGTGGACGCCAATCTGGACCTCGGCCTGCCGGCCGACGCCCGGGACTACGGCACCGGCGCGCAGATCCTCTACGACCTCGGGGTGCGGTCGATGCGACTGCTCACCAACAACCCGGCGAAGCGGGCCGGCCTGGAGGGGTACGGCCTGACCATCACCGGCCGGGAGGGGCTGCCGATCCGCCCGCACCCGGAGAACGTCCGGTACCTGCGCACCAAGCGGGACCGGATGGGGCATCTGCTGGACGAACTGGACGAGGTCACCGAGGCGCCGGCCGCCCGGCTGGCCGCCGGTGACGAGATAGGAGCGAAGTGATGGCGGGATTTGGCGAACCGGCGACGGCCCCGGTGGACGCGGCCGGGTTGACCGTCGGCGTGGTCGCTGCCCGGTGGCACGGCGAGCTGACCGATCACATGCTCGACCGGGCGATCGCCGCGGCACAGGCGTGCGGCGCCCGGGCGGTGGTGGCCCGGGTGGCCGGCTCGGTCGAGCTGCCGGTGGTGGCCCAGGCCCTAGCCCGCCGCTGCGACGTGGTGGTCGCGCTCGGCGTGGTGGTCCGCGGTTCCACGGCGCACTTCGACTACGTCTGCCGGTCGGTGACCGACGGGCTGACCCGGATCGCGCTGGACGAGGGGAAGCCGGTGGCGCACGGCGTGCTCACCGTGGACACCATCGAGCAGGCCCGGGACCGGGCCGGGCTGCCGGACTCGGCGGAGGACAAGGGCTGGGCGGCCACCGTGGCCGCGCTGGACGCCGCCCTGGCGATCCGGGGCGTGGCGTCGAGCAACGGCCAGCGGGTCGGCTTCGGCGGCTGACCGCCCGCCGGCCGGCTCGTACGGTCAGAGCCGGCCGGCTTCGATGATCCGCTTGAGGAACTGTCGGGTCCGTGGCTGCGTCGGGTCGCCCAGCACCTGGGCGGGCGGCCCGGCCTCCACCACCCGCCCGCCGTCGAGGAAGCAGACCTGGTCGGCGACCTCCCGGGCGAACCCCATCTCGTGGGTGGCCAGCACCATCGTCATGCCGTCCGCCTTCAGATCGCGGATCATGGTGAGCACCTCGCCGACCAGCTCCGGGTCGAGGGCGGAGGTCACCTCGTCGAGCAGCATCAGCCGGGGCGAGTTCGCCAGCGCGCGGGCGATGGCCACCCGCTGCTGCTGGCCGCCGGAGAGCCGGTCCGGGTAGGCGTCCGCCTTCGCGCCGAGCCCCACCCGGTCGAGCAGCTCCCGGGCCTGCGCCTCGGCCTCGACCCGGGCCCGCCGGTGCACCCGCGTCGGGGCGAGCGTGATGTTCTGCAACACCGACAGGTGCGGGAAGAGGTTGTAGGACTGGAAGACCATCCCGATCCGCCGGCGTACCCGGTCCGGGTCCACCCGGGGGTCGGAGATCTCCTCCCCGTCCAGCTCGATCACCCCGTCGTCCAGCTCCTCCAACAGGTTGACGCAGCGCAGCAGGGTCGACTTGCCCGACCCGGACGCGCCGATCAGAGCCACCACCTGGTGCTCGTCGACGGTCAGGTCGAGGTCGTCGAGGACCACGTGGTCGCCGAACTCCTTGCGCAGTCCCCGGCAGGTGAGCAGGGCCATGTCAGCCTCCGGACTGGCGTCGGGCCGAGCGCAGCGTCACCCAGTCGGTGACCGCGATCAGCGGGATCGCGAGCAGCACGAACAGCACCCCGGCCACGATGTACGGGGTGTAGTTGAAGGTCTCCGCGGTGGCGATCTGGGCGGCGCGTACCGCGTCGATCGGCCCGGCCAGGGAGACCAGCCCGACATCCTTCTGCAGCGCCACCACGTCGTTGAGCAGCGGCGGCGCGACCCGCCGGACGGCCTGCGGCAGCACCACGTGCCGCATGGTCTGCCGGTAGGTCAGGCCCAGCGAGCGGGCCGCGGCGAGCTGGCTCGGGTGGACCGACTCGATGCCGGCACGGAACACCTCGGCCAGGTAGCCGCCGTAGGTGAGCACCAGCGCCAGCCCGCCGAGCACCAGCACCGGCGGCATGCCCTGCAACCGCAGCCCGGGCACGCCCAGGGTGAGCAGGTAGAGCACGATGATCAGCGGCAGGCCGCGGAAGGTGTACGTGTAGCCGGTCGCGAGCGCCCGGACCGGAAAGAAGACCGGCCCGCGTAGCGTCCGCAGCAGCGCGATCAGCAGCCCGAGCAGCAGCGCTCCGGCGGCGCAGCAGACCAGCAGCCGTAGGTTCAGCCAGAGCCCGGCCAGCACGTCCGGCAGGGCGTCGCGGGCGATCGCCGGATCGAGGAACGACTCACGGACCCGCTCCCAGCCCGGCGCGCCGGTGACCGCGACGACGAGCAGCGTGCCGAGCACCGCCGTGGAGGCGGCGGCGATCAGCACGCTGCGCGTCGTCTGACGACGCCGGTACGCGGCCCGGCGCCGCTGGGCCACCGAGGGGGTGTGGTGCAGCAGGCTCACCGGAGTTCGGCCGCCCCCGCCACCTGGGCGAGCCACTTCTGCTCCAGTTGGGTGAGCGTGCCGGCCTCGGTGAGTTGGCCGACCGCGCCGCTGACGCAGCCGGTGAGTGGGGAGCCCTTGTCCAGCAGCAGCCCGAACGCCTCCGGGGTGCCGACCTGCGGCACCTGCCCGACGATTGTCGCGTCGGTGAGTTCCGCGCCGGTGATGTAGAACGCGGTCGGCAGGTCCACGACCAGGCCGTCGAGCTGGCCGTTCTGCAGGGCCTTCTTGGCGTCGTCGTTGCTGTTGTAGACCTGCGGCGCGACCGTCGGCTTGATCACGTCGGTGATCGCCTGGTAGCTGGTCGTGCCGACCTGGGCCCCGAGCTTGGCGTCGCGCAGGTCGGCCAGCGCGGTCCTGCCGGCGATCTTCGACGACTTCAGCGCGATCACGGTCTGCCGCACCAGGTAGTAGGGGGCGGAGAAGTCGACCGCCTGCTTGCGTTCCTCGGTGATGGAGAACTGGTTGATGTCGAAGTCGAAGTTCTTCGGGCCGGGGGCGATGGCGGTGTCGAACTTGACCCGGGTCCAGGTGACGTCCGCCCGGGCGTAGCCGAGCTTCTCCGCGACCGCGTACGCCACGGCGGCCTCGAAGCCCTCGCCGCTCTCCGGCTTGTTCTCCCGGAACCACGGCTCGTACGCCGGCTCGTCGGTGGCGATGGTGAGCTTGCCCGGGGTGCGGGTGCGCAGGCTCTCCTTGTTGCAGGAGGCCGCGCCGCTGCTGGCGGTGTCGGTGGGGGATTCGTCGTCCTGCGGCGCGCAGCCGGCGACCGCGAGCAGGGCGGCGGTGGCGGCGGTGAGCGCGACGGTACGTGAGCTGCGTCCCATGGCGGACAGCGTAGGACGGGCGCGGCGACGTTCCGAAGGGTGTCCCACCAACTAGGTAGGGAATTGTCGCCGGAACGATGCGGCTCCGTTGCCGGGCGGCGGCGCCCGCCGGCGGGCGCTCGCCCGGCCGGTCCCGCTGGGTGAGCGGGATCTGACCCGGCGGAGCCGGGCCGTCGGGGCGGCTGGAAGAATCGCGGTGTGAAGACGTTCGAGGAGTTGTTCGCCGAGCTGCAGGCCAAGGCCGCCGCCGGCACTCCCGGCTCGGGCACGGTCGCCGCGCTCGAGCGGGGCGTGCACTTCATCGGCAAGAAGGTCGTCGAGGAGGCGGCCGAGTCGTGGATGGCCGCCGAGCATGAGGGTCGGGAACGGGCCGCCGAGGAGATCTCCCAGCTGATCTATCAGACCCAGGTGCTGATGCTCGCGACCGGTCTGGAGCTCAAGGACGTCTACCGACATCTGTGAGTGCGCCCCGTCGTTGATCTGAATCGACTGCAAGGAGCACTCCGTCATGCTGCGTGTCGCCATCCCCAACAAGGGCACTCTGGCCGAGCCGGCCGCCCAGATGCTGCGCGAGGCGGGCTACCGCCAGCGCACCGACCCGAAGGACCTGGTCTGCCGGGACGAGCCGAACGACGTCGAATTCTTCTATCTGCGCCCGAAGGACATCGCCACCTACGTCGGCTCCGGTGACCTCGACCTCGGCATCACCGGCCGGGATCTGCTGATCGACTCCGGCGCGCCCGCCGAGGAGGTGGTGGACCTCGCCTTCGGCCGGGCCACCTTCCGCTTCGCGGCCCGCCCCGACGCCACCGACTCCGTCCAGGAGCTGGGCGGGCACCGGATCGCCACCGCGTACCCGGGGCTGGTCGAGCGGCACCTCGCCGAGCTGGGCGTGAAGGCCGACGTGATCCGCCTCGACGGGGCGGTGGAGAACGCCGTCCGGCTCGGCGTCGCCGACGTGGTCGCCGACGTGGTGGAAACCGGCGCGACGCTGCGCCAGGCCGGGCTGGTGGTCTTCGGCGAGCCGCTGCTGCGCTCGTCGGCGGTGCTGGTCCGCCGGGCCGACGCGCCGGCGCACCCGCAGGCGGCGCAGCTGCTGCGCCGCCTGCACGGGGTGCTGGTGGCCCGCCGCTACGTGATGCTCGCCTACGACGTGCCGGCCGGTCTGCTGGACCGGGCCAGCTCGCTGACCCCGGGCATCGAGTCGCCCACCGTCTCGCCGCTGCACCGGGAGGGCTGGGTCGCGGTGCAGGCCATGGTGCTCCGCGACGACGTGCACCGGATCATGGACGAGCTCTACGAGCTCGGCGCCCGGGCCATCCTGGTCACCAACATCCACGCCTGCCGGCTCTGAGCCGGCCCGTGTGGCGGTGACCGGCCCGGCGGGGCCGGATGGCAGACTGGTGGGGTGAGTGAACCCGAGCTGATCCGCCTCCGGCCCCGCCGTATCCGGGTGGTCTGCTGGTCCTCGGCGGCCGTCCTGCTGGTGGTCTTCACCGCGGTGGCCACCTCGCTCAGCGGCCCGACCGGGAACGGCTACGGCACCTTCCAGCGCGGCGACCAGATCGCCATGGTCGGCCTCGGCGTCCTCGGCGCGCTCGGCTTCCTGCTCTTCACCCGGCCCCGGGTCGAGGCCGACGCGCGGGGGGTCCGGGTGCGCAACGTGCTCGGCTCCTACGAGCTGCCGTGGGAGGTCGTCCGGGGGGTCCGCTTCGACCGGGGCGCCCCGTGGGCCAGCCTGGAGCTGCACGACGACGACCTGCTGCCGATCGTCGCCCTCCAGGCCGCCGACAAGGAGCTGGCCGTCGAGGGCGTCCGCGCCCTGCGCCGGCTGCACCAGGCACACCTGGCACGGCTCGGCGAGGGCGCCACCGGCCGCTGACCCGTCCCGTTCCCGCCCGGTTTGGGGGTGAGTCGGCGCAGGGTGTAGTGTTGTCGAGTCGACCAGGCTGTCTTCTCGTGCGAGCAAGTCCGCACGTGACCCGGCAGCCATGAAAGTGGAGCGCCTGCTCCCACCCGCGTCGCCACCACGGTGGCCGGGTCCGGTCCCCGGTTCCGGGCACGTCCCGGCACCGGATGCGCGATCCTGTGATCGTGCCGACCGGTCGAGCGGGCCCTGGCATGTGCCGGGGCCTTCTGCTTTCCGGCTCGGCTCCCACCCGGGGGCCGCGGGGTCGGCACAGAGCAGACACTCGACTCGAGGAGGCCCCATCAGCGTCGAACCACGCGTGAACGAGCAGATCCGGGCACGTGAGGTCCGACTGGTCGGCCCCGAGGGTGAGCAGGTGGGCATTGTCCCGCTGGAGCGCGCCCTTCAGCTGGCCGCGGACGTCGATCTGGACCTGGTCGAGGTTGCGCCGATGGCGCGCCCGCCGGTGTGCAAGCTCATGGACTTCGGCAAGTTCAAGTACGAGAGCGCACTCAAGGCGCGCGAAGCGCGGCGTAACCAGCAGCAGACCGTCATCAAGGAGATGAAGCTCCGGCCGAAGATCGACCCGCACGACTACGAGACCAAGAAGGGTCACGTGGTGCGGTTCCTCAAGGCGGGCGACAAGGTCAAGGTGACGATCATGTTCCGCGGTCGCGAGCAGAGCCGCCCGGAGCTGGGTTACCGGCTCCTGCGCCGGCTCGAATCCGAGATCACGGACCTGGGATACGTCGAGGCCGCTCCGAAGCAGGACGGCCGAAACATGATCATGGTTCTCGCTCCGCACCGGGCCGTCAAGGCCTCCGCGGTCGCCGCCACGGCGTCCCGCGGTGGGCCCCGGGACCGGGCCGCGGACGAGTCCGCCGCTCCGGCAGCCGGCGAGACCCCGGCGACCGGCGAGACCGCAGCAGCCGGTGAGACCGGCGCAGTCGCCGACAACAGCGGCGAGTAACAGGGGAGAAGACGTTCCACATGCCGAAGATGAAGAGCCACACGGGTATGGGTAAGCGGGTCAAGGTGACCGGCAAGGGCAAGATCGTTGCCCAGCAGGCCGGCCTCCGGCACAACCTGGAGAAGAAGCCATCCACCCAGACCCGGCGGCTGACCGGCACGGTCGTGCTGGCCAAGGCCGATGTCAAGCGCATCAAGAAGCTGCTCGGCCGCTGACGCGCGCCACCCGACGTAAGAAGGAGTTGAGATGGCACGCGTCAAGCGGGCTGTGAACGCCCAGAAGAAGCGCCGTACCCTGCTGGAGACCGCGAGCGGCTACCGCGGTCAGCGCTCCCGGCTGTACCGCAAGGCCAAGGAGCAGGTGCTGCACTCGATGCAGTACGCCTACCGGGACCGTCGCGACCGCAAGGGCGACTTCCGGCAGCTCTGGATCCAGCGGATCAACGCGGGCGCCCGCGCCAACGGGATGACCTACAACCGCCTGATCCAGGGTCTGCGGCTGGCCGGCATCGAGGTCGACCGGAAGATCCTGGCCGACCTGGCCGTCAACGACGCCGCCGCGTTCGCGGCGATCGTCGAGCTGGCCCGGGCCGCGGTCGCGGCCGAGGGCACCGGCGGCGCGGCGGCCCAGGCCGCCTGATCCCCTGCGGCTGACCGAGGCGTCCCCCATGTCGTCACCGACCCCTGGGGGGCGCCTCGCTGGTGCCCGAGGGAACGCCACCGTGCTCTTCACCCCGCGTACGCCCCGGGTGGTCGCCGCCCGCCGGCTGCACCGCCGCCGCGACCGTGACACCACCGGCCGCTTCCTCGCCGAGGGCCCGCAGGCCGTCCGCGAGGCCCTCGCCCGCCCCGGCGTGGTCACCGAGCTGTTCGGTACGCCGACCGCGCTGGACCGCCACGCCGAACTGGCCGCGCTGGCCGCCGGCGGTGGCGTACCGGTCTCCGAGGTGACCGACGACGCGCTGGCCGCCCTCGCCGAGACCGTCGCCCCGCAGGGCCTGGTCGCCGTCTGCCGGCACCTCGACGTGCCGCTGGCGCAGGCCCTCGCAGGCGCGCCCCGGCTGGTCGCGGTGCTCGCCGAGATCCGCGACCCGGGCAACGCCGGCACCGTGCTGCGCACCGCCGACGCGGCGGGCGCCGGTGCGGTGGTCTTCGCCGGCGACGCCGTCGACCCCTACAACGGCAAGTGCGTGCGAGCCTCCGCCGGCAGCCTCTTCCACGTCGACGTGGTGCGCGCCGCCGACCCGGTCCAGGCGGTCGACGCGCTGCGCGCCGCCGGACTCTCGATCCTCGCCACCACCGGCTACGGCGAGGCGGACCTCGACGACCTCGCCGACGCCGGCCGACTCGCCTCGCCGACCGCCTGGCTCTTCGGCTCCGAGGCGCACGGGCTGCCGCCGGCGCTGACCGAGGCCGCCGACGCCCGGGTCCGGGTGCCGCTGCACGGGCGCGCGGAGAGCCTCAACCTGGCTGCGGCCGCCGCGGTCTGCCTGTACGCTTCAGCCAGAGCACAGCGATGACCACCACTGGGTCACGCGCACGGCACAGCAGGGGAGAAGTAGTCGTCGATGAACGCGCCACGGCGTTCGTTTAGCCAGCCCGCCGGTGTCGGCGGGCGGCGGGCCTGACTCGCTCCCTGCACAACTCCCACCGGCGGGCTGCGGCACAGCCGCGCGTCCGTAGACTCGCTTCGCCGTCCCGCGAGGGCCGGCGCCGCCGTGAGGGAGTGCCCGTACGCCATGAGCTACCGCAACGATCCGTACGATCCGAAGCAGGTCGCCCTGCTCGACCCGGCCGCCCTGGCCGAGGCCGTCGCCGACGCCGAGAAGGCGTTCGCCGCCGCCGGTGACCCGGACGCGCTGACCGCGCTACGCCCGTCCCACCTCGGTGACCGGGCGCCGATCTCACTGGCCCGCCGGGAGATCGGCGCGCTGCCGCCGGCGGCCAAGTCCGAGGCCGGCAAACGGGTCAACGAGGCCCGCCGGGCGATCGAGGCCGGCTACGCCGCCCGCGCCGAGGTGTTGGAGCGCGAACACGCCGAGCGGATGCTGGTGGCCGAGCGGGTCGACGTGACGCTGCCGCACGAGCGCCGCCCGCGTGGCGCCCGGCACCCGCTGGCCACGGTGATGGAGCAGGTGAGCGACCTCTTCGTCGGGATGGGCTACGAGGTGGCCGAGGGCCCCGAGGTCGAGCTGGAGTGGGTCAACTTCGACGCGCTCAACATTCCCGCCGACCACCCCTCGCGGGGACTGATGGACACCTTCTACGTCGCGCCCGCGGACGGCTCCGGCCTGGTGCTGCGCACGCACACCTCGAACGTGCAGACCCGCACCATGCTCAGCCGCAAGCCGCCGATCTACGTGATCTGCCCCGGCCGGGTCTACCGCACCGACGAGGTGGACGCCACCCACAGCCCGGTCTTCCACCAGGCGGAGGGTCTGGTGGTGGACAAGGGCATCACCATGGCGCACCTGCGCGGCACGCTGGACCACTTCGCCCGGGCCATCTTCGGCCCGGACGCGAAGACCCGCTGGCGGCCGCACTACTTCCCGTTCACCGAGCCGTCGGCCGAGTTCGACGTCTGGTTCCCGGAGCACCGTGACGGTCCCCAGTGGGTCGAGTGGGGTGGCTGCGGGATGGTGAACCCCCGGGTGCTGCGCGCCTGCGGCATCGACCCGGAGGTCTACTCCGGCTTCGCCTTCGGCATGGGCATCGACCGGACGCTGATGGTCCAGCACGGAATCAGCGACATCCGCCATCTCTTCGAGGGCGACGTCCGGTTCAGCCGGGCGCTCGGGACCGAGGCGTAGACGATGCGGGTACGAGTTACGGAGACGGTGGTCTGAGTCATGCGAGTTTCTGTCAGCTGGCTGCGGGAGTACGTCGACCTCCCCGCCGACCTGCCCACCGGTGACCTGGAGCAGGCCCTGGTCGACCTCGGCATCGAGGTCGATTCCGCGGTGGACCTGCGGGAGACCGTCACCGGGTCGCTGGTGGTCGGTGAGGTGCTGGAGATCGAGGAGCTCACCGGCTTCAAGAAGCCGATCCGGTTCTGCCGGGTGGATGTGGGCGCCGCCAACGGCACCGGCGAACCGCAGGAGATCGTCTGCGGGGCGCGTAACTTCGCCGTCGGCGACCGGGTGGTGGTCATCCTCCCTGGCGGAGTGCTGCCCGGCGGCTTCGCCATCGGCGCCCGCAAGACCTACGGCCACAACTCCAACGGCATGATCTGCTCGGCCAAGGAGCTGGGCCTCGGTGACGACCACTCCGGCATCATCGTGCTGCCCGCCCAGACGCCGGCGAAGCCGGGCGACGACGCGCGCCCGGTCGTCGGCCTCGACGACGTCGTGCTGGAGCTGGAGATCACCCCCGACCGGGGGTACGCGCTGAGCCTGCGCGGCCTGGCCCGGGAGCTGTCGCACGCGCTCGGTGTGCCGTTCCGCGACCCGGGCCTGGCGCCCGCGCCGGGCGGTACCCCGCAGCCGGCGTACCCGGTGCAGGTGCGCGACACGGTCGGCTGCGACCGGTTCGCCGCCCGGATGGTCCGGGGCGTCGACCCGGCCGCGCCCACGCCCGGCTGGATGCAGCGGCGGCTGACCACCGCCGGCGTCCGGAGCATCTCGCTGCCGGTCGACATCACCAACTACGTGATGCTCGAACTGGGCCAGCCGATGCACGCGTTCGACGCCGACCGCATCGCCGGGCCTCTCGTCGTCCGCCGGGCCGAGGCAGGGGAGAAGCTGACCACCCTGGACGGCGTCGAGCGGGTGCTCGCGCCGGAGGACATGGTGATCTGCGACGAGACCGGCCCCATCTCGCTGGCGGCGGTGATGGGCGGCCAGACCAGCGAGGTCGTCGCCGACACCACCAACGTGCTCTTCGAGGCCGCGCACTGGGACCAGGTGATGGTCGGGCGCACCGCCCGCCGGCACAAGCTGTTCAGCGAGGCGGCGAAGCGCTGGGAGCGGGGCGTCGACCCGGCCCTGGCGTTGGTCGCCCTGGAGCGGGCGGTGCGGCTGCTCACCGAGTACGGCGGTGGCGTCGTGGGCGACGAGATCCTGGACATCGACCACGTCCGGCCGCGTACCCCGGTGACCCTGCCGGTGGACCTGCCGACCCGACGGATCGGGGTCGACTACCCGCCGGCGCGGGTGGTCGCCCTGCTGGAGCAGGTCGGCTGCACCGTGGCCCAGGGCGCGGACCGGCTGGCCGAGGATCCGGGCGCCGTCGGCGCCGCCACCGGGGGCGGGCTGGCGCTGAGCGTCACCCCGCCGAGCTGGCGGCCCGACCTGACCGACCCGGCCGACCTGGTCGAGGAGGTGGTCCGCCTCGACGGCTACGACCGGGTGCCGTCGGTGCTGCCGCTGGCGCCGGCCGGCCGTGGGCTGACCTGGCAGCAGCGTCGGCGCCGGGCGGTCGCCCGGTCGTTGGCCGAGCACGGGTACGTCGAGGTGCTGGCCCACCCGTTCGTCTCGCCCGAGCTGCCCGACCTGCTCGGCCTGCCCCAGCAGGACCCGCGTCGGCAGGCGGTGCGGCTGGCCAACCCGCTCTCCGACGAGGAGCCGCTGCTGCGCACCACGCTGCTCGGCCCGCTGCTCGGGACCCTCAAGCGCAACCTCGGTCGGGGCCACCGCGACGTGGCGCTCTACGAGATCGGAGCGGTCTTCCACCCGCGCCCCGGCGCGGGTAGTCCGCCCGCGATGGGGGTGGACCGGCGTCCGACCGATGCCGAGTTCGCCGCCGCCGACGCGGTCGTGCCCGACCAGCCCCGGCACGTCGCCGCGGTGCTGACCGGCGAGGTCGAGCTCTCCGGTTGGTGGGGCCCGGGCCGGGTGGCCGGCTGGGCGGACGCGGTCGAGGCCGGTCGCACGGTGCTCGCCGCCGCCGGCATCCCGGCGGACCGGGTCGAGGTCCGGGCCGCCGAGTACGCGCCGTGGCACCCGGGCCGCTGCGCCGAGCTGCTGGTCGACGGCACCGTCGTCGGGCACGCGGGCGAGCTGCACCCGACGGCCGTCGCGGCGCTGGAGCTGCCCCGGCGGACCAGCGCCATGGAGCTGAACCTCGATCTGGTGCCGGCGCCGCCGGTGCTGCCCGCGCCGACTGTCTCCGGCTTCCCGCCGGCGCTGATCGACGTGGCGCTGGTTCTCGACGCGACGGTGCCCGCGGCCGAGGTGCAGCGCGCCCTCACCGAGGGTGCCGGCGAGCTGCTGGAGGATGTGCGGCTCTTCGACGTGTACGCCTCGGAGCAGCTCGGCGCCGGGCGCAGGTCGCTGGCGTACAAGCTCACCTTCCGGGCACCGGACCGGACGTTGACCGTGGAGGAGGCGGTGGCCGCCCGGGACGCGGCGGTCGCCGTGGCCGCCGAGCGTTTCGGCGCCACCCTGCGCGGCGCCTGACACGGATCAACGGGCCCCGGCTGTCAGCTGACAGCCGGGGCCCGTTCGCGTCCCGGTCAGGTGACGCAAGCCATTTCTCATCTTCATGCAATCCCCTGCATTAACTTGCGGATGGAGATCATCGCTGCTAGCCTTCGGTGCATAGTCATGCGGAGGTGAGTATGGGGATCCGAGTCGCGGTCGCCGGTGCCAGCGGTTACGCCGGCGGCGAGCTGCTCCGCCTGATCGCCGGGCACCCGGAGTTCGAGCTGGTCGCCGCCACCGCACACAGCCAGGCCGGGCACCGCGTCGACGTCGTACACCCGCAGCTCACCGGGCTGGACCTGGTGCTCGGCGCGACCGGACCGGAGACCCTGGCCGAGGCGGACCTGGTCTTCCTCGCCCTGCCGCACGGCGAGTCGGCGGCGCTCGCCGCCCAGCTGCCGGCCGATGTCCGGATCGTGGACCTCGGCGCCGACCACCGGCTGGCCAACCCCTACGACTGGGCGCAGTACTACGGCGGTACCCACGCCGGGCAGTGGACCTACGGCCTGCCGGAGCTGCCCGGGCAGCGGGAGCTGATCGCCGGCTCCACCCGGGTGGCCAACACCGGCTGCTACGCCGCCACGATCACCCTGGCGCTCGCCCCGCTGATCGCGGCCGGCGCGGCCGAGCCGGCCGACGTGGTCGTGGTCGCCGCCTCCGGCACCTCCGGGGCCGGCCGGGCCGCCAAGGCGCACCTGCTGGCCAGCGAGGTCATGGGGGACCTGTCGCCCTACCGGGTCGGCACCCACCAGCACGTGCCGGAGATCAAGCAGGCGACCGGGGCGACCAGCCTCTCCTTCACCCCGGTCCTCGCGCCGATGCCGCGCGGCATCCTGGCCACGGTGACCGCGGCGCCGGCCCGCGGCGTGGACCCGCAGGCGGTGCTCGCCGAGGCGTACGCGGACTCGCCGTTCGTGCACGTGCTGCCCGAGGGGCGCTGGCCGCACACCGCCGCCACGCTCGGCTCCAACTCCTGCCACCTGCAGGCCACCGTCGACGTCGACTCCCGCCGGATGATCGTGCTGAGCGCGCTGGACAACCTCGGCAAGGGCGCGGCCGGCCAGGCCGTGCAGAACGCCAACCTGATGTTCGGCCTGCCGGAGACCACCGGCCTGTCGGTCTGGGGGGTCACCCCGTGACCGTCACCGCCCCTCGGGGTTTCCGGGCGGCCGGGGTGGCCGCCGGACTCAAGCCCAGCGGCGCGGCCGACGTGGCCGTGGTGCTCAACGACGGCCCGGACGCGGGCGTCGCCGCGGTCTTCACCGCCAACCGGGTGAAGGCCGCGCCGGTGCTCTGGACCCAGCAGGTGGTCCACGGCGGCGTGGTCCGGGCCGTGGTGCTCAACTCGGGCGGCGCGAACGCCTGCACCGGCCCGGCCGGCTTCCAGGACACCCACGCCACCGCCGAGCACGCCGCCGCCACGCTCACCGCGGCCAGCCCCCGGCTGATCCTGGGCGCCGGGGAGGTCGCCGTCTGCTCCACCGGCCTGATCGGCGAGCGGCTGCCGATGCCCGCGCTGCTCTCCGGGGTGCGCACCGCCGTTCGTGGGCTGGCCCGCGACGGTGGGCTCTCCGCCGCCGAGGCGATCATGACCACGGACACCCGCTCGAAGACCACCGTCGTGGCCGGCAGCGGCTGGTCCGTCGGGGGCATGGCCAAGGGCGCCGGCATGCTGGCGCCGGCCATGGCCACCATGCTCTGCGTGCTGACCACCGACGCGGTGGCCGGGCCGGAGGAGTTGGACGCCGCGCTGCGCGAGGCGTGCCGGGTCACCTTCGACCGGATCGATTCCGACGGCTGCATGTCCACCAACGACACGGTGCTGCTGCTGTCCAGCGGCGCCTCCGGCATCACGCCCGACCGGGCGGAGCTGACCGCCGCGGTCACCGCCGCCGCCCACGACCTGGCCCAGCAGCTGATCGCCGACGCCGAGGGCGCCACCAAGCAGATCGCCATCGACGTGGTCGACGCGGCGAGCGAGGACGACGCGGTCGAGGTGGGCCGGGCGGTCGCCCGCAACAACCTGGTCAAGACCGCGCTGTTCGGCAACGACCCGAACTGGGGGCGGATTCTCGCCGCGGTCGGCACCACCGCCGCCGCGTTCGAGCCGGACGCCGTCGACGTCGCGGTCAACGGGGTGTGGGTGTGCCGGGCCGGCGCGGCCGCCGAGGACCGGTCGAAGGTCGACCTGACCGGGCGGGACGTGACCATCCGGATCGACCTGCACGCCGGCGCCGCCGCGGCCACCGTCTGGACCAACGACCTCTCCCACGCGTACGTGCACGAGAACTCGGCCTACTCGTCATGACCCTCTCCGCCGACCTCACCCGCTCCCAGGCCAAGGCCGCCACGCTGATCGAGGCGCTGCCCTGGCTGGCCCGCTTCTCCGGCTCGACCGTGGTGGTCAAGTACGGCGGCAACGCCATGGTCGACCCCGAGCTGCAGCGGGCCTTCGCCGCCGACATGGTCTTCCTGCGCTACGCCGGCCTGAAGCCGGTCGTCGTGCACGGCGGCGGGCCGCAGATCTCGGCCATGCTCGGCCGGCTCGGCATCGCCAGCGAGTTCCGCGGCGGCCTTCGGGTGACCACCCCCGAGGCGATGGACGTGGTCCGGATGGTGCTGGTCGGCCAGGTGGGCCGGGAGCTGGTCGGGCTGATCAACGCGCACGGCCCGTTCGCGGTCGGCCTCTCCGGCGAGGACGCCGGGCTGTTCACCGCGGTACGCCGGCCGGCGTACGTCGACGGCGAGCCGGTCGACGTCGGCCAGGTCGGCGACGTCGAGTCGGTCGACATCTCGGCCGTCACCGACCTGATCGACGCCGGCCGGATCCCGGTGATCTCGACCGTCGCGCCGGACGTCGACGGGGTGCTGCACAACCTCAACGCCGACACCGCGGCCGCCGCGCTCGCGATCGCGTTGCGGGCCCGCAAGCTGGTGGTGCTCACCGACGTCGCCGGGCTCTACGCCGACTGGCCGGACGCCGCCAGCCTGATCTCCGAGATCAGCGCCGACGACCTGGCGAAGCTGCTGCCCTCCCTGGAGTCGGGGATGGTGCCGAAGATGGAGGCCTGCCTGCGGGCGGTGCGCGGGGGCGTGCCCGCCGCGCACGTCGTCGACGGCCGGGTCGCCCACTCCACGCTGCTCGAGGTCTTCACCACGGAAGGATTCGGAACGATGGTGATGGAGTCATGAGCAGTCTGGTGCAGCGCTGGGGCCAGGCCATGATGGACAACTACGGCACGCCGCCGCTGGCGCTGGTCGCCGGCTCGGGCGCCGTCGTGGTCGACGACACCGGCCGGGAGTACGTCGACCTGGTGGGCGGCATCGCGGTGAACGCCCTGGGCCACGCCCACCCGGCCGTGGTCGCCGCCGTCTCCAAGCAGGTCGCCACCCTCGGCCACGTCTCCAACCTCTTCGTCGCCGAGCCGCCGGTCGCCCTGGCCGAGCTGCTGCTGGCGCTGGCCGGCCGGCCGGGCCGGATCTTCTTCGCCAACTCCGGGGCGGAGGCGAACGAGGCGGCGTTCAAGCTCTCCCGGCGTACCGGCCGCACCCACGTGGTCGCCACCCGGGGCGGTTTCCACGGCCGGACCATGGGCGCGCTCGCGCTCACCGGTCAGCCGGCCAAGGCCGACCCGTTCCGTCCGCTGCCCGGCGAGGTCACCCACGTCGACTACGGCGACGTGGCCGCGCTGGAGGCGGCGGTCAGCGACGCCACCGCCATGGTCATCCTGGAGCCGATCCAGGGCGAGAGCGGCGTGGTCGTACCGCCCGCCGGCTACCTGGCCGCGGCCCGGCGGATCACCGCGCGGCACGGCGCGCTGCTGGTGCTCGACGAGGTGCAGACCGGCGTCGGGCGGACCGGGCACTGGTTCGCCCACCAGGCCGAGGGCGTCGAGCCGGACGTGATCACCCTGGCCAAGGGGCTCGGCGGCGGGCTGCCGCTCGGCGCCACGCTGGCCTTCGGTCGGGCCGCCGACCTGCTCACCCCGGGCTCGCACGGCACGACCTTCGGTGGCAACCCGATCAGCTGCGCCGCAGCCCTGGCCGTGGTGGCGACCATCGCCAACGAGGGGCTGCTCGACCACGTCAAGCGGGTCGGCGAGCGGCTGCGCCGGGGGATCGATGCGCTGGGCCACCCGCTGGTCGCCGAGGTACGCGGCGCAGGGCTGCTGCTCGGCGTGGTCCTGACCGAGCCGGTCGCCCCGGCGCTCGGGGAGGCGCTGCGCGCGGCGGGCTTCCTGGTCAACCCGGTGCAGCCGGGCGTGCTCCGGCTCGCTCCGCCGCTGATCCTCACCGCCGAGCAGGTCGACGCCTTCCTGGCCGCGCTGCCCGCCGCGCTCGACGCCACCGCGCCGGCCTCCGCCAAGGCGTCCGCGCCGGATCCAGGCGGGCTGGGGCCGACGTCGCCCAGGATCTCGACGCCGATCCAGCCGACCCAGCCCACCACGACGGAGACGAACGCATGATCCGGCACTTCCTGCGGGACGACGACCTCAGCCCGGCCGAGCAGTCGGCCGTGCTCGACCTGGCCGCCCGGATGAAGGCCGACCGGTTCGGCTACCAGCCCCTCGCCGGGCCGCGTTCGGTGGCGGTGCTCTTCGACAAGCAGAGCCTGCGCACCCGGATCTCCTTCGACGCCGGCATCGCCGAGCTGGGCGGGCACCCGCTCGTGGTGGACACCCAGGTCACCCACTTCGGCCGGGGCGAGACCCTCGCCGACGCCGGACGGGTGCTGTCCCGCTACGTCGCCGCGATCGTGCTGCGCACGCACGGCGACGACCGGATCGCCGAGGTCGCCGGGGGCGCCACCGTGCCGGTCGTCAACGCGCTCACCGACGGCTTCCACCC
Source organism: Micromonospora sp. NPDC093243 (assembly GCF_044753725.1). Lineage (NCBI taxonomy): Bacteria > Bacillati > Actinomycetota > Actinomycetes > Micromonosporales > Micromonosporaceae > Micromonospora > Micromonospora sp. NPDC093243. The sequence goes on along the minus strand of NZ_JBIVNT010000001.1, from coordinate 933,602 downwards.
CTGCCAGCTCCTGGCCGACCTGCTCACCATCCGGGAGCGGTGCGGCGGCACCGCCGGGCGCACCCTCGCCTACCTCGGCGACGCCGCCAACAACATGTCCCACTCCTACCTGTTGGCCGGGGTGACCGCCGGGATGCACGTACGGGTGGCCGGGCCGGCCGGCTTCGCCCCCGATGCCGCGGTGGTGTCCCGGGCCACCGAGATCGCCGCCGGCACCGGCGGTTCGGTGAGCGTGCTGACCGACCCGGCCGAAGCGGTCAAGGGCGCCGACGTGATCGCCACCGACACCTGGACCTCGATGGGCCAGGAGGCCGACGGCCTGGACCGGATCACCCCGTTCCTGCCCTACCAGGTCAACGCCGAGCTGCTCGCGCAAGCCGCGCCGGGCGCGATCGTGCTGCACTGCCTGCCCGCACACCGCGGCGAGGAGATCACCGACGAGGTGCTCGACGGCCCGCGCAGCGCGGTCTTCGACCAGGCGGAGAATCGGCTGCACGCCCAGAAGGCGCTGCTCACGTTCCTGCTCGGGGAAGCGAACCCGGACGCGGCGGCGCCGGACGCCACCGTGACCAGGGAGATCCGATGACCACCCCGCTGACCCGCGCCGCCCGGCACGCCCGCATCGTCGAGCTGATCCGGGACAAGGCGATCCGCTCGCAGACCGAACTGGCCGACCTGCTCGCCGGCGACGGCGTCGGAGTCACCCAGGCCACCCTGTCGCGGGACCTGGAGGAGTTGGGCGCGGTCAAGGCCCGCGGCGGCGACGGGCGGGCCGTCTACCTGATCCCCGAGGACGGCCACCGGCCGCTGCGCGACGCCGAGGCGGCCCCCGCCCGGCTGGTCCGGCTGCTGCACGAGCTGCTCAACGGGGTCGACTCCAGCGGCAACATCGCCGTACTGCGCACCCCGCCGGGCGCAGCCCACTACCTGGCCAGCGCGTTGGACCGAGCGGGCCTGCCCGAGGTCGTCGGCACCATTGCCGGCGACGACACCATCCTCGTCGTGGCCCGCGAGGCCGACGGCGGGGCCGCGCTCGGCGAGAAGCTCGCCGGCTGGGCCCGCCGCGAAGAGAACGTTGAAGGGAGCACCACACCATGACCGAGCGGGTCGTCCTGGCGTACTCCGGAGGGCTGGACACCTCCGTCGCCATTCCCTACCTGGCCGAGCAGACCGGCGCCGAGGTGATCGCTGTGGCGGTCGACGTCGGGCAGGGCGGCGAGGACCTCGACGCGATCCGGCAGCGCGCGCTCGACTGCGGCGCCGCCGAGTCCGAGGTGGTCGACGCGCGCGACGAGTTCGCCGCCGACTACTGCCTGCCGGCCATCCGGGCCAACGCCCTCTACATGGACCGCTATCCGCTGGTCTCCGCGCTGTCCCGGCCGCTGATCGTCAAGCACCTGGTCGCCGCGGCGCGCAAGCACGGCGGCACCATCGTCTCGCACGGCTGCACCGGCAAGGGCAACGACCAGGTCCGCTTCGAGGTCGGCCTGGCCGCCCTCGCCCCCGAGCTGAAGATCATCGCGCCGGCCCGGGACTACGCCTGGACCCGGGACAAGGCCATCGCCTTCGCCGAGGAGAAGGGCCTGCCGATCGACGTGTCGGCCAAGTCGCCGTACTCCATCGACCAGAACCTGTGGGGCCGCGCCGTCGAGACGGGCTTCCTGGAGGACATCTGGAACGGCCCGATCGAGGACCTCTACTCGTACACCTCCGACCCGGCCGAGCCGCGCGACGCCGACGAGGTCGTGATCACCTTCGACGGCGGTGTACCGGTCGCCGTCGACGGCGAGACGGTCACCCCGTACCAGGCGATCCTGGAGCTCAACCGGCGCGCCGGCGCCCAGGGCGTCGGCCGGCTCGACATGGTCGAGGACCGCCTCGTCGGCATCAAGAGCCGCGAGGTGTACGAGGCGCCCGGCGCGATCGCGCTGATCACCGCCCACCAGGAGCTGGAGGCGGTCACCGTCGAGCGGGACCTGGCCCGGTTCAAGAAGAGCGTCGACCAGCGCTGGGGCGAGCTGGTCTACGACGGCCTCTGGTTCTCGCCGCTGAAGGACTCGCTGGACGCGTTCATCGACGACGCCCAGCGGCACGTCTCCGGCGAGGTGCGGCTCACCCTGCACGGCGGCCGGGCCACCGTCACCGGCCGGCGCTCCGAGGCCAGCCTCTACGACTTCGGCATGGCGACCTACGACACCGGCGACACCTTCGACCAGTCGCTGGCCAAGGGCTTCGTCCAGCTGTGGGGCCTGCCGAGCAAGATGGCCGCCGCCCGGGACGCCCGGCTGGGTGGCTCCTGACCGTGGGGACCACAATGGGCGGGGTGGACGACAAGAGCCTGACCGAGAACAGCGCCGCCACCAACCGGACCAGCCTGTGGGGCGGCCGGTTCGCCGGCGGCCCTGCCGAGGCCCTGGCCCGGCTGTCGGTGAGCGTGCAGTTCGACTGGCGCCTCGCCCCGTACGACATCGCCGGGTCCCGGGCGCACGCCCGGGTCCTGGCCGGCGCCGGCCTGCTGGATCCCGAGGAGCTGGGCCGGATGCTGGCCGCGCTCGACGACCTGGAGGCGGCCTGCGCCTCCGGGCAGTTCCGGCCGACCGTCGACGACGAGGACGTGCACACCGCCCTGGAGCGCGGCCTGCTGGAGCGGCTCGGCAGCCTCGGCGGAAAGCTGCGCGCCGGCCGGTCGCGCAACGACCAGGTCGCCACCGACCTGCGGCTCTATCTGCGCGATCACGCCCGCGGGGTGGCCAGCCGGTTGGTCGAGCTGGCCGAGGCCCTGGTCGAGCAGGCCGAGCGGCACGTGGACACCCCGGCGCCCGGGATGACCCACCTGCAGCACGCCCAGCCGGTCACCTTCGGGCACTGGCTGCTCGCCCACGTGCAGCCGCTGCTGCGCGACCTGGAACGGCTGCGCGACTGGGACCACCGCACGGCGGTCAGCCCGCTCGGCGCGGGCGCGCTGGCCGGCTCGTCGTTGCCGCTGGACCCGGTGGCCGTCTCCAAGGAGCTGGGGTTCCGCACGTCCTTCGCCAACTCGATGGACGCGGTCGCCGACCGGGACTTCGTCGCCGAGTTCCTCTTCGTCACCGCGCTGGCCGGGGTGCACCTGTCCCGACTCGGCGAGGAGGTGGTGCTCTGGACCTCGCAGGAGTTCGGCTGGGTGGAGCTGGACGACGCCTTCGCCACCGGGTCGTCGATCATGCCGCAGAAGAAGAACGCGGACATCGCCGAACTGGCCCGGGGCAAGTCCGGCCGCCTCGTCGGCGGGCTGATGAGCGTGCTCACCATGCTCAAGGGCCTGCCGATGACGTACGACCGGGACATGCAGGAGGACAAGGAGCCGGCCTTCGACGCGGTCGACACGCTGGAGCTGCTGCTGCCGGCGCTGGCCGGCATGATCTCCACCATGACGGTACGGGTCGACCGGCTGGTCGCCGCCGCGCCGGTGGGCTACTCGCTGGCCACCGAGGTGGCCGACTGGCTGGTGCGCAAGGGCGTGCCGTTCCGCGACGCGCACGAGATCACCGGCCGGCTGGTCGCGCTCTGCGTGGCGCGGGACTGCGCCCTGGACGAGGTCTCCGACGACGACCTGGCGACGGTCAGCGCGCACCTGGACCCGTCGGTGCGTGACGTGCTCTCGGTCCGTTCGGCGCTCGCCGCCCGGATCACGCCCGGCTCCACCGGCCCCGGCCCGGTCGCCGACCAGCTCGCCGCCGCGGCGGACAAGCTGGCCGGCTGGCGGGAGTGGGCCGCCGAACGGGTCGTTCCCCGCTGAGTCCTGCGCCCGCGCGGTGCCCCCTCGGGCGCCGCGCGGGCACCCTCACGGCTGTTCACACCGTCGGCCGCTCCCGCTTCGGCAGCTTGGCCACCACCGCGTCGTACGACGCGTCGACCGCCTCGGTCAGCTCCTCGTCGTCGATTCCGCCGTCCAGCCGCAGGGTGTTCCACCCGGACCGTCCGATGTAGGGCATCACCCGGGCGTCGGACGGGTACCGGTGCAGCCACTCGTCGGCCGCCTCCCGGGTCGGGCCGCACTTCAACCCGATCGTCGGGTCGGCCGCCGGCGAGCCGAGGAAAGCAAAGATCCGGCTGCCCACCTTGACCACCTCGTCGCCCTCCCACGGCTGGTCCAGCCAGGCGCCCGGCTTCGCCAGGCAGTACGCCAGCATCTCCTCGCGCCGCATCGCGCCCTCCCGTCGGTTGGCTTCCCGCACAGTCTGCCCGAGGTGGTGGGAGCCGTCCCGGGTTGACGCCGCTGTCAGGAGCGCGGGTGGGGCGATCGCGACCTGGTCACTGCCCGGCGGCGGTCGCGCCGGTGCGGTCCGCGAGCCGGTCGAAGCGCTGCCGGGCGGCCTGCGCGCTGCCCAGCCCGAGCCCGAAGGCGATCGCCTGCCAGGTGAGTCCGCGAGCGCGGGCCAGCGTCAACAGGCCCGCCTCCAGCGCGTCGAGTTCGGCGCGGACGTGCGGCAGCAGGGTCAACGCGGCGGTGAGGTCGCCGTCGTCGACCGGATCCTCGCCGTCGTCGAGTTCGGCCCCGCCGGCCGCCAGGGCCGTGACCAGGGCGACGGCCTCCCACGGGTCGGCCACGTACGGGTTGGCGTAGCGACGCCGACGGGTGTCGGTGCCGGCGTGCCGTTCGGTGATCCGGCTGAGCGCCGCGTAGGTGCGGTGGGCCCGCGCCTGAGAGGGGTCGGGCGCGGCGAACGGGTCGTCCTGCTTCTGGGTCATGTACCGATTCCAGTACATGAACCAATCGTTGTCAACAGAATGTTGATAGCCGGCGGCGGCGCGGTAGCGCCGCCGCCGGCTCGGCGTGCGCGAGATCAGTTCTTGACGGCCACCGACGGCGGGTTGTCGTCGGTGCCTTCCGACACCAGCACCAGCTGGTAGGCGAACAGCGCGCCCGGCGCGATCCACGACGCCCGGCCACGCGGCTGCACCGCCCGCAGCTCCTTGCCGAGAGCCTGCCCGGTGTCCGGGTCGATGATCAGGCGTACCTCGACACGGCCGTTGCCCGGGCTGTCCTGCGTGTAGGCGACCGCCTGCCCAGGCCGACCGTGCATGTCGTGCACGACGCCAAGCCCCCGCACCCCCGGCAACGCGGCGAGCACACGGTACGCGGCGGCGCGGACCTCGTTGCTGACCGGCAGGTCGATCACCACGTTGGCGGCGACGGTGAACAGCCACTGGTCGCGGTCCGTGGGCAGGTCACTGCCGCCCCCGTGGAAGCGGCTGAGCAGCGCGTCGCGGAGGGCGCCCGGGTCGGTTGGCAGCGCATCGAGTTGCGCCTGCGACACGTTGCGGTCACCGAGGGCGAAGAGATGGGCCGCGTCGACGGTGTTGCCCTGGATCTTGCCCGGGGCGATCTGCAGGTCGAAGGGCTTGGGCTTGGTGACCCTGACGACGGCCGGAGACCCGCTGCGGCGCCAGGCGTCCTCGTCGGCGGGGGTGGCGGGCGTCGCACCGAGCGACTGCGCGAAGACCCAACTGTGGTCGGTGCTGGAGCGGGCCAGCCAGTACTGGCCGCCGCTCTTGGCGAACATGGTGTAACCGCCGCCGGCGGATTTGACCGGCACCGCGGAGCCGCTCTCCGTCTGGATGGTCAGATAGCGCCCGCCCGCCGGCGGAACGCTGTCGCTGCGTTCGGCAGCCACGAGCAGCAACCGGCTGGAGTCCATCGGCGTCTGCGTGGCCGGCGACGCGACGGTGGGTGCCGCGCCGGGTGCCCGGCGCGGAGCGTCGCCCGGTCCGGTCACCGACACGGCGACGGCGACGGTGGTGACGACGGCCGCAGCCCCCAGCGCCCCGAGCAACGCCACCCGTGGACGCGTGGACCGGCGGTGTCGCTCGGGCCTGGCCTGAGCCTCGACGGGGGAAGCCCCAGCCACGATGGCGGCGACGGCGTCCGCCGTGTGCTCGCCCCGGTTGGACGGCGGGTCCAGCCGCGCCGGCCGGGCCTTGGCAAGCAGGTCCAGTACATCTGTTGAGCGGCTCATCGGATCGACTCCTTCGGGACCAGCCTGACGTTTGGTCGGGGCAACTCCGGTTCGGTGGCGGCCGACATGGCGTCCTTCAAGTGACGCCGGGCGCGATGCAGGCGCACGTAGTACGTCGCTGTGGAGCAGCCGAGGACCCGAGCTACCTCACCCGGCGACAGCCCGTGCCAGGCCACCAGGGTCAACAGTTCGCGGTCGTCGTCGGACAGTCGGGCCAGAGCCGTGAGCACCGCGGCCCGCTCGGCGACGCCGTCCGCCACGTCGGCGACAGACAACTCCTCGGCACTGATCCACGCGCGCATCTCGGCGGCAACGGCCTGCTGCCGCTCCTCCGCGCGGTACCGCTCACTGACGACATTGCGAGCGACCGCGAGCAGCCACGGCAGCGGCGTTGCCATCGGTAACGCCGGCAACCGCCGCCACGCCACCAGGAATGTCTCGGCGACGACCTCGTCGGCCAGCTGGCGACCGGCTCGGGTCACGGCGTACGCGTACACCTGCCGGTGATGCGCCTGGTACACGGCGGTGAAATGGTCCTCCGGTTGGGGTTCTGGCACTGGCTCCGGCCCTTCCTGTCAGAGTTTCTCCGTCACCAGGAAATGACTCGGGCGCGCCGTTTCTTACATCGATCACCGACCGGGGTGAAGGAAGCCGACGTCAGGCGACGCAGAACTCGTTGCCCTCGGGGTCGGTCATGACGACGTGTCCCAACGCGTCGCCGTAGAACTCCTCGCGGACCACCGTCGCGCCGGCGGCCACCAGCTCGGGCACCTTCTGCCGGATCAGCCGGGCACGCTCGGCCATGTCCCAGGGACCGGGGCCCGCCACCCGGACGTCGATGTGCATCCGGTTCTTGGCGGACTTGCCCTCGGGCACCTTCAGGAAACTGATGGCGGGCCCCCTGCCATCCGGGTCGACGATGGACGCGTTGTCGGGCTCGTCGAAACCGGGTTCCTTGACATAGCCGAGGGCAAGCGCCCAGAAGGCGGCGATCCGCTGGGGATCGTCGGCATCGCAGCCCAGGGTCCAGAAGGTCGCCATGGCGTCAACGTACGCGGGCCAGCACACGCTGTCTCGGCACGACAGCCTCCGCGGACCCGGGTCCTGACCTGTCAGCCCAGCAGGGCCCTGGTGACGTCGGCCCGGTTGAGTGCCGCCACGCACCAGGCGAAGTGGCCGTCCCGGCCCGTCGGATCGTAGGCATTCGCCGAGATCAGCGAGTATGCGGCCCGATAGACGAGCATCGCGGCACGGTCGTAGCCCATTCGCTCCTCGATCCGGTCGAGGAGATCCTGTTCGACCTGCGACGCCTCGTGCCCGTACATGTCGAAGATCGCCGCGGCGACGGCCGCGTCGAACGCCGGGTCGCCCTCGGTCGTCAGGAAGCCCCAGTCCAACACCGCGCTCGGCTTGCCCGCGGTGTCGACCAGGACGTTCGCCGGAGTCAGGTCACCGTGGATGACCGCCCGCCGCCCACTGTCGACGTCGAGCAGGCGGCCGGCGAGCGCCGCCGCCTTCGCTTCGAGTCGGTCGACGGCCTGACCCAGCACCGGCCGGAAACGCTCGACCCGGCGTGCCGCGAGCCGCGCGAGTGCCACCGGAAAGTCCTCCCCGGCTGCGAACAGCGGGAAGTCCTCGTCCAACACCGTCAGCTCACGGGCCGCCGCGAGCGTGCCGCCGGCGGCAAGCCCGCAGACCACGTCGACAAGGACCGCGTACGCGTCCTCGCGTCGCACCGCGCCGGCCGCGAGGGCGGCCGACAACGTGGTGCCGGTCAGCCGTCGCTCGATCGTGACCACCCGCCCCTCGACGGTCTCGACCTGCATGATCCTCGGTACGCGAAATGTGAACGCCCTCGTGTCGAGAGCGTCGTAGAACCTCGCCATCCGGCGCGACAACTCGACAGAACCGGCGTACCACAGCTTCGCGACGCGCGACTCGTCGATCTCGTAGACCGCGCCCTCCATCCCCTCGCCCAGTAGCTTGGGAACGGCCGTGCCGGTCCACCGGCTGAGCGCCGTGGCCGCCGGGTCGTCCGAGGTGTGGCTCATCAGGAAATTCTCCTGCCCCCTGAGGCTTGCGGACATGTTCCCCGCCGGATCTTGTCCGACGATCGCTCGGCCGGTGGCCCCGGGACCAGCGGACCTCGGTAGCGTGCCTGTCATGAGTGCGGACACTTTCCGCTCGGTCGAGATCGAGCGCACCAGCATGGGGCAGTACGTCGTGCGGAACAGCCGCGGCGGGTCGATGTCGATGGGCACGGGTGAGGACGGCAGCTTCACGCCGGTGGAACTGCTGCTGGCGGCCATCGGCGGGTGCACCGCGGTGGACGTCGATTACATCACCAGCCGCCGTGCCGAGCCGACCGAGTTCTCCGTCGAGGTCACCGGCGACAAGATCCGGGACGAGACCGGGGGAAACCGGATGGAGAACCTCACGGTCACGTTCACCGTGACGTTCCCGGCGGGCGAGGACGGCGACAAAGCGCGCGAGGCGCTGCCCCGGGCGCTGCAGCAGTCGCACGACCGGCTCTGCACCGTCTCCCGCACGGTCGAGCTGGGCACTCCCGTCTCGACCAGCGTGGCCGCCGGTTCCCGCGAGGACTGAGCTCCTCCGGCGGAGTCGCCGGTGGCGTTCGCGCCCCGGCGACGTCACGCCGACCCCGCGGGACGGGTGAGGTCAGCACTCCACAACGTCGCTTCACGAGTACATCAGGTGCAGTGTCATCCCGGCGTCGGCGTGCGCCAGGTTGTGGCAGTGGTTGGCCCACACCCCGGGGTTGTCGGCCCGGAACCCCACCTCCCAGACGTCGCCGGGACGGACGTCGAACGAGTCCCACCACAGGGGGCTCCCGGTCGCCGGCTCTCCGTTGCGGGAGAGCACCAGGACGTGATGCCCGTGCAGATGCCACGGGTGCACCACCGATGATCGGTTCACGATCGTGAACTTGACGACGTCGCCGAGGCGTACGACCTGCGGCGGGATGTCGGGGTCGGCCGCGCCGTTGACGGTGTGCGCGTAGCGCGGACGCAGTCCGTGCAGGTCGAGGCCGCGATCCAGGACGAGCGTGAACTCCCTGTCGTACCGGGACCACGGCACCGGGAAGCCGACGCCGTAGTCGAGGGGATCCAGCACCGGCCATCCGTCGGTCGCCGCCGACACGCCTCCGGTCGACCACACCGTTCGTCCGTCCACGAACAGCGCCACCGGTGTGGCGGGTGCGGTGAACACCAGGTCGTAGCGGCCCCCGGCCGGGATCAGCACGGAGGTGTCCACGAGCGGGGTGGGGCCCCGCAGGTCGGATCCGTCGATCGCGGCCACCTGGAACGGGGTCCCGGCCAGGGCGTACCGGTGCGTCGTGCTGTCGGTGTTGATCAACCGCAGCCGCACGGGTGTTCCCGCCTGCACCGGCTCCGCCCGCGGTGCGGGCAGTGGAAGGTTGGCCAGCGTGTGCACCGGCACCGTCACGTCGACGCCGGTCGGCGGCGCGGGGCGTACCACCAGGACGCCGTAGAGCCCCATCCGCACGCCGACGTCGGAGACCGCATGCGTGTGGTACCAGTACGTCCCGACCTGATCGGCGCGGAACCGGTAGACGAACTCCTGTCCGGGCAGCACCGCCGCCTGCGTCACGCCGGGCACCCCGTCCTGGCTGTTCGGCACGTCGTACCCGTGCCAGTGCAGCGTGACGCCCCGCCCGATGTCCCGGTTGCGCAGCGTCACCTCCAGGACGTCGCCGACGGTGGCGGTCAACTCCGGCCCGGGAACCTGCCCGTTGAACGCCCACGCCCCGACGTCCCGGCCGCTCACGCTCACCGTGGCGGTCCCGGCCGTCAGGGTGAACCGCCTGGTCGGTTCGCCCACGGTCCGCGCGTCCCGATATTCGTGATCATGGGGTACGGCGGGAGCAGCGTCCGGGGTGGCGGCGAGCCCGGTTCCGGTCACCAGTGCCGCGACCGCCACCGCCAGGGCCACCCGGGACACCGTCGGGGACGGGCGCCGCCCGAGGGCGCGCCAGGACACCGCGGTCGCCGCGACGACCCCGGCGACCGCGAGCAGCCCCACGCCCGGCGACGCCGGATAGCCGTGCAGGACCGTGACGAGCAGGCCGCCGCTCACGGCGTACCCGGCGAAGAGGAGCGGGACCGCGACGGACCGGATGTCGCCCGGGGCCCGCAGCAGCCGCGGCCCGGCGACGGCCACGGCCGCGAGCGACAGCGGGGCGGCGACGAGGACCTTCTCCGCCGCGAACCACCAGCCGGCGCGGGCGAGCGCGGTGATGGTGACCGCGCGGGCCAACGTGGCGAGCAGCGCGAAGGCGGCCAGCCCCAGGGCGAGCGGACGGCGTCGGGCAGCGGACGCGGCGCCTCCGCCCAGCCACCCGGCGGCCGCGAGGACCGCGATCACCAGGTCGGCCGCGAGCAGCGAGCCGACGGTCATGCCGGCTCCCCTTCCCGGACGGCCACCTGGGCGGCGGCGGCCGGCGCCGGGCTGGCCAGTGTGCGCGCTGCCCGGAGGAGACCGACCACGACGTGTACGGCGACGATTCCGTTGATCGCGTGCAGCCCGGCGATGGTCAAGCCGACCGGAGTGCTGGCGCCCACGGCGTCGGTGAAAGCGTTCGCAAGCATGGCGAGGAGCGCCTGCAGGACGACGAGGCCGAGCGGCAGGACCGCCAGACCGACGAGCCGGCCCGGCGCCTTCGCCAGCACGGCGAACAGGATGGTGACCAGGGTGAGGACCGGGATGACCGCCATCCCGGTGACGCTGTGCAGCGCGTACGCGCCGTCACCCGCGGGTTTCGTGAACGCGCCCACGGCGGCGAAGACGAACTGCAGGGCGAACGCGACGAGCAACACCGCACTGACGACGACAAAAGCCTTGCGCATGGTGACCTCCTAGCGGGGAGCCGGGGCCAGTGCCCCGGCGACGTGGTCGGTGGCCGTGATCGCGCCGTAGGCGACCAGCCGCACCAGATCGGCGTCGCCCGGATGGGAGAGCCGCCAGAGGGCGACGTCGCCGATGCTGATCGCGCTCGGCGCGAACGCCGCCAGCAACGCGATCCGCGTCCCGATGCGGTCCGTGCCGGGCACGTCGCGGACCAGATCGAGGGCCCAGTCCGCGGGCCGGGCCGGGAACTTCCCGTTCTCCCAGCGCACGGTGGCCGTGACGGTCTGGCGAGCCACCTCGCCCAGCAGATCCCCGCCGCGCAGGGCGGCGGTCCGCAACGCCGCGTACGCGACGCCGACGGGGCTGTCCCCGGCCCAGCCCGGTGGCGCCGTCCTGTCGGCGCCGAGCAGCGACAGGCCGCGGCCCGGCTCCTTCGGCTCCCGGGCCGCCCTGGCGTGGAGACGGCCGCCGACCGAGCGCACCGCGCGCGAGCGCTGGAGGCCGCCGGGCAGCAGATCCGGGTCGAGCAGCGCCGAGACGACCCGGTTGATGAAGTGGAACGCGAGCAGGGTGCCGGTGACCTCCGGGCGGTACGGGCTGGTCCAGCCGGCGGCTCTCGGGCTGCGGCTGGCCTCGGCCCAGGCGGCGAGCTCGGCGTGCCTCGGCTCCGGTGGCGTCCCGCCCCGGGCGATGGCCTCGGCCAGCTCGTGCTCGCCCAGCGCGTGCAGCAGCATCACGTGGGCGTCGACGCAGAACCGGCAGCGGTTGGCCCGGGACACCGACGACGCGACGAGCTCGCGGTCGACCCGGGACGCGTCCCCGGCGAGCAGCGCCTCGCGCATCAGCGCCCAGGTCGCCGCCAGCACCTCCGGCACGGCCGAGAGCGCCTGGAAGGTGGGCGCCGGCCCGAGGAACTCGTCGCGTAGCTGTTGGTAGACCTCCGCGGTGAGACCGGTCGCCGCCTTCGGGGGAGTGGGGGTGAAGAAGCGGTATGTCATGGGCTCGATGCTCGCCGCGGTGGGACCGGAAAACGTCGTGCCACCGCAGGCACTTGCCCCACCGCCGATACCGCGTCCGCAGTACGCCGCAACTACTGCGCTCGCGGGATGCCCCGCTGACGACGGCCGCTCTACAGTGCGACCATGCGCCGCGATCTGCCGTACGCCCTCAGCGGTCTCGTCCTCGGCCTCCTCCTGCTCGGCAACGCCGCGCTCGCGCCGGACGCCGCGCCGGTGCGGGCGCTCGACGTCGCACTGGTCCTGGTCATGGCGGCGGCCCTGGCGGTGTGCCGGCGCTACCCGGTGGTGGCGTTGATCGCCGTGACCGCGACGATGCTGGCCCTGCATCTGCGGGTGCACCCCGGGGTGTCCGCCGCGTTCCCCGTCCTCGGCGCGGTCTACGTCGCCGCCTGGCGGGGGCACCGATCGGTCACCGCCCTGGCCAGCCTGGTCTTCCTCGGCGGCTTCCTGGCCCGCGACATCTCGGTCGCGCCCGCCGGCCGGCCCGGCCAGCAGATCGTCGAGCGGACCGCCCTGCTGCTGGGCTGGTTCTTCGCGGCCAACATCGCGGGGCTCATCGGCCGGCAGCGCCGCGCGTACCTGGAACAGGTCGAGCAGCGGGCGGTGGAGGCCGAACGCACCCGCGAGGAGATGGCGTTGCGTCGCGCGGGGGAGGAGCGCCTGCGCATCGCCCGGGATCTGCACGACTCGCTGACCCACAACATCTCCGTGATCAAGGTGCAGGCCGGGATCGCCGTGCACCTGGCCCGCAAGCACGGCGAGGAACCGTCGGCCACGCTGCTGGCGATTCAGGAGGCCAGCAGCGCCGCGATGCGGGAATTGCGGGCGACGCTGGACGTCCTGCGCTCACCCTCCGACGAGGACTGCGTCGGGCTGGCCCGGGTGGGCGAACTCGCCGAGCGGACCCGGGCGGCCGGCGTACCGGTGCAGGTGAGCGTCACGGGTCAGCCCCGAGACCTGCCCGCCGACGTCGACCAGGCCGGATACCGCGTCGTGCAGGAGGCCCTGACCAACGTGGCCCGCCATGCCGGCCCCGCCAGCGCGCAGATCCACGTCGAGTACGCCCCGGCGCAGCTGACCGTCTCGGTGACCGACGACGGCCAGGCCACGCCGGCCCGGCCGGTGACACCGGGGGTGGGCCTGCGCGGCATGCGGGAACGGATCACCGGACTGGGCGGCACGCTGGACGCCGCCGCTCGCGACGACGGCGGCTTCGCGGTACGGGCCAGGTTCCCGCTGGACGAACAAGCATGACCGAGCGTTTGCGCGAGGTCCGGCCGGTTCGGTCCGCCACGGATCGTGGCGGCTCCGACCGGAGGGAGGAGCTGGCATGATCGAGCGCTCGCGCGAGGTCCGGCCGGTTCGGTCCGGCACGGATCGTGGCGGCTCCGACCGGAGGGAGGAGCCGGCATGATCGAGCGCTCGCGCGAGGTCCGGCCAGTTCAGTCCGCCACGGATCGTGGCGGCTCCGACCGGAGGGAGGAGCCGGCATGATCCGGGTGCTGCTCGCCGACGACCAGGCCCTGATGCGGGCCGGGTTCCGGGCCCTGCTCGACGCCGAGGACGACCTGGAGGTTGTCGGTGAGGCCACCGACGGCGCTTCGGCCGTCCACCTGTCGCGACGCCTGCGGCCGGACGTCGTGCTGATGGACGTGCAGATGCCGGGACTCGACGGCATCGAAGCCACCCGGCGCCTCGTCGCCGACCCCGACCTCGCCGCGGTCCGCGTGCTCATCCTCACCAACTACGGGCTCGACTCCTACGTCTTCGCCGCACTCCGTGCGGGCGCCAGCGGCTTCCTGCTGAAGGACGCCGACCCGGCCGATCTGTTGCAGGCCGTCGCCGTCGTGGCCCGCGGCGACGCGCTGCTCGCCCCGGTGGTCACCCGCACCCTGATCAGCGAGTTCGTCGCCGGTCCGCCGCCGGCCGACCCGGCGGCCGGACGCGACGTGCTGACCGCGCGCGAACAGGAGATCGTCGACCTCGTCGCCCGAGGGCTGAGCAACGACGAGATCGCCGAACGCATGGTGATCAGCCCGTTGACCGCCAAGACGCACGTCAACCGGGCGATGACCAAGCTGCACTGTCGCGACCGGGCCCAGCTGGTCGTGTGGGCGTACGAGTCGGGGCTGATCACACCGCGTCGCCGGTGAGGCGGGCGAGATTCAGGCGCAGGTACCACTCGCCGGCACGTTCGGACTCGCGATCGGCGAGACTGGCGTTGCACAGGGTGGCGCGGGGTCAGGTCAACAGACCCTCTCCACCGGAGAGCCGCAGCTGATGGCGTACGGTGACCGGCGCCCGCACGATGCCGATCTTCGTTCCGCCACTCGCGTCCAGAATGATCGCGGTGATCATGCCGGTGACGCCCGGGTCGATCTCGAAGAGGCCGGACATGTCGAGCTCCAGTCTCGCCGGCCGGTGCAGGCGCAGGACGTCGCTCAACGCGGTGCGCAGGGCGTCGACGTCGGCACGGCCCACCGATCCGCGCAGAACGAGGGTGACCACGCCTGCCGCCCGGATCATCGACGTGATCGACAAAGCCATCATCGCAGGCCGCGACGTCGGGACGGAATGCGTGCCGGGCTGCACACGTGGAAGACGCCGGCCGGCTCCGGATCGTTCGCGGAGCCGACGGTGGGACCGTCGGGGTACGGCCAGGAAAGCATCACGGTTCTCCGGTTGACGGGATGGGGTTGCAGCGTGGCGATCGGCGGCTCGCCGAGCATGCGGATTACTCGCGGCGGACGACAGCCGGTGCGGCGGTCCCGGACCGCATCGCGGCCATCCCGCGAAGGGCGTCCGCGCGGCTCTCCAGGACCGGGAAGAGGCCGTCGAGCCGCATCGTGTGCAACACGGTCAGCACGAACCGGGACGGCCCGACCAGGCACAGCGTCGCCTTCTGGTGTCGTGCCTCCTGGTGGGCGCGGACAAGCAGGCCAAGCCCGATCGAGTCGATGACCTCCACGTCGGTGAGGTCGACCAGGACGTGCGGTCCGACGTCGGTCGCCTCCAGCAACGCCCGTCGTACCGCCTCTGCCGGGTCGGCCTCGACGGCCGGGTCCTGACCGACGTCGTCCAGGTAGTCGATGCCGAGTATGTGCGCCCGGCTGCCGCCGTGTCCCGCGACAGCCGTGCCGTCGACGCCGTTCGCCTGCAGGCCTGTGCTGCAACGGGGGCAGTGGTGGGGGCCGGAGGCGAACGGCGAGCCGGCCCAGCCGCTCTCGAGCACCAGCGTCCAGACGACCTCCGCGTCGGGCAGCAGCCGAGCGGTCCCGGTGATCGTGTCGCCGCAGCCGTCGCAGATCAGGGTCATCCTCTCCTCCGCCGGCACGACGGTCATCGCCTGTCCTCTCGATCGTTGCTGGCCTGCGGCCGGTCGGCGGGTCGGCGGGCCAGGCGTGAGTGCCCGGCGGCGCGGGGACCACGTCCGGCGGCGTCGTCCGTGCGGCGTTGCCCGCCGGTGACGAGGGCCAGAACCACCGCGACGCCGGCGCAGCCGGTCTGGACGGCCAGCCGCAGGGTGCTGAGTTCGTCCACGTCAGCGCTGGCTACGCGGACGACGATGGAGCCGAGCAGTGCGGCGGCCACGCCGAGCGCGAGGGTCAACCAGACCGGCGCGGCCTTGCGCCCCGGCAGGACCAGCCGTCCGGCCGTCCCGATCGCGAGCCCGACGACGAGGGCACTGATGAGAGCATCGCCGGTCACTGACTTCTCCTGTCCTTGCGTCATCCACCGCTCAGGGTTCGGTCCGCCCGGCCGCGCGCCGGCATCGACTCCTTCAGACTGCGCGGTACGAATGCAACCCTCGGTGAGGATCTTGGAGGTGGTTGCGCGGTCGGATGACAGTTGTGTGACAAAACCCCAGGACAACGGGCACGGTTGGGCGACGCGACGCCGACCCGGAATGATGCCGTTATGACGGCCGTACTGGTGATCGAGGACGACGACCGGATCCGGCTCGCCATGCTGCTCGCCCTCGACGACGAGGGTTACGACGCGTACGGCGTGGCCACCGCTGAAGAGGGGTTGCGCCGGCAGCGGACGACGCCGGCCGACAACGTGCTCGTCGACTTGATGCTGCCGGGCATGGACGGCTTCGAATGCATCCGACAGCTGCGCCGCGACGACGACGTCCCCATCGTGGTGATCAGCGCCCGGGACGACACGCACGACATCGTGGCGGCCTTGGAAGCCGGCGCCGACGACTACGTGGTGAAGCCGGTGGCGATCAAGGAACTGTCGGCCCGGCTGCGCGCACTGCGCCGTCGCGGGCGGGCCACCCAGGTGC
This sequence comes from Micromonospora sp. NPDC093243, assembly GCF_044753725.1. NCBI lineage: Bacteria > Bacillati > Actinomycetota > Actinomycetes > Micromonosporales > Micromonosporaceae > Micromonospora > Micromonospora sp. NPDC093243. The sequence goes on along the minus strand of NZ_JBIVNT010000001.1, from coordinate 917,403 downwards.
CCACGCAGGTCTTCGGCGATCTGGAAATCAGCCCGGACGCCGGCGAGGTGCGGCGAGCCGGACAGCCCGTTCCCGTCACCCGCACCGAGTTCCGGCTCCTCTGCGAGCTGGCCGAACACGCCGGCAAGGTGTTGTCCCGCCAACAGTTGCTACAGCGGGTGTGGGGGTACGACACCGGCGACGAACGTCTCGTCGACGTGCACGTCGGCCGGGTACGACAGAAGATCGAGCAGGACCCGGCCAACCCGCGGCACCTGGTAACCCTCCGTGGTCTCGGCTACAAATTGCAGCGATGACACGTCTCGGCCTGCGTGCCCGGGTCAGCGCCGGCTTCGCCGTCGGCGCACTGCTGCTCGCCGCGTCGATGGCGCTGTTCTCCTACGACCTGACCCGGCGGTCGCTGCTGGAGGAACGGGAGCGGACAGCGGTGCGGGCCGCCTACTTCGACGCAGCCGTCGTACGCACCGGGCTGGAGACGGACGCTCCGGACGTGGTGGAGGTGCTGCGATCGCTGGACACCGGTAGCTTGCGCCGCCCCCTGCTGCACCGCAACGACCGCTGGTACGCGCGCACCGCGGAGACCGGCGCCGGTGCCATTCCCACGGAGTTGCGCCGCATCGTCCGCTCCGGGAAACCTGCGGTCCAACGGGTCCGCCTCGACGGGCAACCGGTCCTGCTCGTCGGTGTGCCGCTGTCGGACACGACCAGCTACTACGAACTCACCTCGCTGCGCGAGGTCGAGCAGACCCTGCAGGTGGTCGGCCTGACGCTGACCGCCGTGGCCATCATGATCGCCGGCTCGGGAGCCGCGCTCGGCTGGTACGCCACCCGGCGTAGCGTGCGCCCGCTGACCGACGTCGCCGACGTGGCCGAGAAGATCGCGGCGGGCGACTTCGGCACCCGGCTCGACGCCACCACGGATCCGGACCTCACCCGCTTCTCCACCTCCTTCAACCACATGGTCGACCAGCTCGTGCAGCGCATCGAGCGGGACCGCCGGTTCGCTGCGGACGTCAGCCACGAACTGCGCTCTCCGCTGCAGACCCTGGCGGCGGCCGCGAGCGTCCTGGCCCGTCGACGCGAACATCAAGACGAGCGCACCGCAACGGCGGCCGGCCTCGTGGCCGACGAGATCACCCGCTTCCAGCGGCTGGTCGACGACCTGATCCAGCTCGCCCGCACCGAACAACCCGTGCAGCGGGAGCCGGTCGACGTCGTAGCCCTCGCCCGTGATACCTGCCGCGCCCGGTCGCTGCCCGACAGCCTCGTCCGGACCGGGGCGACCACGACGACGACCACCTGGTCGATCGACCGGCGACGTGTCGAACAGATCCTGCTCAACCTGCTCGACAACTCCGTCCGTTACGGCAGGGGAGCCGTCGCGGTGCGCCTGACCTGCCGACCACCCGACGTCGGCGTCCTCGAAGTCGACGACCAGGGCCCCGGAGTGCCGCCAGCAGACCGGGAAGTCATCTTCGGCCGATTCGTTCGGGGGCGCGCCGCTCACGCCCGCGCCGACAGTGACGGCACCGGCCTCGGACTGGCGCTCGTCGCGCAGCACGCCGCCGCACACGGCGGCCGAGTGGGTGTGACCGACCGCCCCGGCGGGGGCGCCCGGTTCTGGGTGGAGCTGCCGGGGTGCCTGTCATGAGGGCACGCATCTTGTCGCTTGGCGTCGCGATCCTGCTGGGCGGTTGCGGCGTACCGGCCGACGACCTTCCCCGTGCCGTCGAGGTGCCACCCGGCCCTTTCCCCGCTCCGGTCACGGCCGGCCCGACGGACTCCCGAGGCCGCCTCGACGAGGCGCTCTGCTACGTGCGAGACGATCGGATCGACCGGATCCTGCGGCGCACGGACACGCTGCCCACCGTTGAGGTCCACCTGCAGCACCTGCTCGCCGGACCCGGTGCGCTGGAGCGTGACAGGGGCGTCAGCAGCTCCCTGCCCGGCACGATCACCGTGGCCGGTGCCCGGCTCGTCGGCACGACCGCCGAGGTCGACGTCGAATCGGCCGGCGACGAGACCGGCCGCAACGACGAAGTTCTCGCCTTCGGCCAGATCGTCTGCACCCTGACCTCGCGCGGCGACGTGACCGGAGTGTCCTTCCGCCGTGCTGGGCAGCCGTTGGACGTTCCCCGCGCCGACGGTTCCCTCACCCGGGACCCTCTCACCGCGGCCGACTACGAACTGCTCATGATCCAACGCTGACGGGCCTGGCCAGGCAGCAGTGCGCAGGCCGCGGGTGACGGCAGCGCGATGGGGGACCGGTGCACCGGCTGGTTCGCGGGGACTCAGGACCGGTCGGTGAGCACCGTCTCCAGCGGCGGGGTGGCCGAACGCCCGAACACGTGCGCGGCGAGCAGCGCCACCGTGAGCACGACCAACGCCCACAGTGTCGGCAGCATCATCGTCACGGGGGCCAGCGCGGCGACGACCAGGATCACCGCCCACCGGCGACCGGCGCGACGGTGCGCGCGTCGCCACACGAGGTGGTCTGCGAGTAGGAACACGATGATTCCGCACACCAGCGTGAGCCGCCCGACCATCATCGGGGTGCTCGAATGCTGCCCTGGCTGTGGCAGGGTCGTGCGCAACCCGAAGGCGACCAGCACGAGGCCGCCGACCAGGAACAGGTGCAGGTACGCGTAGGCGTCGCGGGCCAGCGCACCTCGTTGGCGGGTGGTCGCGAGTTCGGCGAACCGTTGGCCGACGACGACATCCGTCCCGACGTAGGTCCACCACAGTGCCGACAGCAGTCCCGCGCTCAGCGCGACGGCCCCGAGAGTGGCAATCGAGATGGGCGGGTCGCCGACGGCGATGCCGGTGGAGACGACCGCCTGGCCGAGCGCGACGAGGATGACCAGGTTGAAGCGGCCCATCCATCGGCTGACCGAGTGCAGCCGCCAGTTGCGGGCTCCGATGAGGTAGCCGCCGCCAACGTCGATGAGGATGGCGAGGACCCAGCACAGGGTGGTCAACGGGGTGAGCGGATTGCCGGTGGCCGGGGCGGTCAACACCGCGCACAGCAGCAGGCCTATCCCCACCCCGGTCGGTGCGGCTGCCAGGATCACCGGGGTGCGAAGGGCGGCATCGCGGCGGACCGACAACCAGAACACCACCAGGTGCAGAATGCGTACCGCCCCGTACGCGGTGACGACGATCAGCGGTGCGGGCAGGCCCCCGGGCACGTAGCTGAACGTCTGGGGAATGGCGACGCCGAGCATCAGGATCAGGGCCACCGCGGCGAGCACGATCAGTCGCAGTCGGGTTCCTGCGCTGCGAATCGTCGTGGTGAACCAGGTGTAGTTGACCCAGGACCACCACAGCAGCGCCAGCACGGCCAGTCCCTGGAGCACCCCGACGGCCGAAGGGTGTCGGGTCATCAGCACGGTGACCTGGATGAACGCGTACACGAAGGCCAGATCCAGGAAGAGTTCCTCCGGGGTGGCGTCGACCTCCTGGCCGGCGGTCACCGCGACGGCGCGGTGCAGTTGGCGGTGGCGGCGTCTGAGCACCGTCACGTGGGCGAGGACCACGCAGACCAGCGCACCGGCGAGGAGCGCGAGTGATCCCAGAGGTGTCAGGTGGCGGGCCGGCGTGATCAGCAGCGCCACGAGTACGAGGCCGAGCACGGGGCCGCGGCCCACCCGCCGAACGATGCGCCACTCGAACGCCACCAACCCGAGCAGGTACAGGATCACGCCGCCGTACAGGATCGCCGGTTCGGATACGTCCCAACGATCGGGGTGGCCGACCTTCGCCCCGCCCAGCGCCTTCTTGAGCCCGAACGCCACCAGGATGAGCCCGCCGATCATCGGCAGGTGCAGAAACGTGTAGGCGTCGCGGGCGAGGCGGGACCGGGCGCCGGGTGAGGCCGACTCCAACGCCTGCTCGGCGCGGGGTGACGCGATGTCGAAGTACGCCCACCACAGGAACGCCACGACGACAAGACCGAGCGCGGACCCGGCGAGCACCGACCAGGTGATCGGATCGTCGCCGGTGAACCCACGGCTGGTGCCGATCGAAATGATCGTCTCGCCGAGTGCGATCAGCATGACCAGGTTGTGCCGCTCGGCCCAGTGCCGCACTGACGTCAGCTGCCAGTTGCCGGTGCCGGGTGCCCGTAGCCCCACGTAGTCGACGACGATCGCCACCCCGAAGAGCAGAAGTTGGAGAGCTTCCGTTCTCCGCCCAGCCGGTAGTTGGTAGGGCAGCAGGGCCGCGCAGAGCAGCAGGGGAGCGCTGCCGGCGAGCGGTAGCCACGCCCGCCGGGCGGGAGCGGCGGAGTTCGCCGAGCCGCGCTGCCCGCGGGCGATGATCAGCAGGGACCCCACCCGGGCCGCCAGGAAACCGCCGACGAAGACGAGGGGTCCGGAGAGCCCACCCGGTTGGTCGACGAAGACCTCCGGAATGGCGACGGCGACGAGCAGGATCGCGGTGGCCGCCGCGAACACGGCGATCGGCCGGCCTCCCCGGTCGAGCCGGACCAGGTTCCCCACCCAGGCGTACCCGACCCAACTGCGCCAGAGCAGCAGCACCACCACCGCTCCCTGAACCAGCGCGTCCAGGGTGGGGCGTTCCGACATGAGCCGGGTGACGTTGATGAAGGCGTAGACGAAGACCAGATCCAGGAAGAGTTCGGAGCGCGTCACCCCGCCATGCGTCGCGGCCCTGATCCGTTGATCGGGCGGAAACGCGCCGGGCGAAGCCGCTTCCCGAGCGCCGCCGTTCACCCGCCTACTGTGTCAACGAATGAGATCAGTGGCAGACAAACCGATGAACCACCCCGGCTCACCCATCGCTGACGTGGAGTGGGTGGAGGCGTCACGGAATGACCGACCGGCCGAGTGTGTCCGAGACCCGTCCGGGTAACCGGCGAGCTCGGGAACTCGACAGGTGGAGGGGCCATGAGCGACGCGACGGGCCAGTCCCGGCACGACGGGCGGACGGGCAGCGCGACCGAACGGCTGACGGCGGAGGTGGCCGACGCCGTGCGCGGCGAGATTCGGGTCGTCCGCGACCAGCTGACCGAGACGTTGCGTCCGGCCGGCCTGGGTGTCGTCCTGCTGGGCACCGCGGGTGCCTGCCTAGTGCTCGGCGCGGGCGCGGCCTCGGCCACCGCGCTGCGCATGCTGGAGGCGTTCCTGCCCCGCCGGTTGGCCACGGCCGGTCTCACCGCTGGTTACGTGGCCGCGGCCGTGGTGCTCGGCCGGCTGGGGCTGCAACAACTGCGCGCAGCGGGTGGCACCTCGGCCCGGCTCGCGGACGAGGTGCGCGACATGGTGTCGACGACCGCGGGCCGGGTGGTGCCGGCCAGCGCCGACATCGCCCGCGACCAACTGGACCGACAGCGAAAGCTCTGAGCCGCGGCGTCGTGTTCACCGCGACGTCGCCTGCCCGGTTCACGGCTGGCCGCCGCAAGCGATCGTCAGCCGGCGGCCAGGACCTCGCGGAGCCTCGTGGCGAATTCCTCGGGCTTGCCCGCGTAACCGAACTCGCCACCGAGGAAGCCGCCGTGATGGCTCGGGAACACCGTTGCCTGCTGGCCGAGCAGAGCGGCGGTGCCGAGGGCCGTACGCGCGGTGTAGGTCTGCGCCGACTCCTCGCCGACGGCGATCACGATGCGGGTCGGCGCCGCGCCGAGCAGGCCCGGGTCGGGGCGGTAGTCGGTGACCGCCCAGGAGCTCTTCGACAACAGCGGGTCGTCGCGGGTGCCGTCGTCCTCGGTCGGCATGCCGAACATCGCCGGATCGGGCGCGGGCTGAGCGAAGTAGGCGTCGGTGAATTCACCCTGCCAGGACGTCATCGCGATGAAGGCCGCCATACCCGCGCCGAAGCCCTTCGCCTGATATGCCTGGTGGAAGGCGGCCCGGGCGCGCTCGGCGGCCGCGGCGTCGGGAAGCACGGCGTTGATCGGCGGCTCGTGCGCCACCAGCGTGACGACATCGCCGGGTTGGGTGGCGACGAGCTCCAGCGCGGTCACCGCACCACCGCTGCTCGCGAACACGTCGACCGGGCCGGCGCCGAGCGCCTGGATCAGCAGGTGCAGGTCGGCCGCCTGCTGCTGCGGCGTGTGGTCGGACCGGCCGTCCGTCCGGATGCTGCGGCCCAGGCCGCGCGGATCGTAGGTGACGACCGTGCGGTCGGTGAAGTTCGCGGCGAGCGCGTCGAAGCCCTCCGCCGTCATCGGCTGACCGATCATGAGCAACGCCGGCCGGCCGCCGTCCGGCGGGAGCGGTCCACGCACGTCGTAGACCAGATCGACGCCGGGCGCGGCGAGCGTGTGGGTCTGGGTCGTCGTCATGACGGTGAGACTACGGACAGGGTGCGACGGGTACACGGAACCGCTCCCGGGCGGCACGTCGGCGCCGCTCATCCGGGTTTTCCTTGGTTGTCCATGCCCCCTACCTGACCGGCTCACCGGCCACTGCCACACCCCGATTCACCGGACATCTGGGCCATGCCCCGAGGTGGTCGCTGATGCCGGAACGAGGCATCCGACCGCGGCGAAAGCACTAGCGTGGTGATCGGGACCGTGCGTGGCCAGCGGCGCTCGGGGAACGGCGGCTCGCGTGCTCATCCGGGAAACGCGGCCGCCGCCGCGGCCCGCCGGCCAACGAGATTCACGGGTACGCCGCGGAGCGTATGGGGCCGCACTCAGTTCAGGGAGGCCGCGATGAGCCCGAAGGATGCTCGCAGCGACACGGGTGGGACGACGAGCATCGAAAACCTCGACCTCAAGCTCGAGGTGATCGTCGTTCCGGTGTCGGATGTCGACCGCGCGAAGGAGTTCTACCGGCGCCTCGGATGGCGGCTCGACCAGACGCCGCCCGGCATTGTCCAGCTCACGCCACACGGCTCCGGGTGCTCAGTGCAGTTCGGCCCGGAGCTCACGTCGGGAGCGCCCGGTTCGGCCATGGCGTACCTGATCGTCTCCGACATCGAGGCGGCCCGCAACGCCCTGGTCTCCGCCGGTGTCGAGGTGGGCGACATCTTCCATCCGAGCCCGAACGGCCCGGTCGACGGGCCGGATCCCGAGCGGCGCAGCTACTTCTCGCGCGCCACCTTCCACGACCCGGACGGCAACACCTGGTTGATGCAGGAGATCACGACCAGGCTTCCCGGGCGGATCGAGACCGGCGTGACGTCGTTCGGCTCCGCGAGCGAACTGGCGAGCGCGCTCCGACGCGCGGCCGCCGCCCACGGCGAGCACGAGAAGCGCACCGGCGAGCGGGACGAGAACTGGCCCGACTGGTACGCGACGTACATGGCGAGCGAGCAGACCGGGGCCAAGCCGCCCGAGTGAGCCGGGACGGACGTCGTTCACGGGTCGAGGTGGCGTTCCACCGGCCGTTTGCGCCGCCGGCGCGCGACGGGTAGTTCCAGCTCGACCCGGCCGGCGTCGCGCTCGGCTGGCTCGTCCGTGCTCGACCGGCCCCGGCCGGCACGCCGGGCAACCCAGGCCCAGCCGCATCGTCCGGGGTTCGCCACCTCGAAGACCCGAACCTGCTGGTACACCGGGTTGCCGTCGCGGCTGCCGGCCGACGACCAGCCGCTGGAGAGGGTCGCCCCGGTGAGCTCCAGACGCCGTACGCCCTGGCCGACCGGGAGCATGCCGATGATCAGGATGACCGCGACGCTTCGATGTCCAGGACGACCCGGCCCCTGGCCGCGCTGTGTTCAGTCAGTTCGTGGGCCTGTGCGATCTCCGCCAACGGCAACCGGGCGGCGATCGGGTAGCGCAGGTCACCGGCGACCAGCGCGGCTGTCAGGTCGGCCGCGGCAGCCTCGTTCGCCGGCTCCGGAAAGTCGTCGTTGCTGAGGAACCGGACCGTGATGTTCTTGAAGCCGAGCGGCCAGTACGGGATACGTGGCTCGGCCGCACCGGTGGCGTAGGTGGCGATCACACCGCCGTACCGGAGGATTTCCAGGTCGGTCGCGATGTTGGCGTCGAACGCAAGCTCGGCCACGCGGTCGATCGGTTCCCCGCCGGTGTGTTCGAGGATCCGGGCGGCCACGTCGTCGCCGGCGGTGTCCACCGCGTGGTGCGCTCCTGCGGCCAGCGCCTGCTCGACCTGGCCCGGGTTGCGAACTGTCGCGATCACGGTGGCGCCGCCCCGGCGGGCCACGGCCAACGCGGCGCGGCCGACCGCGCCGAGGGCTCCGGTGACGAGTACCCGCTGGCCGGTCACCGGCCCGTCGGCGAAGATCGCCCGGTGGGCGGTGATGCCCGGGATGCCGAGCCCGGCCGCCTGCTCGTACGGCACGCCGGCCGGCAGCGTCACGGCGTGCCGGGCCGGCACCACGGTGTATTCGGCGGCGGTGCCGAACGGGCGGTACGACTGGGCGAGGTAGACCCAGACCCGCTCGCCGACCCGTGCCGGATCGACGCCCGGTCCGACGGCGTCGATCACCCCGGCGCCGTCCCCGTGCGGTACGACGCGGGGGAATGGCATCGTCGAGCCCCACCAGCCCTGGCGTTTGCCGAGGTCGCCGACGTGGATCCCGGAGACCGAGACGCGGACCCGGACCTCGCCCGCACCCGGCTGCGGCTCGGGCAACTCACCGACCTGGAGCACCTCGCGCGCCGGGCCCTGCCGGTCGTACCATGCCGCGCGCATCACGCACCCACCGTATCGGTGCTGGTGCCCTCTTCAACGCTGATCACCGTGTCGATCAGCGCGAAGAACGCCTGGATACCGGGCCGGTCGCCGCCCCGGCGCCGGGACTCGGCGAAGTCCTCGGGCGAACGCCAGAAGACGATGTCCAACCATTCCTCGGCGTTCAGCCGGATCAGTCGCGCGCCGAGGAAGCCGGCGCGATCGCTCTGGAAGTCGCGCAGCATCGCCGGTCGCGCGGCCAGCAGGGCGTCGGCGCGCGCCGCGGGCACGCGGAAACGGGTGATTTCTACGGTGCTCATCGCTCCTCGATCCTCTCGGGTACGGACCGAAATGTAGTCAAGATTTGTGACTATCACAAATGATGACTGTCACATCCCCGTAGTAACCTGCACCGAGTGATCGCGCCGACTGGCGGCCAGGGTTGGGGAGAGTGGATGAAGCGCAGCGTGCGTAAGCGGCAGGACCCTGATCTGGGCGTACTCGCCGCGAGGCTGTTCTTCGGCCTGCAGGAGGAGCTGTTCCGCCGAAGCGCCGAGGAGGGCTTCGACGACATCACGCCCCGACACGGCGCCGTCCTGGCGTACCTGGATGAGGACGGGATCCGTCCCAGTGAACTCGCGCACCTGTCCGGCCGGCACAAGCAGACCATCGGCACCATCGTCGACGAGCTGGAGAAACTCGGTTACCTGCGGCGTGAAGCGGATCCCGCCGACCGGCGGGCCAAACTCATCATGCCCACGGAGCGTGGGCGCAGGTTGATGCGCTACTCCGACCTGGTGGTCGCCGAGATCGAGGCCCGGCATGCCGCGCTGCTCGGGACGGAACGGTACGGGCAGTTCAAGAGCACCCTGCGGGTGATCGCGACCGCGCCGCCTGCACCCCCGGCACCTCCGTCGACGACCAGTTCGGTGAGGTGACCAGCGCCGGCCGAGGGGGTTGAGACGGCCCGTTCACCGCGCTAGTCCGCCGGGCGGCGATAGGCGCCGTGCCGCCAGATCAGGGCCAGCTCGCGGGCAAAACCGGCGTCTTCGCTGGGATCCGCGACGGTGATGTGGTCGAGGATGGCTCGCTCGCCGCCCACGACTATCACTCGGCTGGCGTTGCCGAGGTCAAGTCTGGCGGGACTTCGGCCCGCGGCCTGCTCCTGACGAAGTACTTCGATCGTTCGGTCCCTGAACCGGATCGTCCTCTCGCTCCAGAACCTGCGCACGGTCGCGTCGTAGGTGGCGACCTCGGCGATCGCCCCCAGCACGGCGGCATGTTCCCGATAGACCCCTACCACCTGCTGAAAGGCGTCCGCGAGACCTTCGACACCGTCCGATGGTTCCCAGGCCGAGGCGATGTTGAAGGACGCGTCCACCAGCGTGCCGGCGAGGCGCATGAGTAGATCTGTCTTGTCGCGGAAGTGGCTGTAGAAGGTCGATCGAGCGACGCCGGCCTCGATGGAGATCTGTTGTACGCCGAGCTCGGTGAAGTTCGCGCCGTCGATCAGGAGGCGACCGGTTGCGGCCAGTATCTCCGCCTCGGCTGGGGCACGTCGCCCGGGACTCGGGGTACGTCGTCGGGTGATCGAGGGCATGTCCAGGTCCTAGGGTCGTGGCTCGCCCGGGGTTCTCAAGCCGCTCGAGCCGTCTCCGGGTCGTGGCGAAGCCAGACTACATGCTGTCCGGACAGCGTGTAGCATAAATTTCGGACACACTGTCCGACGAGCTGACCGGGCGTTTGTCGCCGGCGCCGATGTAGTCGCTGGGCGACCGGACTCTCAGGCATCAAAGGAGCAAATAGTGAAGTATCGCTTGCTTGGGCGAACCGGAGTGTGGGTTTCCGAGATCTCTCTGGGCACGATGACGTTCGGGGGCAAGGACCACCCGGTGTACCGCACCATGGGCGCACTCGGGCAGGAGCAGGTGAACCAGGTCGTCGGCACCGCACTCGACGCCGGGGTCAACTTCATCGACACCGCCGACGTCTACGCTGACGGCGAGAGTGAGGAGATGCTCGGCCGGGCGATCGGGCAGCGCCGGCGCGATGTCGTGCTCGCCACCAAGCTGATGGCCCCCGTCGGGTCGGGGCCGAACGACCAGGGGCTTTCCCGGCTGCACGTCATGCGGGCCCTGGAGGACAGCCTCCGACGACTGAAGACCGACTACGTCGACCTCTATCAGATCCACAACTACGACCACGTGACGCCGCTCGAGGAGACGCTGAGCGCCCTCGACGACGCGGTCCGGCAGGGCAAGGTCCGCTACATCGGCTGTTCCAACCTCGCGGCCTGGCAGATCAGCAAGGCACTGGGCATCTCCAAGCTGCACAACCAGGCGAAGTTCGTCGCCAACCAGACGCACTACTCGTTGGTGTCGCGAGACGCCGAACGTGACCTGGTGCCCATGGCCGAGGACGAGGGGCTGAGCCTGACGGTGTGGAGCCCGCTTGCTGGCGGATTCCTCTCCGGCAAGTTCGACCGCGGCGGAATGACCACCGAGCAGGACTCCCGCCGGGCTCAGGTCGGCGTCGACTTCGTGCAGTTCGACGAGGAGAAGGGCTTCAAGGTCGTGGACGTGCTGCGGACCGTCGCCGCGCGGCACGAGGTGAGCCCCTCCCGGGCAGCGATCGCTTGGCTGCTCGCTCAGCGCGCCGTCACCAGCGTCATCGTCGGTGCTCGCAAGCTGGAACAGCTCACGGACAACATCGCCGCGAGCGACCTGGCCCTCACCGAGCAGGACCTCGCCGAACTCGATGAGGTCAGCCGGCCGCCGGTCGCCTATCCGAACTGGATCCAGGAAGCGTTCGGTCCGGTGCGGATCCCGGCCGGCAACGTGGCCTGATCCGGTCTGCTTCGGGTGTCAGGCACGGGAACGACCCAGCCTGACACCCGACCCGGTGCCGGCGATGGCACCCCGTCACATCCGACGTGGCCAGCTCGTCCTGGAAGCGGGCAACCACGAAGGAGTGCGATGTTCGCCGCTTACGTCACGGTCACCATTCTCGCCGCGGTCTTCACCGGCATCGCGGCCGTCACCTACCTGATCGGCCACGACTATCCGAAGGCCCAGGCGGACATGAAACGCGTGCCCCGATCGTGGGTACCGGTGTTGGGCATGCTGCTGGCGGCCGGTTCTCTGGGGCTACTGGCCGGGTTCGCTGTGCCACTGCTGGGGGCACTCGCCGCCGCTGGACTCGTGCTGTACTTCGTCGGCGCGCTCGTTGCGCACCTACGAGTGGGCTCTCGTCAGCTGGTGGGGTGGGCCGTCTTCTTCTCGACCGAGGTGGCCGCGCTAGTCGTGAACCTGGTTTATCACTGGTGACTCGACTCCACTCCGCCGCCGACGATCCGGGGTTGAGCCACACGAAAGACGAAGCGCGTACGGCGCAGCCCGTGTCAGGATCTCGGCGTGCCCAGTCGCGCCTTGAGCTTCGGAGCTGTGGCGGAGGCGTACGAACGGTTCCGACCCGGCTATCCCGTGGCGCTTCTCGACAGAGTGATGGCGTACGCGGGTCACCCGGTTCGGACCGCCCTCGAGATTGGCGCCGGGACCGGTAAAGCCACCCGGCTCTTCGCTCAACCGGGCATCACCGTCACCGCCACCGACCCGGACCCGGCCATGCTCGCCGAGCTGCGAAAGCACGTGCCGGCGGACGTCAAGACCGCGCGAGCCGCGTTCGAGGACCTGCGGCCGGGCGAGACCTACGGGCTGGTCTACGCGGCGGCGGCGCTGCACTGGACGAGCCCGGAGGGCCGGTGGGCGCGCATGGCCGCACTACTGGAGCCGGCCGGCGTGTTCGCATCGTTCGGTGGGCCGATCCGGTTGGTCGACCCCGCTGTGGAAGAAGCTGTTCGCACGGCCCGAGCGCCCTTCCTGGAGAGCGACGAGGTTCCGTCTCCCGATGGGACACCGCCGGAACACGAGATGCAGTGGCCGGGTACGGAGCTCGAACAGTCCGAGTGGTTCGTCGATGTTCAACAGTTGGTGATCGAGCGCCGCTTGATGATGAGTGCTTCCGACTACGTCGGCCATCTCTCGACCATCTCGGCATACCTCGAACTGCCGGCCCCAAAGCAGGAGCAGGTCTACAGCCGCATCGAGCAGGTCCTGCCGGCGGCGGTCGAGCTTGCCGCCGACATCGTCGTTCATCTCGCGCGCTGTGAGCGGTAGTCACGACTGCCGGCTGGCGCAGCAGCCGTCTGCGCAGTCCGGCGCCTGGCCGTTGGCGGGGTCGGCAGGCGGTGGCGCGCAGTCGTCGCAGTGCTCCCCGCGCCAGGCTTGCACACCTTCCTTTCCGGCGACCCCGGCGATGACCAGTGCGGCGATCGGGTCCGCCCACGACCAGCCGAAGGCGGCGTTGAGGACCAGGCCGACGAGCAGCACCGCCGAGAGGTACGTGCACAGCAGGGTCTGCGTCGAGTCGGCCAGGACCGTTGCCGAGCCGAGCTCCCGGCCGGTGCGGCGTTTTGCCCGTACGAGCAGCGGCATCACGATCAGCGACGCGACGGCGATCCCGATCCCGAGCGGGCTGGAATCCGCGTCCCCGCCGGACAGCAGCGAGCGGCCGGCGTCGAAGGCCACCCAGGCGGCCAGGGCGAAGAACGACAGCCCGATCAGCCGCAGCGCCAGGCGCTCCCGGTTCTCGGGCACGCGCGAGCGGAACTGCCAGATGAGCACGGCGGCGCTGGACACCTCGACGAACGAGTCCAGACCGAAGCCGATCAGCGCCGTGGACGAGGCCGCGGCGCCGGCGGCGATCGCGACCAGGCCCTCGAAGAGGTTGTAGCCGGCGGTGGCGTAGGCCAGCCACAGGCTGCGTCGGGACAGCACCGCCCGCCGCTGCGGGGTCAGCACGGACACGCTCACGCGCGGACCCGCACCGACGAGTTGGCGGGCGCGCCGTAGACCGGGCAGAGGGCGACCGCCTCGCCGGTGGCGGCGAGGAGCTGTTCCGCCGAGCGCAACAGTTCCAGCAGCTCCGGCCGGGTGAGTGCGTAGAACGACTGTCGACCCTCGACCCGGTAGTCGATCAGCCCGCAGTCCCGGAGACACGCCAGGTGCTTCGACACCGTCGACTGCGCCAGCCCCAACTCGGCAGTCAGATCCACTACCCGCGCCTCTCCGCCCGCGAGTCGTTGCAGGATGGCCAGCCGGGTCGGGTCACCGAGGGACCGGAACAGCGCCACAGCTGGAGTCAGCCCAGGATCACAACCCATCGCCATAGAGCGATGATAGCGTCCGCACCGAATCATTCGCAGCGGGGGGTCGTCCGGCACCCTGCCAGTGGTCGAGTGAGTAGCAGGCGACGAGGTGTCTTCCTGTGCTGTTACTTTGCCAGCCGTGGATGATCAGCTGACGTGGATCGACCGCATCGTCGAGGCAACCGGATGGCGCCACGAGCCTGAGAGCGCCGTCGGCTGGGAGCAGGTGGAGGCTGAGCTCGGTGTCGCCCTGCCGTCGGACTTCAAGCAACTGTGTCGACGGTTCGTGCCGGGGTCGTTCTACGCGTACCTGGATCTGCTGCGGCCGGCCGACGGGCACCGTTCGCGGCAACTGCTCGCGGCCTGGGCCTTCTGCCGGAACGAGTCCTTCGCGAGTGTCTACGCCCCGTACGGGATCTATGGACCAGACAAGGGATCGGGCCTGATCCAGTGGGGTGACGACCAGGTCGAGGGGCAGTACTACTGGCTGGCGGACCGTTCGATGGAGCCCGACCGGTGGCCGGTGGTCGCTCAGAAGTACGGCGGCGGCGATCCGTGGCATCGGTTCGACATGTCGACGACGGAGTTCATCTACCGGATGATCGCGGATACTGGGTTCGAGCCGTTCACGGTGGCCGACCCGAAGCGTCGGGCCTTCTACCTGCCGTACTGGCAGACGATCTCGGGCGCTGAGCAGTGGGATGCTCTCACCAACCCGGACCGGGAGGGCTAGCCTTTCACGCGCCGAAGAGCGCCCACCGGAGTGCCAGCCGACAAGCGGGGTGGGGGCAGAAAGATGCCGAATGCTCAATGGCCGGACCGCAGCCTTTCACTGATACGTACTTCGATCGACATGATCGTCAGGGACGGTTGTCATTCCCCTGACGAGAGGCCCCCACCATGTCGAGCACCGCACCCACCGCCCGCCGCCGAAGCCTGCGGCGCCACGCCGCCGCCACCGTCGCCGCCGCCCTCGCCGGAGCCTGCCTGGCCGTGGCGACCGGGCAGCCGGCTTCCGCCACGCCGCCCGGCATCCCGTCGAAAGCGACCGCGCAGTCGCAGCTCAACGCGCTGACGGTCGCCGCGCAGGGCTCGACGAGTGGCTACTCGCGGGACCTGTTCCCGCACTGGAGCACCGTCAGCGGCAGCTGCAACACCCGCGAGCAGGTCCTCAAGCGCGACGGCACCTCGGTCGTGGTCGACAGCTCCTGCGCGGCGACCTCCGGGCGCTGGTACAGCCCCTACGACGGGGCCACCTGGACGGCGGCCTCCGACGTCGACATCGACCACGTGGTGCCCCTGGCCGAGGCCTGGCGCTCGGGCGCCAACTCCTGGACCACCAGCCGCCGGCAGAGCTTCGCCAACGATCTCAGCCGCCCGCAGTTGATCGCGGTGACCGACAACGTGAACCAGTCCAAGGGGGACCAGGACCCGTCGACGTGGCAGCCGTCGCTGTCGTCGTACCGGTGCACCTACAGCAAGATGTGGATCACCGTGAAGTACAACTGGAGCCTGACGCTGCAGTCCTCGGAGAAGTCCGCGCTGCAGAGCATGCTCAACACCTGCGGCTCCTGACCGCCGTACCCGCTTCCCGGCCGGCCGGACCGCCCAGCGGCACCACCGGCCGGGTGCTGCGGCGCGTCGCGTATCCGTACGTGCCGCTCACACGTTGCGCACGGCGCGAGGCCGCCCGCCGACAGCTCCTTCTGCCATCCGGGCGAGCGCAGCTCGCGACCGCGGCATCACCTCGGCTTGCGATGGGCTCTGACGACCAGGTCCTGGATGCTCATTCCCGTCGAGCCATGCCCGACCTGGCGGGTCCGGATCTCAGCCACGTCGACGTCCCACAGCTCCGCGCTCAGCGCACCTGTCACCGCGTCGGGACCGATCGAGGCCTGCTCGGGGGCGTGGGCCGCCGAGTGCTCGTCGCCGGGAGCGTGGCCGACGATGAGCAGCGTTCCGCCTGGAGCGACGGCCCGGGCCAGCCGGGCAACGAAGTCGCTGAAGGGCATGGTGGGGTGGACGTACTGGCTGACCACCAGGTCGTACTGCTCCGGCGGTTCCCAGGTTGTCAGGTCGGCCGCCAGCCAGGAGACGCGCGAGGCGATGTCAGGTTCCTGATGTGCCGCGAGGTCCTTGGCGTCGCTGACGGCTGTCGCCGAGACGTCGACCGCCGTCACCTGCCAGCCTTGCCGGGCGAGCCAGAGCGCGTCGGCTCCACGCCCGCAGCCCGCGTCCAGCGCCGACCCGACGGGAAGGCCGGTGAGCTCGGCCACCAGCTGGGGGCTCGGCGAGCCGTGTGTCACCGCGTGCTCCTGGTAGTGCTGCTCCCACCATTGCGGGCCGAACGCGGGGTGCTCCGCGTGCGGCGATCCCTGCTGGCCGTGAACCTTGTCCATCACTCGACTCCTGCTGACGGTTGCGCGAAGGAGACAGGTCACCGCTGTCTCGGCTCAACCGTAGGGTCCGCTTCGATTGCGGCAAGTGGCTTTGCGATTTTGGCAAGAAGCCGAGTATGGTGGCGGCCATGTCCCAGGTCGACCTCTCAGATGTCGTTCGTCAACGCATCCGCGGACTGCGCCAGGCGCGCGGCTGGAGCCTCGACTCGCTCGCCGCCCGGTGCCACCTCAGCGCGTCGACGCTGAGCCGGATCGAGACGGGTCACCGTCGCATCGACCTCGACCAGCTCGTGGCACTCGCCCATGCGCTGGACACCACGATCGATCACCTCGTGGAGCCCATCGACGACGCCGACGTGATCATCCGGCCGGTGCGGCATCAGGAGGTCGGTCTGACCACCTGGGTGCTGTCGCGCGACGCGGCTCAGCATGGTGGCCGCCTGGTGGCCAAGATGCGGATCACTCCCGAACGGCGCACCGGCCCCGGGGGTCTGGCCGTCCATCCCGGCCGGGAATGGTTCACCGTGCTCAGCGGCACCGCCGTGCTCTACCTCGGCGAGCGCCGGCTGACGGTCGGTCCGGGCGAGGCGGCGGAGTTCTCCACCATGATTCCGCATTCCATCGGCGCGCTGGGCGGGCCGGTCGAGATCCTCACGATGTTCGACCAGGACGGGGAGCGGGCGCACGCCGAGTCGTCCGGAGCGACGCCCAGCGCGGATTGACGGCCGCCAGCCACTGGTTCTTGCGGTTACCGCAAGGCGCGATGCCAGGCGCGCAAGGCGGCGTTAGCTTTCGCGCATGACTCTTCATCCCTCGTCCGCGCAGGTCAGCGTCGCCGACCCGGGGATCCACGACCCGCGCCGGCTGCGCGCGATCCTGATCGCGGTGTGCATCGCCCTCATGGCGGTCATCGCGTCCGTCTCCGGGCTCAACGTCGCTCAGCAAGAGATCGCCCTCGCCTTCGACGCCTCCCAGGGCACCGTCCTGTGGATCATCAACACCTACACCATCACCCTCGCCGCGCTGCTTCTGCCGCTCGGCGCGATCGGCGACCGATGGGGTCGCAAGCCGGTTCTGCTCGCCGGTCTGATCGTCTTCGGCGCGGCAAGCGCGGCGGCGGGTCTCGCCACGTCGGCCGAGGTCATGATCGCCACGCGTCTGCTCAGCGGCGTGGGCGCCGCAATGATCATGCCGGTCACCCTGGCCGTCATCACTTCGACGTTCCCTGACGAGCAGCGTTCCCGGGCAATCGGTGTGTGGACCGGTGTCGCCGGCGGTGGCGGCCTGCTGGGCATGTACCTGTCGGCGCTGCTGGTCGACGTGGCGAGCTGGCGGTGGCTCTTCGTCCTGCCGGTCGCGCTCGTCGTCGTGGCCACGATCATGGCGCTGCGCTCCGTGCCCAACTCGCGCGAGGGATCGCGGCACGGATTCGACGTCGTCGGTTCGCTGACCTCCGTGGTGGCCGCGGTCGGGCTGATCTTCGTCCTGCACGAGGGCCCGGAGCGAGGGTGGACCGCTCCCGCGACGCTCGGCAGCCTCCTGGTCGGCGTGATCGGCGCCGTCGGCTTCGTGGCATGGGAGCGGCGCCGGCGAGCGCCACTGCTCGACGTCCGCCTCTTCCGCGAACGGGGCCTCGCCAGCGGCTCCGTGTCGCTGCTGACGCTCTTCGGGGTGCAGGCCGGAATCTTCGTGGTCCTCTTCCCGTACTTCCAGGCGGTACTCGGTTGGTCCGGCCTCCGCGCCACCCTGGCCCTCATGCCGATGGCGCTGCTGATGATGCTGACCTCCGGTCTCGCCCCGCACGCGGCCGCACGCATCGGAGCCCGCGCGACCATGGCATCCGGGGTCTTTCTGGGCGGTGTGGGTCTGGCCCTCATGGCCGCTCTCGTCTCCGTCGACGGCGGCTATTTCTCGATCCTGCCCGGCATGATCGCCATGGGACTCGGCATGGGCCTGACGATGACCCCCGCCACCGAAGCCATCACCGCCGCCCTGCCGCGCGAGCGTCAAGGCGTCGCGTCCGCCCTCAACGACGTCACGAGAGAGTTCGGCACGGCGCTCGGCGTCGCGCTGCTCGGAGCCATCCTGTCCGCCGGCTACCGCAGCGCCATCGCCCCGCGGCTCGAGGGCGTTCCGCAGGACACCGCGGAGACCGCCCGCCACGGCATCGCCACCGCTCTCGCCACCGCCGACGGAGCCGGGCCCCAGGCGCAGGCACTGATCCGAGCCGCCCAGGAATCATTCGTCGACGGCTGGCGGCAAGCCATGTGGGCAGGCGTCGGCATCATGGCCATCCTGCTCGCCTACGTTCTCGCGCGCGGCCCCCGGAGCACTCCACCCGCCCGGGCCCAACTCCAACCAAGCCGTTCGCCAACGCCCACCGACAAGATGACCGACGAGATTTCGGCGGGCGATGTCGAGAACCGGTGGCCGGCTCCGTCCCCGGGGTGAGCGCGACCAGAATGGGTCGCAGCCCGAACCGAGGAGAACCACGATGGCCAAGTACCTGCTGCTGAAGCACTACCGCGGCGCGCCGGCTGCGGTCAACGACGTGCCCATGGACCAGTGGGCGCCGGAGGAGATCTCGGCGCACGTGCAGTACATGAACGACTTCGCGGCTCGGCTCGAGACCACCGGCGAGTACGTCGACGGTCAGGCCCTCGCCCCCGAGGGGACGTTCGTCCGGTACGACGGCGAGGGGCGCCCGCCGGTCACCGACGGCCCGTTCGCCGAGACCAAGGACCTCATCGCCGGCTGGATGGTGATCGACGTCGACAGTTACGAGCGTGCCGTCGAACTGGCCGGGGAACTGTCGGCCGCTCCCGGGGCGGGCGGGAAGCCGATCCACGAGTGGCTCGAGCTGCGCCCGTTCCTGACTGCGTCGCCCACCATCACGGAGTGCCACTGAGGTGAACGAGCTCCTGCTCCGGAGCCTCATGCCGAGCGTGCTCGCCATCCTCGTCCGCCGCGGAGCCGACTTCGCGGCGGGCGAGGACGCCGTGCAGGACGCGCTGGTCGAGGCGGTCCGCGTCTGGCCGGCCGACCCGCCGCGGGATCCGAAGGGCTGGCTGGTCACCGTGGCCTGGCGCCGGTTCCTCGACGCGACCCGGGCGGACGCCGCCCGGCGCCGGCGGGAAGACCTCGTCGACGACGAGCCGGCGCCCGGGCCCGCGCCCGAGGTGGACGACACCCTCCAGCTCTACTTCCTGTGCGCCCACCCGTCGCTGACGCCGTCGTCCGCGGTCGCGCTCACGCTGCGCGCCGTCGGCGGGCTGACCACCCGTCAGATCGCCCAGGCCTACCTGGTGCCCGAGGCGACCATGGCGCAGCGCATCAGCCGCGCCAAGCGCACCGTCTCCGGGGTGCGCCTCGACCAGCCCGGCGACGTCGCCACCGTGCTGCGCGTGCTCTACCTGGTCTTCAACGAGGGCTACTCCGGCGACGTCGACCTGGCCGCCGAAGCCATCCGGCTCACCCGGCAGCTCGCGGCCGCGATCGACCACCCCGAGGTGGCGGGGCTGCTCGCCCTCATGCTGCTGCACCATGCCCGGCGCGCCAGCCGGACCGCGCCCGACGGCAGCCTGGTGCCGCTCGCCGAGCAGGACCGTGGCCGGTGGGACACCACGTCGATCGCGGAGGGCGTCGAGATCCTGCAGGCGGCCCTCGCCCGCGACCGGCTGGGCGAGTTCCAGGCCCAGGCCGCCATCGCGGCCCTGCACGCCGACGCGCCCACCGCCGGGGAGACCGACTGGGTGCAGATCGTCGAGTGGTACGACGAACTCGCGCGCCTGACCGACAGTCCGGTGGTCCGGCTCAACCGCGCGGTGGCCGTCGGCGAGGCCGACGGACCGCGCGCCGGGCTCGCGGCGCTCGCCGCGCTGGACGAGGCGGTGCCCCGCCACACGGCGGTGGCGGCGTACCTCCACGAGCGCGACGGTGACCTGGCGACGGCGGCGCGGCTGTACGCCGAGGCCGCCCGAAAGGCCGCCAACCTCGCCGAGCGCGACCACCTGACCCGCCAGGCCGCCCGGCTCAACGCTCGCCGGGACCGCTGAGCGGTCACGTTCCCGCAGCTCCTGGCGCGGCCCGGGCCGTCCGCCCACCGCGAGTAGGCCCTACCGGCCCGGTCACTGCTCGCTCTCCGGATGGCCTTCCTGGTTGGCGGGGATGAGGCGATCGGGTGCCGGCGGAAAGTCGCGGTGTCCGGCGTCGAGGTCGGTGAGGTCTCCGGCGGCGTTGATGAGGCCGATGTGGGAGAAGGCCTGGGGAAAGTTGCCCAGCTGTTCTCCGCTGCGCGGGTCGATCTGTTCGGCGAGCAGACCCAGGTCGTTGGCCTGGGCGGTCAGTCGTTCGAAGAGCTGGCCGGCCCGGTCGCGCTCGCCGGCCAGCGCGAGGCAGCTGATCAGCCAGAACGAGCAGATGACGAAGCCGGCGGGATCGCCCTCCCAGCGACGCAGCAGGCCTTGGTGGGACAACTGCTCCTCGACCATCCGAATCGTGGACCGCATCCTCGGGTCGGTCGCCGGCAGGAAGCCGACCAGCGGCATGAGCAGGACCGACGCATCCAGGTCGTCGCTGTCGAAGGCACCCGTGTAGGCCCCCACCCGCTCGCTCCAACCCCGGCTGAGCACGGCGCGGCGTACCTCGTCCCGGGCCGTCGTCCAGCGGGCGATGTCTTCCTGCGAGCCGAGCCGGGAACCAAAACGGACAGCTCGGTCCAGCGCCGTCCAGCACTGAACCTTCGACGACACGTAGTGGCGCTCGGCGTCACGTGCCTCCCACATCCCCGCGTCGGGCAGGTGCCAGTCTCGCGCGGCCCGTTCGGTCATCGCCCAGAACACGTCCCGGAAGTCCGGCGGTATCGGGTCGAGGTGCTCGCGCATCAGCCAGGCCGCGCTGAGTGTCTCACCGTGTACGTCGTTCTGACGTTGCCGCCAGGCGTCGTTGCCGACCATCACGGGTTGACTGTTCGCGTAGCCGGCCAGGTGGTCGAGGTGGTGTTCGGTGAGGTCCCGCTCTCCCTCCACGCCGTACATGATCGGCACGATGCCCTCGGCCATCCCCATCGACCGTGCCAGCCACCCCACCTGCCGGGTGATCTCGTCGGTACACGCCACTCGCCAGAGCGCGTCCAGGGTGAAGCTGAAGTCGCGGATCCAGACGTAGCGGTAGTCGTAGTTCCGCGCCCCGCCCAGCTCCTCGGGCAGCGACATGGTCGGAGCGGCCACCACCGCCCCACTGGGCCGGTAGGTCATGCCCTGCACCACCAGCGCGCTGCGTCGCACCTGCTCCCGGTAGAGACCCTGGTAATCGTGCAGACCGAGCCACGACCGCCAGCCCGCCGCCGCGTCGTCGACCACCTGTTCGGCGTCCAGCACCGCCGGCGGGCCGGCGTTGTACGCCGGTGCGTACGCGAGGGTGAAACCGTGGGTTTCCCCGGCCCTTACCGTGAACGATCCGAACGCCTCGCCGCCCTCGGGGGACAGCGGAATGCTGGTACGCAGATTCAGCCGGGCCGCCGCCGCGGCGGCGACCAACGCGTCGTCCTGCCACACCAGCTGGGCGGTCATGCGGCCGTACTCGAACCGTGGCCGGTAGTGCAACCGCATCCGGACCTCGCCCGCCAGCCCGTGCACCACCCGCGCCAGCACTCGCGGCGAGTGCAGACCGACGTCGTGGCCGCGTGCGCCCGGTGCCAGGGCCAGTGCGTCGGTGATCGCCACACTGCCGGTGGCGGTGGTGAAGACGGTGCGCAGCACCAGCGAGTCGACCAGATAGGCACGTTCGGTCCGGAAGGCGCCCTCGGGACGGATCTCCCAGTGCCCGGCGTCGTCGTCGAGCAGCCGGGCGAAGACCGACGGAGCGTCGAACCGTGCCGGGCACCACCAGTTCACCGAACCCGCGCTGTCCACCAATGCGGCGCTCCGGCCATCCGCCAGGAACCCGTGGTCCGCGATCTGCCCCGATCCCATCCGGCGGACTACCCGAACGGAACTCACTGACACGTTTCGCCCCGGCACCGCCACGGCGTGCCGCGGAACCTTCTCTCTCAGGCGTCCGCCGGGCCGGTCTCGACGATGTCGTCGTCGAAGGCGGCCGCGAGCGCCTTCCCAGCCAGCTCGCGGCCCGGGGGATCACGGTGAACGCGGTTGCTCCCGGCGCCACCCGCACGGCGGCCAACGGATCGGCCTTGCGAGTGGTGGGCTGTTCCTCGGACCCCGCGCCTGACCACCGATCGCCGGCCAGCCTCGACGAGGAGGCGTGTTTACCGCCTGGCCCGCCGGGCAGGACTGCAACCATGCCCAGACGCTCCACCGTTCGCCTCGACAACGCTCTTCCGCTCGCCCTGGAGGGCTACGCCTGGCTGCCCAACCGGCTGCGCCGGGCCGACGCGGACGTGCTGCGGACCCGGCTGCTGGGGCTGCGCGCGGTGGCGTTGCACGGTCCGGCCGCCGCGCGCTTCTTCTACGACGAGCGGAACGTCCGCCGGCACGGAGCGATTCCGGGTCCGGTGCAGAGCACCCTGTTCGGTCACGGCGCGGTGCACACCCTCGACGGCGCGGCGCACCGGGTCCGCAAGGAGTTGCTCGTGGGGCTGCTGATGAACGGCGGCATCGACGGCCTGGTCGAGCGGGCCGGCGCCGCGTGGCAGGCCGCCGCCCGGGACTGGCCGACCCGGGGCCCGGTGGTCCTCTTCGACGAGGTCAGCCAGGTGCTGACCCGGGCGGTCTGCGACTGGACCGGCATCCCGCTGACGCCGGCCGAGGTGCCGGAGCTCGCCGCCGACCTCGTCGCCATGGTCGACGGCTTCGCCACGATCGGCCCCCGGCACTGGCGGGCCCGGCGGGCCCGGACCCGCCGGGAGAACTGGCTGGCCGCGCTGATCGAGCAGGTACGCCGGGGCGAGTCGAGCGCCGCGCCGGGCTCCGCGGTCGCGGTGGTGGCGGAGCACCGGGACACCGACGGCAGGGCGCTGGACGCCTGCGTCGCCGCGGTCGAACTGCTCAACATCATCCGGCCCACCGTCGCGGTGAGCTGGTTCGTGGCCTTCGCCGGGCACGCGCTGCACTGCTGGCCGGCGCATCGGGACCGGCTCGGCGCGGCCGACCCGGCGTTCACCGAGGCGTATGCGCACGAGGTCCGGCGGTTCTATCCGTTCGCGCCGTTCGTCGGCGGGCGGGCGGTGAGGGACCTGGCGTGGGAGGGGGTGCGCATCCCGGCCGGCGCGATCGTGCTGCTCGATCTGTACGGACAGAACCACGACCCTCGGCTCTGGCCGGAGCCGTACCGGTTCCGTCCCGAGCGCTTCCTCGGCCGGGAGATCGGGGCATTCGAGCTGGTCCCCCAGGGCGGTGGCGATCCACGCACCGGCCACCGCTGCCCCGGCGAGCTGATCACCGTGGCGCTGCTGCGGAATCTCGCCGCGCGGCTGGCCCGACTGGCCTACACGGTGCCCGAGCAGGACCTTCGCATACCCCTGCACCGCATCCCGACCCGACCGGTGGACGGCCTGGTGATCGAGGTCCGCCCGACGGCCTGACGGACCGCTCCCGCGTGGTGACCGGATCGGCGGCACCCCGACGGACGGCACGGAAACCGGGTCAGCGCGAAGCCCGGTTCGGGAGCAACAACTCCTCGTGGTCGAGTTCCCGTTCCAGGATGCGGAGCCCTTCGTCGGGCAGCCGGCCGGCGTCACGCCAGCGCAGCAGCTCCTCTCGCTGCGCGTCGATGGCCGCCCTACGGACCCGCAGCGCCGTCTCGTACTGGGGTGAGGTGGGTACCTCGGTCGACTCGGTCTGCTCCAGCAGGTCGAGCCGCCCGCGGTAGCGCGCCAGCCGGGTCAGCAGCTGGGTGCGGGTGGTGTTGACGGCCTCCGCGCTGTCCCGGTCGTCGGCGGCAACCTCGTCCAGGCGGGCCAGGGCAGCCTCGACCGCCGCCGAGCGGGCCTCGTTGCGGATCCGAGCCTGGTCGGTCTCGTTGGCGCGCAGGCCCAGCATCCGCACCAGCGGCGCGAACGTCAGCCCCTGCCCGACGAGCGTGACCAGGACGACCACGAAGGTGCAGAACAGCAGAAGATTGCGGTCGGGGAAGGGCGCGCCACTCTCGGTGGTCAGCGGCAGCGTGAAGATCGCCGCCAGGCTGATGACGCCACGGGTGCCGGACCAGCTCAGCGCCACCACTTCCCGGCGGTTGAGCCGGCGGGCGTTGCGGTCCGCGCGCGCGACCTGCCGGCTGCTGCTGGTCTCGTCGGGGTCGTCCTGGTCGGAGATGCCACCGAGGCGGGTGTGCAGCGACCGGGGGAGCGACTGGGTCAACACCAGCCAAGCGGGGCGGAGCAGCAGCACCACGCCGACCGATATCGCGACGGCGATGGCGATGGTGGACGGCTCGTACTGGCGCAGGCCGCGGACGACCTCGGGAAGCTGCTGGCCGATCAGCAGGAAGACGAAGCCTTCCAGGAGGAAGTCGACCAGCCGCCACACCGCGCTGGTCTGCAGCCGGCTGGCGCCGGAGTCGAGCTGGGGCGTGTGATGGCCGACGACCAGCCCGGCGATCACCACGGCGAGCACGCCGGAGACGTGCAGCTCCTCGCCCAACAGGTAGGCGACGAACGGCGTCGCCAGCGAGATGGCGTTGGACAGCAACGGGTCCACGGTCAGCGGCCGGGCCAGCCGCACGGCCCAGGCGACGACCGCTCCCACGGCGACGCCACCGACCGCCGCCAGCACGAACTGCCCCACGGCTGCCGGAAAGGAGAACTCACCACCGACGGCCGCGGCCACCGCGACGCTGAGGATCGTCAGCGCGGTCGCGTCGTTGAGCAGTCCTTCGCCCTGGATGATCGTGACCAGCTTCGGCGGCAGGTTCACCCGGCGGCCCACCGCCAGGGCGGCCACCGGGTCGGGTGGCGCGACGGCGGCGCCGATCGCGATGCCGGCGGCCAGGGTCGCCCCGGCGACGAACAGGTGGAACCCGATTCCCACGAGTAACGCGGTGAAGAGCACCAGCACCACGGACAGGCTGACCACGATGCGCAGGTTCCGGCGGATGCCCAGCAGCGAGGAGTCCAGTGCGGCGCTGTAGAGCAACGGTGGCAGCACGACCATGAGCACGAGGTCGGGATCGAGGCTGATGTTCGGCCCCGGGAGCAGCGCGTAGGCGATGCCGATGAGCGGCAGCAGCGCCGCCGCCGGCAGACCGGTCCGGGCCGCCACCCACCGCACCACCACGATGACCGCGACGGCGGCGAGCACGAACAACAACATCGTCTGTGTGCTCACCTGGTGACTTCTCCCTGAAGCGGCGCGAGGGTGCGAGACTGGGCGGCTCGACGGCCCGGCTCGCGGCTGAAACCGACCGGTCGGATCCGATCGGTGACGCCCGCCGACGCCGGATACGGGCTGGCAGCGCAGCCTGCGGAGGTGTCGAGCGTACCCGCTTGATCAGCCGAGACCCCTCGCTGCCGCCGTGGGGACTCCCGCGCGAACTGCCGTTGCCGGCCGATGGGGGAGCTTCACCATGGCCTCTCGGCGGTGGTGACGGGTATTTCACGCGACCGGCACGGCCCAGGTCACCGGGTGGCAACGCCGCGGCTGGAAGTTACCGCCATGCATGCCACCCTGACCCCTGACGCCGCCCCCGACACGTTGGCGGCCCCGACCGGCGGTCGGGGCCGCTGGATCACGCACTGGGACCCGGAGGACGACACATTCTGGAACGGCGGTGGACGCCGGGTCGCTCGTCGCAACCTCGTCTACTCGATCTTCGTCGAGCACATCGGCTTCTCGATCTGGCTGCTCTGGAGCGCGGTCGCGGTCAGTCTCCCGGCCGCCGGCTTCCGGTTCACCGTCGATCAGCTCTTCTGGCTGGTCGCCCTGCCGAACCTGGTGGGCGCGGTGATGCGCATCCCGTACACCGTCGCGGTGGCACGCTTCGGCGGCCGGAACTGGACAGTGGTCTCCGCCGTCCTGCTGCTGGTGCCGATCACGCTGCTGGTCGCCTGCGTCGGCAACCCCGGCACGCCCTACTGGTGTTTCCTGGTCGCGGCGGCGACCGCCGGACTCGGTGGCGGGAACTTCGCCTCGTCGATGGCGAACATCTCGCACTTCTATCCGGAGCGGCGAAAGGGCTTCGCCCTGGGGGTCAACGCCGCCGGCGGCAACCTCGGGGTGGCCGTGGTGCAGTTCGCGGTGCCGCTGGTGATCACGGTGCCGCTGCTCGGCGCGGCCCAGGGCGACGGGGTGTGGTTGCAGAACGCCCCGCTGCTGTGGCTTCTGCCGGTGCTGGTCGTGGCGTGTTGCGCCTGGTTGTTCATGGACAACCTGAGTGTGGCCCGGGCCTCGGTGGCGGAGCATGCGGCGGTGCTGCGTAACCGGCACAGCTGGATCATGTCCGGGCTCTACATCGGAACGTTCGGCTCGTTCATCGGCTACTCGGCCGCCCTGCCGCTGCTCATCTCGTCGCAGTTCCCGCAGATGAAGGGGCTGCTCTACGCCGCGCTCGGCCCCCTGGTCGGCTCACTGGCCCGCCCGGTCGGTGGGTGGCTCGCCGACCGCCTCGGCGGCAGCCGGGTCACCGCGGTGACGTTCCTCGTCATGGCGCTGGGCGTCGGCGGCGTGCTGGTCAGTCTCAGCGCGCACCGCTTCGCCCCGTTCCTCGCCGCCTTCCTGTTGCTCTTCGTGGCCAGCGGTGTGGGCAACGGGTCGACGTACCGGATGATTCCGGCGATCTTTCGCAGCCAGGCGGTGGCGGGGGCGGGCGACGATCCGCGGGCCGTGGCCGAGGCGGCAGCGCGGGGACGTACGGACGCGGCGGCCGTGATCGGGCTCGCCTCGGCCGTCGGAGCGCTCGGCGGCTTCCTCATCCCGCGCGGCTTCGGCACGTCGATCGCGCAGACCGGGTCGGTCGACGCCGCCCTGCTGGTGTTCCTCGCCGGCTACGCGGCCTGCCTCGCCGTGACGTGGTGGTTCTACCTGCGCACGGTGCTGGTCAGGTTCTCCCCGAGCCTCGCCGAGGCGGCGGTCTGAACGCCGCGCCACCGCCGGCCGGAAGAACCGACCCGAGGGCCGCGGCTCACCTTCACCAAGGCTGGGAGACGGATGTGACATCGGATTTTCACGCCGGAAACGGCGGCTTGGCTGCGGGGAAACAGCCGGCGACGAGTCTCGCTGACGTGACGGCGACCGCCACCCACTGCCCGTACTGCGCCCTGCAGTGCGCGATGACGCTGACGCGTGTCGAGGGCGCGGTCGTCGTCGACGGCCGCGAATTCCCGACCAACGGCGGCGGCCTCTGCCAGAAGGGCTGGACCGCCGCCGAACTGCTCGACCACCCGCAGCGCCTGCTCACCCCGCTGCTGCGCGACGAGAGCGGGCAGCTGCGGCCGGCGAGCTGGGCGGCGGCCTACGACCGGATCATCACCGCGATCACCGCCATCCAGCGACGGCACGGCTGCGACGGCGTCGCCGTGTTCGGTGGCGGTGGGCTGACGAACGAGAAGGCGTACGCGCTCGGACGGTTCGCCCGGGTGGCGCTGGGCACCCGCATGATCGACTACAACGGCCGGTTCTGCATGTCCTCGGCGGCCGCCGCCGGGATGCGGGCGTTCGGCGTCGACCGGGGACTGCCGTTCCCGGTGAGTGACATCGCCACCGCGGACGCGGTGCTGCTGGTCGGGGCGAACCCGGCCGAGACGATGCCTCCGTTCGTCCGCCACCTGGACCCGGCGCGGCTGATCGTGGTCGATCCGCGCGCCACCCCGACGGCCCGCCGGGCCGCCCGGCACCTGCAACCCACTCCCGGCACCGACCTGGCGCTCGCCAACGGGCTGCTGCACATCGCTGTCACCGAGGGACTCGTCGACCGGGCGTACGTCGCGGCGCGTACCACCGGTTTCGCGCAGGTCCGCAAGAGCGTCGCCGGTTACTGGCCGGCCCGGGTCGAGCGGCTCACCGGGGTGCCGATCGCCGACCTGTACGCGACCGTGCGGCAGCTCGCCGCAGCGTCGACCGCGATCGTGCTCACCGCCCGCGGCGCCGAGCAGCACGCCAAGGGCACCGACACGGTGTCCGCGTTCGTCAACCTGGCCCTCGCCCTGGGCCTGCCCGGCCGGCCCGGTTCCGGGTACGGCTGCCTGACCGGCCAGGGCAACGGGCAGGGCGGGCGCGAGCACGGGCAGAAGGCCGACCAGTTGCCCGGCTACCGCCGGATCGACGACCCGGCGGCGCGGGCGCACGTGGCCGCCGTGTGGGGCGTCGACCCGGCCAGCATTCCCGGGCCGGGGCCCTCGGCATACGAACTGCTCACCTCCCTCGGCGCCGAGGGAGGGCCGAGGGGACTCCTGGTCTTCGGGTCCAACCCGGTGATCTCCGCGCCCCGCGCGGCGGACGTGGAGCGGCGGCTGCGGAAGCTGGAGCTGCTGGTCGTGGCCGACGTGGTGCGTTCCGAGACCGCGCAGCTGGCCGACGTGGTGCTGCCGGTCGCGCAGTGGGCCGAGGAGGACGGCACGATGACCAACCTGGAGGGGCGGGTGATCCGCCGCCGCCGGCTGTCGGGCCCGCCGCCCGGCGTGCGCACCGACCTCAGCGTGCTGGCCGAGCTGTCCGGGCGACTCGGTGCGCCGACCGGCGACGACCCGCAGACCGTCTTCGACGAGCTGCGCCGCGCCAGCGCAGGCGGGATCGCCGACTACTCCGGGATCAGCTACCCGCGTATCGACGCCGAGGATGGGATCTTCTGGCCGTGTCCGGGCCCGGACCACCCGGGAACGCCGCGGCTCTTCCTGGACCGTTTCGGCACCCCGGACGGGCGGGCCCGGTTCGTCGCGGTCGAGCACCGGCCGGCGGCGGAGGAGCCGGACGAGTCGTATCCGCTGTACCTGACGACCGGCCGCGTACTGACCCAGTACCAGTCGGGCGCGCAGACCCGCCGGATCGCGAAGCTGCCCGGCCGGCCCTTCGTGGAGCTGCACCCGGACCTGGCGGGGCGCCTCGGGGTGGCCGAGGGGGAGCCCGTGGTGGTGACGACCCGGCGGGGGAGCGCCACCGCGGCGGCCCGGTTGAGCGAGGCGATCCGCCCGGACACCGTGTTCATGCCGTTCCACTATCCCGGCGCAGCGCGCGCCAACACGCTGACCAGCACGGCGTTGGATCCGATCTCCCGGATGCCGGAGTTCAAGGTGTGCGCCGCACGAGTCGCCGCCGCGACCGGTGAGGGGCTCTCGTGAGGGTGGTCATCGCCGGCTACGGGATGGCCGGGGCCCGTCTCGCCGCCGAGCTGCGGGCCCGCAGCGTCGACGTGAAGGTCACCGCCTTCGGCGCGGAGGCGCATCCGGCGTACAACCGGATCCTGCTGTCGGCGCTGCTGGCCGGCAAGGTCGGCGAGGACGACCTGCCGCTGGTCGAGCCGCCCGGTGGTGTGGACGTCCGGCTGGGGGCCGCGGTCACCGCCATCGACCGGACCCGCCGCGTGGTCCGCACCATTGACGACGAGCACGAGTACGACGCCCTGGTGCTGGCGACCGGCGCCCGCCCGGTGCTGCCGCCGCTCGCCGGGCTGACCCGCGAGGACGGGACGCTGGCGGACGGGGTGTCGCTGTTCCGCACCCTCGACGACTGCCGACGCATCACGACGGACGCCCGCGGGGGTGCCACGGCGGTGGTGCTCGGCGGTGGCCTGCTCGGCATCGAGGCCGCCCGAGGGCTGGCCGACCGTGGGCTGCGGGTGACCGTGGCGCACGCCGGCACCCATCTGTTGGAGCGCCAGCTCGACCCGGAAGCCGGCGACGTGCTCTGTCGGACCCTCGCCGAGGTCAAGGTGCGGGTACGCCTCGGCGTGCGGGCCGTCCAGTGGACCGGCGACGGTCTGCGCCTGGCCGACGGGACCGTTCTCCCCGCCGACCTGCTGGTGGTGGCCTGCGGCGTACGCCCGGACACCGGGCTCGCCGAGGCCGCCGGGCTCGCGGTCAACGTGGGGGTGCTGGTCGACGACGCCCTGCGCACCAGTGATCCGCGGGTCTTCGCCATCGGTGACTGCGTCGAGCACCAGGGCACCGTCTACGGTCTGGTCGCCCCGGCCTGGGAGCAGGCCGCCACGGTCGCCGACCGGCTCACCGGTGGCGCGGCGGCCTACCGGGGATCCCGCCCGGTGACCCGGCTCAAGGCCGCCGGCATCGACCTGGCCGCGATGGGCTCGCTGGCCGCCGGACCGGACGCCGAGACGATCTGCTTCGCCGACCCGGCCCGGGGCACGTACGCCAAGGTGGTGGTCCGGGACGGCCGGCTCACCGGTGCGGTGCTGCTCGGCGACAACCCGACCGTCGGCACGCTGGTGCAGCTCTTCGACCGCAACGGCGAGGTGCCCGTGGACCGGCGTTCCCTGCTGCTCGGCCGGGCGCTCGGGGCGGCCCCGGCACCTGTCGAATCCCCGGCGTTCATGCCGGACCAGGCGGTGGTGTGCCGCTGCAACAGCGTGTCCAAGGCGGCGATCACGGCGTGCTGGCGTGGCGGAGCCCGCCGCCTCGCCGACGTGGTGGCCGGAACCCGGGCCACCACCGGCTGCGGCAGTTGCGCCGACGCGGTGCGGGGACTCGTGGACTGGCTGGCGAGCGTGGATCCGGTCGGGGCCGCCGCGGAGCCGGCGCTGCTCGGGACGACCCCGGCGCCGGCCGCGACCGCGCCGGCCCTCTCAGGGTCGGCTCCGGCCGGGGTGGCTCCGGCGGATGTGACCGAGGAGGTAGCGGTATGAGGCTCGTCGTCATCGGTAACGGCATGGTCGGTCAGCGGTTCGTCGAGGCCCTGGTGGCGCGCGACGCCGGCCGGCGATGGTCGGTGACGGTCCTCGGCGAGGAACGTCGACCGGCCTACGACCGGGTGCGGCTGTCGGCGTACTTCGAGGGGGCCACCGCCGAGGAGTTGACGCTCGCGCCGACGGGGGTGCCGGCCGGGGTGCGGTTCCGGCGTGGCGAGCCCGCCCTCGAGGTGGACCGGGCGGCGCGGGTGGTGCACACCGCGACCGGCGCGTACCCGTACGACGTGCTGGTCCTCGCCACCGGGTCGCGGCCGTTCGTGCCACCGGTGCCGGGCGCGCAGGGGCCCGGGCGTTTCGTCTACCGCACGCTTGACGACCTGGAGGCGTTGCGCGACTACGCCGGCGCCCGCGGCAGCGGAGTGGTCGTCGGCGGTGGACTGCTCGGCCTCGAAGCGGCGAACGCGCTGCGGCTGCTGCGACTGCGGACCTCCATCGTGGAGTTCGCGCCGCACCTGATGCCCATGCAGGTCGACCAGGCCGGCGGTGCGATGCTGCGGCGGCGCATCGAGGAACTGGGCATCGCCGTGCACTGCGGCACCGCCGTGACCGGCATCGCCGACGCCGGCGACGGGCTGCGGTTGAGCACCGCCGCGGACCTCACCCTGGACACCGACCTGGTGGTGTTCGCCGCCGGGGTGCGTCCCCGCGACGAACTGGCGCGGGCCGCGGGCCTGCCGGTCGGCGAACGCGGCGGGATAGTGGTCGACGCGGCCTGCCGCACCGCCGACGAGCGGATCTACGCGATCGGGGAGTGCGCCTCGATCGACCTCACCCGCGACTGGACCGCCGCGCACGCCGAGTCGGAGGGCGGACGCTGCTACGGCCTGGTCGCCCCCGGCTACGCGATGGCCGACGTGGTCGCCGACCAGCTGCTCGACGGCGACACGGTGTTCCCGGGCGCGGACACCGCCACCAAGCTCAAGCTGCTCGGCGTGGACGTGGCCAGCTTCGGCGCCACCACCGGCCCGCTCGACGTGGTCTACGCCGATCCCGCCCACGGCCTCTACGCCAAGCTGGTCCTCACCGACGACGCCCGGACCCTGCTCGGCGGGGTGCTGGTCGGCGACGCGTCGGCGTACCCCGCGTTGCGGGCGGCGGTCGGCGGGCCGGCACCCGGCAGGCTCGCCGACTTCCTCGCCACCGGCGCCCCGGATCTGCCCCTGCCCGCGAACGCGCAGGTGTGCAGCTGCAACGCGGTGACCAAGGATCAGATCGTGGCGGCGATCGGCGACGGCTGCGCCGACGTCCCGAGCCTCAAGGCGTGTACGCGCGCCGGCACGACCTGTGGCTCCTGTGTGCCCCTGCTCAAGTCGCTGCTCGCCGAGAGCGGGGTGGCCCAGTCCACCGCGCTGTGCGAGCACTTCACGCACTCCCGGCAGGAGCTGTTCGACCTGGTCCGCATACGCGGCATCACCACCTTCTCCGCGCTGATCGGCCGGTACGGCACCGGCCGGGGCTGCGACATCTGCAAACCGGTCGTCGCCTCGATCCTCGCCTCGCTCGGCACCGGCCACATTCTCGACGGGGAGCAGGCGGCCCTGCAGGACACCAACGACCACTTCCTGGCCAACCTGCAACGCGACGGCACGTACTCGGTGGTGCCGCGGATACCGGGCGGTGAGATCACCCCGGAGAAACTGATCGTCATCGGCGAGGTGGCCCGCGACTTCGGTCTCTACACGAAGATCACCGGCGGGCAGCGGGTCGACCTGTTCGGGGCGCGGGTGGAGCAGCTTCCCGCGATCTGGCGTCGCCTCGTCGACGCCGGCTTCGAGTCCGGGCACGCGTACGGCAAGGCACTGCGGACGGTGAAGTCCTGTGTCGGGTCCACCTGGTGCCGCTACGGCGTGCAGGACTCCGTCGGCCTCGCGATCGCGCTGGAGTTGCGCTATCGCGGGCTGCGCGCCCCGCACAAGATCAAAGCCGCGGTGTCGGGTTGCGCGCGGGAGTGCGCGGAGGCCCGTAGCAAGGACTTCGGGATCATCGCCACCGAGAGCGGCTGGAACCTCTACGTCGGCGGCAACGGCGGCTTCCGACCCCGGCACGCCGACCTGTTCCGCTCTGACCTCGGCACCGAGGAGTTGGTCCGCACCATCGACCGTTTCCTCATGTTCTACATCCGCACCGCCGACCGGCTCCAACGCACCGCCGCCTGGTTGGAAGCCCTCGACGGCGGACTGGAGCACCTGCGCGCGGTCATCGTCGACGACAGCCTCGGCCTCTGCGCCGACCTCGACGCGGCGATGGCCCGGCACACCGCCTCCTACGTGGACGAGTGGCGTGCCGTGCTCGACGACCCGGAGAAGCTGCGCCGCTTCGTCTCCTTCGTCAACGACCCCGCGGCGCCGGACCCTGCGATCTCGTTCGCCGTCGAACGCGACCAGCCCGTGCCGTCGAGAACCCAGGTGAGGCTGACGGAGGTGATCCGATGACCACGACGACGGCCGTTACCCGCTGGAGCCGGGTGTGCCGCCTGACCGACCTGCTCCCGGAACGAGGCGCCGCCGCGCTCGTCGGCGAGGTCCAGATCGCCGTCTTCCGGCTGTACGACGGGACGGTCCGGGCGACCGGCAACCACGAACCACTCTGCGCGGCCAACGTGCTCTCCCGGGGCATCGTCGGCACCCGGGGCGGTAGGGACATCGTGGTGTCACCGATGCACAAGCAGGCGTACGACCTGGAGACCGGGGCGTGCCTGGACGTGCCGGGAGTGGTCGTGCCGGTCTATCCCGCCCGTGTCCGCGACGGCCTGGTCGAAGTGGCGGTGCCCTGATGGCCACCGGGGCGTCCCCGGTCGCCGCCTCGCCGGCCGGCGGCACACCGTCGTCGCCGGCCGCCGCCCGGGCGGGGGAGGGTGACATCCCGCCGCTGGCCGGCTTCACCGTGGCGGTCACCGCCGAGCGACGCCGCGACGAACTCGTCGCCCTGCTGCGACGGCGCGGCGCACGGGTGGTGACCGCGCCCGCCATCACGATCGTGCCGCTGCTGGACGACGAGGCCCTGCACAGCGCCACTCTCGCCTGCGTCGGACGCGCCCCGGACGTCGTCATCGCCACCACCGGCATCGGCTTCCGCGGCTGGCTCGAGGCCGCCGAAGGGTGGGGCGTCGGCGACCCGCTGCGCACCCGCCTGCGTCAGGCCCGACTGCTCGCCCGCGGCGCGAAACCGTGCGGCGCGATCCGCGCCGCCGGGCTCAGCGAGGAGTGGTCGGCGCCGACCGAGTCGTGTGACGAGATCCTGCGCCGCCTCCTGGACGAGGGCGTCGCCGGCCGGCGCATCGCGGTCCAACTGCACGGCGGCCCCCAGGCCGACTTCGTCGCGGCGCTCCGGGCCGGCGGAGCCGAGGTGATCGAGGTGCCCGTCTACCGGTGGCGGGCACCCGACGACACCGCCCCCGTGCGCCGGCTGGTCGACCTGATCCTCACCGGGCAGGTCGACGCCGCCACGTTCACCAGCGCCCCGGCGGTGCTCACCCTCCTCGACGCGGCCGGTCCCAACACGCCACGACTGCTACGACTCTTCTCCGAGCGGGTCGTGGCCGCCTGCGTCGGCCCGGTCACCGCGGCCCCGCTGCGCGAGCACGGGGTGCCGGTGCTCGTGCCCGAACGGGCCCGACTCGGCGCGCTCGTGAAGGCGGTGACCGACGAGCTGCCGCGTCGGGCCCGGCGCATCTGCGTCGCCGGCACCGTGATCGAACTACGCGGCCACGCCGTCGTTCTCCACGGCGAGCTGCGTCCCCTCGCTCCGGCGTCGATGGCGATCCTGACCAGCCTCGCCGCCCGGCCCGGTGCCGTGCTCTCCCGCGCCCAGCTCTCCGCCGCTCTGCCCCTGAACGAGGGCAGCCACGCCGTCAACCAGGCCGTCGCCCGCCTGCGCGCCGCGCTCGGCGACACCCGCTACATCGAAACGGTGGTCAAGCGCGGCTTCCGCCTCCGGGTCGACCCGTGAGCGCACCGGCACTGGTCCTCGTGGCCCACGGCACCCGCTCACCGGCCGGCCAGGCCCAGATCCGCGGCCTCACCCGGACGGTCGCCGAGCACGCGCCGGAGCTGGACCTGCACCTGTCCTACCTGGACGTGCAGCGGCCCCGGCTCGCCGAGGTCGCGCCCCGGTTGGATCGACCCGCCGTCGTGGTGCCCCTGCTGCTCAGCGCCGGCTACCACGTTCGCGTCGACATTCCGAACGCCACCGCCGGCCGGGACATCACCGTGACCCCACCGCTCGGCCCCGACCCGGAGCTGGTCGACGTCCTCACCGGGCGGATCGCCGCCGCCGGGCCGGCGGACGCCGTCGTGCTCGCCGCGGCCGGCTCCAGCGACGCCCGATCCCGCGCCGACGTCGCCTCGGTCGCCGGGGCGCTGTCGACGCCCGCCCGGGTCGGGTACGCCTCGACGAGCACTCCGCGCGTGTCCGAGGTCATCGCCGAGCTGCGGGCCGAGGGCGCCCGACGGGTCGTGGTCGCCGCGTACCTGCTCGGCGACGGGATCTTCCACCGTTCACTGCGCCGCGCCGGGGCGGACGCCGTCACCGCCCCGCTCGTCACCAGCCTGGCGATCGCTCGGCTGGTGCTGGACCGGTACGCCGCGGCGGTGGCGGGGAGGAGCGATGTGGCGCGCGTCATGTGGTCGCACCGTCACAGGGATCCGGTCGCCGGCATCTCATGTTCGTCCAGCGCAACGCCACGGGAGAGGACGAAGGCATGGATGCCCGATTCGACATGTTCGGCAACGAGGTCGCCGTCAGGTTCGCCAAGCGGTTCGCCAACGCCGGCCTGGTGATCCACCAGTCCACGCTGCCGAAATCCACGCAGGAGCTGGTGTCGCTGCGCGCCAGCCAGATCAACGGCTGCGGCTGGTGCGTCGACATGCACACCAAGGAGGCCGCAGCCGCCGGTGAGACCTCGGTCCGGCTCCACCTGGTCGCCACCTGGCGCGAGTCCACCGTGTTCACCGAGGCCGAGCGGGCCGCGCTCGCGCTCGCCGAGGAGGGCACCCGGCTCGCCGACGCCCACCACGGCGTGTCCGACGAGACGTGGGCCCGGGTGCGCGCGCACTACGACGACGACCAGATCGCCGCGCTGGTCGCCCTGGTCGCCCTGATCAACGCAGCGAACCGACTCGCCGTCATCGTGCACCAGCAGGGAGGTTCCTACCAGCCCGGCATGTTCGCCGCCGCGTTCAACTGATCGGCAGACGGACGTCAGGCCCGGCCCGGGATCACGCGATCCGGGCCGGGCCACCGATCCGCGAGGCGCGGGCCGAATCAGCCCGCATCGGGGCGCCGCTCGCCCGATGATGGCAGGACGGACGTCGCACGGTGAGCGGAGGGCGATCAAGGATGGGCGACCAGACACCCGGAACGGTCGTGCTCACCGGCGGGACCAGTGGGATCGGTGCGGCGGCGGCCCAGCGCCTCGCCGCATCGGCCCGACGCCTGATCGTCCACGGGCCGCAGCCCCACTCGGCGGTGCTGCCGCTGCTGGACCAGCTTCGCAGTGCCGGCCGGGCCGAGGTGGTCTACGCACCGGCCGATTTCGACCGACTCGACGACGTCGTGGCCCTGGCCCGGCAGGTGGCGAACCTTACCGACCAGGTCGACGTGCTGATCAACAACGCGGGCCGTCCGGGTTCCGAGCGCCGCCAGGGCAGCGCGGACGGCTACGAGGCGACGCTGCAGACCAACTACCTGGCGGCCGTTCTGCTCACCGAACGCCTCCTGCCGCTCATCCCCCCGACGGGCCGGGTGGTGCACGTGTCGTCCGCGACCCACCTCTCCGCCCACCTGGACCTGGACGACCTGCAGTTCGAGCGCGGCTACCAGCCGGCTGCGGCGTACGCGCGTTCCAAGCTCGCGCTGGTCGCCCACGCCGTCCGGCAGTCCCGGCACTACCGGCCCGGGATCGTCAGCGTCCACCCGGGAGTCGTCGAGACCCGGCTGCTGCACGCGATGTTCGCGGTCCAGGGTGAGAACGCGGCCTACGGGGCTGCCAACGTCATCCACGCCGCTCAGGACCCGAGCGTGCCCAGCGGGGCCTACCTCGACGAGAGTCGGGTCGCCGAACCGGCCGGGCAGGTCCGGAAGGCGAGCTTCCGGGACCACCTCCACCAGCGCACCATGGCCCTGCTCGGCCCCTGGCTCGACGACCCGTCGGCTCGACCCGACCCCGCGTGAACCGGCGCGTACCGCAACGGCGTCTATTCGTACGGATCCGCCGGCACCGGCACCTCTCGCCACGACTCGACCTCGATATAGGGGATCTCCTCGTCGTTGATCGGGTCGCGCCCGCGCCGGTCGCTGTAGCGGCCGATGACCTGAACCCAGGTGTCGCTGGCGAGGCCGGTGGGGGCGTCGCCGGCCATGCCGATTTTGACGGGTCGGCCGTCGGCGGCACAGCAGGAGAGGATCATCCGGGCAAGGATGGGCTGCCCCTCGGGCCCGGGCGTGATGAAACCGGTGAGTGCGATCCGGCGGTCGCCGATCGACTCGCCCTTGTCCCACAGCGCCCGGGCGGCATAGTCGAAGAGGCTGGTCTTCGCCGGGTCGCCGGCGGGCAGCGGCGGATACTCGTACTCCTCCTCCGACGTCAGGGCGGTGCCGGCCTGGCCTGCGGCATACGAGCCGAGGGCGGGCGGGACGACCATGAGGAGCCCGACGACCGGCAGGATCAGCAGCCAGGCCACCCGCGGCTCGTGATGGGCGTGGTGAGCGTGGCCGTGCTCGTCGGTCGCCGGTGCGGCGTCTGCCTCGTCCGGCTGGTCGGCGGCGGGTCCGTCCGGCTGTGGCACAGCGAAGGCGGGCCGGAGTTCGTACCAGAGGGTCATCGCGGCGGCGGCGATCAGCACGAGGCTCGCGGCGATGAGGAAGGGGCGCAACTCCTCCTTGACGTAGCGCAGGTAGAGGTCCGTGACGGTGGCCCGCAGCACGGCGCCGCCGAGGAGGATCATGACGCAGGCTTGGGCTTGGCGGTTCACAGCAGCACCATCCCGGTCACGACGGCGACGGCGACCGCGACCGCGAAGGTCGCCGGCGCGAAGCGGGCGGCGAACCGCCGGCCGAAGATCCCGGCCTGCATGGAGATCAGTTTGAGGTCGACCATGGGACCAACCACCAGGAACGCGAGTCGGGAGGTGAGCGAGAACTGTGACAGTGAGGCGGCGACGAACGCGTCCGCCTCGGAGCAGATGGACAGCAGCACGGCGAGCGACGCCAGGGCGAGAACCGAGAGAACCGGTTGGTCGGCGAGAGTCTGCAGCCACCGCTCGGGTACCAGGACATTGATGCTGGCCGCAGCCGCCGCGCCGATCACCAGGAACCCGCCGGCATGGACCACGTCGTGGCGCACGGCGGACCAGAATGCCTCGCCGCGTGGAAGTCGGTCGAGGTCGGGCCGGTGCGGCAGCCGGATCCAGTCGGCGCGACCCAGGCGCAGCCAGAGCCAGCCCATCACCATGGCGACGATCAGGCTGGCGACGGCACGGCCGACCACCATTTCGGGATTGTTCGGGAACGCGACCGCGGTCGCGGCGAGCACGATCGGGTTGATCGCCGGTGCGGCGAGAAGGAAGGCCAGGGCGGCCGCAGGGGTGACGCCGCGACGGATCAGGGAGCCGGCGATCGGCACGGCACCGCATTCGCAACCCGGAAGAACGACGCCCGCTGCGCTGGCCACGGGGACCGCGAGGGCAGGATGCCGGGGAAGGGCGCGGGCCCAGAAGGAACGCGGCACGAAGACCGCGATCACCGCCGAGAGCAGGACGCCGAAGACCAGGAACGGTACGGCCTGCACCATCACGGAGACGAACACCGTCGTCCAGGTGGCGAGGGCCGGCCTGGAGAGCAGATCGGTCAGCGGTCCGTTCAGGGCGAGCAGGAGGACGAGCAGCGTCGTGAAGATCTCGACGGAGCCGATCCGGGTGGGAATCAGGGACCGCAGCCCGTCGCCGCGGCCGTCCGCCGGTGGGTGGGGTCGGTCGGCCACCGCCTGCGACGGTCCGGTCTGCTCCTCGCCCGCTGGGGCGACGTGCTCGGGCGCGGTCAACGCAGCTCCCTTCCGCTGCTGGACGTTCATGCCGATTCTCGAAGCGGGGCCAGCAGGAGGGTCGGGTAGCTGGCGCGGGCCGAGGCGTCAGAAGTAGACGCTGGGGCCCGTCCCCGGAAGTTCGGAAACGAGCCCCAGCGTTTGGATCAGTCGATCAGTTGACGGCACCGATGTGGACGGCGCCGCGGCCGACGACCGCGCCGTCGGCGGTGACGATGGCGAGTTCGCCGAACAGCTCTCGGCCGGCGCCCGGGGTGGACTGGGCGGTCACCGTCCCGGTGAGGGTGGCGGTGGCGCCGTGGGGCAGGGCCAGCGGGGTGACCGGGGTGGTGAGCGCACCGAGTGACGGGGCCGAGAACGAGTCCCGGTAGTCGTACGCGGTGCTGGTGCCCGGCCCGTCGACGGCGTATCCGTCGACGACGACCCGATAGCTGCCCGCCGGCGGGTTGGCGATGGTGACGGCTTCCTCGGAGTCACCGTCGGCCGCCTGGCCGACCTGGGTGTCGCCGCGGAACACCGTCAGGTCCAGGTCGGCGCCGAGGTTGGCCGTGTTGCCGATCCGGGCCGTGAAGCTCGTCGCGCCCGCGGGCACGTCGACCAGGTACTCGTGCTGCGCGCCTTCGGCGATGGTCGGCCGTTCGGTGTGCACGCTGGACAGCGCGCCGCCCTGACCGGTCACCGCGACCGGACCGTACGCGTTGGTCAGCGTCCAGTTCGCCGGGGTCGGCTGACCCGCGGCGACCGTCGGCAGGTCGATCACGGACGGTTCGACCGTGACGCCCTGCACCCGCGCCTGAAGCTGGAACGGGTTGTTCAGCGATGGCGAGGTCCGCCGGGACTCGACCTCGATCTCCCAGACTCCGGCGATCGGGTTCTGGTAGTCCCGCTCCTGCGGCTTGCAGGCCGCGGCGTCGGAGAAGTTGGTGTAGCAGGCGGTGCTCGCGGTGGGGTCCACCGGAACGCCGTACGGGTTGATGGCGATGAAGCGGGTCTGCGACCCGGTGGCGATGCCCGACAGGTTCACCTGCAGCGCGCCGGCACCCGCCGGCACGGTGACGAAGTACGAGACGAAACCATTTCGCTGCACCGAGCCCTCGGCGGAGAACGAGAAGCTGGGCTTGGTGACGTCGTTGGACGCGACGACGACGGCGGAGACCTCGAAATCGATCACGGAGGTCTTCGGGTCGTCGACGGTCACGATGGTGCCGTGCGCACCGGTGGACCTGGGCTTGGCGGTGACCGCGATCGTGACGGTCTTGTTCAACGGCAGGGCGACGGACTTCGGCGCGGAGAAGGTCCCGTCGTTGCCGCGCAACGCCACCTTGTGGTTGACCGAGCCGGCCGGGCCGCTGGTCCGGGTGAGCTTGACCTGGTAGGTCCGGCTCTGGCCGACCTTTTGCCCGCCCTCGGCCGAAGCGCAGCGGTTGTAGACGCCGGCACCCCGGTTGGGGTTCGGGACGAAGCGGTTCAGCTCGCGGTCGTAGCGGGTTAGGTTCTCCGACAGCCCGGAGCAGACCGGGGCGTCGGAGGTGTACGACCGGGTCTCGACGTTCTTGGCGAGCAGCTTCCAGGCGCCGGGCACGTTGAGCATGCCGTAGCCCTGGGCGTAGGTCGCGACGTCCGCGATCGGCTTGGCCGAGGTGTAGATGGCCCGGCGCAGCGCGGCCGGGGTGACACCCTTGTCGGTTGCCTTGGCGGCCGAGAGCAGCAGTGCGGCGGCACCGGTGGCCTGCGGGGAGGCCATCGACGTGCCGTTGAGCATCTGGTAGCCCGGCGGCAGCGGGTAGCCGGCCTCGGGGACCGGATTGCCCGGCTGCCAGGTCGGCGCGGTGGAGATCGCCGATCCGGGGGCGGTGATGTTCGGCTTGAAGCCGCCGTCCTCGCGGGGGCCGCGGGAGGAGAAGTTGAACAGGGCGTTGTCCTTGCGGACCACCGAGCCGTAGTTGGCCAGCCAGGTGTCCTTGCTGATGTTCGCCGCGACGCTTACCACGTTCTCGGCGACGGACGGGTCGCCGACCGTGTTCAGGCCGGGGCCGGAGTTGCCGGCGGAGATGAACATCTGCACGCCGTACGTGCTGATCAGGTTGTTGTACAGCTGGGCGCGGGCGTTGGAGCCGTCGTTGAGCGTCGGCAGGCCGCCGATGGACATGTTGAGCACGTCCACGTGGCGGTTGATGACCAGGTCGGCCATGCCGGTCGTCAGCGCCGCGGCCGTGCAGCCGCCGCCCCACGAGCAGGCGCGGGCGGAGACGATCTTGGCGCCGGGAGCGGCGCCGTCGAAGGCGGTGTTGCCGAGCATGTCGTTCGCGGCGGTGATGCCGGCGACGTGCGTGCCGTGGGTGGCCTCGATGATGCCGATGTTGACGTAGTCGGACGTGCCCGGGATGTTCAGCGGGGTGGTGTCGACGTCCTCGCGGTACTCGACCACGAACGGCATCTGATCGCGTACGGCGGTGGCGGGGTTGTCGGTGCCGAAGTGTCCGACGTCGAACTTCTCCCGGTATGGCCGCATCAGGGCCTCGTCGGTGAAGTCGTTGTCCTGGTCGACGTCGACCCAGATGTCGTGGGTCTGCGGGTCGTACAGGATGCCCCACACGTCGGTGGTGTCGCCGTCGCGGTTGACGTCGCCAGCCGGGTCGCTGGCCGCGGTGATGGACTCGCGGAAGACGTTGAAGCGGTAGGCGCCGGCCGGCGCGGTCCAGGTGGCGCCGGCGGCGGTGAAGGACGGTCCGTTCACCTCGGTGTTCATCCGCCGCCAGGTGCCGTCGTTCTCGGTGACCGGGTCAGTCGCGGTGACCCAGTCGACGATCTTCCGCTCGCCGGTGGTGGTCTTCTGCAGGGCCGGCTGGTCCAGGTCGACGCCGGAGTCCATGATGCCGATGGTGACTCCACGGCCGTCCCACGTGGGGTGGGCCGCCTTGAACGCCACCGCGCCGGTCTCGTTGGTCGGCATGTACGGGTTGGTCGCGCCGGTGCCAGCGCCGGGTCCCGCGAGCGTGGCCGCCTGCTTCGCCGACTTCGCGCCGGACGGTGCCACGTCGGGGGTCGGGTCCGGCAGCTGGATGGTCTCGTCGAGGTCGACCGCGGAGACGCCGGGCAGTGCGGCGGCCTTGAGCACCTTCGCGGTGGGCACGGTGGCCAGGACGTACCCGATCTGGTCGAAGCGGCGGTTGACCGTTCCACCCAGGGCCTTGAGCCCGTTGGCGACGGCATTGGCGTCGCCCTTCTCGGTGGCCACG
Organism: Micromonospora sp. NPDC093243; assembly: GCF_044753725.1. Lineage (NCBI taxonomy): Bacteria > Bacillati > Actinomycetota > Actinomycetes > Micromonosporales > Micromonosporaceae > Micromonospora > Micromonospora sp. NPDC093243. The sequence continues at coordinate 875,113 of NZ_JBIVNT010000001.1, read as the reverse complement.
ATCAGCGTCACCGTCGGCGCGTGCTTCGCCTCGGCCACGGCCAGGAGCTTGGCGTCGTGCGAGCCCAACGCCTCGGCGGGGGTCGCCTGCCCGGTGTCGGGTGTGGACGGGGCGGCGCTCGCGGTCGCGGCGCCACCCGTCACGGTCGCGGCGCTGGCCGCCAGGACCGACGCGAAGAGCAGGGCCGAGGTACGCCTGCTCAGGTTGCGGGGTTCTCTCACGTTCTCTTTCCTCCAGAGAACAGGGCCCTGTGGGTGCAGGGCGCTTCTGAGCGAATCCTTGGCGGTTTTGGTAGTCGATGTCGATAGATGCCGTCACGTTGTAATCTCTCCGTGACGTCACGCGCAGTCAACCGCTGAGGCGGGACCGGTGCCGGCCTGGCCAGCCCCCTGCCGACCGGGGACGCCGAGATCTGTCCGAAATGGCACGGCCACAGCTGCGGTCGATCGACGCATAATGGTCCGACCGACAGCGCGTCGGGCGTCGGAACTGGCCGGTCGGACGGCGGCCGAGATCACGGAGGGTGGCGGCCACGGTGAATCAGGCAATGCCGAATGTGACCCGGAACACCCGGCAGCGCGGCGAGGTGCTGGCGCTGCTGCGGGAGGTCGAGGGTTTCCACACGGCGCAGCAACTGCACCAGATGCTGCTCGCCCGCAACGCGCGGGTCGGCCTGACGACCGTGTACCGGACGCTGCAACTGCTGGTCGACGCCGGTGACATCGACTCGACCCGGCTGCCGGGCGGCGAGCAGCTGTACCGCCGGTGCAGCCAGAGCAAGCATCACCACCACCTGGTCTGCCGCGACTGCGGGCGCACGGTCGAGGTCGCCGGGCCGGCCGTCGAGCGGTGGGCGGACCAGGTCGCCGCGCAACACGGCTTCACCGACGTCGGTCACACCTTGGAGATCTTCGGTACCTGCGCACAGTGCGCGCGCTGATCCTCCGTCACGCACGCTGCAGGCCCTGCTCGAGTCCGGTGAGGTGGACAGCATGCGGCTGCCGAGCGGTGAGCAGCTGTTCCACCGGTGCACTGGCTCCCGCCATCACCATCTGGTGCGCCGGCACTGCGCCCGCACCATCGAGGTCGTCGGGCCCACCGTCGACGCCTGGGCCCGAAGAACCGCGCAGCGGCATGGCTTCGCCGACGTGAACCACACGCTGGAAATCTTCGGCACCTGCGCCGCCTGCGCGGTCTGACCACACCCTGCCGACCGCCGCCGGCAGATCATGCGCGCCGCGCCCGACTGCGCGGGCGTCGGCCTGAGCACCTTCGGCACCTCGCCCGCCGGCGCTTCGCGGCCGCGACGTGGTTTCTCGTCCTGACGCGCGCGCCGACATCGGCCCCCTCGCCCGCTGTGCACCGGGGCCGCCGTGGCCGCGCCTGACCGGTGGGAGACCACGTCGCCCCCCGCTGTCCAGGTGGGACGCGCGCCGACGCGCGGGGACAGGCGCGGCGGGGGTGGGTCCGGGTGGTGGCAATCGTGCGGACCCCCGGCGGCAACCCGACCGAACGGCTGATGTAGAAATGAAAACCGTTACCGTTAAGGTTGCCGTATCGAGAAGGAGTCAGATGTCCAGACGCTGTGACGTGACCGGGGCGAAGCCGAGCTTCGGCAACGCCGTGTCCCACTCGCACCGGCGGACCCGCCGTCGGTGGAATCCGAACCTGCAGAGCCACCGCTACTGGGTGCCGTCCGAGCGACGCTGGGTCACCCTCACTCTCACCGCGAAGGCGCTGAAGACGGTGGACCGCAAGGGCATCGAGACGGTCGTCGCCGAGCTGCGGGGTCGGGGGGTGCGGATCTGATGGCCCGCCAGACCGACGTACGTCCGATCGTCCGCCTGCGTAGCAGCGCGGGCACCGGCTACACCTACGTGACCCGCAAGAACCGCCGCAACGATCCCGACCGGTTGGTGCTGCGTAAGTACGACCCGGTCGTGCGCCGGCACGTCGAGTTTCGCGAGGCGCGCTGATGGCTCGCACCAGCCTGGGCAACCGACAGGCCCGCCGCGTGGTGCTCGTCGCCCGCCACGCCGAGCGTCGGGCGGAGCTGAAGCGGATCATCGCCCACCCGGGAACGGACCCGACGGCGCGCGACGAAGCGGTGCGCCGGTTGGCCCGGCTGCCGAGGGACTCCAGCCCGGTGCGGTTGCGCTCTCGTGACCAGATCGACGGTCGGCCCCGCGGCGTGCTGAGCCGGTTCGGGTTGTCGCGGGTGCGGTTCCGCGAGATGGCGCTGCGCGGTGAGCTGCCGGGCATCCGCAAGGCGTCCTGGTGAGCCCAGCTCCCACGAGTCACCTGCCGGTCGTCGAGCGGCAGTGAGAACCGGGCACGCGCCTCGAGGTGTGCCCTCGGAAGGGGAGGTATGAAGATTGCCACGAGGCCGCCCGGTGTGGCGGCCCTGATCACCGGGGCGGTGCTGGCAGCCAGCGTGGTGCTGGCGCCGGCGACCGCGTCGGCAGCCGACCGGGCGGTGTTGTCGAAGGGGCACACCGACGCGGTCGATGTGCACTACGACGACGGTCGGTTGTCGCTGGAGGTGCACGACGACACGGTCAATCCGGCGGTGACGCGGGACCCGGCGGACGTGACGTTCCAGGTGCTGCCCCAGGCGGCGACCCCGGTGCCCGACGATCCGCGGTTCACCTTCCTCGGGCCGGCCGGCTCGCAGATCTGGCTGCTGCCGATGACCCAGGACCCGGATCTGCTCTGGCCGGGCTGGAACACCACGACCCTCGACTCCGGGGTGTTCGTGGGGGACAAGGTGCGGTTGAGCCTGGTCGACGTGTCCGGGCCGGGTGAGGTGTCGCTGTTCATGCAGGACGTGTTCGGCGGTCCGCTGGTGAAGTTCCACAGCAGCGACGGACTGCCCGACGCGCTCGACGTGCCGGTGCACACCCACGCCCACGCCAACTGGGCCTTCACCGCCGAGGGTAGCTACACCCTGAGGTTCCAAGCCGACGCGACGCTGACCGACGGCACCGGGATCAGCAGCGGTCCGGTCGACTACTCGTTCGTGGTCGGGGAGCTGCCCGACGCCGACCCGAGCGTCGCCCTGGCGGTCAACGGGATGGCCGAGGAGTACCAGCCGGGCGACAACGTCACGCTCAACGCGGTCCAGACTCCGCAGACCGAGCTGGACCACTACCACTGGTTCAGCAGATGTGCCGGCGCCGAGCAGTTCTCGGTGATTCCCGGCGAGGCCGGCGCTGCCTACACCTTCACCGCCACTCGCGAGCTGAACGCCTGCGAGTACGTGGCGAAGCTGTACGACGACGACCACCAGGTCGTCGCCACCAGCGAACCGGTGTCGCTCTGGGTGGCGTTCCCGCCGGAGACCCCCGGGGCGTCGCAGACCATCACGGCGGCCATCGACGCGACGGCGGGCGCGCTGACGATCAGCGTCAACCCCGACGACCGCGCCGTGGTCCTGCCGCCCGCCCAGCTCTCCGCCGGCGGTGACCGGTGGGAAAGCGTCGGTGAGCTGCGGCCGGTGACCGTCACCGACACCCGGGGCGCGAGCCCGGGCTGGAGCGCGTCGGGTCAGGTTCCGCAGGACTTCACCGCCGACGGCGGCGCGTCGTTCAGCGCGGGCTATCTCGGATGGACTCCGCGGGTGCTCGCGCAGGCCGACGGCCAAGGCATCACCGCCGGAGCGGAGGTGACGCCCTACACCGTGGGCTCCGACGGTGGGCTGGGCGCCAGCGCGGTGCTGGGCTCTGCGCCGGACGGCGCCGGTCGGGGAACCGCGCGCCTCGGTGCCGGGCTGCGGCTGAGCCTGCCCACGGAGACCGCCGCGGGCACGTACACCGCGACGCTCGTCCTGACGGCGATCTGACCGCCGGGCCGGGGCGGACGCACCACGGTCCGCCCCGGCCGTCCAACCCATCCCCGCGACGGCCACCCCTTCGTGAACGGATCGCTGTGCCCGTGCTCCTGCTCCCCACCCTCGTCGCGACCCTCGCCCTCACCTCGCTCATCCCGGCTCCGGCGGCGTCGCTTCCGCGGACCGTCCCGGCTGCCGCGCCGAGCCCCGGACCGTCCTCGCCGCCCCAACCTCGCGCGTCCGCACCTCTGTCAGCGGTCACCGTGGGCATCGCCCCGTCCACGGCGAGAGGGCCGAACGGTCGATCGGCCTTCACCTACAAGCTGAACCCCGGCGCGAGCGTGACGGACCACGTCGGGATCACCAACCACTCGACCCGGCCGGTCACCCTCGCCCTGTACGCGAGCGACGCCTTCACCACCCTGCGCGGCGGCTACGACCTGTTGCCGGCCGGTCGGCAACCGGTCGACGTCGGCTCATGGGTCCGGCTGCCGAGGCAGACCGTGACCGTTCCGTCGACGTCCCGCCTCGACGTGCCGTTCACCCTCACCGTGCCGACCAACGCCACTCCCGGCGACCACGCCGGTGGCATCGTCGCCTCCCTGACCGCCACGACCACCAACGCCCAGGGCAACCAGGTCGCCGTCGACCATCGGGTGGGTTCCCGGATCCACCTGCGGGTCACCGGCGAGCTCGCACCCGCGTTGGCGGTGGAGAACCTCGTCGTCGGCCACAACCGGTCAGTCGATCCGCTGCGCGGTGGCACCGTCACCGCGACGTTCGACGTCCGCAACACCGGCAACGTCCGGCTCACCGGACAGCCGTCGCTCGAGGTGGCCGGTCCGTTCGGCCTCGCCGGCCGCACCGTCGACGGTGCCGCGCTGCCGGAGATCCTGCCCGGTGGCGCCGTACGTACCACCGTCCGGATGCACGGCGTGCCCCCACTGGTCCGGCTGACCGCGACCGCCGCCGTGGCCCCGCAGCCGGTCGACGGTCAGGTCCTCGACCCACCACCGGCCACCGTCGTCGCGCGGGCCTCGCTGTGGGCGCCGCCCTGGCCGCAGCTTCTCCTGCTGGTCGCCTGCGGGCTTGTCGGGTGGGGCCTGGTCCGCGTTCGGCGGCGTCGCCAGCGACGTCTCCGACGCGCCCTGGACCTCGCCCGGGCGCAGGGCCGCGCCGAGGTCGTCGCCGCCGGGACGACACCCGCCTCGGCGCAGCCGACACCGGCTGAGCCCCACCCCGACCCGGCGCCGGCCCGACCCGGCCGCGACCACACCACCCGCAACGACCGCGAACCCACCACCGACCACACGGGGAGAACCACCTGATGAGACGCATCCGCCGCGCCGGGGCGACCGCCCTGGCCCTGGCGATCCTGACGAGCGGCTGCGCACCCAGCCGGGCCGGAGACGACGGGCGAGTGTCGGTGGCCGTCAGCACCGAGATCCTCGCCGATCTGGTCCGCAACGTCGGCGGCGACCGCGTCACCGTCGAGGCGGTCGTGCCCGCCGGCGGTGACCCGCACTCCTACGAGCCCACCCCGTCCGACGCCGCGAAGGTCGCCCGCGCCGACGCGGCGTTCACCAACCACCTGCTGCTCGAAGAGCACGCCCTGATCAAGCTGTTCGACAACAACGTGTCCAAGGGCGCACCGAACATCTCCCTCGCCGAGGGCGCCGAGCAGTACGGCGCCACCCTGATCCCGCTGATCGAGGACGTCGGCCTGGACGTGCTCTGGCTCGGGCTGGCGGTACGCGGCAAGGGCCCGAGCCGCAGCGCGGACATCCGGCTGTCGGCGACCAGGGTGGACGGACCCGGCCAGTTCGCCGCCTACCTCACCGACGCGCTCGGCCAGCCGAAGATCTACTACAACAACGCCGACGGCATCGACGGCACGGACGTCGCGGTGCTGCCGCCGGACGCGCACACCCACCTGAACTGGGCGTTCAGTAAGCCGGGGGAGTACCGGGTGACGCTCTCCGCCGCGGTCGACGCCGGCGACGGCAGCCCGGTGCGCCAGCTCGGCTCGGGAACGTTCGCCTTCGCCGTCGGAGTCGAGCCCCGAGGGCTGCTGCGCGACGGCCGCAGCCGGCTGTTGGACGCCGGGCACACGGACCTCGCCGTCGACCTGGACACCGCGACGGTCTTCGCCCGCACCGACGAGCAGGGCGACATCCCCGCCGAGCAGGTCGTCATCGACGTGCCGAACCGCGCCATCGAGCAGGTGCCGGACGACAAGCGGTTCGGCTTCCTCGGTGCCGCGGGCGGCTCGGTGTGGCAGCTGCCGCAGGCGGTGCTCGGCAAACACGTACACGGCGAGATCGACCCGCACCTGTGGCAGGACGTCCGCAACGCCAAGGCGTACGTGCAGGTCATCGCCGACACCCTGAGCAGGGTCGACCCCGAGGGCCGCCCGACGTACCACGCCAACCGGGACCGCTATCTGGCCGACCTGAGCGAGTTGCACACCTACGTCGCGGGCCAGCTCTCGAAGATCCCGGCGGAACGCCGGCAGCTCATCACCACCCATGACGCGTTCGGCTACCTCGCCAAGGCCTATGGGCTGACCATCGCCGGCTTCGTGGTGCCCAACCCGGCGCAGGAGCCGAGCGCCGCGCAGGTCACCAAGCTCTCCGAGACAATCCGCAACCTCAAGGTCCCGGCGGTGTTCATCGAGCCGAACCTCGCGGCCCGCGCCAGCGTCCTGCGCCGGGTCGCCACCGACCAGGGCGTCGACATCTGCCTGGTCTACGGCGACGCCTTCGACGCCAACGCCACCACCTACGTCGCCATGATGCGGCACAACGCCGACGAACTCCTGCGCTGCCTGGGAAGGAAATGATGAAACTGCGATGCATGCGGGCCGGAGCCGCCGGCCTGGCGCTCGGCGTACTCGCGCTGATGGTCGGCGCCGCCCCGGTCACGGCCGCGCCGGCCACCGCCACCGCGGCGGGAACGGACCTGGTCTCGATCGCCCTCAACAAATCGGCGCTCGCGCTGCGGGTCCGCGACGCGGCGCAGGCCGGGCGGGGACTGCCCGGCCACGACCCCGCCGCCGTCCTGCTCGGCCCGGCCGGCGGCTCCGCCGGCCGGGTCCCGGCCGGGCAGAACTTCGCGTTCCTCGGCGAACCCGGTCACCCGGTGTGGTCACTGAGCAGCGGCGACAACGGCTTTCCCCAGCTGGACACGACCGGGGTACGACGCGGCGCGACCATCGGCGACGTGGTGGAGGTGTCGCTGCGCGCGGTCGACGGCCCGGGCCGGTTCACCGCGTACACGCTCTCGTCTCTGGGGGTGCCGACTCCGCTGTTCGGCACCGGGCCGGACGCTCCGGACACCGCGCGGCTGCCCGCCGCGACCCGCGCCGGCAGCCTGATCTGGATGTTCGACGCGGCCGGGGAGCACCGGGTGACCCTTGCCGCGTCGGTCACCCTGCCCTCTGGCGAGAAGGCGAGCACGCAGGAGAGCTACCGGGTGCAGGTCCCGACGATCAACCCGGGCCCGACGGCGCCGCTGCCGGCGCCGGCCCTTTCCCGACCCGCCGCCCCCGACGAGAGCGGCGCCCCGCGCACGTCCGCTGCCGCATCCGGGACCAGCGCGAAGCCCGCCGCCGCGCCACGGGCCCTGACCGCACCGGCCGCCAAGGTTGCTGCTCCCACGACCGCCGCCGGCCGGAAGGTGATCGCCGACGGGCACGTCGACATGGGCCCGCAGCTGACCGGGGACGCCTGGATCATCAGGATCAAGGACGACACCGTCAGCCCACCGGTGTGGCGGGAGTTGTCCGACGTCGTGCTGCACGTGAAGGACACGGCGAAGGTCGAGGTGCCGGCGGGCGCGGACTTCCTCGGCAAGCCGGGTGACGCGGTCTGGCTGCTGCCGCAGGCTCAACAGTCCGGCATCGTCTGGCCCGGCTGGAACACCCAGCACGAGTCCGTCGTCGCGGGCACGAAGGGCAACGTGACCTGGGCGCTGAAGGGGGTCACCGGGCCGGGACGTTTCACGCTCTTCCTGACCGGCTCGTTCGGCAAGGCCGACGTGCTGTTCGACTCGGCCAAGGCCCTGCCGCAGCAGATGAGCGTCCCGCCGAACACCCACGCGCACGGCAACTGGGCGTTCAGCAAGCCCGGTCTCTACCGGCTGGCCGTGCAGATGAGCGCCACCACCACCGCGGGTAAGGCGGTGACCGACACGAAGACCCTCACCATCGCGGTCGGCGACGCGACCGATCCGGGCAGCGGCTCGGGCTCGGGCTCGGGCAACGGTGGTGCCGGCACCGGGTCCGACACCGGATCGGGCCCGCTGCCGCGTACCGGTGCGGGGTGGGTACTGACCGCAGTCGGCGGCGGCGGCACGCTGGTCGCTGTCGGAGCCCTGCTGCTGGTCGCCGCTCGTCGTCGACGCCACACGGGCCCGACCGGCGCGGAGTCGGCGTGACCGCGGCGCTGCGGGTGGAATCGCTGCGCGTACGGCTCGGTGAACGTCTCGCCCTCGACGGTGTCGACCTCACTGTCGGCGCCGGAGAGATGGTCGGGCTCATCGGGCCGAACGGGGCCGGCAAGACGACGCTGCTGCGGGCGGTGCTGGGTCTGCTGCCCGTCGAGAGCGGCCAGGTGCTGATCGGCGGCGAACCGGTCGCGCGGTCGCGGCGGATGATCGGGTACGTCCCGCAACGGCACGAGTTCGCCTGGGACTTCCCGGTCACCGTGGCCGGCGCCGTGCTGACCGGGCGTACCCGTGCCATCGGGTGGCTACGCCGCCCCCGGTCCGCCGACCGGGAGGCGGTGGATGAGGCGCTGGCCCGCGCCGGGCTGACCGACCTGCGGGACCGGCCGGTCGGGCAGCTCTCCGGGGGGCAACGGCAACGGGTGCTGGTCGCCCGGGCGTTGGCGTCCCGGCCGGCGGTGCTGCTGCTCGACGAACCGTTCACCGGGGTCGACGTCCCCACCCAGGAGTTGCTCACCGATCTGGTCGCCCGACCGCGCGCCGACGGCACGGCGCTGCTGATGACGACCCACGACCTGCCGGCCGCCGCCGCCACGTGCGACCGGCTCTGCCTACTCAACCAGCGGGTCGTGGCCGAAGGGCCGACTGCGGAGCTTCGGGACCCGGCGGTCTGGCTGAGGGCCTTCGGCGTGACCTCCTCCGACCAACTGCTGACCGTGCTGGGAGTCCCCAAGTGATCGAGATCCTGGCCGAACCCTGGCAGCACGTGTTCATGCAGCGGGCGTTCACGGTCGCGATGCTCGCCAGCGTGGTCTGCGCGGTGGTCGGTAGCTTCGTGGTGCTGCGCGGAATGGCGTTCATCGGCGACGCGGTCGCCCACGCGGTGTTCCCCGGGGTGGCGGTCGGCTATGTGCTGGGCGCCAACCTCGCGATCGGTGGGGCGATCGCGGGAGTCGTCACGGCCCTGACCATCTCGGTGGTGTCGCAGAACCGGCGGCTCAAGGAGGACGCCGTCATCGGGGTGTTCTTCGCGTTCGCGTTCGGCCTCGGCATCGTGTTGATCAGCACCCAGGGCACGTACACCGGTGACCTCGCCTCCTTCCTGTTCGGTCAGATCCTCGGACTGTCCGACGGCGACGTGATCACCGTTGCGGTGGTGGGCGCGGTGCTGATCGCGGCGACCCTGCTGCTGCGCAAGGAACTGGTGACGGTCAGCCTGGACCGGGAGACCGCGGCGGCGTCCGGGCTGCCGGTCTTCTGGCTGGACACCGCCCTCTACGTGATGGTGACCCTGGCGATCGTCATATCCCTGCAGGCGGTCGGGAACATCCTCGTTCTCGCGCTGCTCATCACGCCGGCCGCCGCGGCGCGGATGCTCACCGAACGGCTCGGCGTGATGATGCTGCTCGCCGCGGGCATCGGTGTCGCCTGCGCGGTCACCGGGTTGTACGTCTCCTACTACTACAACCTGGCATCGGGAGGCCTGATCGTGCTCGCCCTGACCGCGGTGTTCGCCGGCTGCTGGCTCGCCGCCCCCCGCTACGGCCTGCTCGGCCGGCGGCGGCAGCGGGCCCGACCGCTGGCCGCCACCTGAGCCCGTAGCGCCCGAGAGCGCCCGCGTCCGTCGTCTGCCGACACGAGCGCGGGCGCTCTCCTCATTCACCCCTTCCGTTCGTTAATCGAAACGACTATCGTTTTCATTAATCGCCGGTCCGCAAAGGACCGCAGGGAAGGAGCGGTACGTGCACAAGCCCATCCGCCTGTTGCTCGCCTCGGGGGTCGTGACCGCGGCCCTCCTCGCGGCCGCGCCGCCAGCCCAGGCTGAGACCGGCACCCTCGTCACGCTCAGCGCCGGTCACCTCGATGTCGCCGACGTCGCCTACGAGGACGGAACCCTCGAGATCGGCGTCCACGACGAGGACAACGACATCGAATACGCCGCCGACGAGGTCAAGCTGGTCGTCAAGCGTCAGGCCAAGGCCACCGTTCCCACGAACCCGGACTTCGCGTTCCTCGGCACGCCCGGCGTCGCGAAGGTCTGGATCCTGCCCGAGGTGCAGAACAGCGACCTGATCTGGCCGGGCCTGGCGGCCGAGGAGGTCGAGCCCGGCGTCTTCGTCGGCGACGCGCTCGCGCTGACCGTGCAGTCCGTGACCGGCCCCGGACAACTCGCCATCTACACCGAGAACGCGGTGGGCCAACCGACGATCCTCGCCGACAGCGGCGACGGACTGCCCGACGCGATCGCCCTGACCGCCGGCGATCACCGCCACGCCAACTGGGCGTTCGACCGCTCCGGCGCCTATTGCGTCACCCTCCGGGCCACCGGCACCGTCGCCGCCACGGGCCAGACCATCACCTCCGCCCCCGCAACCCTGCACTTCACCGTGAAGGCGTGATCAACGTGCGCATCCGTTACCGCTTCCTGGCCGGCACCGCCATGGTCGCCGCGCTGCTCGCCGGCACCGCCGGCCCCGCCACGGCGGCGCCGGTCGTGCTGTCCAGCGGCCACGTCGACATCATCGACGTCGACTATGCCGCCGGCGCGCTCACCGTCGACGTCCTCGACGGCACCGGCACGACCGGGGTCGAACGCCAGCCCGGCGACGTCGTCTTCCAGGTGCCCCACGCCGCCAGCACCGCCGTTCCGTCCGGCTCGGCCTGGTCCTTCCTCGGCACCGGCGGCCAGGCGTGGGTCCTGCCGCAGTCCAGCACCGCCGGCCTGCTCTGGGCGGGCTGGAACACCACCGACGTGCCCAGCGGGGTGCTGCAGAACAACGGGCTGACGTTCAAGCTGACCAGCGTCACCGGGCCGGCCGGCTTCAGCATCTACACCGTCTCCGGCGGCACTCCCACCGTCCTGTTCGACAGCGGCAACGGGCTGCCCGACAGCCTGAACGTCAGCCGCAACACTCACGCCCACGTCAACTGGGGTTTCGACGCGGCCGGCACCTACACCGTCAGCTTCGAGGTCACCGGCCAACTCGCCACCACCGGCAGCACCATCAGCTCCGGGACCAAGACCTTCACCTTCCAGGTTCTCCCCTGACCCCCTCCGGCAGCTCGGACGCCCGCTAGCGGTCGACACATCGCCAAGGCGCGGTGGCGGGTGTGCGATTCACGCGGCGCGGAGCCCGGCGTTGTCCGGGCGCCGCGCCGTGCCGCTCGCGCCCCGGCAAACGACCGCCGGATCTCATCGACGCCACCTTTAGTCCTCGACGACCAAAGTTTGGGCGTCCAGAACCGAACTATCGACGGACATCACAGAAAGGGTTAGTCTCCCGGCCAGGAGCCGGATCGGTAGGAGGGCACACCGTGTCGCGTCGAACTGGGAAGCCGTCCTATCTGGCCCAGCCGCCCGTCAAACAGCGGCGCTACCGGACACGGCTGGTGGCCGGCGTCGCCGTCGCGGTGCTCGTCGCGGGCCTCATCGGAGGGCTGATCGGATTTTCGGCCGGGCAACCAACGCCGACCGAGGCGAGCATCGCCGAGATACATGAAGCCGAGGCCGAGCGCGACGTCCAGCAGATCATCGAACTGACCGGGATGGCGCGGCGGACCGGCGACCAGATCTCACCGATCATCCTGGCGATCAAGCAGGCTGCGGAAGCTGGAGGCGTACCCGAAACCTCCCAGGTCCGCCAGTGGCAGCAGACCATGCGCCAGCAACTCGATCAGTTCGCCGACCCTCCCTCGGGCACGACCGCGACCAACGTCGCACGCGGGGGCCTGCGGGGCGCCGTCGAGCAGGCCGCCGTCGCGGTCGACTCGGTGGCGCTCGCCGCGACCGCGCCCGTCCCCGGACGCAAGGACCACCTGCTGCTGGCGGCCCGCCAGGCCACCCTCGCCACCACCACGTGGTCGGTGGCCGCGGCGCAGCTCGACCAGATCAACATCGACGCCGGGCAGGGGCACCAACACGTGTACCTCGACACCGGCCAGGCGGATGGCGCCTTCACACCGGACGGGGAGGCAGAGGGCGCCGGGGGCTGACGGCCGGCCACCGGCGGTGGGCCGGGCGGCCACGGCGGACCCACGGCGGCAAGGGGGAACGGCCGCCGGCACCCGCGATTGAGCGGGCGACCAGCAGCCCGGTGCGGGGGTGGGGGATGCTGGGTCCGTGCAGATCACGATCCTCGGCCCGCTCGCCGTCGACGGCCGGCCGGTCCGGGGTGAGCGCCTCGCGGCGGTGCTCCGCGCGCTCGTCGACGCGCGTGGCCGGGCGGTCTCCAGCACGCTGCTGATGGACGCGGTGTGGGGCGGCACGCCGCCCGACGACGCGTCCGGCGCGGTCCAGGCGCTCGTGTCCCGAGTGCGCCGACTCGGGCTACCGGTGGTCGCGGTGCCGGGGGGTTACCGCCTGCCCGCGGAGGAGATCAGCGTTGACGCGATCGAGGCGCGGACGCTGGTCGAGCGGGGGCGTGCCCTGCTCCGCACCGGTGACGTGCTGGCCGCCCGCGACTCGGCCGAGCAGGCCCGCGCCCTGTTCCCGGAAGTCCCGGAACTGCTCGGCGCCGAGGACGCCCGGCTGTTCGCGGATGTCGCCGCGCTGCGCGCGGAGGCGGCGCTCGCCGGTGCGGGCCCGTTCGACGAGGCCGACCTGCGCCGGCTGGTCGCGCGTACGCCCCCGGACGAGCCGTCGGCCGCCCTGCTCGTTCGAGTGCTCGCCGCTCAGGGGCGAGACGCCGAGGCGTTGGAGGTGGTCGAGCGGCTTCGCGCCGAACTGGCCGACCGGTACGGCACCGACCCGTCGCCCGTGATCACGCAGGTTCACCTGGCGCTGCTGCGCGGCGAGCTCACCACCCCGGCCGTCGTGGCGCCGCCCAGGCAGCCGGCGCGGATCGCCCTGCCCGCCGCATGGCGTCGGCCGGTGACCGCCCTCGTCGGTCGGGAGCGGGACGTGGAGATGGTGGGCCAGGCGCTCACCGAGACGGCTCTGGTGACAATCGTGGCGACCGGCGGCGCGGGGAAGACCCGGCTCGCCGCCGAGGTGACACGCCGCGCGGCGGCGGCCGGTCGGGCCGTACGTGTGATCGAACTCGCTGGCCTGCGCTCGCCCGACGAGGTGCTGCCCACGGTGCTCGCGGCGCTCGGGGGCGCGGACACCTCGGCGACCGGCGGCAGCCTGGGCCTCGAACGGCGGGTGCTCAGCCCCGAGGAACGGTTACGCGCCGTGGCGCCGGACCTCGACGGGCTGATCGTGCTGGACAACTGCGAGCACGTTCTCGACGCGGTGGCCTCCGTCGTCGCGGACCTGGTCGCGGTGACCTCGCCGGAGGTCGCGGTGCTCGCGACGAGCCGGGCCCCGCTGGGCCTGGCCGGCGAGCTGGTCCACCGGCTGACCGCGCTGCCGGACGCCGACGCGCTCGGGCTGCTCGAGTCGCGGGCGCGGGCCGGCGGCGCGGTGCCGACCTGGGACACCGTGCGGGCGCTCGCACTGTGCCACCGGCTCGACAACCTGCCGCTGGCGCTCGAGCTGGCCGCCGCGCGACTGCGGCACATGCCGATCGACGACGTGCTCGCCGGGCTGGTCGACCGGTTCGCGCTGCTCGACGACGCCCTGCGCGGCCTGCCGGACCGGCACGCGAGCCTGTGGGCGATGGTCGACTGGAGCCGGGAGTTGCTCGCGCCCGACGACCGCGAGCTGCTCCAGCGGGTGGCCGTCATCCCCGCGCCGTTCACCGCGGACCTCGCCGCCGCGGTCGCGGGAACCCCCGACGTACGCCGTGGCCTGGCGACGTTGGTGGAACAGTCCCTGCTGGCCCTGGTCGAGGGGGAGGGCCCGCCCCGCTACCGGATGCTCGAGACCGTCCGCGAGTACGGTGAGGCCCGCCTCGACGCGGCCGGCGACCGGGACGTGGCCATGGCCGGGCTGGTCGGGTGGACGCGGGAGCAGGCCGTCGCGCTCGCCGACCGGTTCGTCGGCGCCGGCCAGATCGAGGCGCTCGCCCGCTGCGCCGCCGAGCAGGACAACCTCATCGCGGGTCTGCGCTGGGCGCTGGGACAGGACGACGAGCCGGCCGCGATCGACGTCGCCACGGCACTGCTCTACCTCTGGACGGTGCGCGGTCTGCACCTCGAGGTTCTCGGGTGGGCGCGGGGTCTGCTGCACGTGGCGGACCCGGACCGACGGCGACGCTCCGCGATCCTGCACGGCCGGTCCACCGGCCGGCCGCTGCCCGATGCCGACCGGATCGCCCGGACGTGCCTGTTGATCGGCGTCAACGCCGGCATCAGCGGCGAGCTCCGGCTCGCCGTGCTCGCCCGCCGGGCGCTGCGGACGCTCCTCGCCGAACGACCCGCCGAGGTGTCACCCCGGCAGACCGCACTCGCCTCGGCGTTGCCCGGGTTCGACACGTCCGATCCCGAGGAGAGCATGAAGGGTGCCGCCGAGCTGATCGCGGACCCGGACCCGTACGTGCAGGCGCTCGGCTTGTTCGCCCGCGCCGCGATCCGGGAGAACGGTGGCATGCCCGAGGCGTCGGTGGACGACGCCGAGCAGGCGTACCGCCGTTTCGAGGTGGCCGGCGACCACTGGGGCATGGCCATGGCGGCGGGGGCCGTCGGGCAGTTCCTGGTCCCGCGCGACGACCACCGGTCGACCGACTGGCTGGCCCGCAGCATCCGGCACATGGAGCTGATCGGCGCCACGCAGGACGCCCGGTCGGTCCGGGTGCGGCTGGACATGCAGCTCGCCCTGGCCGGTGACCGGGAGGCCGAGCGGCGGCTGGTCGACACGGCGGCGCCGGGCGAGGCCGAGGAGCTGGACAGCGCCCAGGCGCGCCTCGGGCTGGCCCACCTCGCCTGGCAGCGTGAGCGGTACGACGAGGCCCTCGCCCACGCCGAGGGGGTGAAGCTGATCCTGTCGGCGTGGACCGGGGCGCCGCCGCAGCCGCGCGTCATCCTCCGGGTCGCGGTGGCGGTGCTGCACCTGCGGGTGGCCCAGGTGCGGCCGGTCCCCGGCGAGGACGCCGACGCCGACGCCGCCGCGTTGCTGACCCTCGCCCGGGACGAGGCGCTCTCCTCGAAGGACCTGCCGGTGATCGGCGCGTGGGCCCAGGGCGGCGCCGAACTCGCGGCGCACCGGGGTGACGTCGAGGCCGTGCGCGAGCTGTTCGCGCTCGGGACGCGCATCGGCACCCACGTCGGGACGTTCTTCCCGCCCGGCGACGCCGAACGGCTCAGCGCCGCCCTCGGGAGTGAGGAGCAGCGTGAGCCGTTGCTGGCCGCGTGGCGCGGGCGGCCGGTCGCCGCCGCCGTCGCCCGCATCCGCGAGCTGATGGACGACCTGCTCGCCTAGGTCAGATCTTCTTGCGGTACGCGCGCAGCGCCAGCGGCATGAACACCGCCACGAAGCCGGCGCACCAGGCGAGCGTCCACCACACGTGCGAGCCGAGCGGGGTGCCGAGGAACAGCCCGCGCACCGCCGCCACCAGGTGGGTCATCGGATTGACGTCCACGAAGGCCTGCATCCAGCCCGGCAGGGTGTCGGCGCTGACGAACACGTTCGACGCGAAGCTCAGCGGCATGATCAGCGCGAACATCAGGCCCTGCACGGCGCCCGGGGTGCGTACCTTCATCGACACGAAGACCGGCAGCCAGCTCAGGCAGAGCGCGAACAGCACCGCGAGCAGGCAGCCGGCGATCGCCCGGAGCGGGTCGGTGTCGATCCGGAACCCGAGCAGGTAGCCGATCGCGAGGGTGGAGACCGTGACGATCACGTACCGGACGACGTCGCCCAGGACCGCGCCGACCAGTGGTGCGGAGCGGGGGATCGGCAGCGACCGGAACCGGTCGAAGATGCCCTTGGCGATGTCGGTGTTGAGGTTGACGCCGATCGCGATGGCGCCGGTGGCGATGGTCTGCGCCAGGATTCCGGGCAGCAGGAACTGCAGGTAGTCGTGGGTCGATCCGGCGACCGCGCCGCCGAAGATGTACACGAAGATGACGAGGAACAGCACCGGCTGCAGCGTGACGTCGATCAGCGCCTCGGGCGTACGCCAGGTCTTGATGAGGCTGCGCTTGGCGAGCGCCAGCGAGTGCCGGACCAGCCGGAACGGTCGTGGGTTCGGGGCGGCCGTCGAGAGCGTGGGGCTCGCCGTGGGTGGTGCGCCGACCAGGGTGCTCATGCCGCGACCTCCTTGAGTCTGGTGGTGTCGTCCTCGGATGCCGTACGCCCGGTGAGGGTGAAGAACACCTCGTCGAGGCTCGGCAGGTGCAGGGAGAGTTCGGTGACCGTGATGCCGGCGGCGGCGAACCGCGAGACGCTCTCGGTCAGCGCGGCGTCGTCGGTGACCGGTACCGCGAGCACGCCCTTGCGGATCTCGTCGGCCTGCGCGCCGGAGCTGACCTCGGACAGGATCGCCGCGGTCCGGGACAGCTGCGCGGGGTCGGACGGCCGGACCTCGAGCGTCTGGCCGCCGACGACCCTCTTGAGCCCTTCCGGGGTGTCGTGCGCGATGACCCGGCCGTGGTCGATCACCGTGATCGCGTCCGCCAGCGCGTCGGCCTCCTCCAGGTACTGCGTGGTGAGCAGGACGGTCGACCCGTTCGTGACCAGCGACCGGACGACGTCCCACATGTCTTCGCGCTTGGCCGGGTCGAGCCCGGTCGTCGGCTCGTCCAGGAAGATCACATCCGGCGAGCCGACCAGGCTGGCGGCCAGGTCCAACCGGCGCCGCATGCCGCCGGAGTAGGTCTTGGCCGGCCGGTCGGCGGCGTCGGCGAGGTCGAACCAGTCGAGCAGCTCGGCGGCCCGCCGTCGGGAGCCGGTGCGCCCCAGTTCCAGCAGGGTGCCGAACAGCTCCAGGTTCTGCCGCCCGGTCAGGTCCTCGTCGACCGAGGCGTACTGACCGGTGAGGCCGATGCTCTGCCGGACCCGTTCGGCGTCGCGGACGACGTCGAAGCCGCTGATCCGGGCGGTGCCGCCGTCCGGGCTCAGCAGCGTGGAGAGGATGCGTACGGCGGTGGTCTTGCCGGCGCCGTTGGGGCCGAGCACCCCGAGTACCGTCCCTCGGGGTACGGCGAGGTCCACGCCCTGTAGCGCCCTCGTCTTCCCGAAGTTCTTGACGAGGCCCTCGGCCTCGATCACCAGGTCAGCTGTCATGCCTCAGAGCGTGCGCCGGTGGCCTGACATCGCCCCGACACGCCACCGACACGCCCCTGACGGCGGCGGAACGGGCGGGTCGGGCGCTCAGACTCCGCCACGTCCGGCCCCGGGCGCGAGTCCTGGACGGGGTGGCTGGCCCGCTGCCGCGGGCCGTAGCATGGGGCAGGAAAATAGATGAATAACGATCTTCGGGGGGATCAGTGGCCGACCAGCAGATCCAGCGTGTGTTCGCACCATCGCCCCACGGGTCGGAGCCGGACGGCCCGGACCCGGCGCCGCCACTGAATCCCGCGCGGATCACCGGCGTGGCCTCCGGATTCATGACCGCCAAGGCGCTCTTCGTCGCCGCCGAGGTCGGTCTCTTCGCCGCCACACCCCCCGAAGGAGCGACCGCGTCGAGCATCGCCGAACGCTGCGGAATTCCGGCGCGCAGCGCCCGTGCGCTCGCCGACCTGCTGGTCGCCACCGGCCTGCTCGAACACGACGGCGAGTGCTACCGCAACGCTGCCGACACCGAGGCGTTCCTCGCCGGTCGAGGGCCACTCGACTTGCGACCCATGCTGACCTACTGGGACATCGTCAGCTATTCGGCCTGGGCGCGGGCGTCCACCGCGTTCCGCACCCGGCAGGGCGTCCGGGGCGACCTCACCGAAGCGCAGGTCCAGGCGTACGAGTCGTCGGTGGCTCTGGTGACCGCGGAGACGGCCGCCGACCTGGCCGAGGCGTACGACTTCGGCCCGCACCGCCGGGTGCTCGACATCGGTGGCGGCATCGGCACCTTCGTCAAGCCGATCCTGGGCGCTCATCCACAACTCACCGCGACCCTGCTCGACCTGCCCGAGGTGGTGACCGTCGCCCGAGAGCAGCTCGCCGCCGACGCCTTCGCCGACCGGCTCGACCTGGTCGGCGCGGACGTCTTCGTCGACGCACTGCCCGACGGGCACGACGTGCTGATCGTGGCCAACTTCCTGCACCTGTTCTCCCCGGAGCGCAACATCGAGCTGCTGACCCGGCTGCGGAATGTGGCCGCACCGGAGGGCCGGCTGCTGTTGGTCGACTGGTGGCGCGACCCGTCGGCACCCCATCCGGCGACCCGCCTCGGCGGGGGCGAGTTCCTCATGATCAGCGGCGGGGACACCTACGAGGCGGGCGAGGCGGCACAGTGGCTCGACGCGACCGGTTGGCGGCAGGTGGCACACCTGCCGCTGGCCGCGCCGGCCGGGCTCATCGTCGCCGCGCCGGCCGAGGCGCGGACGTAAGGCGAGACCGTCGCCGTCTGGGAAGCGGCGATCGCCCATCTGATGACCACCACGGTCGCCCGTGTCGAGGATGAGGACGGGTGGCAGGGCTGGTGCGGGCGGGTCCTCACCTGGTTCCTCAACGCTGCCGGGGTGCCGGAGCAGCGGAGCGCCACGCTGGTGGACAGGGCGCTGGACGCACGGTTCGACGGCTGGGTGGCGCTGTGCGCCGCCGACGTCGTCGACGTCGCCGAGCGGCTCGCCAGAGAGGTGACCGGGCCGGAGCCCGGCGGGCTCCCACGGCCGGGCCAGGGTGGAGATGACTGGCCCGACACCTGGCCGAGCGGATGGCCGTCGTGGCGGGCGACCGACCTCGCTCGTATCCACAGCTGACCCACCGCCGCCGGGGCCTCCGCGCCAGTTGCTGAAGCCCGCCTGCGTCTGGTCGGGCCTCAGGAGAAGTGCGTCTTCGGCCGGGGGAGTGCCTCCCCGTCGACGATCAGGTCGACCTTCTCGTTGTAGAAGGCGACCAGCCCTGCGATCGGCAGCAGGGCGCTGGTGGGGAACTCGTACGACCAGGCCAGGTCGGGGTGGACCGTGCCGGCGACGCGCACCGACCAGTAGCGGCTGGTTCGGCCCTTGTACGGGCAGGCGGTCCTCGTCTCCGACGGCACGAGGTGCCCGAAGTTCACCTCGGTCCGGTTGAGGTAGTAGCGGGTGGGCAGGCCGGTCTCGAAGACCAGCACCGGCGACGCTG
Organism: Micromonospora sp. NPDC093243; assembly: GCF_044753725.1. Classification (NCBI taxonomy): domain Bacteria; kingdom Bacillati; phylum Actinomycetota; class Actinomycetes; order Micromonosporales; family Micromonosporaceae; genus Micromonospora; species Micromonospora sp. NPDC093243. The sequence continues at coordinate 855,734 of NZ_JBIVNT010000001.1, read as the reverse complement.
ACTCGGCCAGCACGACCCCGTCGAGTTCCACCCGTACGCGGCGGGTGGAGCGCAGCGCGTCCACCCGGGCGTACGGGTTGCGGGGGTGCACGAAGACCTCTTCGTCCTCTTCGAACCAGCCGTCCATGGCGGCCCACTCGAACCGGACGGTGTCCGCCAGGCCGGGCAGCGCGTCCTTCCCGTAGCACCGCGCGGACGAGGGACGAGACATCTCACCCACCCGCAGCCCGTGCACCCGTCCGGTCCCGCACCGGATCCGCTCGGTGCGGTGCTCGTCGACCAGCAGGTCACGCTTCACGTCGGCGAGCGGGATGTAGTACTGGGGGTAGAAAGGCCATTCCCACACGTACTGTGCCCGCCTGGTGTCCAGCACCAGCTCGCCGGCGAGGTACGCGCGGATCCGACGGGGCACCGGCTCCACACGGTCGTCCGGGCCGATCGCCTTCGGATAGTCCGGCACGTTGTCCTCCAGTTCGCCAACGGCCCCCGGTTCGGGGGTACTGGCTCAACGATCAGGAGGGCTCGGGTGTCTCGCCCGGGTGCTGTCGCGTGTCGGGACGGCGATCGCGCTGAACCCGGTCCGTCAGCGCAGCATCGCTCGGGTCATCCGTCGGGTGGCGATGAGCATGGCGATCGACCCGAAGGCGACGAGATACACCACCGGGATCAGCAGGTCCCAGCCGAGGTGTCCCAGCGCCGGCTCGCGTACCAGCTCGATGCTGTGGTAGAGCGGCAGGGCCTGGACCAGGGGCTGTACCGCCTCCGGGTAGACCGACAGCGGGTAGAACGTGGTCGCGAACAGGAACATCGGCAGCATGAAGAGCTGGATGTACTGGAAGTCGGGGAAGTCGCGCAGGTAGGTCGTGACAGCGAGCCCGCCCGCGGCGAACGCGTACGCGATCAGCACCGACGCCGGTAGCGCGAGCAGCACCCAGGCCGAGGTGATCAGCCCACCGATAGCCATGACGGCCAGGAATCCGATCGACGTCAGCAACGCGTTGATCATCGCGCTGGTGACCTCGCCGATCGCGATGTCGGTGACGGACAGCGGCGTCGGCAGGATCGCCTCGTAGGTCCTCTCCACCTTCATCCGGACGAAGACGCCGAAGCTGGTCTGGTTGAACGCCGTGTTCATCGCGGTCGTGGCCAGGATCGCCGGGGCCACGTAGACGGCGTAGGGGACATCGACGCCAGGCACCGTGCCCACCAGCAATCCGACGCCGACACCGATCGACAGCAGGTACAGGATCGGTTCGACGAGCGCGTTGAGCAGCGGCGTGACCGACCGGCGATAGATCATGAAGTTGCGTTCGATGAGCGCCAGGGACCGGCGCGCCGCCCACCCGGGCGCGGCGGTGGTGGTCATCGGCGCCTCCGCGGCGTGCTGGACGTCGGCCGTCATCCGTGCAACCTCCGGCGGTAGGTGATTCGAGCGACCAGGAACCCGCCGACCGCCAGGACCAGGAGGTAGGCGATGTGGACCGAGCTACCGGTGATCGTCGCGGTGCCGAGGCTGAGAGTCCGACACAGCTCCACTCCATGCCACAGCGGCAACACGTACGACAGCGGCCGGATCCACTCCGGTAGCTGCGAGACCGCGAAGAAGGTGCCGGAGAACATGTAGAGCGGCATGATGACGAAGCGGAACACCGTGTCGATGTGGCGCAGCTTGCGCACGCCGACCGCCCACGCGGCGGCCGGCGCCGCGAACGCGACCCCCGTCAGCGTCGCCCCGAGCAGGGCCCCGAGAACCCACCAGCCCCTGATCAACCCGAAGGCGGCCATCACCGCGATGAACGCGCCGCTGGCGGTGAGCACCCGGAACGCGATGAAGAGCAGGTGCCCGGCGGCGAGCTGCTCGGGTTCGAGCGGTGTCGGGGTCGCACCCCGGTAGGCACCGAAGGTCGCGGCTCGGGCGACTCCGGCGGACCCCTCCAGAAAAGCGCTCTGCATCGCGGCCGCGGCCAGTATGCCCGGCGCGAAGAACGCCGCATAGGAGACGCCGGCGATCTGCGCCGGAGCGTTGTCGTCGACGAGTGCACCCAGGCCCGCGCCGATGCCGATGAGGAACAGCAACGGGTTCAGCACGCTGATCACGATCGAGCCACGCCAGGTGCGTCGATAGAGCATGATCCAGTATCCGAATGCGCGAAGCACCAGTGGTCTCCTGCTACTCGATGAGCGATCGGCCGGTGAGCCTGAGGAACACGTCCTCCAAGGTCGCGCGGCGGACCAGCGCGGTGAGCGGGGTGATCGACATGGCGTGCACCGCGGCCAGGGCCGCCTCGCCGTCGGCGGCGTAGACGAGCACCCGGTCGGGGAGCAGCTCGACGCGTCCGTCGGTGTCGCTGCCGCCGGTGGCGAGCGCCGACGTGCGGAGCTTCTCCGCCGCGGTGTCCCGCTCGTCGAGGCGGAAACGGAGTTCGAGAACCTCCCGGGTGGCGTACCGGGCGATCAGCTCGCGAGGGGAGCCCTGCGCGACGATCCGGCCGTGGTCGACGACGATGAGCCGGTCGCAGAGCTGCTCGGCCTCGTCCATGTAGTGCGTGGTGAGGACGAGCGTGACGCCCTCCTGTTTGAGCCGGAAGAGCCGGTCCCACAGGACGTGCCGGGCCTGCGGGTCGAGGCCGGTGGTCGGCTCGTCGAGCAGCAGGATGTCTGGTTCGTTGATCAGGGAACGGGCGATGGTCAGCCGCCGGCGCATGCCGCCGGAGAGCGTCTCGACCTGGTCGCCTGATCGCTCCTGGAGGTGGGCGAAATCCAGCAGCCGGGCCGCGCGCTCGCGAATGACCGCGCGCGGCAGGCTGAAGTATCGCCCGTAGATGTGCAGGTTCTCCCGCACGGTGAGTTCGTTGTCGAGGCAGTCGTCCTGTGCTACGACGCCCAGCCGGGCGCGGATCTGCGGGCCCTGCCTCATCGGGTCCATGCCCAGCACGCGCAGGCTGCCACCACTGATCGGCGACGTCGCGGCGATCATGCGCATGGTGGTGGACTTGCCGGCGCCGTTGGGTCCGAGAAGTCCGAAGGCCTCGCCCCGTTGGAGTTCGAAGTCGATGCCGTCGACGGCACGGAACTCCGCAGTGGAGCCCCGCGGTGGATAGATCTTGGTTAGGTTCCTCGCCTCGACCAGGGGGAGTTCGGTCACGCGAGCAGCCTACGGAAATTCAATGAGCCCCTGCAAGTTTTTAACAAGGGCTTGCAATTTTTGAACCGCTACCTTCTTGGGCTTTCGCAGACCCGGGCCGGAGCGGGTCGGGTCAGGACGGCCGCCCGCCGAACACCCAGTTGTGCACCTCGATGTCGGCGTACCGGCCCGGGGTCACGATCGCGCGCGCCTCGACCGGGTTCGCCGCCCGGACCAGCGCCGCCGTACCAAGCCAGCTGTCGCCGTCGTCGGACAGCAACGGCCCGTACGCGATCAGCCCGGCGCGGTCCGACGGCGCGGTCGGGTCGGCGGCCTTCCCCGTGCCGAGACCGAGCACCAGGTACCGGTTGCCGCCGGTGCGACCCGCGGGGAAGTCCCACATCGTGCGCCCCAGCGTGTTGCGCCACCGGCGCAGCAACACGTCCCGGTAAGCGCCGGCCTGGTAGTTGGGCTCGTCGAAGGCGAACGCCCGGGCGGCGGCGGGATCGGGCAGGTCGAGGATGTGCACGCTGCCGGTGGGCGTGCCGTCGTCGGCGAGGGTCGGCCCACGGGCGATCATCTCCGCCGCGAAGCGGTCCATGTAGGACCAGTGCTCTTCCCGCAGCTCTTCGCGCAGTGCCGCGGAGCCGCGTCGGTCGCGGTGGTAGCAGAAGAACTCCATGCCCCAGTCTTGACCTCCGCGCCGGACGCCGGCGCGGGTGGGTGGCTGTTGGTCACACCTCGGAGCGTGGCAGGAGGCCGTCGAGCAGCCGGCGCAGGCCGAACTGGAACCAGGTGTCGAGGTCGGTGTCGGGCCTGGCGCGGCTGGCTGCGGCCAGCCAGGGCCGTCCCTCGGTCTGGCCGGTTCGCTCGAGCCGGGTGCGGGTCGCCGACCACCAGGCCTGGTAGGTGGTGTCGGCCGGCTCGCCCCGGATGAGCAGGGCCATGCCCTGGATGTAGCCGCTGAGCACCAGGTAGGCGCGGAAGGCCTCGGCCGGGTCGTACCCGGCTGCGGTGAACGCCGCCACGACGCGGTCGACCATGGCCAGTACGGCGGGTCCGGTCGGTGGCCGGTCGGTGGCGAGGACGGCCAGCAGCCACGGGTGGCGGCGGTACATCGCCCACTCGTCCCCGGCGAGCCGTTCGAGTTGCTCGCGCGGGTCGTGAGGCAGTGGTGCGTCGAGCCGGCGGGCGGCGGTGACCTGCTCGGCCATCGCGCTGAGCAGCGCGGCCCGGTTCGGTAGGTGCCGGTACACGGCGTGGGCGGGCGTCGCGGCGCGGTGGGCGAGGGCCCGCATGGAAACCGCGTCCAGGCCCGCCGTGTCGGCGAGCCGGACCGCGAGGCCGACCAGCCGCCCGCGGGGATCGCCGCCGGTGGGCGGCGGCAGATCGGGGAGGCGGCGCGAGGTGGCGGTGGGGCCGTGGTCACGGCGCCGGCGGTACGCGCGTGCCTGGCAGCGGCGCGAGCAGTAGCGGCGCGGGCGCCCCCGGCCTGGGCCGGCGGGCAGCTCGGCCGCGCACTCGACACACCGGACGGTGAGCACAGCCGCCTCCGCTTTCGTCACGGTACGTGGTGTGACGAAAGTACTGCACACCGTCCGCCGGCGGCCACAGGATCGAGGGCATGAACCAGCCCAGCCGCAGAGACCTGCTCCGCGCCGGCGCAGTAGCGTCAGCCGCCGTCCTCCAGCCGTCTCCGGCTCCCGCCTCCCCACCGGCGGGGGACTGCGCGCCGCCGCTGGGCCCGGTGCGGGTGTTCCCGGACGACCCCAGGTACGCGAGCCTTGTCCGCCGAGGCAACCGGCGGTTCGTGGGAGCGCCCGACGAGGTGCGCGTGGTCGGCTCGACCGACCAGGTCGTTTCCGCCGTGCAGGACGCGGTGCGGACCGGCCGGCGGGTCGCGGTACGCGGCGGCGGGCACTGCTTCGAGGGGTTCGTGGACGACCCGGCGGTCCGGATGGTGATCGACATGTCCGGCCTGACCGGGATCTACCACGACCCACGCCGGTTCGGCTTCGCGGTCGAGGCGGGCGCCACGCTCGGCGACGCGTACCGCCGGCTCTACCTCGGCTGGGGGGTGACCATCCCGGGCGGATCGTGCCCGGGCGTGGGCGTCGGTGGCCACATCGCGGGCGGCGGCTACGGCCGGCTGTCCCGCCTGCACGGGCTCGTGGTCGACCACCTGTACGCGGTCGAGGTGGTCGTGGTGGACCGCGGCGGCACCGCCCGGGCGGTGGTTGCCACCCGGGAGCGCACGGACCCGAACCGCGACCTGTGGTGGGCGCACACCGGTGGCGGCGGCGGCAACTTCGGCGTCGTCACCCGCTACTGGTCCGGGCGCTGCCCACCCCACCCGCCCGGGTGCTGGACTTCACCGTCACCTGGCCGTGGGCCGGCATGGACGAGCCGGCTTTCCACCGACTCGCCGGCAACTTCGGCGCCTGGTGCGCGCGCCACAGCGCACCCGGCTCGCCGGGCGGGCACCTCTACGGCGAGTTGATCCTGTCCCGCCCGCAGGCCGGCGGCCACACCCTCGTCGGTCAGGTGCCTCACGACCGCCAGCACCTGCTCGACGAGTTCGTCCGTGCGCTCGGCGAGGGTGTCGGCGTCACCCCGACCGTCTCGTCGGAGACGCTGCCCTGGCTGACCGCGACGCTCGGCGGTGACAGCGACGACGGCAAGGGCTGGCGGCTCAAGGTCAAGTCCGCCTTCCAGCGCGCGCCGCTGACCGAGCGGCAGTTGCACGTCGCCTACCGCCACCTGACCGGCGCCGGAGACGGCCTGCTCACCGGCTCGCTCAGCCTGAACACCTACGGCGGGGCGATCAACGCCGTACCAGCCGTCGCCACCGCCGCCGTGCACCGCAGCGCGTCGACCCTGCTGTTCTACCTCGCGGGCTGGACCGACCCGGCGGCCGACGCGCGACACCTGGCCTGGATCCGCGAGTTCTACCGCGACATGTACGCCGACACCGGCGGCGTGCCCCCGGACGGCGCCTACATCAACTATCCCGACATCGATCTCGCCACCGGAGCCCGACCCTGGCCCGACCTCTACTACGGCCCCAACTACCGACGGCTGCGGCAGGTCAAGGCCCGATGGGATCCACGAAACGTCTTCCGGCACGAGCTGTCGGTACGACCGGCCGACCGCTGATCCGCGCGACGGCGTCCCGTGGCGGCGGTCGAGTCGACGTGGCACGGAGGCCGGCGGTAGGCCGACCGGGCCGTCAGTCGACCGACGCGAGTACCGACTCGCCGCCGGGGTAGGCGAACGACGCGCGCGGTGAGTAGAAGCCCCATGTGACATCCAGCGACTCGGCCGGACGCAGCGCGTACACCGGGTGATCGGGCACGAGGAACTCCAGTGACTCGACCTCGAAGGGGTCGACCGGCTCGGCCACGAACGGGTAGTTGCCGCTGAGCAGCTCGCCGTCCAGGTGGGTCAGGTAGCGCAGTTGTCCCCGGTTCACGGCGTCGCCGGTGCGACCGACGCGGGCGGTCGTCCTGATCACGGGTACGCCGTCGGACTCGGTGGTGGCGACCAGCCGGTGGCCCCTCAGCTCGATGGTGGTGGTCCCCACCGTGGCGGGCACACCGCGGGCGGCGGCGTAGGCGCGTACGGCGGGACTCGAGTTGAAGTAGTGCGTCCACCAGCGGCCCGGGGTCACCCCGTCCGGAGCGTCCACTCCGGACAGATCGGGCCCGAGGTACGTCAGCGAGTAGGCGCCGAAGCCGGAGGTCTGCGACGCGTCGTCGACGACGTACTGGTTCATGAAGACCTGGCGGTTCGGGGCAGGAGCGAGTCCCTCGGGAACGAGGGCGGACACGGCCTCGGGGTCGGCCGGGGTCCAGCCGAAGTAGAGCATCCTGCTGTTCACGACGAGTTGCGCGGCGACGAGTTCGGTCACGAGGGGGCCCTTCCGCGTGGCGGCGATCTGTAGCCGCGACGCTACGGAGCGGCTCCGCCGGGGGACAACGACGGATTGCCGACACGCGACCGCCGGGCCAGCGGCGGGCCTTGCGGGCCGTGCCTAGGCTGCGGGAGGAAGCGTGTCACCGACCCGCGTTCGTGCGACATCGAGCGGACTCTCAGGGAGTGTCATGGCCCAGCTACCGACTCAGCCGGTATCCACCACGGACGTCCAGCCGGTCGTCATCGCCAACGACAACACCTTCGCGCACGCCTTTGCCGGCGTTGCCGAGATGCTGAGCGAGCGGGACCTCGGTGCGAAGGGTGGCCTGGAGTTCTTCGACCGGTCGGGCCGCAGGCTCGCACCGGTGCTGAGCCCCACCTGGGAGGTGGCAGGTCTGGCGCCCACCTTGGACGAGCCGGACCCGAAGCTGCTCACCGGCCGGTTGGCGGCGGTGGTCCAGCACGTCGGCGACCACATCCGGCGTCATCCGGACGTGGTCGCCCGCTCCGGCCTGTCGGTCGAGGAGGCGCTCGCCGCGCTGCCGCGGATCGGCGCCGGCACCCTGGCCGAGGACCTTGCCCAGCTTCCCGGGGCGACGGCGGACGGCGAGTTCGGGCTGATGCACTCGGATGGCTGGTTCCACAACGCGATGCACGCCGCCGGCTGGGCGCACTGAGGATCCGACCGCTCCGACCACGCTCCGGCCCGGCGGAATCCGCCGGGCCGGAGCCTGTCGTGCCCCAGGCGTCGGCGCCCGACGCCGTCGGCCAGCACGACGCCGGGAACCAGCGTGTGCCACGGCTGGCCGGTCGTCAGCCGGCGACCAGGTCGAAGCGCTCCCAGGGGCCGATCGCGGTCCGGTTGGCGATCAGCGGCGCGGCCCCGGCGTTCTCCGCCGCCACGTACCGGTCGTTCACCGCGGCGCGCAGGCTCACACTGCCGTCGCCGTTGCGCACCAGGTGGAACGCCTCCCACAGTCCCACCGCGGCCCGGTTCGCGACCAGCGGCGCCGCTCCTGCGTTCTCCGCGGCCACGTACCGACCGTTGCCGCGGGCGCGCAGCGCCACCGTGCCGCCGCCGAGATCGGTGAGGTCGAACTGCTCGGTCGGGCCGACCGCCGGCTGGCTGGCGACCAGCGGGGCGGTGCCGGCGGCGGTGACGTACCGGCCGTTGGCGTGCGACCGCAGGCTCACCGGCCGGTCCGGGTTCGGCACCGGATCGACGGAGGGATCGAACCGGTTCACCCAGTACCGAGTGCGCTCCAGGTAGGCGGTCTCGGCCGCGGCGCCGCTCCGGCCGTACGCGCCCGAGTAGGTCAGGTAGCCGTGCCCGGCCGGCGGGTTCGTGCTCGCCGGCTCGATCGTCGAGCCCTCGTGCCACTCGTTGAACGAGGTGATGGAGACCCAGGTCGGCGGGCCGCCGTGCGACGGGTTCAACGCGTTGGACCACTGCTGGTCGTACATCGCCCCGTTGGCCCGGTCGACGGTGGGGGTGGTGTTGCCCGGCACGGCCCGGTCGTCGAGATAGCCGGGAGCCACCGAGGGCGCCCAGACCAGGCCGTTGGCCCGGCAGAAGGCGCTGGCGGACGCCCAGCCGGGCGCCGTCGCCCCGGCGATCCCGTCGTAGGTGTACATCCCGCCGAAGTGGGCGACCTTCGTGGTGTCGGTGGTCTGGGCCAGCACGATGCTGGTGTCGCGGACCTGCGCCAGCGGCGACCAGTCGGCGATCCGCAGACTCTCGAAGACGTAGAACGGGGCCCGGTTGCCGTGCGCCGCGTCCCGGTGGAACGCCGGGTGGCTGCCGTAGCGGTTGTGCAGGTAGTTGATGTCGGCCACGGTCGAGGCGGCGGTCCGGCCCGCGTACGGCTCCAGGTGCCAGGCGACCCGCAGGCCGTACGCGGCCGCGGCGTCGAGCACGGTCGGGGTCAGGTTGTCCTCGTAGGAGCCCTGGCCCCACCAGCTGTGGACGAGCACGCCGACGCCGGCGTCGCGGATCCACGCCATGTGCCGACGCACGGCAACCGGGTCACCGGAGTCGTACGCGCCGAGCGTCGGGTAGAAGTTCGCGCCGATGTCCTGCGGCGGGGTGTGGCCGCCCTGCGGCCAGTGCCGGTAGCTGCCGGCGACGCTGGGGTTGCCGTACCAGGAGTAGTAGAAGATGTGCACGTTGCTGGCGGTCGCGGCCAGCGGCGCGACCGGTGCGGCGGGGCCGGCGGCGGTCGGCGGCGGCGGGGCCGCCTGGGCGCTCGGGGCGGCGGCGACGGCGAGGCCGACCGCGACCAGGGCGGCGGCCGCGCGGCGCAGCCAGCGGTTCTTCGGGTACATGACGCTCCATCGGGGTCGGGGTGGCGGTGCGGCCGGGGGGACGCCGGCCGCACCGCCGGTCTGGTGGTGGTCAGCCGTTGCCGAGGGTGAACTTCTCCCACGGTCCGACGGCGGCCCGGTTGGCGATCAACGCGGCGGCGCCGGCGTTCTCGGCGACGACGTACATGTTGTTGGCGGCGGCCCGCAGGCTGACCGTGCCGTCGGTGTTGCGGACCAGCGCGAACGTCTCCCACGCCCCGACCGCCGCGCGGTTGGCGACCAGCGGTTGCGCGCCGGCGTTCTCCGCGCAGACGTACATGCCGTTGCTGCGCGAACGCAGCGCGACGTTGCCCGCGCCGAGGTCGACGAGGTCGAAGCGCTCGGTGGCGCCGACGGTGGCCTTGTTGGCGATCAGCGCGGCGGTGCCGACGGCGCTGACGTACTGGTTGTTGGCGCCCGCCCGCAGGGTGGTGCCGGTGCCCCCGCCGGTGCCGCCGTCGAGGGTGAAGGCGTCCACGTCGAACAGGTTCCCGGCACCGCCCTTGAAGACCAGGTACAGCGTGGTCGGCGCGGACGGCTGGTTGGTCAGCGTGGTCGACACGTTGGTGAAGGTGTCCCAGCCGCCGGTGGGGGCCACGGCCACGCTGCCGAGCAGGGTGCCGGTGGCGGAGCCGGCGCGCACCTCGATGGTGCCGCCGGGGCCGCCGGAGGAGACCCGCGCGGTGAACCGGGTGGCGGTGGCCAGATGGTACGGCTGGAACGAGACCCAGTCGCCGTTGTCGATGAAACCGGCGGTGCGGCTGCCCTCCGCGGTGGCGTGCTCGGCGGTCTGGACACCGCCGGACTGGGCGCCGAAGTGCTCGGCCTGCCGATGCCGGGGCTGCAGGATGCGGGTGCTGCGCGAGGTCAGCCCGCCGTTGTCGGTGTAGCTGGCGTCGAAGACGCCGTAGATGTTGGCGGCGGTGTCGTGTTCCCCGTCGACCGGCACGGTGATGGTGCCGGAGCAGCCGTTGCGCACCGTGATCTCGTGGGCGTGGCTGTCGTGGCCGAGGGCGTAGGCCATCCGGACCCGCGAGCAGTCGATCGTGCCGTCCTCGGGGTCGGTGACGGTGACCTGGAACGGGACGGTGTCGCCGAAGGTGAACAGGGAGCCGTCGGTCGGAACGGTGAGCGTCACGGTCGGCGCGGCGTTGCCGACGGTGATCACCAGGCTCGCGGTGGCGGAGAGTCCGGTCGGATCGGTGACCCGCAACGTCGGGGTGTACGTCCCGTTCGCGGTGTACGTCTTCGTCGGGTTGGCCGCGGTGGAGGTGGTGCCGTCGCCGAAGGTCCAGAGGTAGCTCAGCGCCCCGCCCTCCGGGTCCTGGCTGCCGGCGGAGGAGAAGGTGACGGTCAGCGGGCTGGGACCGGAGGTCCGGTTCGCCGCGGCGACGGCGATCGGGCTGCGGTTGCCACCACCGATGTACTCGATCCGGTAGAGCGCCTGGTTGTTCGACCCGGTGCCGTAGTCGAGCACGTAGAGCGCCCCGTCCGGGCCGAACGCCTGGTCCATCACCTGGGTGCCGCGCCACGGGAAGTCGGAGATCTCCCCGGGTGACCCGTCGGCGTTGACCGCGATCGCCTTGATCCAGCGCCGGCCGTACTCGCCGGCGAAGAACTGCCCGTTGAGCGAGGCCGGGAACTTGATGCTGGAGTTGAGGTTCGGGTCGTAGCGGTAGACCGGCCCGCCCATCGGCGACTCGGACCCGCTGCCGAACTGCGGCGGCGACCCGGCGTCGCCGTACCTGATCCAGTTCGGCCGGGCCGGGGGCAGCATGCTCTGGCCGGTGTTGCGGAACGAGTTGTTCGTCGGCCCGGCGGCGCAGTTGTACTTCGCCGCGGACGGCCCGGAGGGGAAGGTGTACTCGTTGTACGTCTCGGTGCTGGTGTTCGTGCCGGTGCAGTACGGCCAGCCGTAGTTGCCGGCGCTGGTGATCCGGTCGAACTCGACCTGGCCGCCGGGGCCGCGATTCGGGTCGGTGCCGCCCGCGTCCGGGCCGTAGTCGCCCAGGTAGACCACGCCGGTGGGCTTGTCCACCGCCATCCGGAACGGGTTGCGGAAGCCCATCGCGTAGATCTCGGGCCGGGTGTTGGGCGTGCCGGCCGGGAAGAGGTTGCCCGCCGGAATGGTGTAGCTGCCGTCCGGCTGCGGCTTGATCCGCAGCACCTTGCCGCGCAGGTCGTTGGTGTTGCCCGAGCTCCGCTGCGCGTCGTACGCCGGATAGCGGTTGGTCCGCTCGTCGATCGGGGTGTAGCCGGCGGACTCGAACGGGTTGGTGTCGTCGCCGGTGGAGAGGTAGAGGTTGCCGGCGGCGTCGAAGTCGATGTCGCCGCCGACGTGGCAGCACATGCCCCGGTCGGCGTCGACCTGGAGCATGATCCGCTCACTGGCCAGGTTCAACGTGTCGTCGGCGTTGAGGGTGAACCGGGACAGCCGCAGGTGCCCCTTCCACGGTGCGAAGTCCGCTGCGGTGCCGGTGGCCGGGGCGTCACCGCCCGGCGTGCTGAGGGTGGGGGAGTAGTAGAGGTAGAGGTGCCGGTTGGTGGCGAAGTTCGGGTCCGCCGCGACGCCCTGCAGGCCCTCCTCGTCGTGGGTGTAGACCGGCAGGGTGCCGGCGACCTTGGTGTTGCCGGCCGCGTCGGTGATCCGGACGGTGCCGTTGCGGGCGGTGTGCACCACCGACCGGTTCGGCAGCACGGCCAGTGACATCGGCTCGCCGAGTTCGGCCGTACCGGTGGCGAGGGTGACCTGCTGGTAGTCGGCGGCGGGGATGACCGCCGCCTGGGCGGCCTGCGGGGGCGCGACGGCGAGGACCACGGCGGCGGTGGCGACCGCCGTGGCCAGGTACGACCGGAGCCGCCGTCTGGGGTGTGCGGACACGGGACCTTCTTTCCGAGGGGGTGTGGGGGCCGACCGGTGCTGCGGTGGGCGGCCCCCGCGGACGAAGAGGTGGGACGGGACGAACCGGGCCGGTGGACCGGGGTCAGCTGCCGTGGACCTCCAGCTCCCACAGCGAGTAGCCGTACGCGGGCAGGGCGCGCTGGGTGCCGTGCACGCGCAGGTATCGGCCGGTGGCCGAGATCGCGATGTCGTCGACGCCGCCGTCGCCGGTGGTCGTGGTGTGCACCGGCGACCAGGTGAGGTTGTCCGAGGACACCTGCACCTGGTACGCCCGCGCGTACGCCGCCTCCCAGGTCAACCGGACCCGGTTCAGGGCGCGGGACGCGCCGAGGTCCACGGAGATCCACTGCGGGTCGGCGTAGGCGCTGCCCCAGCGGGTTGCCGGGTTGCCGTCCACCGCGTTGCCCGGCACGTGCCCGCTGCCGGTCTCCACGCTGGACGCCGTCACCGGCCGGCCCCGGGAGAGCAGGGTGCCGCCGGACGCGGTGCCGTAGACGTTGACGTCCCACAGCGAGTAGCCCCACTGGGTGGCCCGTTGGCTGCCGTGCACCCGCAGGTAGCGGCCGGTCCCGGCGACCGTGAGGTCGTCGACGCCGCCGTCGCCGGTGGTCGTGCTGTAGACCGGCGACCAGGTGGCGTTGTCCGAGGACACCTGCACCTGGTACGCCCGCGCGTGCGCCGTCTCCCAGGCCAGCCGGACCCGGTTGATCGCGTACGTGGCGCCGAGGTCGATCGAGAGCCACTGCGGGTCGGCGTAGGCGCTGCCCCAGCGGGTTGCCGGGTTGCCGTCCACCGCGTTGCCGGCCACGTGCCCGCTGCCGGCCTCCACACTGGACGCGATGGCCGGCCGGCCCCGGGCCAGGTCGGTGGCGGGCGGCTCGCTCGGACCGTCGGTCTTGATCCGTACGTTGCGGTAGTTGATGTCGAGACCGGCGCCGTCGTTCTGCAACCCGATGTATCCGTTGGCGATGGCCCGGCTGCTGACGTAGTCGTTGATCTTCACGCCGTTCAGCCAGATCTCGACCCGTTGGCCGTGCACGCCGATCTCGTAGGTGTTCCAGGAGCCGGGCGGGTTGAGCGCCGCCGCCCGGGCGGCCTGGTTCGGCGCCTGGAAGCTGTAGACGCTGCCGGTGGTGCGCGCCGGATCGGCGTCGGTGGCGTCGATCTGGATCTCGTGGCCGGCGTCGACCGGGGCCCACGGGTCGCCCTGCGGATCGGGGAACCCGATGAAGACCCCGCCGTTGTCGTCGCCCGGCATCATCCAGTCGACCTTGAGCGAGTAGTTGCCGAAGGTGCGCACCGGGTACCAGAGCAGCCCCATCCCGCCGTACGAGGTCAGCGTGCCGTCGGCCAGCGTGAAGCCACCCGGCCCGGCCTGCCGCCACTGGGCGAGACTGGCCTGGGTGCCGTCGAAGATCGGCGTGTAGCCGGGCTCCGGCCGGCAGTCGGCCGAGGCGGCGCCGCCGGCCACCTGGATCCCGCCGAGCAGCATCCGGGTGAAGTTCGGGTCGCTGTAGCTCTGCTCGGTGTGACCGAGGCCCGTGTACCAGGCGCGTCCGCCGCCGTAGCTGTGGCACCAGGTGATCGGGTGGTCGCCACCCATCGACCCGCCGCTGTACGACGACTCGTCGAGGCTGGCCAGCACCTTGACCGCCGAGCGGGGATTGGTCCGGTAGTTGTACCACTCGTCGGTGCGCGTCCAGGTCGACGGCAGGTGCGCGGTGGACGGGTTGGCCCGGTCCTCGACGCGGATGGTGGCCTGCTGGGTCGCCGGGTGCGAGGCGAAGTACCCGCCGACCAGACCGCCGTACCAGGGCCAGTCGTACTCGGTGTCGGCGGCGGCGTGCACCCCGACGAAGCCGCCGCCGGCGGCCAGGTACGCCTCGAAGGCGCTTTGCTGCCCGGCGTTGAGCACGTCGCCGGTGGTGCTGAGGAAGACCACCGCCTGGTACTGGGCGAGGTTGGCGGTGCTGAAGGCGGTCGCGTCCTCGGTGGCGGTCACGGTGAAACCGTTCGTCGCGCCGAGCTGCTGGATCGCGGCGATGCCGTTGGGGATGGAGGAGTGCCGGAATCCGGCGGTCTTGGAGAAGACCAGCACCTTGCTCAGCGGTGCGGCCTCGGCCGGGGTCGGGGTCACCGTCGCCGCACCGGCGGCGACGGCGAGTCCGGCGACCACGGCCGCGGCCGTCGCGATGATGGCGCGTCTGCGCATGTGGGGGCTCCTTGCTGGGGTCGGGCCCGGGGGCCGTCCGTCGGTGCGAACGGCTCCCGGGTACTCGTCCGGTGCCGGCAGGGCGCCGGCGGATGGGGTCGGTCGGGTCAGGGCAGCGTCCAGTTCTGCGCCGCGGTGCCGTTGCAGTCGTAGATCTGCAGCTGCCGGCCGTTGCTCGGGTTGGAGGAGGGAATGTCGAGACACCTGTTGGCCTGCGGGTTGCGCAGGCTGCCGTTGGGGCCGGAGACCCACTGCTGGGCCCCCGTGCCGTTGCAGGTCCACAGGTGGATCGGCGTGCCGTTGGTGGTGCCGCTGGACTGGACGTCCAGGCACTTGCCCAGGCTGCGGATGGTGCCGTCGCCGGGCAGCGTCCACTGCTGGTTGGTGGCCCCGGCGATGCAGTCCCACATCTGGACGCGGGTGCCGTCGGCGGTGCCGCCGGCGTTGACGTCGACGCACTTGCCCATGCCCCGGAGCGGGCCGGTGCGGGTGCCGCCGACCGGGGTGCTCACCCCGACGCCGGTGAACGTGTAGCTGTCCAGGTCGAGCAGCGCCCCGCCGGTGCCACCGGTGAAGACGACGTAGAGGTCGTGGGTGTTGTCGTCGGGCTTGGTGACCGTGGCGCTGACCTCGGTGTAGTTGTCCCAGCCGCCGGTGTTGGGCACGGTGACCCGGGCGACCTCGGGACCGGTGGGTGAGTCGTACCGGAAGGAGACGACGTTGCCGGCCTTGTCCGACGAGACCCTGGCCCGGACCCCGGTGATGCCCTTCAGGCTCACCGCGTGGTGCCGGACGTACTCGCCGTTCTGGATGTCACCGAGCCGGCGGCCGCCCTCGGCGCCGCTGGCATTGATCACCTGGGGGCCGTGCAGCGAGACGTAGTGCTCGGCCTGCCACTGCTTGGGCCAGAGCGTGACGTCCTTCTCCGCGGTCAGCGGCACGGAGCCGGCGGCGCCCCGGTCGGTGTAGCCGGCCCGCAGCAGGAAGAAGAGCACCGAGTCTGGCCCGGCGTGCACCGGTCCGGTGTTGACGGTGAAGCCACAGCCGGTGCCCTGACCCTCCTCGTGGGCGTGCTCCTGGTGACCCAGGGCCGCCCGGATCACCACGTTCGCGCAGGGGATGGTGCCGTCCTGCGCGTCGGTGGCGCTGCCGGTGGCGGTCAGGTTCTCGTCCCAGGAGAACAGGCCACCGTTGGGCAGCCCGTTCAGGGCGACGGTGGGCCGGTTGTTGCCCACCACGACGGCGATCTGCGTCGTGCCGGACCGGCCGGTGCCGTCGGAGACGGTGAGCCGAGCCCGCTTGTCGCCGTTGCTGGCGTACGTGTAGGTGGGGTTCGCGGCGGTGGAGTCGACGGTGCCGTTGCTGTCGAAGTCCCAGGCGTAGGTCAGCGGGTCGCCGTCCGGGTCACTGCTGCCGGCGCTGGAGAAGCTGACCGTCAGCGGGCTGAGCCCGTTGTCCGGCGTGGCCGAGGCGACCGCGGTCGGCGACCGGCCGCCCGCGACGTAGTTGATTTTGTAGAGGCCGGCGGCGGCGTCGCCGGAGAAGTAGCCGTTGCCGTACTCCAGCAGGTAGAGCGAGCCGTCCGGGCCGAACTCCATGTCGATCGGGTGCACGAACGACATGCCGGCCAGCACCGGCTCGATGACCGTCGGATTGCCGGTGCGCGCGTTGCCGTTGTCGAACTGGACCTCCTTGATCCAGTTACGGCAGTACTCCGTGATGATCAGCTTGTTGTCGTAGTACTGCGGCCACTTCACCTCGGAGTTCAGGTTGGGGTCGTAGTGGTAGACCTCGGCGTGGTTGGGTGAGCCGCAGCCACCCGGGTTGTCCAGGGCCGGCCACTCCCGGCTGCCGCCGTGCTGCTCCCAGACCAGCGCGCCCCGGGTCGGCGGCAGCTGCTGCAGCCCGGTGTTGCGCGGCGAGTTGTTCACCGGGCCGGTGCTGCCGCCGCAGGGGAACCAGCCGCGCGGCGCGTTGGCGGCGAAGTCCCAGTCGTTGTATGCGACGTTGGGCCCGCCGCAGTAGGGCCAGCCGTGGTTGCCCGGTGCGGTGGCCCGGTTCCACTCGTCGTACGCCGCCGGTCCCCGGTTGGGAATGGTCGCGCCCGCGTCCGGCCCGACCTCACCCCAGTAGAGGGTGTTGCCGTTCTTCTTGTCGACCCACACCCGGTACGGGTTACGCAGGCCCATGACGTAGACCTCCGGGCGGGTGCCGCTGGTGCCGGGTGCGAAGAGGTTGCCCGCCGGGACCGTGTACGTGCCGTTGTCCTCCGGGTGGATGCGGTTGATCTTTCCCCGCAGGTCGTTGGTGTTGCCCGAGGTGCGCTGTGCGTCGTACTGCGCGTCGCGGCTGGTCCGCTCGTCGATCGGGGCCATGCCCGCCGAGTCGCCGCCGGAGTTGGTGTTGTCGCCGACGGCGAAGTAGAGGTTCTCGTTGCTGTCCCAGGCCATCGAGCCGGCCGAGTGGCAGCACAGCCGCCGTTCGGTCGGCCACTCGATGAGTCTCGTCTCGCTCGCCGGGTCGAGCACCAGGGTGCTCGGGTTGAAGGTGAACCGCGAGATCCGGTTCACCAGCGGCGTCGCGACCGGCGAGTAGAACAGGTACACCCAGCGGTTCGAGGCGAACCTCGGGTGCAGGGTGATGCCGATCAAACCGTCCTCGAACCGGGCGTCGAGCTGCAGGGTCAGCGCGACAGTGGTGGTGCGGTTGGTCGGGTTGTAGAGGCGGACCTGCCCACCGCCGGAACTGGTGCCCCGGTTGATGTAGAGCACCTTGCCGTCGGGCAGGACGGACAGCTCGATCGGCTCCCCCATGGAGAGCCCGCCGTCGAGCTTGACCTTCTCGAACTGGTTGGTCGGGGGCGGCGCCGCCATCGCCGGCGGGGCGGCGGTGGTGACGCCGATGAGAATCGGCAGCAGGCCGGCGAGGGTGGCCAGGACGACGGCCGCGACGAGGCGCGGACGCGGTTTGCGGATCATGGCGTTCTCCGGTGTTCGGGGGACGGGGACGGCCGAACCAGTCGGGCGTGCGGCACCGGCGGGTGTACGCACACCCCGGGGAAGGGTGAGGTCAGGTCGAGCCGGGCCGCCGACGCCCGGCTCGACAGGGGGACACGGAGATGCCGGCCGGCGGGCCCGGTCCGGCCCGCCGGCTCTGGCGTCAGGCGGGAACGAGGTCGAACTTCTCCCAGGGGCCGATCGCGTCCCGGTTCGCGATCAGTGCCTCGGCCCCGGCGTTCTCGGCGACCACGTACTTGTTGTTCACCGTCGCCCGCAGGCTGACCGAGCCGTCCGAGTTGCGGACCAGGGCGAAGGTCTCCCACGATCCCGCCGCCGCCCGGTTGGCCACCAGTGGGTTGGCGCCGGCGTTCTCGGCACAGACGAACTGGTTGTTCACCCGGGCCCGCAGGCCGACGTTGCCGCCGCCGAGGTCGACCTGGTCGAACTGCTCCGAGCCGCCGATCGCGGCGGCGCTGGCCACCAGGTTGCCCGCGCCACCGTTGGTGGCGGAGACGTACCGGCCGTTGGCCTGGGCCCGTAGCGCGACCGCCCCGCCAGTCGGTGGGCTGCCGCCGGTGAGGACCCGGATCGCGTCCACCATGCCCACCGAGGTGCTCTTGTTGACGATGCGGATGGTGTGCGTGCCGTTGGTCAGGCCGGTGCGGCGGAACACGACCTGCTGGGCCTGGCGGGGGCCGGCGACGTAGAGGTTGACGTTGGCCTGGAGGACGTTGTCCAGGTAGACGTCGACGTTGCCCATGTCGCTGAACCGCTCGGAGAGGTACTCCACTCCGGTGCCGGTGAAGGTGTAGCTGGCGGCGGCGCCGACGGTGGTGCTGTGGTGGGTGTCGTCGTTGTAGTCGCCGTACCCCCGGGCGGTGGTGTGGTGCCAGTTGGCGTCGTAGGTCAACATCGTGTCGTTGACCAGGCCGCCGCCGCCGAGACCGCCCAGGCCGAGCGTCGACGCGGTGCCCGACAGCGCCTTCTCGCCCTGGTTGGCGGTTCCGGTGAGGGTGGTGACGGCGTACGTCGACAGCGGCTTCGCGGTGCGCTCCACGACGTACACCGTGTTCGCCGCGGTGGCGAAGGTGATCTCGGCGGCCGAGGTGGTGGTCAGCACGGCGTTGTCGGAGGCGCGGCGGACCCGTACCTCCTGGCCGCCCCACGGGTTCACCACACGGGCCTGCTTGCCGTGCAGGCTGCGCAGACCGACGTACTTGACCTCGCCGGCCTCCCGCTCCGAGCTGACCAGGAACCCGTCCTTGGCCAGCAGGGTGAACTTGCCGACGAAGCTGGAGTCGGTCGGCACGGCCGGAAAGACCCGGATCTTGTCGTTGTACGACTGCATCAGCGACTCGTTCATCGCCGCCAGGTGGATGCCGAGGTACTCGAAGACGCCGTTGGTGTTGTTGGTCATTCCGTTCGGGTAGTTCTGGTACTTCTGCAGCATCGTCCGCATGCCCTGGAACGCCTGGTTGCCGAGGCCGAGCCGGGCGGCGTGCACGTGGTCGTTGGACCAGACGTTGCCGTACGGGTGCGGGCGTACGTTCCAGGTGTTGATCGCGGTCTGCTGGTCGGGGTAGCCGATGCCGGTCTGGTCGTAGGGCCAGACCAGTTCCAGCGCCACGTTCTCGTTGTTGCGGGTCTGGGAGATCGGCGGATCGTGCGGCAGGTACGCCCCGTTCTGGACCTGGTAAGGGGCCAGGTTGTTCACGATGTTCTGCCAGTTGGCCCGCAGCCCGGCGTCGAGCCCGAGCTGTTGGCTCACCTGGATGGCGAGCGGGAAGAGCAGCCGCACCGCGGCCAGGTCGGTGATGGCGTTGCGGACGTCCCAGTACGTCTCGTGCGCGTTCGAGTTGGCCATGTACCACCGGCCGGTGGCGCCGTCGCGGTCCAGCATGTCCTCGTAGAACTTCACCGCCTCGCGCATGTACGGGTAGGCGGTGTTGCGCAGGTACGCCTCGTCGTTGGTGTACCGGTACTGCAGGTACATGTTGTAGGCGGCCTCGGTGCCGGTCGAGTAGAGGTCGTTGACGTAGTCGCTGTTGACGGTGCCCCGGGCGTTGCCGTCCCAGCCCATCGTCTCCGGCACCCAGAGCCCGTCGCTGCCGTAGCGGGTGGTGGTGTACGACTTCAGCGCCGGGAGGTTGCGGCTGTAGAGCCGGTTGAAGCCGGCCATCAGGTCGACGTGGTTGCTGGCCAGGAACGAGTTGTAGACGTCACGCTGGTTCCAGTACCAGTACCCGTTGCTCCACTTGGAGTTGTCCTGGGTGGCCCGGAAGACCCCGTTGATGAAGTGCAGCGGATAGTTGCCGTAGCCGCCCGCGGCGATCATGTAGGTCGCCAGGTAGTAGACGTTCTCCAGGTAGTCGGCGTCGCCGCCGGCGTTGGAGTACTGGACGAACGACTTGGCCCAGAAGTCGTGCCACCAGGTGCGGTAGTTGTTCAGCGTGGTGGCGTAGCCGGCGCTCTTGACCGTCGCGAGCTGGTTCTTCGCCTGGGTCACCGAGTTGAGCCCGGGCGAGTTGATCCGGCTGGCCGCGGTGAACCAGACGGTGTAGCTCGACGTGGGGGTGATGGTCAGCCGGACCCGGGTGCTGTTGACCACCTGGGCGGTGTAGGACGCTCCCTCGACCGTGGCCGCCAGGGTGTACCCGAAGTTGTTCGCGTCGGTCTGTCCACGGCTCAACCCGACGCCGCTGGCGTCGGCGAAGGTGGAGACCGTCCGCCAGGTGTTGAGGTCCGGGACGTCGGCGATGTTCTGGACGCTGTTCATGTCCCAGAGGCTCAGGTCGAGGCCGACACTGGTGACCCCGGGACGGCTGTCCTCGACGTGGATGCCCATCACCTCGGAGTTGGGCGCGCCCATGACGGTGACCGTGCGGTTGTTGTCGTACCTCGTGGTCAGCGTCCCGTCGTAGAGCGAGAGTCGCTGCTGGAACGTGGTGTACCCGGTGTCGAGCTGCGGATTGCTGTAGAGGTTGACCAGGCCGGCGGCGTAGGTCGACTGCTGGGCCAGGTCCACGCCGGAGACCTGCATGCTCAGGCCGTTGGCGTTCCAGGCCATGGCGCCGGTGCGGCCGTTGCCGACGGTGAGGCCGTGCAGCGGGTTGGTGTTCGGTCGGTTGTAGACGATGTCGTGCTTGGCCAGGTAGGCGGCCCGGTTGACGTTCAGCGTCCCGGTGCCGGCGTTGAATGCGGCGTCCGTCGGTGCTGCGGCGGCCGGTCCGCCCGACCCGACGGCGACGGCGCCACCGGCGAGCAGGACGGCGAGCGCGATACGCAGCGGCGTTCTCACCTTCATCGACACGATCTCCTCTGGATCGTCCGTGCGGATGATGTCTCGCGCCCCGGGGAGATGCCCCGGTCTGCCCGCGTCCGCCGAAACGCGGGCGACGTCGAGACGGATCTGGGACGGTGCCCACCGACGTCGGTTGAACCGACGGCCAGGTAAACATCGACCCACATCGTTGATATGCAGTTAACATCGGACGTCTTTTTGGGTCAATCCCTCTGGTTCGACAATCTTGTGCCGCCAGTGCCGAGTTGGCCCGCCGGCCGGTGCAATACATCCGACGAATCGGCTCGGCGGTACACGTTGGACCGAAGCGGGCCGCGTCCCTTCCACTGGCGGTCATCCGCCTGATCGGGCGCCGCGCGGCCACACCGGCACCGGCCCTCGCCCCCGGACCTGGCCGGCCGGCCTGGTCAGGGGCGACTGCACGGCCCTCGGACGACCGCCGAACGGATCTTGGAGAGAGCGCGAAGAAGTGGATAGGTTCAAATTTCTGTGGGCTCGGTCACCCACCGGTCGGCCGGGCTCGCCAAAGATCAGGAGGAGCCATGACCCACGGCGGCCATCCCGCTACGTCCGCTACCGACACGTCCGCTACCGACCTGGCCAGCTCCACCGCGAACCGACGACGCATGTTGACCATCGCCCTCGGTGGCGCCGCCACCGTGGCCCTTCCCGCGCCGGCATGGGCGGCGACCGAGCAGCGCCCCGGCGCCCACCGTCCGCCGGCGCTCACCCCCGACGACCGCAAGGTCATCGCTCAGGTCTCAGCCGAGCGGGCGCTGTCCCACCTGCGTGTGCTCAGTGAAGAGATCGGGCCGCGCATCGGCGGGACCGCCTCCGAGCGCCGCGCCGCCGACTACATCGCCAAGAAGCTCGACCACCTCGGCTATGACGTCCGGCTGGAACCGTTCGCCGTGGCGGACAAGTTCCTCGCCCAGCTCGCCTCGCCGGCCGGACTGCCCACCGACCTGAACTGGCAGGCCGGTGCCTCACCGCACGCCGCGCTGGACACCACGGTCGCCGGCGACGTGGTGGACGTGGGCGCGGGCGCGGCGGAAAACTACCCCGCCGACGTGACCGGCCGCATCGTGCTGGTCGACTACGTGGCTGCGCGGCGCGAGCAACTGGTCGCCGCCGCGCTGACCCGTGGGGCGGCCGCCGTCGTGTTCCTCGCGGCCGACGGCGTACCGCCCCGGCGGACCGCGGCGTTCTCGCCGACGCTGCCGGGTTCGGCCAGCTCGCCGGTGCCGATTCCGGTGGTCGGGGTCGCCCAGGCGCAGAAGGAGCGGCTGCGTGGCCTGCTCGCCACCGGTCGGCTCACGCTCACCATCTCCACCGTCGCCCACCGCGGTCTGACCTCGAACAACGTCATCGCCGAGCGGGTCGGGCGCTCCGGTGCCGGTGGGCCGGTGGTGATGGTCAGCGCCCACTACGACACGGTCATCGGCGCACCCGGTGCCAACGACGACGGCTCCGGCACGGTGCTCTGCCTCGAGTTGGCCCGGGTCCTACGCGCGATCCCGGTCGAGGCCACCCTCCGATTCGCCCTGTGGGGCTCCGAGGAGCAGGGCCTGCTCGGCGCGCGCCATCACGTACGGCAGCTTCCGCAGGCGGAACGGGACCGGATCCTCGCGGTGTACCAGAACGACATGGTCGCCACCAGCTGGGACCCGGCGACCCGCTACTGGCTGCTCTCGTTCACCGGCCAGTCCAACCGGGCCACCGACGAGGTCGCGGCCGCCGCCGGCCGCCTCGGCTACGACCCGCGGATCTCGCCGGTGACGCAGCGCGGCTCCAGCGACCACCAGGCCTTCCAGGAGGTCGGTATCGCCAGTGCCAACTTCTCGTGGCGCGGTGAGGAGACCCCGGCGCTGCTGGAGCCGCCGTACCACACGCCGGAGGACACCATCGCCAAGAACATCAGCCTCGAGCGGCTCCAGGTGTCGCTCGAGCTGATCGGTTGCGCCACGTACGCGACCGCTCGCTGAACGATCCCGCCGGTGGCAACGGAGCTGGCGCCACGGGCGGGGCCATGGGGTAGCGGGCGTCGCATCCGGGTTCGTCCCCGGTGCGGCGCCCGCGCTCATGCCCTGCCTGGCTCCTGCCGAGGGCGCTACTTCGCGTCGCCCAGCGTCTGGCGCATCCGGTTGATCTCGGCCCCCTGCTCCACGACGACGCTGCTGGCCATCTCGTTGATGAGGTTGTCGACACCGAGCGCCAGCACCTCGTCCGCCATGTCGATGGCGCCCTGATGGTGCTCGGTCATCATGCTGACGAACAACCGGTCGAACTCGACGCCGCGCAGGGCGGTGAGGCGGTTCAGCGCGTCCGCCGACTGCATTCCACCCATGGTGTGCTGGTGCTCGGTACCGGGGTCGCGCGGCAGGCCCCGGTCCGTCAGCCAGGTCTCCAGCGTCTTGATCTCCGGTTCCTGGGCCGCCAGGATCCGGTCGGCGATGATCCTGAACTGCGGGTTCTCGCACCGGTCGGCGACCAGCCGGGCCATCACGAGCGCCTGCTCGTGGTGCGGGATCATCTTGGTGACGAAGCGGATGTCGGCGTTGTTGTACGACGGGCGCGGCGCGGGCGACGCCTCGTTCGCCGGGCGGCTCCGCGCGGATTCGCCGGGCCGCCCCGGCATCAGCACCGGCGCGGTGGCGTCCGGCAGGCCGGGCAGGTCGAGAGGCTGCGGCGGCTTCGCCTGCGCCGTCGGCCGCGAGTCACCGTCGGGCAGCGCGACGGTCACCGCCGCCCCGAGAGCCAGGACCGTCAGTACGGCCAGCTCGATCAGCACAATCGCCCTCGACTGCCGGGAAAGCGCCCGGAACCATCCACTCAGCACAACTCGACTCCCGCCGTACGCCTGGATTGGCGGGATGGTATCCCGGGGCTCACCTGTGCCGGCAAGATCACCGGTAGCGAAAAGGTTCGATTGCCTGACCTGCGGTTGTTTGGACCGAGGTAATTCTCGGCCATTGGCCGAACCGTGATCTAAACCCGCGTCGGCTGAGTGTCGGATCAGGGATATGTTCCGGCTACCTCCTGCTCACCCATGACGAAGGGTGTCGCTACATGTCTCAACCCAATCCACGAGGGAGCCGAAGGCGGGCCGTCGGCCTGGCCGCCGGCGGTGCCCTCCTCCTCGCAGCCGTCGTGGCGGTTGCCGCCCCGGCGAGCGGTGCCGTCGACTCGACGCAGAGCACCGACAACTGTGAATCGTTCCGCGCCTCCGGCGACAACTTCGCCGAGTACTGCATCGCGGAGGAGGCGGCCAACGACGTGTCCGCCGCCGACGCGATCCCGGGCGTCGACGAGATCTCCAGCAGCGCCAACATCCGGCAGATCGCCAACATCCCGAAGTTCGGCGGGTTCGCCAGCGAGGGCGCGTACAACTCGGATCTGGCGTTCCAGGGCAACTACGCCTTCGCCGGCAACTACGAGGGCTTCAACGTCTTCGACATCACCGACCCCAGCTCGCCCCAGGTGACCAGCCAGGTGGTCTGCCCCGGCTCCCAGGGCGACCCGACCGTCTTCGGCAACCTGCTGTTCCTCGCCGTCGACGCGCCCCGCAGTGACGACTCGTGCAACAGCGCGAGTGGTTCCTCGGCCCAGGCGAGCTCCTGGGAGGGCGTCCGGATCTTCGACATCAGCGACAAGGCGAACCCGCGGTACATCAAGGCGGTCCGCACCGACTGCGGTTCGCACACCCAGACGCTGGTGCCGAGCAAGGACGGCAAGAGCGTCTACGTCTACGTCCAGTCGTACGGTCCGTCGAACAACGCGTTCTACTGCAAGCCGCCGCACGACAAGATCTCGATCATCAAGGTGCCGTTGGGCAGCCCGACCGACGCCGCCGTGGTGGCCACGCCGGTCCTCTTCCCGCAGACCGCCGGCGCCACCTCCACCAGTGGCTGCCACGACATCACCGCCTACCCGGAGCTGGACCTGGCCGCCGGCGCCTGCATGGGTGACGGCGTCCTGATGGACATCTCCGACCGGGAGAACCCGGTGATCCTGAGCCAGGTTCGGGACACCAACTTCGCGTTCTGGCACTCGGCCACGTTCAACAACGCCGGCACCAAGGTCGTCTTCACCGACGAACTCGGCGGCGGCAGCGGCGCGATCTGCACCAGCGGCTACCGGGCCAACCAGGGCGCGAACGGGATCTACGACATCGTCGGTTCCGGCGCGGACCGTGAGCTGGTCTTCAAGGGCTACTTCAAGATCCCGCGGTTGAACACCACGCTGGAGAACTGCGTGGCGCACAACGGCTCGCTGATCCCGGCGATGGGCCGCGACATCATGGTCCAGGCCTGGTACCAGGGCGGTGTCTCGGTGATCGACTTCACCGACTCCGCGAACCCGGTCGAGATCGCCTACTGGGAGCGGGGTCCGCTGTCGGACACCCGCCGCGTCCTCGGTGGGGCGTGGTCGACGTACTACCACAACGGCTACATCTACTCGAACGACATCCAGAAGGGTTTCGACGTCCTCAAGCTGGACGACCCGCGCACGAACAACGCCCGGGCGGTGGCCTTCGCTGAGCTGAACGTGCAGACGCAGCCCAGCTACCCGGCCTGCACCACCATCCTGCGTGAGCGGCGCAACGGCAGCCTCAACATCACGTCCGGCGTCACCTGCCTGGACGGGGCGAGCGTCAACGGTGCGATCAAGGTCGCTCCGGGCGCCGGCCTGATCGTCTTCAACTCGACCCTCAACGGTTCGCTGCACGCGAGCGGCGCCTCGGTGGTGTCGATCGTGGAGAGCCGGGTGAACGGCTCGGTGGACGCCATCGGCGCGACCATCCGGGACAGCAAGGTCAACGGCTCGGTGCGGACGAGCTGATCCGCACACCCGTTACCAGCACCACGCTCCGGCCCGGCGGAATCCGCCGGGCCGGAGCCCGTCCCGGTCCGGGACATGCTGCCGCGGCATCCGGGGGTGCGAGCGTCGGTACGTCGCCCACGACCTCGGCTCAGCGCAGCGCGTCGTCGCGGAGCACCGCGTGCGCGCCGACGGTCTGGTTGACGATCTGCGTCACCCGTACGTCGACCGCGACGCTGGCCAGCGCCACCGCGTCCGGGCGGCTCACGCCGTGGAGCCGTTGCATCAGGGTCAGCATCGAGTCCAGGGCCAGGAACGTCGCGTCGTCGAGGGTCGCGCCGACACCGAGGGTCAGCCAGGCGTCCGCGGTCCTGGCCACCGGGCCGGTGACCGGAAAGTCGTCGCGGACGTCGAAGGTGAGGCTCACCTCGTCCATCGGGCACTCGATCGCGGTACCGCCGATCTCCCCGTCGCCCTGCGCGGCGTGCCCGTCCCCGACCGAGAACAGCGCCCCGTCGACCGTGATCGGCAGCAGCAGGGTACTGCCGGCGGTCAGGTCCTTGCAGTCCAGATTGCCGCCGCAGGGCCGGGGCGGGACCGTCGAGTGCCGCCCCGGCTCGGCCGGTGGCAGGCCGAGCACCCCCATGAAGGGGCGCAGCGCGACGGTGTGGCCGTGCTGGTTGCGACCGGTCATCGCCACCGGGTCGAGTTCCCAGGCGTGGACCACCCCTTCCTGCGCGACGCCGTAGCGCTGGTTGAACCCGCTCGGCCAGCCGCCGGCGACGGTGGTTCCCCACCTGGCCGGGACGATCGTGTCGATCCGCACGGAAAGGGTCTGGCCGGCGCGGGCACCGCGGACGGCGACCGGACCGATCAGCGCGTGTCCGTGGTCGGGCTGGTACTGCGGGGCCCGGGGCCGTTCCCGGTTCAGCCCGCCCGGGTACGGGCCGGCCGACCACCAGCAGTCCAGCGTCCGGTAGGTGACGGTGTCGCCGGAATCGATGGTGAGCACCGGCGGGAAGTCGGGGGAGAAGTGGCCGTGCAGGGTGTCGTCGCCCGGTGCGAGAGTGTGTCGCATCTGGGCAGGCTAGTTGCTGCCATCGGAGCGGGGTAGGTGCTCGACGTCGCGCCTCGCCCGTGACCCGTAAGCCGGTCCGAACACCACCAACAGCACCAGGTCCTCGGTGACGTCGACGAAGCGGTGCTCTTCTCCCGCAGGCACGAAGATCACCGCGCCGGGCCCGACCGGGGCGGCGCCGGTCGGCGTGACGATCCGGGCCCGCCCCGCGGTTACCACGTAGATCTCGTCCTCGGTGTGCGGACTCTGGTCGTCGACCCCGCCCGCCGGGATGCAGTACGTCCCGACCGAGAGGTCCGGCACTCGCAGGTGCTCCGCCCAGTCATTGGCGGCCAGGTCGGCGGGCGGTGCCCACCGACCAGCGCCATCGATGATCTGCATGCCGGCAGCCTAGTGGTCGGCGTCGATGCAGGCGGTACCGCCGCCGGCCCGCGTCAACCGGCGGTCAGGGCGGCGGTCACTTCGACCTCCAGCACCGCGCCCTGAAGGAAGAGCCGGCTCACCTCCACCGTGGTGCTGGCCGGCTTGACGTGCGGGAAGTACCGATCGCGGACCTCCCCGTAGCCGGACAGCAGGCCGAGGTCGGTCATGAACGTCCTGACGTGCAGAACGTCGGTGAACGCGGCGCCGTGCGCGGCGAGCAGACCGCCGATCAGGTCGAAGATCCGTTCGGACTGCGCCCGGACGTCGCCGGGCGCCACCACTGCGCCCTGATCGTCCACGCCGACCTGGCCGGAGAGCACGAGCAGCGCACCGCCGCCCGGCAGGTCGAGGCGAGCGACGTGGGAGAACCGATCGCCGAACGGAGCGGCGACGTTCGCGGGATTGTCCAGGGTCAGGGTCATGCTCGCTCCTTGCGGTAGGTGGCGGCGTCCGCGACGCGGCCGCCGGTGAGGGTGGCGATGTCGGCGCGCGGATCAGGTACGGCCGCCAGCACCGACGCGGCGGCCCGCAGTACGGGCGCGGGCGTGTCGCCGAGCGCGTCGAGGGCGAGCCGGGCGTCCTTGGCGGCCAGGGCGGCCGCGAATGTGGCATCCCGGGCGGTCGCTCGGGCGAGCGCGCCGCCGAGCGGCCCGGTGGCGAGAGATTCGAGTGTCGTGTGCCGGTCGACACCGACCGCCGCCGCGACCGCCAGCGCTTCCGCGACGGCCGCGACCGCCGTGACCAGGGCGGTGTTGAGGACCAGTTTCAGCCCGGCGCCGCTGCCGGGGCCCCCGCAGCGCCGGACGGTGCCGAGCAGTTCCAGTATCGGGGCGACCCGTTCGACGGCGGCCTCGTCGCCGCCTGCCAGCACGACGAGCCGACCCTGCTCGGCGGCACCGGCGCCGCCGGCGACGGGCGCGTCCACCAGCCGCACGCCGGCCGGCAGGGACTCGGCGAGCTCAGCTACGGCCCGTGGGCCGATCGTGGACATCTCGACCAGGTGGGCGTGGGGGCGCAGGACGGCTGCGGCTCCGTCGGCGTCGAACAGCACCGCCCGCACGGCCGTCGCGTCGGTGAGCATGGTCATCACCACGTCGGCGTCCCGCACCGCCTCGGCCGCAGTGGCGGCAGCCCGGGCCCCTGCGGCGACCAGTGAGTCCGTTCGGGCGCAAGTGCGGTTCCAGACCACGAGCCGCTGCCCGGTGGCCAGCAACCGGTGGCCGATCGCCGTACCCATCGTGCCCGTGCCCAGCAGTGCGATGACATCCATGATCCGAAACGCTAGGCGTCGGAAGCCCATGCCACCAGCGAATGTTCCGCATCGCTGTCATGCGTCTACGGCATGGCAGGCTGGTGGCATGGAATCGCACGCCCTGCACGTCTTCCGCACCGTCGCGGAGCTCTCCTCCATCACGGCCGCGGCCCGGACCCTGCGCTACACCCAGTCCGCGGTGTCGCGGCAGATCGCCGCGCTCGAGGCCGAGACCGGTGCGCCCCTCTTCGACCGACTTCCGCGCGGTGTCGCCCTGACCGAAGAGGGCCGCTGCCTGCTCGGCCACGCCGAGGCGGTGCTCGACCGGCTCGCCGCCGCCCGTCGGGACCTGACCGCGCTCCGCGACCTGACCGCCGGCCGGCTGCGGGTCGGCGCGTTCCCCACGGCGGTCGCCGCGCTCGTTCCGCGCGCCCTGTCCGCGTTCCGCGCCGCC
Organism: Micromonospora sp. NPDC093243; assembly: GCF_044753725.1. NCBI lineage: Bacteria > Bacillati > Actinomycetota > Actinomycetes > Micromonosporales > Micromonosporaceae > Micromonospora > Micromonospora sp. NPDC093243. The sequence goes on along the minus strand of NZ_JBIVNT010000001.1, from coordinate 826,910 downwards.
CACCCGCACGTAGCGCTGTCCCTGGTCGAAGGATTGACACCGGGACTGTTGGACCGCCTCGTCGCCGGGGACGCCGACGTCGTCGTGGTGAGCGCGGCACCCGACCAGCCCCTCGACGGCGACCGGCTCGACCTGCACCACCTTCTCGACGAGGCCCTGCTGGTGGCGGTTCCCCGGACCCACCGACTGGCCCACCGGCGTACCGTTCGGCTACGCGAACTGGCCGATGACGCCTTCATCGCCGGCTCGGCCATCGCCGAGGAAACTCTGCTGCGCGCCACCCTGCCGGCGGGCTTCCGACCTCGCATCGACATCGTGGCCGCCGAGTGGACCGGCAAGCTGGGCTGTGTCGCGGCGGGGCTCGGCGTCGCGCTGGTGCCCGCCCTGGCCGTGCGGGCCGCCCCGCCCGACCTGGCCCTGCTCCGCCTGCACCCCGACGACGCCGCCGTCCGGCGGGTCTACGCCGCCACCCCCAGGAACCGCAGCCTGCCGCCGGCCGTGCAACGGTTCCTCACCCATCTCGACGAGGCGACGGCGGGTCTGGGCTGACTCCGGGCCGGATGCCAGCAGGGCAGGCGGTCTTTCCGCTTGCCGGCACCGTCAACCGGTGGGCAGCGGTCGTTGGTCCGACCACGCCTGCCACAGCGTGGCGTACGGCCCGGCCCGACCGATCAGCTCCTCGTGCGAGCCGACCTCCACGATCCGGCCCGAGTCCATGACCACGATCCGGTCCGCGTTCACCGCCTGGCTCAACCGATGCGCCACGATCAGCGCCGACCGGCCCTCGAGCGCGGCCGTGGCCACCCGCTCCAGCAGGCGCGCGCCGGCGCTCCCCGCCTCGGCGGTGGCCTCGTCGAGGATGGCGACCGGCGGGTCGGCCAGGATCAGCCGGGCGAACGCGAGTTGCTGCGCCTGGGCGGCGGTCAGGCTGTACCCGCCCGCGCCCACCTCGGTCGACAGTCCGTCCGGCAACTGCTCCGCCCAGGCCAGCGCGTCCACCGTGGCCAGTGCGGCGCGCACCTCGTCGTCGCTGGCGCCCGGCCGGGCCAGCCGCAGATCCTCCACGAGCGGGCCGGCGAAGACGTGCACCTCCTGGGTGATCAGCGCGACCTCGCCGCCGGGAACCTCCACCGTGCCGGCGACCGGCTGGTGCACCCCGGCGATCACCTTGGCCAGCGTCGTCTTGCCGGCGCCGCTGGCGCCGACGACGGCTACCCGTTCGCCATGGCCGACGGTCAGGTCGACGCCGCGCAGCACCGGCCGGTCGGGGGAGTAGGCGAAGTCCAACCCGGATACCGTCACCGCGGGCCCGGGCGCTCCGGGCCGGCGCGGGCCGGGGGACGCCGTCGGGGTGGGTGTGCGCGGCGCGGCCAGGTCGGCCACACCGACCAGCCGATCCAACCCGGAGGCGGCCGCCTGGGCATCGTCGACGAGTGCCAGCGCCACGTTGATCGGGCCGAACAAGCCGTGGAAGTACAGGGCCGCGGCGGTCGCGGTGCCGATGCTCACCGCGTCCCCCCGTACCAGGAAGAAGCCGGTGCCGAGCACCGCGGCCAGCCCGGCGAGCTCGGCGACGTGCAGCCGGGCGTAGAAGCGGGTCTGCAGGGCGACTCCCCGCAGCAGGAGGTCCACGGCCTGTTGGGAGCGCGCGCCGACCCGGTCGCGGTGGTGATCGGCGAGCCGGAACGCCCGGATGGTCGCCGCGCCGTTGATGGTGGCGAGCAGGTGGTGCTGCTGCCCGGCCACCGCGACCCGCTGCCGGGCGTAGAGCGGGATGGCGCGGCGGGCGTACCAACGTACGGTGTGCAGCTGAACCGGAACAGCGATCAGCGCCGCGACCAGGAACCGCCAGTCGAGCACGGCCATGCCCGCCAGGGTGAGCCCGATCGTCAGCAGCGCCCGGGTGAACTCGGGCAGCGCCGTGCGGGCGGCTTCGGCGATCACCGCGACATCGTTGGTCACCCGGGACGTCAGATCCCCGGCGCCGGCGCGTTCCACCTGTTCCAGCGGCAGCCGTAGCGCCGATTCGACGAAGCGCTCCCGCAGCCGGGCCAGCACCCCCTCGCCCACCTGGGCCAGCAGGGCGACGCCGACGCCGGCGAGGGCCGCCTCGGTCAGCGCCGCGCCGACCAGCGCGACGCCGGCGAGGACGATCTCCCCGGCACCGCTGCCGGCGGTGGCGAGGTTGACGACATGGCCGAGCAGCGGCGGCGTGACCAGCCCGGCCGAGGTCCCCGCCACCAGCAGCGCGAACGCCCCGGCGAGGCGGGCTCGGTGCGGACGCAGCAGCACCCGCAGCATCGCGCGGGTACGCCGCCCGGTGGCGATCGGCAGCAACATCGATCCGTTCGTCATGCCAGCACCGTCGATCGGTAGCGGGAGTCGTCGGCGACCAGCTCGCCGTGCCGGCCGGTCGCCCGCACGACTCCGTCGTGCAGCACGATCACCCGGTCGGTGGCGGCCAGCAGGGCCGGGCTGGTGGTGATCAGAACGGTGGTCCGGCCGTCACGCACCGACCGGAGCCGGGCGGCGATACGGGCCTCGGTGACGGTGTCGACCGCGGTGGTGGGATCGTGCACCACGAGCACCGTCGGGTCGGTGGCCAGGGCCCGCGCCAGGGCGATGCGTTGGCGTTGCCCGCCGGACAGTGCGCGCGCCTGGTCGTCCAGGACCGTGTCCAGCCCGTCCGGCAGCGTCCGGATCACCTCGTCCGCGGCGGCGGCGGCCACGGCGGCGTCGACCAGGTCCACCCGGGCCCGCCCGGCGGCGGTGATGTTCGAGCGGATGGTGCCGTCGAACAGGTCGGTGTGGTGCTCGGTGGTCAGCATCGCGGAGCGCAGGCTGCCCGGATCCAGCTCGGCCAGTGCGACACCGTCCAGCTCGACCGCCCCGGCGACCGGGTCGTACGCGCGGCCGAACAGGCCGACGAGCGCGGCGGCCTCGGCCGGGTCGGCCGTGACGATCCCGACCAGCTCCCCGGCGTCGATGTCGAGGTCGACGCCCCGCAGTGGTGGGCTGTGCAGCCCGCGTACGGTGACCCGGCCCCGGACGGGCATGCTCGGCTCGGCGTCGCCCCCGGCGACGGCCGGCGCGGCGTCGAGCACCGCGGCGATGCGTCGGGCCGACGCGCGCCCCTGGGCGAGGTCGACGCCCACCCATCCGAACGTCGACATCGGACCGACCAGGAACTGGGCCAGGCCCACCGAGGAGATCAGCTGGCCGACGCTGATGTCGCCACCGGCCGCCAGGACGCCACCCACGACGGCGACGACCGCCAGGAACACGCCGCTGGCCGTGTGCACCAGACCCTGGTACGCCGCCTCGGCGCGCGCGACCCGGACGCTCGCCGTCAACGCCCGCCGGCTGCGGTCGGCGTACCGTTCGACCGCCGCGTCCTCCGCCCGCAGCCCCTTGACCACCCGCAGCCCCTTGACCAGGTCCGCGGCGATCCCCGAGGCGTGCGCGCTCTGTTCCTGCTCGGACTCGCTGCGCCCCTCCAGCGGCTTGCCCAGCAGATGGGTGAGCAGCAGCAGCGGCGGGATGCCGAGCAGCACCAGCAGCCCCAGCGGCAGCGAGATCCAGAGCAGCAGCACCGCCGCGAGGGCCAGCGCCATCACGGCCGCCACGCCCGACGCGATCGCGACGGCGACCGCGCCGACGCGGGCGGCGTCGCTGGTGGCGATCGACACCAGCGCGCCGGGCAGCCGGTCCGCCTCGGCGCCGCCGCGCGCGTCGAGCACCCGTCGGGTCAGGCGCAGCCGTAGCCCGTGGGCGGCCTGCTCGGCGGCCCGTTCGCCGTAGCGCACGCCGTACCGGAAGCCGTAGCTGAGACCGAGGTACACCGCGCCGAGCACACCGAGCCAGAGCGCCAGGTCGCCGACCCCGCCGCCGACGGCCCGGTCGATGACCACGCCGATGAGGAACGGCACCAGCGCCTCGCCGGCCTGGTGGGCGGTGACCATGAGCGCGCTCAGGATGACGAGGCGGCGCTGCCCGGCAAGTGCGCCGGAGAGCACACCGCGTCCACGCCGGGATGGACCGGTGCGCCGCATATCACCTGCTCCGTCTGCTGGAATGATCTCGCAAATTAGGTGAGGCTAACCTCGCATCTGCCCGGGTCTGTCGTCGGGGTCGGTGGGCGGATCTTGCTTGCCGAGGGGAAGCTCCATCTGGTTAGGTAAGCCTAACCGAACTTGGAGAGTGCCAGATGCAGCAGGACGACCGGGAGAGCAGCGTCGTCATCACCGACGAGGTCGATCTGGACGCGCTCGCCGACGTCTACCGCCGGGTGCACGCCGCCGACCTGCACCTGACCGACCACAGCGACCCCACCGTCGAGGACCGTCTGCGCTGGACGGCCGAGGCGCCCGGTTTCCAGGCCGCGGTCGGCTATGTCGGCGGCGAGTTGGTCGGCACGGTGATGGGCTGCCCGCTGCCGGCTGAGACGCTCTGGTGGCGCGACCTCTACTCCGCGGAGGACCCGGACCTGGTCGCCGAGTGGTCGGGCCGCACCTTCGCGATCTGTGAGGCGTTCGTGCTGCCGGAGCATCGACGGCACCGCCTGGGTCTGCGGATGACGGCCGACCTGCTGGCCCAGCGCCCGGAGGAGCGGGTCTCGCTCGCGGTCGCCGAGACCAACACCCGGGTCTGGCGGTCGTTGCAGGGACTGAAGTTCCGGCACGTCGGCGACCTGGAGCCGTACCCCGGCTGGCGCTCGCACCGGATGCTGGTCCGCTCGCTGCCGTTGCAGGCGTCCCGGTGAGCGCCTACACCGAGGACCTTCCCGGCCTCGGACGGTTCACCCTGGTCCCGCTCGACCCGACGGGACACCTCGACACCGTGCACCGCTGGGTCACCGAGCCCCGCGCCGAGTTCTGGGGCATGACCGGCTACACCCGTGACGAGGTCCGCGAGGTCTACGAGTTCGTCGACGGGCTCACCACCCACCACGCCTACCTGATGCTGCTCGACGAGGTGCCGGCGGGCATCTTCCAGACCTACGAGCCCGCGGCCGATCCGATCGGCGAGTTCTATCCGGTGCGGGACGGCGACTTCGGCATCCACCTGTTCGTCGCCCCGGCCGAGCGGGAGATCCCCGGCTTCACCGGCGCGATCGCCGGCGCGCTGACCCGGTTCGTCTTCCAGGAACCGGGCCGACGTCGCATCGTGGTCGAGCCGGACGCCCGCAACGAACGCGCGCTGCGCCGGTGGAAGCGGCTGGGGTTCACCTTCGGCGCGGTGGTGCAGACCCCGCACAAGCCGGCGCAGCTCGCGTTCCTCGACCGCTGAACCGCTCGGCCGCCCCGGCACCTGTCGGGGCAGCCGGGATCAGGCGGGCACGATCATCGGGGTACCGCTGACCGGGTCCGGCACGACGAGGCAGCTGAGACCGAAGACCTTCTCGACCAGCTCGGCGGTGACCACGTCGGTGGGGGCCCCTTCGGCGACGATGGAGCCGTCCGCCATCGCGATGAGGTGGTCGCAGAAGCGGCCGGCGAGGTTGAGATCGTGCAGGACGATGACGATCGTCTTGCCGGATTCCGCGTTCAGCCTGCGGAGCAGTCGTAGCAGCTCGACCTGGTGGTTGATGTCCAGGTAGGTGGTGGGCTCGTCGAGCAGCAGCAGATCGGTGTCCTGGGCCAGGGCCATGGCGACCCAGACGCGTTGGCGCTGCCCGCCGGAGAGCTCCCGGATCGGACGGTTGATCAGCTCCGCGCTGCCGGTGGCCTCCAGCGCGCGGGCGACCGCCTCGTGGTCGTGCTCCGTCCACCGCCGGAACCAGCCCTGATGTGGGTAGCGGCCCCGGGCGACGAGGTCGGCGACCGTGATGCCGTCCGGCGCGACGGGGGTCTGCGGGAGCAGGCCGAGCACCTTCGCCACGTCGAGGGTGCGCAGCTCGGCGAGAGCCTTGCCGTCGAGGTAGACGGCGCCGCCACGGGGTGCGAGCAGCCGGGCCATGCCACGCAGCAAGGTCGACTTTCCGCAGGCGTTCGCGCCGACGATCGCGGTGATCCGACCGTCGGGCACCTCGACGTCGAGGTTGCTGACGACGGTTCGCTCGTCGTACCCGAGGGTCAGGTTCTCGGTGCGCAGTCGGGTCATCCGCCCGCTCCTTGCCGGTTGGTGGTGATCAGCAGCCACAGCAGATAGGGAGCACCGACCGCGCCGGTCACCACGCCGGTGGGCAGCGGTGTGGGCAGCAGGTGCACGGCGACGAGGTCGGCGACGAGCAGTAGCGCGGCACCGACCAGTGCGGCGGGAAGGATCCCGCCGGTGGCCGGGCCGAGGAGCCGGTTGGCGATCGGTCCGGCGACGAGCGCCACGAAGACGATGGGGCCGGCCACGGACACCGCCAGGGCGACCAGCGCGATCGCGGTGCCGAGCAGGGCCGCGCGACTGAGCTCCGCCGGGGTGCCCAACGTACGCGCGGTGTCGTCGCCGAGTTCGAGGGCGCGCAGCGGTCGCTGGAGCAGTATCGCGAGGGGCAGCAGCACCAGCAGGGCGCCGATGAGCAGCCGCAGTTCGCTGGTGCTGGCCTGACCGATGGAGCCGGTCAGCCAGTGCGTGGCCTGTCGGGCCTCGGAGAGCTGCGCCCGGGTGAGCACGTAGCCGATGAGGCCGTCGAAGAAGACCGCCACGCCGATGCCGATCAGGATGAAGCGGTAGCCGCTGACCCCGTCGCGCCAGGCCAGCAGGTACATCAGCAGGGCGGCGACGATCGCCCCGCCGAGGGCGAGCCCGCTGATGGCGAGCCCGGTGGCCTGCAGGAGCACGATGCCGGCGACCGCGGCGAGCCCGGCTCCGGAGGTGATGCCGACGAAGTCCGGGGAGGCGAGCGGGTTGCGGAGCAGCTGCTGGAAGATCGTCCCGGAGGCGCCCAACGCGAGTCCGACCGCCAGGGCCGAGGCGGCCGTCGGTAGCCGCAGGCCGCGCACGACGAAGTCGACGCTGGGGTTGTCGGAGAGGTGCAGCACCGAGGCGATGACCTCGCTCGCCCCGATCCGGAAGCTGCCGACCATCATGGTGAGCACGAAGAGCGCGGCCACGGCCACGGCCAGGCCGCAGGTCACCACGACCGACCGGGCGACCCGACGCCGCCGGTTGCCGCGCAGCGCCGCCGCCACGTCGAGCGGGGTGACCGCGGTGTCCGTCGTGGTCGTGGTCGTCGTTGTCGTCATCCGCTCACATCTCCGACAGCCGGGCGTAGCGCACCACCGCGACGAACGCGGGAGCGCCGAGCACCCCGAGAACCACGCCGACCTGCAACTCGTCCGGGGCCGCCGCCACCCGGCCGAGCACGTCGGCGAGCAGTAGCACGATGGGGGCCAGCAGCATCGAGTACGGCAGGATCCACCGATAGTCGGGGCCGCAGATGAACCGGGCCAGGTGGGGCACGACGAGCCCGATGAAGACGATCGGTCCGCAGGCGGCGGTGGCCGCGCCGGCGAGCACCGCCACCACGGCGAAGGCGGCCACCCGGGTGCGGGTGACGTTCTGGCCGAGGCCGCGAGCGGTGTCCTCGCCGAGCGCGAGGCCGTTGAGGGCACGCCCGAAACCGAGCGACGCGGCCAGGCCGAGCAGCAGGAACGGCGCCACCCCGGTCAGGATCGGGGCGTACCGGCCGGCGAGCGACCCGACCTGCCAGAACCGCAGTTCGTTGAGGGCGACCACGTTCGTCATCATGATGCCGGTGGTCACCGAGACCAGGCCGGCGGTGACAGCCGCCCCGGCCAGGGCCAGCTTGACCGGGGTGGCGCCCTCCCGGCCCAGCGACGCGATCGCGTACACCAGCGCGAGCGCCGCGATCGCTCCGGCGAACGCGAACCAGACGTAGACGCCGACGCCGCGTACGCCGAGCACGGTGATGGCGAAGACCACGAACGCGGCAGCGCCGGAGTTGATGCCCATGATTCCCGCGTCGGCGAGCGGGTTGCGGGTGACGCCCTGCAGGATCGCCCCGGCGACCCCGAGCGCGGCGCCGACCAGGATGCCCAGCAGGGTGCGGGGCACCCGCAGCTCCAGCGTCACCGTGTCGGCGATCGACCCGTCAGCGCCCAGGCTGCCCAGCGCGCGGAGCACCTCCGACAGGCCGATCGAGCGCGAGCCCATCGTCACGCTCAGGAACGCGACGACGGCGAGGACCGCGCAGAGCGCGACGAGCCCCGGCCCGAGGGCCGAGGCGCGCCGCACGTCGCGTGTCCCGGTGCGCGTCGCGTACCGGCTAGTTGCCGACATTCGGATCCGCGGCCTTGACCGCCTCGGTCAGCTTGTCCAGCTCCGTGGCGAAGTCGCCGTACGTGTGCAACCAGAACGCCGGCCAGGAGACGGCCGCGCCGGCCTTCGCTGCCTTGATCTTGAACCAGGTCGGCTGCTTCTTGCCCCACTCGGCGTTGACGGTGGGCGTGTAGGAGCGACCGTCCCAGAGGATCAGGTCCGGCTGGTACTTGTCCGCGTTCTCCCAGCTGAGGTTCTCCCAGTACGGGAAGCCCGGGTCCGGGCTGGCCGGGTTGAGCACCTTCAGCCCCCAGCTCTGCAGGTCCAGCAGCTCGGGCGCGTACTCGGGGTTGGCCACGTACACCTTCTCGTCGGTGGGCGACATGGCCGCCACCGTGAGGTCGGGCTTGCTCGCGACCGCCTCCTTGAACCTGGCGACCGACTCCTCGAAGCGCTTCTTGTTCGCCGCGATCTGAGGGCTGTCGACCTCGGCGCCGAGGCTCTTGGCCAGCGACTCGTACCCCTCGGCCAGCGCCACGATCGACTTGCCCTGCGAGACCCCGACGACGGGGGCCAGCTCGGCGAGCTTCTTGCTCTTCTCGTCGACGCCTTCCTCCATGCCGCTGTGCGCCTTCTCGGCCGGCCACCAGTCCCCGACGATCAGGTCCGGCCGCAGGGCGGCGGCCTTCTCCACGTCGATCTTGCCCCACTCCTGGCCGAGGATCTCGATGCCGGTGAGGTCGAGGTTCTTCAGGTTGGCGTCGGTCTTGACCGACTCGTCCGCGTAGACCCCCACGGGTTTGATGCCGAACGACATGAGTGCCGCGGCCTCACCGGCGTGGGCGATGATCCGGGTCGGGGTCTTGTCCGCCTTGACCACCTGGCCGGACCCGTCGGTGAAGGACCAGGGACCGGCAGCGGCGGAGGCTGTCTCGCCGGTGTCGGTGTTGCTGCCACAGCCGGCGAGCACGGCGCTCAGCGCCGCCACCGCCAGGACCGGACGCCATGCGCGCATGGTGAGGTCTTCCGTTCTCTGAGTGTTGGGGAACCCCCCATGGCTGAAAGTTAGGCTAGGCTACCCTCCCCTAACAAAGGCTTACCTTACCTGGAGGGTGCGTGAAGCGGAACTGGGAGGGCCTGGTGCTCAAGGCCATGGGAGGCCGGGACTTCCGGTTGACCGTGCTGGGCACCGAGTCGGTCGACGGGCACTATCAGCGGCTGCTCGTGGACGGCGGCGATCTGCTGGAGGCGTGCGGGGTGCACCCGACGATGTGGGTGCGACTGTGGTTCGACAACGACGGCCGGCCCCACCAGCGTGCGTACACATTGGTCGATCCCGACCCGGCCACCGGCCGGTTCAGCCTCGAGTTCGCCCTGCACGACGGCTGTGCCGCCCGCTGGGCCACCGCGGCGCGGGTCGGCGACACCATCGACGCGACAGTGCAGGGCAGCGCGTTCCGCCTCCCCGACCCCGCACCCGAGCACCTCTACCTGATCGGCGACGCCTCCGCCCTGCCCGCGGTGAACAGCCTGCTCGACGCGGGCGCCGACATCCCGGCGACGGTCTGGCTGGAGTACGCCCACGAGGGCGAGCAGGTGCTCGCCCCGCGCGCCCGGGCGCACCACGACGTCACCTGGGTGCCTCGTCGCGATGCCGGCGAGCACCTGGTCGAGACCGTCCGCGCCGCCCTGCCCGCCAGCGACACCGCCCACTACTGGGTGGCCGGCGAGGCGGCCAACACCCGCAGCATCTCCCGGCACATCCGCCGTACTCTGGGCGTCGGCAAGCACCAGCTCACCAGCCTCGGCTACTGGAGAGCCACGTGAACCGACGTACCGGGCTCCGGACCGCGCTGCCGGCGGCCACGGAGGTCACTCCTGTCAGGTTGATTCACCGGATCGCGGACGGTCAGTCCCGTCGACGGAGGTGAGATGCGGCTGTACCTCACCGCGCTCAATCCCACCGACGCCGTCCTGGAGGGATTCCTGCCGGCGGCGGCCGCACTCGGCCTGTCGGTCACCGTGCTGACCGACCGCCCCGACCAGTGGCCGGCCGGCGTGCCGGTCAGCGGATGCGCGGTCCGCGACCCGGCGGCGGTGCTCGCGGCGACGGCAGCGGACCGACCGGCGGCGTTGTTCTCCAACAGCGATCACCTGCAGGAGGCGACCGCGCTCGCCGCGCGGAGGCTCGGCCTGCCCGCGAAGGAGCCCGACGCGGCCCGGCGCTGCAAGGACAAGGCCGCGGCCCGGCAGGGGATCGCCGCCGCCGGTCTCGACCGGGTGAGCGCCGTCGTGGTCGACCCCGGTACGACACCGGCGGTGCCGGACGAGATGTTTCCGGCGGTCGTCAAACCCCGCGACGGCGTGGCGAGCGAGGACGTCTACCTGGTCACCGACCATCGGGAGCTGACCGCGCGGATCGCCGAGATCCGCCAGCGCCGACCAGACGTCGCGCTGATGGTCGAGGAGTACCTCGCGGGCGAGTTGCGTACCCACGAGACCCTCGGCGACGCGACGACGCTGGCCGTCCTCGGCGGCTGGCGTACCGGTCTCGGCCCGCCACCGACCTTCACCGAGGTCAGCCTCGACTGGTCGCCGGCGCAGGAGCGGGTCAGCGCCCAGGTCAGGGCGCAGCTGGACGCGCTCGGCGTCGGCTTCGGCGCGTGCCACACCGAGTACGTCGTCCAGGACGGCCGGGTCCGGCTGATCGAGGTGAACTACCGGCTGATCGGCGACCGGATGGACCTGATCCTCGCGGAGCTGCTCGGCGTACCGCTGTTCGAGCACGTCATCCGGCTGCACCTGGGTGAACCGCTGACCGCGCTGAAGCTGCCCGCCCCCGCCGCGAGCAACCGGTACGCCCGGGTCGAGTACGTCTGCGCGGACCGCCCCGGCCGGCTGGTCGCGGCCCCCGACCGGCTGGACGCGGTCCATGACGGCGTCCACCTGGCCTGCCGACCGCTGCGCGAGATCGGGCACAGCGCCGACCGGACCGGGACCAACCGCGACTATCTGGCCGTGCTGCACGCCATCGGCCCCGACGAGAGCAGCGTCCGCGCGGCGCTGGCCGCCTTCCGGGACGACCTCCGCTGGACCATCGCCGGATGACCGACGACACCGAGCGGGAACTGTTCGCCAGAGTGCTCGACGCCCTGCTGCGCGAGGACCACCTCGGGCTGCTCAGCCGCGGCCGGCCGGCCGGCGCCGACTGGTGGGAGGTCCCGCACGCCAACGGGCTGCTGCGGATGCCCGTTCGTGGGGACGGCTTCCAGCAGAGCTTCCGCGTGGCCGAGCCGCGGCTGCACGTCGTCGGCGCGGCGGCGGCCGTGCGTCAGGTCGACACCGTGGAGGATCTGCTGACGCTGCTCGCACCCCACGCCGACCCCGAGGCGGAGGCTGGGTGGCAGACCTTCGCCGCCGAGTGCCGCGCCGACCTGCGGGCCCGGCGCCTCACCGCCCGGGCCCGCCCCCGGGTGTACGCCTCGGTGGCCGCCGAACGGGCCCTCACCCGCACCGGCATGCCGGCGGCGCTGCTCGACGACGTGCTCGCCGCGCACGCCGGGCACCCCGTCTATCCCACAGACCGCTGCCGCCACGGCCTCGGTGACGACGAACTGCTCCGCTACGCCCCCGAACACGCGCCCCGTTTCCCGTTGCGCTGGCACGCCGTTCCCGCCGACACGGTGCGGCTCACCGGTGAACTGCCGTCGTGGTGGCCACGGGCGGAACGGGCCGATCAGGCGCTGATGCCGGTGCACCCGCTCACCGCCGCGCGCGACGCGCTGCCGGTGGCGGACCAGCCGGTGATCGCCGTGCGGCCCACCCTCTCCATGCGGACGGTGGCGCTCGAGCACGACCCGTACACCCACCTGAAACTGCCGCTGCCCACCGCGACCCTCGGCGCCCGCAACCGGCGGACGCTGCAGCCGGACACGCTCGCCGACGGAGCGGCTGTCGCCGGGCTGCTCGACCGGGTCGCCGCCACGGAACCGGCCTTCGCCGGCCGGATCCGGCACGCCGACGAAGGCACCTACGCGCACGTCGGCGGCGACGAGCGACTGAGCTTCCTGCTGCGCCGATTCCCGCGCGACCTGGCCGGGGCGCAGGTGGTGCCGGTGGCGGGCCTCGCCGCGACCGACCCCGTGGCGGGCACCGTCGCCGAGCGGATCAGCGACGGCAGGCCCGGCGCGCTGATCGGGTCCTACCTGGATCTGCTGCTCGACTGGCACGTCTGCCTCTGGCTGCGGTACGGAGTCGCCCTCGAGGCGCATCCGCAGAACATCCACCTGCTGGTCCACCCGGACCGGTCGGTGGGTCTGCTCTACAAGGACAACGACGGCGCCCGCCTGGACCCCCGGCACCACGGGCCCGGCGGGCTCACGCTGCGCGACGAGCGGATGTGGGCACACGATCCGCAGGAACTCGCCGACGTGTTCGTCACGATCAGCCTGCACCTGGCCGCGGCGGCGCCCCTGCTCGCCCTCGCCGCCCAGGGGGTGAGCGTGCCGTCGCCGGCCGCCGCGTTGGCGCCTCGACTCGCGGCGGCCCGCGACCGGTGGGGCACCGGGTCGGCGGCGCGCCTGTTCACCGAGCGGGTGTTGGACGCCGCCCGGCTGCCGATCAAGGCGATGCTCACGGCCGGCACCCTCCTGCCCAAGCAGCGACTGGGCTGCGCCGACGTGAACAAGTACTACCGGCGCACCGGACCGAACTACCTGCGGGAGACGTCATGACGTGCACCGGGTTGCGCTCCCGGCCTGGCCCCGACACCGACCGGCTCGCGGACCTCGCCGCGGCCCACGCCGTCTTCGGCTGCCTGCTGCGCGAGGTCGCCCTTCCCGACGGCGACGCGACCGTGACGGGCCGAGCGGTGCAGCTGCGGCTGCGGCGCCTCGACGTGACCCTGCGCTGCGCCCTCGCGCGGATCTCACCGCTCGGTGCGCACCGCTACACCGGGCCGGTGCAGCGGTTGGTCGCCGGCGGCCAGTGGGAGGATCTCGACGCGGCGCAGCTGGCCGAGCAGGTCGGGGCGGAGCTCACCGTCCGCACCGGCTTGGTGAACGACGAGTTCGTCGGGCAGATCCGGGCCAGCCGCGACACGGTCGCGCGGCTGCTGGCCGAGCGGCCGGCGCAGGACCCCAGCCCGACCGGCGACGCGGCCGTCGACGCCTACGTGGAGTCCGAGCAGTCACTGCTCTTCGGGCATCCGCACCACCCCGCCCCGAAGTGGCGCAGCGGGGATCCGGACGGCTGGCGGGCGTACGCGCCGGAGCTGCGCACCGCGTTCCGGCTGCACTGGCTCGCGATCCCGGACGAGCGGGTGGCCGGCGCCGGGCCGTTCGATCCGCTCATCGAGGCCCTCGACCCGCCGCGGGCACCCGCCGGGCACCAGGTGCTGCCGGTGCATCCCTGGCAGCTGTCGCTGGTCCCGCCGGTGCATCCCTGGGCTCTGCAACTGGGCCCGGCCGGCGTCCCGGTGCGGCCGACGGCCAGCGTCCGCACCCTCTACGCCCCGATGGCCGACCTGTTCGTCAAGACCAGCCTGCACGTGCGGATCACCAACTGCCTGCGCAAGAACGCGCGGTACGAACTCACCGGAGCGGTGGCCCTCACCGGGCTGCTCGCCGCCGTGCCGCTGCCGGCCGGGGTCGCGCTGCTCACCGAGCCCGCCTACCGCACGGTCGACGTGCCGGGCGCGGACGAGGCGTACGGAACGATCCTGCGGACCGGCCTGCGCCCGCACCTGCGCCCCGGGGAGACCCCGCTGTTGGCGGCCGCGCTGGCCGCCGCGCCGCTCGCGGTGCCGGACCCGGTGGCCTGGTGGCGCGCGTACGTCGGACTGCTGGTGCCGGCGGTGTTGCGCTCCTGGCTCCGCCACGGCGTCGTGTACGAGGCGCACCTGCAGAACGTGGTCGTGCTGCTCGACCGGGCCCGCCGGCCGGTGCGGATGCTGCTGCGCGACCTGGAGGGGGTGAAGCTGGACGCCGACCGGTTGGCGACCTGGCCGGACGGTGTTCCACCGCAGGCGCGCTACCGCGCTTCGGACGCCCGCCACCGGATCGTCTACTGCCTGTTCGTCAACCACCTGGCCGGCGTCTGCGGGGCGCTCGCCGACGCCCGGCCGGGCATCGAGCCGCGCCTGTGGCAGGAACTGGGCGAGGTCGTCGCGGCCGTGGCCGCCGACCTGGGCGACCCGCCCGAGCTGCGTCAGCTGCTGCGCGGGGAACCGCTGGTGGCCAAGGCGAACCTGCTGGTCCGGTGGCGGCGTGATCCCGACCGTGCCGCGCCGTTCGTGCCGGTGCCCAACCCGATCGGCGGGCTCCGGTGACCGGACCGGTCTACGTCCACGACCTCGACGGGCTCGCCGCGCACGCCCGGTCCATCCGGTCGGCGTTGCCGCGCCGGGTCGAGCTGCTCTACGCCGTCAAGGCGAACCCGGACGCCGACGTGCTGCGGACCCTGGCCCCGGCCGTCGACGGGTTCGAGACCGCCAGCCGCGGTGAGCTGCGCAGGCTGGCCGAGGTGCTGCCCGGCCGGGCGTCGGCCGCGTACGCCGGACCGGGCAAGACCGACGAGGACCTCGTCGCGGCGCTCGCCGCCGGGGTGCACCGCATCCACGTCGAGTCGCCGACCGAGCTGCGGCGCCTCGGCGCGCTGGCCCTCGCCGCGGGCACCACGGCCCAGGTGCTGCTCCGGGTGAACCTGCCGGTCGCCGCGCCCGGGGCGAGCCTGGTCATGGGGGGCGGGCCGAGCCCGTTCGGCATGGACCCGGCCGACGCGGTGCGGTGCGCCCGGCGCCCGCCCGCCGGTGTCGAGGTGCGGGGGGTGCACGCGCACCTGGCCAGCGGTCTGGACGCCCCGCTGGCCGGGGAGGTCGCCGCCGAGGTGGTGCGTTGGTCGGTCGGGCAGCTCGACGCGGCCGAGGTCGATGTCGGCGGCGGGATGGCGGTGGACTACCGGGACCCGGCGGCCCGGTTCGACTGGGCCGGTTACGGCCGGGCGCTGGCCGACATCCTCGGGGCGTACCCCGGGTTGCGGCTGCGGATCGAGCCGGGCCGGTCGGTCACCGCCTACTGCGGGTCGTACCTGACCGAGGTCATCGACGTGAAGCGGTCGCACGGCGAGTGGTTCGTGGTGGTGGCGGGCGGTACGCATCACCTGCGCACGCCCGCGGCGAAGGGGCATCCGCAACCGTTCACCGTGCATCGGCGGCCGGGGGCCGCAGGTCCCCGCACCGACGGCGGTCCGGTCACCGTCGTGGGGCAGTTGTGCACCCCCAAGGACGTGCTGTCCCGCTCGGCCGACGCCGGGCCGGTCGGCGTGGGGGACGTGCTGGTGTTCGCCATGGCCGGCGCGTACGCCTGGAACATCAGCCACCGCGACTTCCTGCTGCACGACCCGCCGCGGTTCCGCCTCGGTGATCCGCACCGGGTGGCCGCCGAGTGGACGGCCCGACCGGTGCCGGACTGACCTTTCCGCGGGGGAGGGGCGGGTCAGATCGCCCCACCGTTGGCGAACAGCACCTGACCGTTGACCCAGCGGCCGGGGCCGGCGAGGAAGGCCACCACCTCGGCGATCTCCTCGGGGGTGCCGATGCGCTCCATCGGGGGCTCGGCCGCGATCCGGGCCAGGGTCTCCTCGTCCTTGCCGTCGAGGAAGAGAGCGGTCCCGGTCGGGCCGGGGGCCACCGCGTTCACCGTCACGTCCCGGCCGCGTAGCTCGCGGGCGAGGATCAGGGTGATCGCGGAGACCGCGCCCTTGCTCGCCGCGTACGCCGCGTAGCCGGGGCGGGCGAAGCGCATGAGCGAGCTGGAGAAGTTGATGATCGCCCCGCCCCGGCGCACCCGACGGGCGGCCTGCTGGTCGACGGCGAAGGTGCCCCGCACGTTCACCCGCAGGAGCCGGTCGAGCTGGTCGAGGTCGAGATCGGCGATGGGGCTCAACGCCATCGCCCCGGCCGCGTTGACCACCACGTCGATCCCGCCGAACTCCCGCTCGGCGGCGTCGAAGAGGGCGGCCACGGCGACCTCGTCGGCGACGTCGGCCCGTACCGCGATGGCCTGGCCGCCCGCCGAGCGGACCTCGGCGACCGCCGCGTCCGCCTCGGCCTGGTTGCCCACGTAGTTCACGACGACGGCGTATCCGTCGGCCGCCAGCCGCTGGACCACCTGCCGCCCGATGCCCCGGGATCCGCCGGTGACGATCGCAACCCGAGTTCCGCTGGCCGAGGTGCTGCTCATGGGGTGTCTCCTTCGGCTCTACTCATGTGTACGCTGTGTCCATATAACCACGATGAAGACACCCTGTCCATATAACTGGAGGGACCGTGCCCCAGCTCACTCCCGGCGCCGACCCGCCGCCTCGCCGTGGGCGAGGCCGGCGCCCAGCCGACCAGGTCCGGGCCGAGATCCTCGCCGCCGCCGGCAATCTCCTCCTCGCCGAGGGCATGGCCGGCTTCACCATCGAGAAGGTCGCGGCCCTGGCGGGCGCCAGCCGTATGACGATCTACAAGTGGTGGCCCTCCAAGGGCGCGCTCGCCCTGGACGGCTACTTCTCCGTCGTCGCCCACACGCTGGCCTTCCCCGACACCGGCGATGTCGTCGCCGACCTGACCAACCAGCTCGTCGCCTTCGTCCACCTTATGACCGACACCCCGGCCGGGCGGGTCATCAGCCAGCTCGTCGCCCAGGCGCAGACCGATCTCGAACTGGCCGCCGCCTACCGTGAGCGCTACTCCGCGCCGCGTCGCGCCCTCGGCGTCGAGGCCCTCACCAGGGCGATGGCCCGAGGCCAGTTGCGCGACGACCTCGACCCCGAGGTCGTCGTCGACCAACTCTGGGGGGCCTGCTACCACCGGCTGCTCATCCCCGACCAGCCCCTCACCGAGGACTTCGCCCGCGCCCTGGTCGACAACCTCGTGCGCGGCCTGCGTGGCGAGATCGGGCCCCGAAAACCGTAATCTGATCTCCGCTCGGCCGTCGGCCCTGAGCTGCGGAGATAACGCTCTCACGGATGGTGGGAGAGTGCTTGACGGGCTCGGGATCCAGCCGTAACGATGTATTTACATGTCTTCGCGCTCGCGGTGGCGACGGTGCCGCAGGGCGAGGCGTGGGCATGCCCGGCACCACCTCCCGCACACCACCAGGCGTGATCGGCGCACGCCGTCCCCGCACCGCGAAAGGACCCACCGTGCGCAGATCCCTGAGATCGTGGCTCGGCGCCGTGCTGAGCGCGATCCTCGTGATGGGCGGCATAGTCGCCACGCCACCCGCGGCGAACGCCGCACCGTTCACCGTGCTGGTGTTCAGCAAGACCGCCGGCTTCCGGCACGGATCCATCGCCCCGGGCATCGCCGCCATCCAGCAACTCGGCGCCGCCAACGGGTTCACCGTCGAGACCACCGAGGACTCGGCCCAGTTCACCGACGCCAACCTGGACCGGTTCGCCGCGGTGATCTGGCTCTCCACCACCGGCGACGTCCTCAACGCCACCCAGCAGGCCGCGTTCGAGCGCTACATCCAGGGCGGCGGCGGATACGTGGGCGTGCACGCCGCCGCCGACACCGAGTACGACTGGCCCTGGTACGGCGGGCTGGTCGGGGCGTACTTCGCCTCGCACCCGGCCGACCAGACCGCCACCATCAAGGTCGCCGACCAGGTGCACCCCTCCACCGAGACGCTGCCGCAGCGCTGGACCCGGCTGGACGAGTGGTACAACTACCGCACCAACCCCCGGGGCAACGCGCACGTGCTGGCCACCCTGGACGAGAGCACCTACACCGGCGGAAGCATGGGCGCCGACCACCCGATCTCCTGGTGCCAGAACTACTCCGGCGGCCGGTCCTGGTACACCGGCCTCGGGCACACCGACGCGTCGTACGCCGAGGCGAACTTCCGTCAGCACCTGCTCGGCGGCATCAGAAGCGCGGCCGGCGCGGTCGACGCGGACTGCGGCCCCACCGTCAACAGCAACTTCCAGCAGGTGGAGCTGGCCAAGGGCGCGGCCGAGACCGGCGAGCCGATGAGCCTCACCGTGCTACCGGATCGGGGCGTGCTGCACACCTCGCGCAACGGCGTGATCCGGCACACCGACGCGGCCGGCAACACCAAGGTCGCCGCCACCCTGCCGGTCTACACCGGTGACGAGGAGGGTCTGCAGGGCATCAAGGCCGACCCGAACTTCGCCACCAACCGTTGGGTGTACGCGTACTACGCGCCACCGCTGAGCACCCCCGGCGGCGGCGCGCCGGCCACCGGCACGCCGGCCGACTTCGCCGTCTGGGACGGCGTCAACCGGCTGTCCCGGTTCACCGTGAACGCCGACAACACCCTCAACCTGGCCAGCGAGACGCTGATCCTGAACGTACCGACCAGTCGGGGCATGTGCTGCCACGTCGGCGGCGACATGGACTTCGACGCGGCGGGCAACCTCTACCTGTCCACCGGCGACGACACCAACCCCTTCGACTCGGCCGGGTTCACCCCGATCGACGAGCGGGCCGGCCGTAACCCGGCCTTCGACGCCCAGCGCACCTCGGCGAACAGCAACGACCTGCGCGGCAAGGTGCTCCGGATCAAGCCGAGCGCGGCCGGCGGCTACACCGTTCCGGCCGGCAACATGTTCGCCCCGGGCACCGCGCGGACCCGCCCGGAGATCTACGCGATGGGCTTCCGCAACCCGTTCCGGATGAGCGTCGACAAGGCCACCGGCATCGTCTACCTCGGCGACTACGGCCCCGACGCGGGCACCGCCGACCCGAACCGGGGACCGGCGGGCAACGTGGAGTTCGCCCGCATCGACCGGCCCGGCTTCTACGGCTGGCCGTACTGCACCGCCCGCAACGACGCCTACAACGACTACACCTTCCCGTCCGGCCCGTCCGGGCCGAAGTTCGACTGCGCCAACGGGCCGGTGAACAACTCGCCCAACAACACCGGCATCACCCAGCTGCCGCCGGCCATCCCGGCGTGGCTGCCGTACGGCGGTTCCGGCTCCCCGCCGGAGTTCACCGGCGGCGGCCTGTCCCCGATGGGCGGCCCGGTCTACCGGTACGACCCGAACAACACCTCGGACGTGGCGTTCCCGGAGTACTACGACGGGACCTACTTCGCCGGTGAGTTCGGTCGCCGCTGGATCAAGAACATCAAGCTCGACCCGGCCGGCCAGCCGTTGAAGATCAACCCGTTCCCGTGGACCGGCACCCAGGTCATGGACATGGAGTTCGGCCCGGACGGCGCGCTCTACGTGCTCGACTACGGCACCGGCTGGTTCAACGGCGACGCCAACTCGGCGCTGTACCGGATCGAGTACGCCCGCGAGGGCCGGGCGCCACGCGCGGTGGTCTCGGCCACCCCGACCAGCGGCGTCGCGCCGCTGACCGTGGCGTTCTCCTCGGCCGGCACCCTCGACCCGGACGGTGACCCGTTCACCTACGCCTGGGACTTCGACAACAACGGCACCACCGACTCGACCGCGGCGAACCCGAGCTTCACATACACCACCAACGGGACCCGCAGCCCGACCCTGACGGTGCGGGACAGCACCGGCAAGACCGCCACCGCCAGCGTGGTCGTCACGGTCGGCAACAGCGCCCCGGTCGTCACCGTGAACACCCCGTTGAACGGGCAGACCTTCAACTTCGGCGACGCGGTGCCGTTCACCGTGACCGTCACCGACGCCCAGGACGGTGCCGTCAACTGTGCCCGGGTGAAGGTGAACTACGTCCTCGGTCACGACTCGCACGGCCACCAGCTCGGCAGCGTGCAGGGCTGCTCCGGGGTCATCCAGACCTCGGCCGACGGCGAGCACGACACCGCGGCGAACATCTTCGGCATCATCGACGCCGAGTACACCGACCTCGGCGGGGGTGGCCAGCCGGCACTGACCACGCACACCCAGGCCGTGCTCCAGCCCCGGGTGCGCCAGGCGGAGCACTTCGGCGACTCCTCCGGCGTCCAGATCGTCGCCGGGGCAGCCGGGCACGGCGGGGCCGCGGTCGGCTACATCGACAACAACGACTGGATCTCGTTCCGTCCGTACAACCTGACCGGCGTCCAGTCGTTCAGCGCCCGGGTCGGCGCTCCGGCCGGCGGCGGCGGCACACTGGAGCTGCGGGTCGATTCGCCCACCGGGCCGCTGGTCGGTTCGGCCACCGTCGTACCCACCGGCGGGTACGCCAACTTCGCCACGGTCACCGGCGGGATCACCGCCCCGACCGGCACCCGGACCCTCTTCCTGGTCTTCAAGGGCACCGGCCCGTGGTTCGACATCGACGAGTTCACCCTCTCCACCACCCCCGGCGGCCCGGGTCCGGACCCGGACCCGCCGACCGGGAACCTGGCCAGGGGCAAGCCCGCCCGGGCGTCCAGTTTCGAGGGCGCGTTCACCGCGGCGAACGCCTTCGACGGTGTACTCGGCACCCGCTGGGGCAGCGCCTTCAGCGATCCGCAGTGGATCGATGTGGACCTGGGCGCCACGTACGACATCAACCGGGTCAAGCTGACCTGGGAGGCGGCGTACGGCAGCGGCTACCAGATCCAGACCTCGCCGGACGGGGTCAACTTCACTCCGATCCGGACGGTGACCGGCGGCGACGGCGGCGTGGACGACCTGACCGGGCTCACCGGCTCCGGCCGCTACGTCCGGCTCACCGGCACCACCCGCGGAACCGCCTGGGGCTACTCGCTCTTCGAGTTCGAGGTCTACGGCGGCACCGGCGGCCCGACCGGCCCGGGTACGAACCTGTTGCTGAACAAGCCGACGTTGACCTCCAGCAACGAGGGAGCCGACGTCGCGGGCGCCCAGGCGGTCGACGGCAGCCTCACCACTCGCTGGTCGAGCGCGTTCTCCGACCCGCAGTGGATCCGGGTCGACCTCGGCAGCCCGACCGCGATCGGCCGGGTCAAGCTGAGCTGGGAGGCGGCGTACAGCAGCGCGTACATCATCCAGACGTCGAACGACGGCACCACCTGGAGCAACGTGAAGACGGTGACCGGGGCCGACGGCGGCGTGGACGAGCACGCCGCCCTCGGCGCCAACGGTCGCTACCTACGGATCTACGGCACGGCCCGGGGCACCCCGTGGGGCCACTCGCTCTGGGAGTTGGAGGCGTACGGCAGCTGAACCACCACCGAGAACGTGGCCGGCACGGGCCCACCGTGCCGGCCACGGCCGTCCTCGGCCGGAACACCGGCGACGCCCCGACCGGACGTCGACGCGGACGAGTGTCCTGCACGTGTCGGAAGTGGTGCCGGTCTATCTGCCGACATCTGCACAGTGACCGCGTGGCGGGCCGGCTCCTAGATTCATGATCGGGCGTGATCATGCGGACGGTGAGCGCTGCCGGCCCCGATCGGCGCGCCCTCACCAGCCCTCGACCTGAGAGGTGACCCGATGCACCTTCTGCCCACCAGGCGCGCGGCGTGGCGTTCGGTGCTGGCCGCCGCGGTCGCGACCGTCCTGGTCGCGACCGGCGCCACGCAGCCGGCCACCGCCGCACCGGGCGGCCCACCGGACGGGCCCGCCCCGTTCCAGGTGCTCGACCCGCAGAACTGGCAGAACCCGGACACGATGACCTGGGACGACTACGTCCCCGTCCCCAACAGGAACTGGGCCGACCCCACCGTGCGCGGGTCGGTCCGCAACTTCAAGATCGCGCTGGTCACCCTGGACTACCCGGACCAGCCGTTCGTCATCACCCAGCCGGCCGGCTCCACGGTGTTCGGCAACCCCCAGGCGACTGCCGCCAACGTGCCGCGGAACCAGGTCGCGCCGTTCTACACGGACTTCCTCAACAAGCCCGGCGGGCTGAACCGGGGACACACCCTGCACGAGTACTGGATGCAGGACTCCAACGGCCGCTACGGCGTGGACCTCAACGGCTTCGGCCCGTACGAGATGCCCGCGAAGTCCTACCAGTACGGCATCGACAACGGCTTCAACCCCGGCGCCTGCCCGTCGGGGGAGACGTGCGCGAAGAACATCCGGACCGACGGGCTGGGCGCCTGGCGCGCGGCGGTCGGCGAGGAGGTGGCGAACAGCTTCGAGCTGGTCTTCATCCTCTCCGCCGGTCAGGACGAGTCCTCCACCTGGCAGGAGTTCGGCCAGATGATGTTCCAGACCAAGGAGGACGTGCCGGACGCGTGGGGCCCGCCGGACCCGGCGCTGCCCAACTACGCGAAGACCCGCTACGTCGACTGGACCTCCTGGAAGGCGGCGGCCACCATCTGGCCGAACGCGGGCGGTGGCTCGTCGACCCAGGCGGAGAGCTCCGGCATGGGCGTGTACGCCCACGAGCTGAGCCACCTGCTGAGCATCGGGGACAACTACAACAACCCGTACGGGACCCCGCTGCGACGCGCGTACACCGGCATCTGGAGCATGATGTCGCGCGGCTCCTTCAACGGGCCCGGCGGCCCGCACACCCGCTGGCAGATCCCCCCGGTCAACGGCGGCTCGATGGGCTCGCTGCACACCCTGCGGGACAAGATGAAGATCGGTCTGGTCGGTGAGGAGCACGTGCTCCGCCTGTCGCGGGAGGCGCTGGCCTCCTCCGGCCTCGTCGTCGCCGACGTCACCGCCCGCGCGGTCGACGCCGGCCAGGGCGGGCTGACCGGCCTCAACATCGCCATGGACCAGGACCGCTCCCCGTCCTGCACCGTCACCACCGACCCGCTCTGCGACGGCGGCCGGTTCAACAACTACACCCTCGAGGTCGTCGACCGGATGGGCGCCGACTCGTTCACCCCGGACAACGGCGTGCTGATCAGCAAGACCAAGAACACCGACAGCGCCCCGTTCCAGTGGGTCGTCGACGCCAACCCGCAGGACATCGACATGGTGGACTTCTACCAGCCGAACGGCACCCCGCAGAAGATCACCATGGGCGACTACCGGCAGCTCTCCGACGCGCTGTTCCACGCCGGCGCCAACTCCGGCAGCGAGTACGAGTACGTGGACGAGGCCAACCGGCTGCACTTCTACGTGCTCAACCTCCGGCGGGACGGCAACGGGGTGCTGTCGTACACGGTGGCGGTCCGTTCGCTGGACGGCGCCGGCCCGAGCGCGCACGGCGTGAAGCTCTCCAAGGGCAAGCTGGTCACCCGGGGCAAGCCGAGCGGCAAGGGCGCGACCTGCGCCTTCGACCTGACCAACACGGGCAGGTACGTCGCGGGCGAGCAGCAGCACCCGGAGGACGCCGCCGCGTACCTGCAGTCCGACGTGTACCGGCTCTCGGCGAGCGTCGCCGGCAGGGGCTGGCGGGTGGAGCTGCCGAACGCGCTGGCCACGGCCGAGTTCGGTGAGAAGGCCCCGGTCAGCGTCTCGGTGGGCGCCGACGCCCGGGCGAGCGCGACCACCCTGGTGACGCTCACCGCCACCTCGGTGAGCGACCCCAGCAAGACCGTGACCAGCCAGTGCCGGGTCGAACGACCGCGCGCGCTGCTCGGCTGATCCGCGGCGCGGCCCGGGTGGTGGCTGTTCGGACGGCCACCACCCGGGACGCACCCCGACGACCTGGAGGACAGATGCGGCGCCTGCTCGCAGCGCTGTGGCTATCGTCGTTGCTCACCGGCGCGCTGGCGGCCTGTGGCGAGGCCGAGGAGGCCCGCTCGGCGATGACCGTGCGGGTGCTCGTGCGGGACATCAACATCCGGCCGGAGGGCGTGGAGTGCGCCGGCACCGGCCCGTACACCCACTTTCACAATCGGGCGCCGTTCCAGGTGATCGACGCCGGCGGGCGGACGCTCGCCGAGGGCGCGCTGCCGCCGGGCACCTCGGTGGCGACGTTCGAGGAGGACCTGGAGGTGGCGCGCGTGCCGACGTACTGCGAGTTCGCCGTGCCGGTCAATGTGGCCGCGCGGGACGCCTACCGGCTGGTCGTCGACGGCCAGCCGCCGATCGCCCTCACCGCCAACGACAGCGAAGGGCCGGCGCTCGTCGCGGTGGTGCCGGCATGACCCGCCGCGCCCGGTGCCTGGCCGCCGCCGCGCTGGCGCTGGTCACGGCCCTCTCCTCGACCGCCTGCTCGGCCGACGACGACCCGTCGGGGCGGCCGCAGCCGGTCGCCGGTGGGGCCGCCGTGCTGCCCGGTCCGGTGCCGGCGGGTTTGGCGCTGCGTCCGGCCCCGCCCGGGGCGCCCGGCGCGCCCGCCGTCAGCGGCGCGCTCACCGACGGCAGCACCGTCGCCTTCGCCGACCTGTGGGCCACCCGCCCGGTCGTGCTGGTCTTCTTCAGCTCCTGGTGCACCGTGTGCGCGCAGCGACAGGACGCGCTCAGCGAGCTGGCCCGCGCCCACCGGGACAGGGTGGTGTTCGTGGGAGTGGCCACCGAGGACAAGGCGCCGGACGTGCAGCGGTACCTGCGGGAGCACCGGGTGGAGTACCCGGTCGTCCTCGACGAGGACGGCGCGATCTGGCGGGCGTACGCGGTCCGCGAGCCCCCGGCCGTGGTGGTGATCGCCAAGGGCGGCGCACTGCTGCGGGGCTGGCCGGGCGGGGTGGACGCGGCGACCCTCGACGGCAAGCTGCGCGAGCTGGTGTTGGCCTCGTAGCCGGGACGCCGGGGCGCCGGCCGGCTCACTCGTCGACCCACTCGAGCAGGTCGCCGGGTTGACAGTCGAGCACCCGGCACATGGCTTCCAGGGTGCTGAAGCGGACGGCCTTGGCGCGACCGTTCTTCAGCACGGCGATGTTCGCCGGCGTGAGCCCGACCCGCTCGGCGAACTCGCCCACGCTCATCTTGCGTTTGGCCAACTCGACGTCGATGCGCACCACGATCGGCATCAGATCACCGCTTCCATGTCGGTCCGCAGGGTGGTGGCCTGCCGCAGCAGTGCCCGCATCACCACCATGAGGAGCCCCAGCACGGCGACCCCGACCAGCGTCAGGAACAGCAGGAGTGGCAGCCCCGGGTCGTCGGCGTTGAAGCCGATGTAGAGGAACACGCCCAGGAGCACCACCCACGCGGCGGCGATGGCCCACACGATCGCGTCCACCCAGGCCAGGGCGGCCTGGGTGAAGATGCGGTCGTTCTTGACCAGGGTGAGCAGCTTCCAGGTGGCGACGATCACCACCTGGACGCACAGCACCCAGAAGACCGACACGGCCGTCGCCGGCCACCTCAGGTACGCGTGCTCCGGATCCTGCTCGGCCATGTACGCGAACTGCCCGGGCAGCGAGAGGGTCTGGAACACGACCAGGATCCCGAAGAGCAGCACCAGGAACACTCTGAGTGGGGCTACCGCCCGATTTTCTGTGACCATGTATCGAGTTTCGCTCGCCACCTATCGATTGTCAATAGATTCGGCTGCCTCGGAGGACGCCGTCAGCGACGCAGGGTGGCCGACGGCGGCTCGCCGAAGCGGGCCCGGTACTCGCCGGCGAAGCGGCCCAGGTGGGCGAAGCCGTGCGCGAGGGCGACGTCCGTGACGGAGGCGCCGGCCCCGGCCGCGCGCAGCGCCCGGTGCGCCGCGTCGAGTCGGCACGCGCGTAGGTACGCGGTCGGCGTCGTCGCCAACTCCCGGCGGAAGCAGTCCTGCAGCGTCCGGACGCTGACCTGCAGGGCCTCCGCGACGTCCCCGACCGTCAGGGTCTCGGCGTGGTGGTCCTGGATCAGGGCGCAGGCCCGCCGCACCAGCCGCCCAGGTGCCGGGTGCCGGGCCGGCGCGGCGAGCAGACCGGTCCAGGTGTGCCGGTGGGTCAGCAGCAGCTTGCCGATCAGGGCCTGGGCGAGACGGTCCGCGACCAGGGGATGGTCCAGCAGCGACCCGCCGCCCGGCCGGGCCAGCTCGGTGGCGAGGAAGTCCACCCCGCGCGTCCACGCCAGGGCTGCGGGAGTGCCCATGGCCATCCCGGGGTCGAAGCGGACCGGACCGTCCGCGGGACGGCCCAGCAGCCGGGCCAGTTCCCGGTCCAGGGATTGCTGGTCGGCGTAGAAGATCCGGTGCGGCGACCCCTCGGCCCAGTGCATGTCCGAGGCGTCGAAGGGGGAGAGGACGGAGGCCGTCTCGGGGGTGGAGGTCACGGTCCGCCCGGCGTGCCGGACGACCGCGCCGCCCCCGAGGGGGATCTGCACGAGGTAGAAGGACCCCAGCGGGCCGGGCTGGATGCGTACCGCCCGCCCGTAGTCGAGGTCGACCACGCCGACGCCGGCCACCCGGTGCGAGGTCATCCGCAGGTGGACCTCGCGTACGCCCGACTGCGGCGTGAGCCGGTGGGGGCAGAACACGCGGCCCACCTCGCTGCGGGCGTGCTCGATGTCGTTCGTCCGGACCGTCACGGCGTCCACCGGCACCTCCCGACCCCGCTGGGCTGCCCCGACCGTAGGGGAGCGGTACGGCGTGCCCGCTCGCCGAGCCGCTGATCCGACAGTTGGCGCTTCCCGCGTACCCCGGACAGCGCCCGCGCCCAGCGGATAGCGACCCCGCCGCGGTGCTCGATAGCGTGCGGACACCGGCGGCCACCCGCCGCCGCGTCGCGTCAGCCGCCATCCTCTCTGGAGGTCGTCATGAAGATCGCCGTCGTCGGGGCCGGATTCGGCGGACTGAGCGCAGCGAAGGTGCTGCGGCAGAGCGGGTTCGACGTCACCGTGTTCGAGAAGGCCCCCGACGTCGGGGGCGTGTGGAGTCGTACCCGGCGCTACCCCGGTCTGCAGACCCAGAACGACAAGGGCACCTACCACCTCTCCGACCTGCCGATGCCCGCGCACTATCCGCAGTGGCTGACTGGTGAGCAGGTCCAGCGCTACCTGGAGAGCTACGCGGAGCTGTTCCGGCTCGGCCCCGTGCTGCGGCTGTCCACCGAGGTCGTCTCCGCCGAACTCGTCGACGGGGAGACGGGATGGCGGATCGGCTTCCGGCCGGCGGGCACCGACGAGCCGGTGACCTGGGAGCGGTACGACCACCTCACCGTCGCGAACGGCATCTTCTCCGACCCGTACATCCCGTCTTTCCCCGGCCGGGAGGACTTCGTCGCCGCCGGGGGACGCGTCCTGGCCGCCGGCGGGTTCCACGACCTGGAAACGGCCCGGGGCCGGCACGCCGTCGTGGTCGGGCATGGCAAGTCGTCCTGCGATGTGGCGGTGCCCCTCAGCGACGTCGCGGCGCAGACCCACCTCGTCGCCCGCGAGCTGCTCTGGAAGATGCCGAGGAAGCTCGGTCCGGTGAATTACAAGTACCTCCTGCTCACCCGGATGGGCGAGGGACTGTTCCGCTACATCACGCTGAAGGGCTTCGAACGGTTCCTGCACGGCCCCGGCGATGGCGTACGCCAGGCGATGCTGCGCCGCGTCGGCGCCGCCGCCACCCGGCAGCTCAAGCTGCGTGAGCTGGGTCTGGTGCCGCACGGCACGTTCGCGGACATCGCCCGCAGCACCGTCAGCCTCGCCACCGAGGGCTTCTCCGAGCGCGTGGCGGACGGCCGGATCACCGTCCACCGCGACCGGGTGATCAGCGAACTCCTGGTCGACGACGGACGACCGGCCGCCCGCCTCGCCGACGGCACGGTGGTCCGTGCCGACCTGGTGATCTGCGGCACCGGCTTCCGGCAGCACGTGCCCTTCTTCGACGCCGCGCTGCACGCCCGGCTGGAGGACGGCGCCGGCAACTTCATGCTGCACCGGCAGATCCTGCCGATCGACGTCCCGTGCCTGACCTTCGCCGGCTACAACTCGTCGTTCTTCAGCCCGCTCAGCGCGGAGATGGCGGCGGTGTGGATCGCCGCCCACCTGCGCGGCGGGGTCGAGCTGCCGTCCACCGAGGAGATGCGCGCGCAGGTGCGGGCCCGACTGGCCTGGATGCAGGAACGGACCGGCGGACACCACGCCCGCGGCACGAACATCATCCCGTTCTCGATGCACAACATCGACGAGGTGCTCGACGAGCTCGGTCTCAACGTCGGCCCCCTGACGCGCGCCCGGCAGTGGCTGCTGCCGGTCGACCCGGGCGCCTACCGGCGGGTGACGCCGCGCATGATCCGGCGCACCGCGGCGACGGCGGCCAGGTCGCGCGCGGGACGGATGGCGAACCGCGAGGCCGTGCCGACGACCGACGGCCCGGCCCGCGCCGTAGCCACCGGCGACGCCGCGCCGCTCCCGGCCGAGCCACGGCCGGGCGCGGGGCGCTGAACGGCCACCGGCCTGTCACCGACCGAGGACTGGTCGGTGACAGGCCGGCGCCGTGGGGTACGGCTAGCGCGTCGTGAGGCCGAGGCTCATCGTCTTGGTCAGGGTGGCGTTGTCGTCGTCGCCGTCCAACGACCAGGCCATCGCGCCGGCCAGGCCGGCCCGTCGGATGTAGAGCGTCTTCTGCAGCACGACCGCCGGATCGTCGTACGTCCAGAGGGTCGTGCCGTCGAACAACCAGGCGTGTCCGGAGCGCAGGTCGCGGTGGACGGTGTAGCCGTTGCCGGGCAGGGTCTTGAGCTGCTTGTAGTCCTCGTAACCGGCCGCGAAGGTGGCCGGCGCGGGCCCGGCGGCGGGCTGGAACAGGCCGTTCCCGCCAC
Source organism: Micromonospora sp. NPDC093243 (assembly GCF_044753725.1). Lineage (NCBI taxonomy): Bacteria > Bacillati > Actinomycetota > Actinomycetes > Micromonosporales > Micromonosporaceae > Micromonospora > Micromonospora sp. NPDC093243. The sequence goes on along the minus strand of NZ_JBIVNT010000001.1, from coordinate 798,198 downwards.
CGGTGACCCCGGTCCAGCCCTGGCCGTAGTACGGGATCCCGAGGACCAGTTTGCCGCGCGGGGCACCGCGAGCGATCCAGCCGTCGATCGCGACCTCGACCGAGAAGTCCGGGTCGTCCGGCGCTCCCGCCGGCACCCGCAGCGCCGACTGCTGGTTGGTCACCGTGTCCCAGGAGCCGTGGAAGTCGTACCCCTGGACCGTCGCGAAGTCCAGGTACTTGAAGATCTTGCGGCCCTCGAATCCGGCGTCCATGGCTGCCGGGTTGGCCGGCAGGAACGCGGTCAGCGGGTGGTGCTCGCGGGTCGTCCGGCCGTAGGCGTCGAGCTGCCGGCGGAACTCGGCGAGCAGCTTGGTGAAGTTCTGCCGGTCCTCCGTACGGATCACGTTGCCCGGCTCACCCGGCCAGTTCGGCCACTCCCAGTCGAGGTCGATGCCGTCGAAGACGCCGGCGGCGGCGCCCGGTCCGCCACTGCCGCCGTCCAGGATGGGCAGGTTTCCCTTGAGGTAGAGGTCGATGCAGGAGGCGACGAACGCCTTGCGCGAGGCGTCGGTGCGGGCGGCGTTCGAGAAGTACGTGGACCAGCTCCAGCCGCCCAGCGAGATCAGCACCTTCAGCCCGGGGTGCTTCGCCTTGAGCTTGGCCAGCTGGCCGAAGTTGCCGTTGAGCGGTTCGCCCCAGGCGTCGGCAACGCCGTCGACGCTCTCCTCCGCCGGCACAGGACGCTGATAGTCGGCCCAGGCGTCGCCCTCGCCGGGCCCGCCGTCGACAAAGCAGCGCCCGTCCTCGCTCACGTTGCCGAAGGCGTAGTTGATGTGGGTGAGGCGGCTCGCCGCCCCGGAGGTGTCGAGCTTCTTGACGGGGAAGGCGCGGCCGTAGATGCCCCACTGGGTGAAGTAGCCGACCCGGTGGTAGCCATCCCGGCGGTGCGAGCTGTCAGCGGCGTTGGCGGCGGCGGGCGGGGCGGCGGTGACCAGCAGGGTCGCCAGGGCGACGAGGGCGGTGAGGCGGCGGGGACGGAATGGTCGCATCGGCACTCTCCACGGTGAATGGAGCGGAATTAGTTAAGAGACCTTTCTGATTGATGAAGTTAAGCCGATCACATTCCGCGGTCAAGAGTTGGACGGCGCGCGAGCCCTACTGGCCGAACGTGTACCGCAGGTTCGCGTTGATCAACTGGTTGACCCGCTTGCGCAGGTGCCCGAGCAGCGCGGGGTCCGGCAGTGGCGCTGCCAGCAGCAGGGTCCAGCGCAGATCGGTCCCACCGCCGCCGTCGGGCGCCAGGTCGAAGCGCACGACGGCGTCCGGCCGCTTGATCCAGATCGAGGACCACACGACGAGGGCGGGTTCGTGAGCGTCGAGCGTTCGCGGCCGTTCTTCGTCGTCCAGGAGCAGCAGCCACGGACGGGCCGGGTCGCGGTCCGGCTCGGTGAGCGCCGCGAAGACCACGTGTGGCGGGGCCGGTTGGGTCCTGCGGCGGCTACCAGCTTCGAGCACGCCGAAGTCTAAGCGACCCGGCGACTCCTGCCTTCGCGGTCGCAACGAATTGCGGGACGATCACCAGGCGCAGGGCGCGTAGTCCTTCAGGAAGCAGCCGTACAGGTCCTCGCCCTGCTCACCGCGGACGATCGGGTCGTACACCCGGGCCGCGCCGTCGACCAGGTCCAGTGGGGCGTGGAAGCCCGCGTCCGCCAGCCGCATCTTCGTCGGGTGCGGCCGCTCGTCGGTGATCCAGCCGGTGTCGACGCTGGTCATCAGGATGCCGTCGGCGAGCATCTCCTGGGCGCTGGTGCGGGTCAGCATGTTCAGCGCGGCCTTGGCCATGTTGGTGTGCGGGTGGCCCGCCCCCTTGTAGCCGCGCGCGAACTGCCCCTCCATCGCCGACACGTTCACCACGTACTTGCGGCGTGCGCTCGCCGCGGCCATCGCCGGGCGCAGCCGGCTGACCAGCACGAACGGCGCGGTCACGTTGCACAGTTGCACTTCGAGCAACTCGACCGGGTCGACCTCGTGCACCCGCTGCACCCAGCTGTTGACCGCGTCGAGGTCCGGCACCAGACCGCCGGCGTCGATCGCGGTGGCCGCCGCGATCCGTTCCGGCGAGGCCGAGCCGCTGGTCAGCGCCAGCGCGGTGAGCGCGTGCGGAGTGATCGCGGTCGACTCCGGCGCGGCGGTCAGGCTGCCCGCCGGATCGCTCCAGGCGCCCGGCTTGGCGAACGTGATCATCTCGGGCAGCGGACCGTCCGGCAGGGCGGCCGTCTCCGCGGCGGCCAGCTGGGCGTACGCCCCGGGTGTGCGGCGCACCGTCTGCGCCGCGTTGTTGATCAGGATGTCGAGTGGTCCCTGGCTGCTGACCGAGTCGGCGAGGGCGATGACCTGGGCGGGGTCGCGCAGGTCGATCCCGACGATCCGCAGGCGGTGCAGCCACTGGTCGCTGTCCGGCATCGCGGCGAAACGGCGCACCGCGTCGTGCGGAAACCGGGTGGTCACCGTGGTGTGCGCGCCGTCGCGCAGCAGCCGTAGCGCGATGTACATGCCGATCTTCGCCCGGCCACCGGTGAGCAGCGCGCGCCGGCCGGTCAGGTCGGTGCGGGCGTCCCGCCGCTCCCGGTTGAGCGCGGCGCAGGAGGGGCAGAGCTGGTGGTAGAAGGCGTCCACCTCGCGATAGCGCTGCTTGCAGACGTAACAACCGCGCGGGTTGTGCAGGAAACCGGCCGTGGCGCCCTCGGTCGGGGAGGCGAGCGGGATGCCCTGGGTCTCGTCGTCGATCCGGCCGGGGGCGCCGGTGGCGGTGGCCGCCGTGACGGCGCGGTCGGCCGCCGCGATGGCGTCCCGCCGTTCCTCGCGTCGCCGCTGCTTGATCATCTTGTAGAGCTTCGCGGTGGCCCGCTGCACCCGCACCACGTCGGGGTGGTCCGGCGGCAGCTCCTCCAACGCCTCGAAGACGCTGAGACAGGTTTCGAGCTGGCTGCGGTCGATGCCGTGCTGACCGGTTTCGGTAAGGTTTTCCGCCGTCATGCTGTCGCTGTCTCGTCCCGTTCCCTGAGCCGGCGCTGACCGGCCCACCCCAGATCCGACCCGGAACTGTACGCACCGCACGGCCTCTGACGCATCCCGCTGCGGGGCTCCGGGTGGTAGCCGACGCCAAAGTCACACCGGCCGGTGCCGCCGTCGGCGTCGGGGGCGCCCGGCGAAGGTCATCGAGCGGCGGTCACCGCCGGCGGGGCCGGCTCGCCGGCCGGCGACGGCGTCCCGGTGCCGCGCGGCAGCAGTAGCGGGGTGGCCAGGAGCAGCACGCCGGCAAGGCCGATCGCGATGCGGACGTCGGTGGCCGCGGCCAGCACGCCCCAGAGCGCGGTCAGTACCGCGATCGCCCCGGTACCCGTGACGTTCCACGCGACCAGCACCCGGCCGACCCGGGCGGCCGGCACCCGCCGGAGTCGCTCGGTCGCGAAGAGCGGGCTGAACACCCCGATGCAGGTGATCAGCATCAGCTCGAGCGCGATCACCAGGATCACGCCCGCCGTGCCCGGCAGCACGAAGAACAGGCCGACCGGCCACAGCGCGCGCAGCACGCCCGAGACCAGCAGGACCCGTCGGCGCCCGTAGCGGGCCGCCAGGCGCGGGGCGAGTTGGGAGCCGACGAACCCGCCGACGCACGGCAGCCCGAACGCCAGCCCGTACTGCCAGGCCGCCCAGCCCAGATCGCCCAGCAGCAGCACCGCCAGCAGCGGCTCGGTCGCCATGATCAGCGCATTGACGGACACGGTGTTCAGGAACAGCGGGCGCAGCTCGCGGTCGGCGACGATGAACCGCCACCCCGCAAGCAGATCCGCGCCGCGTGTCCGGGTAGCGCTCGGGTGCGTCGGGCGTGGCTCGCGCTCCCGGATCATGCCGATCGCGAGCGCCGACAGCAGGAACCCGAAAGCGTTGGCGATCAGGGTGACCACCGGCCCCAGCAGACTGATGGCGCCCCCACCCAGGGTCGGCCCCACCGCGGTCGCGGTCCAGGTGGTCGACTCGAAGCGGCCGTTCGCGACGAGCAGCAGGTCGGGGCGCACGATCGACTTGAGGAAAGCGCCGCTCGCGGCGCTGAACGCGATGTTCGCCGCCGCGCTGAGCACCGAGACGACCAGCAGTTGGGGGTAGCTCAGCAGCCCGAGCCCGAACGCGATCGGGATGCTCAGCAGGGCCACGACCCGGATGACGTCCGTGGTGATCATGACCGGCTTCTTCGGCTGCCGCTCGACCCACGGGCCGAGCGGCAGCGCCAGCCCGGCACCCACCGCCAGCCCCGTCGCGGCCAGCGCGGAGACCGCGGCCGGACCGATGTCCAGCACCTGGATCGCGATCAGCGGGAAGGCCCCGAACCCCAACCAGGTGCCCACGGTGCTGGCGGCGTACGCCGACCACAACCATCCGAACGACCGCCCCAACCGCTGCCGCGCCATGCTGACCCTTCCGCCACCACCGATCGTTGACGGCGAGGATTCGACCAGGCCCGGTGATCCGTGATCCAACAACGGGCCCGCCGGCGAGCCACAACCAGCGGTTGTGCGTCCGTATCATCCGGGCGTGGACATCGAGGCCGTGCGCACCTTCGTCGCCGTCGCCGACGCGGGCCAGTTCCAGGAAGCCGCCATCGACCTGCGCATCACCCAGCAGGCCGTCTCGAAGCGCGTGGCCAACCTCGAACGCAGCCTCGGCGTCATCCTCTTCGCCCGCACCGCCCGCGGCGCCCGGCTCACCCTCGACGGGAAAGCCTTCCTGCCGCACTCCCGTGAACTGCTCCGAGTCGCCGAACGGGCGGCCGCCTCGGTCCGGCCGGGCGAACGCGCACTGCGGGTGGACGTCCTGAACCGGCGCATCGCCCCGGCCGTGACCCTGCAGCGCTTCTACCGGGCCCACCCCGGCACCGAGCTGGACGTCGTCACGCTCTCCAACGCGAACGTCGAGACAGCGATCGAGGCAGTCCGGGCCGGCGAGATCGACGCGAGCTTCCGGGCCGTACCCGTGCCCGCCCGCGAACTACCCGACGGCATCCTGGTCGAACGGGTCCTGGACGACCCGCTGCAACTGCTCGTCGGCCCGGCCCACCCGCTCGCCGCCGCCCGCTCGCTGACCCCCGCCGACCTGGTCGGGCACCGCATCTGGATCCCGGGCATCAAGCAGGGCACCGAGTGGGCCGCCTACTACGACGAGCTCACCGAGGCGTTCGACCTGCGGATCGACGCCATCGGCCCGAACTTCGGCACCGAAATCGACGAGATCGCCGGCTCCGCCGAGCTGGCGACCCTGGTCGGCACCGGTGACCGGTACAGCTGGCCGGGCACCCACGACCTGCGCCGCATCCCGCTGCACGGCCCGACGCCCGTCTACCCGCACTCGTTGGTGCACCGCGCGGGCAACCCGCACCCGACACTCGCCGCACTGCGTCGGCACCTGGTGGCCTCCCGCCCGGCCCCCATGGCCGACAGCTGGACGCCGAGCTGGGCCACCGCCAACGCCTGACGCCGGACCGCATGCGCCCACGAGTTCAGGAGGGGTCCGGGTCGGCGAGCTTGACGGTCTGCGCCCGCAGGACCCGGATGGTGTTCTCGATGTAGTCGACGATCGCCGCCATCTCGCGCTCGTCGTACGCCGCCATGAACGCGGTCATCTCCCGGCCCAGGTCCGCGAAGATGCCGCTCAGGTCGGGCACCGCGGACTCGTCGGCGACGAGGAGCACCCGGCGGCGGTCGGTCGGATCCGGTTCGCGCCGGACGTACCCCGCGCGCGCCAGCCGGTCGACGATGCCGGTGACGGCGGTGGGTCCCACCCCGAGTTCGGGGGCGAGCGTGCCGGTCGGCATCGGGCCGGACCGGACGATCAGGCCGAGCGCCTTGTGCTCTGCGGCGTTGAGGCCGAGCCGTCGCGCGATCGCCTCGTGGAACAGCACCACCGCCGTGCTCAACTCCCAGCCGTAGTCCCGCATCAGACTCACCCATTGCTTCATCGATCTGGATAGTTCATTCTCGTGAAGTATGAGGCAGACACTCGCATTGAGCAAAGCCGCGCTCCACTGGGCGGCCGTCTTCTACGCCCGTCACCTGCTGCTCGTCCTCGGGCTGTCGCTGGTACCCACCGTGCAACGGTTCCTCGTGGTGCGCTACGACGTGCCCGCGCCGGTAGCGGTGACGACCGAGGCGCTGGTCGTACTCGTCCGGCTGCTCCTGCTGTTCCTGATCATCCGGCTCCTGTTGACCGAGTTGGCGGCGTCGGGAATCGACCGCCACCGGGCCTGGGCGCGTCTCGCACGCGGTATCGACGCGCGGCGCGTCGCGTTCTGGCTCCAGTGGGTGGTCCTGGCGGTCGCGTTCGTCGTCTTCGACGTCATCCCCAACGTGGTCATCGCTGCCGTCGTGCCCGAGGCGGGTCGGGAGACGGTGACCGCGGTCGTGGTGGCGGTCAAGAATCCCACCGTCATCGCCTTCACTTTTCTGTGGATGGTCGGCATCGCCCGCACGCTGATCGTCGAGACCGACGATCGGGCTCCCCGCACGCCGGACGGTCAGCGGCTGAGCGCGTCCTGAACCGCCGGATCCGCGGGCGAATGGATCGCCGGCGGCCTGCGGCGGATCGCGTCCCACGCCGCCTTGCCGCTGGCGAAGTAGTCCCGGACCGTCTTCTCGGCGAGCAGGGCGAACCCACAGTCGCCGCAGCGGGCGACCACCCCGTCGACATCGAGGCCGAGGTGCCGGCAGAGCGTCACCGCCCGGGACACGTGGTAGGACTGGGTGACGATCAGGGCGCGGTCGACTCCGTACACGTCGCGCGCTCGCGCGCAGGTGTCGTATGTGTCCAGGCCGTACGGGTCGGCCACGACGCGACGCGGATCGACGCCGAGCCGCTCGGTCAGGTAGGAGGTCATCACGGTCGGCTCGTCACCGGATGATCCGCCCCCGTCTCCCGAGACCAGGACCACCCGGGCGCGTCCGCTGCCCACCAGCTCCGCGGCGGTTTCCAGCCGGCCGGTGAGCCGGTCCCCGGGCTGACGTCGGTCCGGCGCCACGCTGGTGCCCAGGACGATCACGACGTCGGCGGCCGGCGCGTCGGCCTCGTCGTACACGTGGCCGCGCGCGGCGATCGTCGTCCAGAGCCAGGGGACGCTGGCGAGCAGCAGCCCGGCCAGGCCCAGCGCGGCCGTACGCGCCAGCCGCCGCCGCCACCGGTTCGGCCGACCGGCCGTGTGGGGGCTCTCGCTCACCTGCCGCTGCCGAGAACCGTCGCGGTGTCCACCGTTCGTCCTCCCCGTGGTGGTGGCGGGACCGGATGCGGCCGGCCGCGCCACCGACGCGCGCCGGCCGGTCCACGATGTACCGACCGAGCCTCGCCGAGCTTGAACAATAGACGTGACGCCCGGCCGGGGGAGGCCCGGCCGGGCGGGACCACGCTCAGGTGGCCGGTCAGTCGATGGTCGGCGGCGCGGTCCGCGCTGCCTCCTTGAGGGCCGCCGCCGCCGCGGTGTACGGGTTGTGGGCGTAGGTCCGGGCCAGGCCGGCCGGGACGGTGAAGTACTCGGCGGACAGCTTCGCCGGGTCGCTGGCCAGCTCCCCGCGGGCGGGCAGGTCATTGCCGTCGTCCCAGCCCCAGGGCGCGTTGGCCGAGTTGGACGAGCAGCTCCAGGTGTCCGAGCCGCAGTCACCGGAGGCGTCCCCGGCGAAGGTGCCGAGGCTGGCGAAGAGGCTCGAGTTCGCTCGCTGCGCCCAGAGGCCGCCGGCGGCGAAGATGTCGATCAGTTGGTAGCGCACGTCGCGGTCGTTGCCGTTGCTCGGCGTCTCGGCGACCGTCGACGGGTAGTAGATCAGGCCGTCACCGTTGATCGAGTACTGGGGATACGCCTTCAGGCCGTGGCCCTGCGCCTCCTGAGCGGTCACCGGGTGCGGGAACGCGTCGTGCGGCGACGTCTGGAACTGCAGGGTGCCGTCGACGCTCTCGCGGCCGCTGGTCCAGGTGCTGCCGGTCGGCGTGTACGAGTAGAAGTCGCTGTGCGCCACGGTGACGGCCGCCCGCAGGACGCCGTAGGTGGAGCCGTCGCGCTCGATCGCGAAGAGCACCCCCTCGCCGTCGTTCTCGTGCTCGGTCTCGAAGAACGGGTGGTCCGTCCAGTCCCGAGGGTGGAAGAAGAGGTACGTGATGTACCAGTGGGTGCTGGTCTCCACGACGGAGTAGTACGCGTGCGCGGCGAGCGAGGTGCCGGCCTGGCCCGTCCGATCCCAGTTGTTGCGGCCGTTCAGGTCGCCGTCGAAGTCGACCTTGGCGATGTAGTCGGACTGCCCGCCCAGGGCGTGGCTTCCGGTGGCATCGACGTCCTGGTAGTGGATGGGGGCCCAGCGGAGGGCGAGCTCGGCTCGGCTGACCGCGGCGCTCGCGGGGGCGGCTGCCGTGAGCTGCGCTGCCGCCAGCGTCGCCACTGCGCCGGCGGCCGTCAGCGCCTTCACCACCCGGGATCGCCAGGACTTGCTGCTGCTGTCGCGCATGTGTGCTCCTGCGTCCGAATTGACAGATCGCAATGGATCATCGTGGCCCCGGACACCGGGGGCGTGTCCGTCGAGAGAAGAAAGGATAGATGGATTTCGACGGATAGGGTCTCCCGCCGGCGGCCGAACGGGGCGCGGCGGGGCCCTGGGCGGCGCCCGTGCCGCACCGGGAATCACTCCGAGGCAAGATGCGTTGTTTGACAACAGATATGCCGCACAGAATTCATGTTCGATCAACGATGACAAGCGGGAGTGAAAAAATGCCCGATTACGGCCACGAACTCCTGTTCGGGACGTTCCTCACGCCGAGCGCACACGATCCGGACCGCGTCGTGACGCTGGCGGAGTTGACCGAGGCGGCCGGGCTGGACCTCGCCACCTTCCAGGACCATCCGTACAACGCCGAGTTCCTCGACACCTGGACGCTGCTGAGCTGGGTCGCCGCCCGTACCGAGCGGCTGCGGGTCTCCGCGAACGTGCTGAACCTGCCGCTGCGCCCGCCGGCCGTCCTGGCCCGGGCCGCGGCGAGCCTCGACCGGCTGTCCCACGGCCGGTTCGAACTCGGCCTCGGCGCCGGTGCCTTCCCCGACGGGGTCGAGGGCATGGGCGGCCGTCGGCTGACCGCGGGTCAGGGCGTGGCGGCGCTGCGGGAAGCGATCGACATCCTGCGCGGCGTCTGGGACGACGCCACTCCAGGGCCGCTGAAGCGCGACGGAAAGTACTACCCGATCCCGGGCATGCAGCGCGGGCCGGCGCCGGATCACGACATCAACATCTGGCTCGGCGCCTATCAGCCTCGGATGCTGGCGTTGACCGGCCAGACGGCCGACGGCTGGCTGCCGACCCTGGAGTACCTCCGGTCGCCGGACCGCGTCACCGCCAACCGGCTCATCGACGAGGCGGCGGTCGCGGCCGGGCGCGACCCGCGGCAGATCCGCCGGCTGCTCAACATCTTCAACGTCGACGTGTCGTCGCGCGACCGCGGCTTCCTGCAGGGCCCCGCCGAGCAGTGGGTCGACCAGCTCCTCCCGCTGGTGATCGACGAGGGGTTCAGCGCCTTCCTGATCGGCCGCGACGACCCCCGGATCATCCAGACCTTCGGGCAGGAGATCGCGCCCGCTCTCCGTGAGGCCGTGGCCAGGGAGCGCCAGGGGAGCGGGGCCACCACCGCACCGGTCCGGCCGGCCGTCGCCCTGGCCAGGCGCCAGCCTGGCGTCGACTACGACGCGCTGCCCGCGTCACTGGCCACCCACTCCGTCGAGCCGGGCGACCCGGAGTACGAGCGGGTGCGCCACTCGTACAGCTGGCAGGGCTCGCCGGCGTTGGTCCTCCGCCCCCGCGCCGCCGCCGAGGTGATCGACGCCGTGGCCTACGCGCGGACCCAGAACCTTCCGTTCTCCGTACGCAGCGGCGGGCACGGCATCAGCGGCCGTTCGACGAACGACGGCGGAATCGTCATCGACCTGTCCACGATGAACAAGGTCGAGGTGCTCGACCGGGCAACCCGCCGGATCCGGCTGGAGCCGGGCGCCCGCTGGGGACACGTCGCCCAGGCGCTCGCCCCGTACGGCCTGGCGATGAGTTCGGGGGACTACGGCGACGTGGGCGTCGGTGGGCTCGCCACCACCGCCGGCATCGGGTACCTGGTCCGCAGGTACGGCCTGACCATCGACCACATCGTCGCCGCCGAGATCGTCACCGCCGACGGCAGCCTGCTCCGGGTGGACGAACACCACCACCCCGACCTGTTCTGGGCGATCCGCGGCGCCGGCGGCAACTTCGGCGTCGTCACGGCCCTCGAGCTGGAGGCGTACGAGGTCGGCGACGTCGTCTATGCCCAACTCGTCGCCGACGCGACCGACACCGCCGAACTGCTCCGTCGCTGGGGCCAGCTCGTCGAGGACGCACCCCGGGAGCTGACCAGCTTTCTCTCCCTGTTCCCCGGTCGCCGGGGCAACCCGCCGATGGCCCAGGTCACCCTGGTCTATGCCGGAGACGACGTCGAAGCCGCGCAGGCCGCCCTGAGCCCGTTCCTGGAGATCGGGCCGATCCTCGACCAGCAGGCCCAGCTCGCGCCCTACCCGGCCATCGTCGCGCCGCCCGGCAACCAGCACCGGGGCCAGGGACTGTCCGACAGCCACAGCGGCCTGCTGCACCACATCACACCGCAGGCGGCGGAGGCCATGGCGACGATGATCCGCTCCGGTGACGTGATGATCATGCAGTTCCGGTCCGTCGGCGGTGCGGTCAACGACGTCGCCCGCGACGCGACCGCCTACGCACACCGGGACCAGAACTTCTCGGTGCTCGCCGCCACCGTCCCGGACCGCCGGGCCCGGCTCGACAAGTTCTGGGCCGACCTGTACGAGCACCTCGACGGCATGTACCTCAGCTTCGAGTCCGACACCAGCCCGGAGCGGCTCCTCGACGCCTTCCCCGAGCCCACCCTCAGCCGGCTACGTGCCATCAAGGCCACGTACGACCCGGAGAACATCTTCAACCGCAACTTCCCCATCCCGCCGGCAGGTGCGCCGCAGACCGGAGCGGAGACCGACGATGTCGCTTGATCACGTTGGGCAAGGCGCCGCCGCCCCGACTCAGCGCCCGGGTTGGTCGGGCGGGGAGAGGACGTCCGTCACCGCCGCGCACGGGTCCGTCCCGGGTGCGGCGGCCTGGATCGCCTCGGCGGCGCGTTCGGCGAACTCGCGGAAGGTCGCGCGCTCCTCCTCGGGCAGCCCGCCCAGCACGTGGTCCTCGGCGTGTGCGACCCGCCGCTCGGCGTCGGCGAGCACCGTCCGCCCGTGGTCGGTCGCCACGATGCGCCGGGCGCGCCGGTCGCGCGGGTCCAACCGCCGCTCGATGAGGCCGGCGTTCTCCAGGTCGTCGATCACGTACGTCAGGACACTGCGGTCGATCACCAGGCGGGACGCCAGCGCCCCCTGCGTCGGCACGTCCTCGTGCACGACCACGGCCAGGATGTGGTAGCCGCGGCTGCCGTGCGGCAGGTCCTTCAGCGCCTCCTCGACGTAGTCGTGCCAGCGGCGCAGGACCATGCCGAGGGACCAGCCGAAGTTGGAACCGCGCGCGCGGTCGGCGGGCAGCTCGCAATCGTCGGCGTCGGACACATCCCCGACCCTAGCAGGCAATATGTTGATCAGCAGACGTGTTGGCGTGCAACGAATAGCGGGTCAGAAGAGCGTCGACGGCCCGACCGGCGACGGCTCCGGCAGCGGCTCGACCTCGGGCAGCCGCGCCCGGACCTCGGCGTGGAAGTTGCGCGCGAGCTCGGGCGCGTCGGCGTTGTCCGGGGTGTGCACGAAGACCGTGGGTGAACGCCCCTCCCGCAGCCAGCCGGTCACCACGTCGAGCCAGGGTCGCCAGCCCTCGATCGTGCGTGCCGGGTCGTCCCGACCGAGGTACCGGACGATCGGACGATCGGTCAGCGCGCGAGTGCGCAGCGGCGTGCGTGGCTTCTTGGTCCACGCGTCCCGCTCCGCGTCACTGGTCGGCGGAGTGCGGAAGAACGCGGTGGTGTCGAACGGAATCCACTCCGCCCCGACTGTGCCGAGCGTGTCCTCCAGGGTCCGCGCCTCCCGGGGGTCGTCGAAGAAGGCCGGGTGGCGGACCTCCACGGCGTACCGGTGGGCGGTGGGCAGCCCGCGCAGGAACCGGGCCAGCACAGGTACGTCGGCGGGGCCGAACGAGCCCGGCAACTGGATCCAGAGCGCGTGCGCTCGCGGGCCCAGGGGTTCGATCGCGTCCAGGAAGACCCGCAGCTCCTCGTCGGCGTCGGTGAGCCGGCGTTCGTGCGTGACGACCTTCGGCAGCTTGAGCACGAACCGGAAGTCGGGGCCGGTCTGCGCCGCCCACGACGCCACCGTCTCCCGAGCGGGAGTCGCGTAGAAGGTGGTGTTCCCCTCGACCGCGGTGCACCAGCCGGCGTAGGCGCGCAGCCGCTCGTGGGCCGGCAGCGGGTGTTCCAGAAACCGACCCTGCCAGGCCTTGTGCGTCCACATCGCACACCCCACGTGCAGGCGCATCCGAGCCTCCCACCCCGCGCGACCGGGCGCGGAGCGACCCGCGCCCGGGTACGGTATCCGGCCGGCAGCCGTACCCCGGGCGCGCCCTCCCCGGCGCGGCACGCTCCGGCAAGCGGACCGGCGTGGTCCCGCGGCATGGTCGGCGGTGCGGGTCAGCGGCGCGCTCGGATCCGCTCCCAGGTGCTCGGCGGGTCCAGCCGGATGCCCGTGCGCAGCGTCGCGGCGACCGGGTCGGCATCGCCGGCGACCGCGCTGACCCGGCCGTGTTCGGCCCCGCCCGCCAGCCGCGCGGGTACGGCCGGGATGTCGACGTCGAGGCGTACCGGCAGGCCCGGCCAGCCCAGCACGGTCAGGTCCTGCGCGGCGTCGATGCTGGTGCTGGCGCCCAGTGGCCCGCGCACGGTGGCGACCTGATCACCGGCCCGGACGACCGGGTGCACCGCGATCGCGGCGGTGGCGGTGCGGACCAGCGAACGGGTCGCCCGGAACACCCGCTCCAACTGCACGGGAGTGTTGGCGCCGGGCTGCCCGAGGACGGCGCCCACGATGGTGATCCTCCGGTCACCAACCTTGACGACGGCGGCGAAGACCAGGCACCCACCGGCCTCGTCGGTGGACCCGGTCTTGATCCCCACCACGCCGTCCTTGCCGACCAACGAGTTGTAGTTCCGCACGGTGCCGGCGACCGGCAGGGTGGCCTTCTGCTGCGCCACGATCTCCGCGAACGCCGGCAGTTCCATCGCCTTGCGGGCGAGGATCATCTGGTCGACGGCGGTGCTCACGGTGCGCGGATCGAGCCCGGCCGGGTCGGTGTACCGGGTGTCGGCCATGCCGAGCGCGGCGGCCGTGTCGTTCATCTTGGCGACAAAGGCGTCGACGCTGCCGGCGTCCCAGGCGGCCAGGATCCGGGCCATGTTGTTCGCCGACGGCAGCAGCACCGCCTGGAGCGCCTGGCGTTCGGTGAAGACCGCGCCCGCGACGACCGGCACCAGGGACTCGCCGCGCGCCCGCTCCCGGGGGTACGCGGCGGCCTGTGCCGCGCTGACCGTGAGCCGCGGCCCCTGCTCGCCGCGCTTCAGCGGGTGATCGGTCAGGATGACGTACGCGGTCATCACCTTGGCCACGCTCGCGATCGGCACCGGGTCGCTTCCGCCGGACGTGCCGAGCGAGCCCACCCCCTCCACGGAGAGCGCGGCCTGCCCGGTCGTCGGCCACGGCATCGCCGGGGGCGTCCCGGCGATGACGGTCGACGCGGGCAGGGTCCGGGTGACGGTCGGCGCGGGCAACGGGTGACGTAGCGGTTCGACCGCGACGGCCCCGGCACCGGCCAGCAGCAGGATCAGCAGTCCGGTGACCAGTACCCGTGGGCCGCGGCGCCGGCTCGGCCGCTGCGGCGGGACCGGCTCGATCACCTGGGTCGTCGCGGCGTCCAGCATCGTGTGCTTCCCCCGATTGCCGCGCCGGCTCGCCGGCGCCGCGGTTGTAGGTGTCACCGGGCGGTTGGTGACCGGCTCAGGTGAGGGTGGCCACCACATAGGCGGTCGCCTCGGCAATAAGGGCCTGATCGTATTGGGCGTCTTCGGCGGCTCTGCTGGACATGACGGCGACGACGAGCGGCGTGGAGTTCGGGGGCCACACGACGCCGATGTCGTTGACCGTGCCGTGGTCGCCGGTCCCGGTCTTGTCGGCCACGGTCCATCCCCGCGGCACGCCCGCCCGGATGCGTCGGGCCCCGGTGGTGTTGCGTTCCAGCAGGTCGCGCAGGAAGGCCCGCTTGTCGGTCGGCAGGGCGTCGCCCAGCACGATCTGCTGGAAGTCGGCACCGAGGGCCCGCGGAGAAGTCGTGTCACGGGGGTCTCCCGGGACGGCCGACACGATGTCCGGCTCGATCCGGTCCATCCGGGTGACCGTGTCGCCGAGGCTGCGCGCGTACGCCGTCAGCTGGGCCGGCCCGCCGAGCTCGCGGAGCAGGAGGTTGCCGGCCGTGCCGTCGCTGTAGCGGACCGCGGCGTCACAGAGCTGACGGAGCGTCATTCCGGTGGCCACGTGCTTCTCGGTGATGACGGCACTCCTCATGAGGTCGCGCCTGCCGTACCTGACGACCGTGTCCAACTCCGCCAGTGGTTTCCGATGCAGGACGGCGGCCGCCGCGAGGGCCTTGAACGTCGAACAGAACGCGAACCGTTCATCCGCCCGGTGGGCGATGGTGGCGCCGGTCCCGGTGGCGAGCGCGTACACGCCCAGGCGCGCGTCGAACCTCCGCTCCAACTCGACCAGGCGGTCGTGGCGATCGACGGCCGGGGCGGTGGGGGGCGGGGAAGCGGAGGCCGGAGAAGCGGCGGGGGGAGAGGGGGCGGGCGGGTCGCCGGCCGCGCACCCGGCCAGTGGCAGCAGCGCTGCCACTCCGAGGAGGGTGCGGCGGGTGGCGCGAGGTTGCGATGCCCGAGGGTCGGCCGAGGCCGGGACCGTCGGCACCGTCCCGCCGGGCGGGTTGAGATTCTCCATCGTGGGTTACACGCGCGGGGGCGCGGCGATGGTTGCAGCCGGCCTCTCCGGCGCGACGGCGCCGGTGCTGCTCAGTCCACCGCGGCCCGTACCCCCGGCGGCACCTGGAGCAGGTCCAGGCTGTTCCGCCACAGCGTCTCGAGCTGAGCCGGGTCATTGAGCAGCTTCGCGAGCAGCGCGCGTCCCTCGATCTGGGCGACCATCGACCGCGCGGCCTCCCGGGTGTCGACGGACGGGCCGGCCTGGCCCAGGTCCTTCGCCTCAACGACCACCGCCTCGATGAGGTCGATCTGGGCCTCGAAGATCTCCTGGAGTCGGCTGCGGATCTCCTCGGCCTGGGTGCTGAGTTCGAGCGCGAGGTTGCCGAAGAGGCAGCCGACGACCCGACCGACCTCCTGCTGCCCGGTGCGCTGCACCTCCTCGGTGGCCTCGAAGAGATCCCGCAGACGCCGCAGTGGGTCGCGGTCGCTGCTGAGCAGCTCGACCCACTGCCGGCGCTGGCTCACCCAGTGCTCGTCGATCACGGCGAGCGCGAGCGCCTGCTTGGACTCGAAGAAGTAGTAGAAGCTGCCCTTCGGCACGCCCGCCGTCGCGCAGATCTCCGCCACGCCCAGCGCCGAATATCCCCGCTGCTCCAGCAGCGTCGCGGCCGCGTTGAGGATCTTGTTCCGCGCGTCACTCGTCCGTCCCATGCTTTGACGATACACGACCGGTCGGCTAGCTTTTTGTCGACCAGTCGTCTACTGGTTCGGAAGCCTCGGCCAGCAAGGTCCGCGGCGAGTCAGGAAGGGTCGTCATGAGCACCAGTCAGGAACAGAAGGTCGCAGTGATCACCGGTGCCTCTCAGGGCATCGGCGCCGGCCTCGTGCAGGCGTACCGCAAGCTCGGCTACGGCGTCGTGGCGACGTCGCGCTCGATCACCGAGGCCGACGACCCGGAGATCGTCGTCGTCCGGGGCGACATCGCGGACGCCGACACGGCGGAGCGGGTGACCAACGCGGCCCTTGAGCGCTTCGGCCGCATCGACACCCTCGTCAACAACGCCGGCATCTTCGTCGCCAAGCCCTTCACCGACTACACCGACGAGGAGTACGCGCTGGTCACCGGGATCAACCTCGCCGGGTTCTTCCACCTCACCCGGCGCGTCCTGCCGCACCTGGTGGCGGGCGGAGAGGGGCACATCGTCACCATCACGACCAGCTTCGTGGACCAGCCCAACTCCAACGTCCCGTCCGTGCTCGCGTCGTTGACCAAGGGCGGCCTCAGCTCCGCGACCAAGTCCCTGGCCATCGAGTACGCCACCCGCGGTGTCCGGGTCAACGCCGTCGCGCCGGGCGTCATCAAGACCCCGATGCACCCGGTCGAGACCCACGAGACGCTCGCCGGGCTGCACCCGGTCGGCCGGATGGGCGAGACCAGCGATGTCGTCGACGCGGTCCTCTACCTCGAGTCCGCGCCCTTCGTCACCGGCGAGATCCTGCACGTCGACGGCGGCCAGAACGCCGGTCACTGACCCCCAAAACTCGCAGAGAGGGCCAGACGATGCCGATCGTCACCATCCAGATCACCCGGGAGGGCAGCACGCCCGGCGCTTCCGCGGCGACCGCCGAGGAGAAGGCGGCGCTCATCAAGGGCGTCAGCCAGCTGCTGCTCGACGTGTTGAACAAGCCGTTGACCTCGACCTTCGTGGTGATCGACGAGGTCGAGACCGAGAACTGGGGGCGCGGCGGCCTCCCGGTCGAGCAGTTCCGACAGCAGCAGGCCGCGAACCCGCCGCGGTAGCGGGCCGGGATACCGGGGGAGCGCGCCGGCGCGGCTGGTGCGCCCCCTGCTCCGGTGTGGCCCGCGCTCAGCGGCTCCGGGTCTCCTCCGGCGCCCGCCGAGCGCCGACGGATCGCAGGTGGCTCAGCGCCTGCGACCAGGAATGCCAGAGCGTCGTCTCGTGGTAGGAGATGTCGTGCTGGGCGCAGAAGTCCCGGATCAGCGGTTGGGCGCGGCGGAGATTCGGCCGGGGCATGCTGGGGAACAGGTGGTGTTCGATCTGGTAGTTGAGACCCCCGAGCAGACCGTCCATGAACCACCCGCCGCGCACGTTGCGGGAGGTGAGGACCTGGCGCCGCAGGTAGTCGACCTCGTCGTCGGCGGCGAGGATCGGCATGCCCTTGTGGTTCGGCGCGAAGGAGCTGCCGAGATAGAGGCCGAGCAGGCCCTGGTTGACGAGCACGAACGCGACCGCCTGGCCGGGGCTCAGCACCGTCACCACGGCGGCGACGTACCCGCCGAAGTGCAGGGCCAGCAGCGTCGCTTCGACCGGTCGGCGCCTGATCCGGTCCCGCCGACTGACCATGGCCCTGAAGCTGATGGCGTGCAGGTGGACGGCTTCCAGCAGCAGCAGCGGAAAGAACAGCCAGGCCTGGTGCCGGACCAGCC
Organism: Micromonospora sp. NPDC093243; assembly: GCF_044753725.1. NCBI lineage: Bacteria > Bacillati > Actinomycetota > Actinomycetes > Micromonosporales > Micromonosporaceae > Micromonospora > Micromonospora sp. NPDC093243. Next base: position 780,705 of record NZ_JBIVNT010000001.1, on the reverse strand, counting down.
ACGCGCCCGGCCCGCGCTGCCGGCGCGCCTGCTCAGCGGTGAAGGAGAGCGGCCGGACGGCGATGTCCGGGTCCCGGCCTTCGGTGTTCGGGTGGGCGTGGTGCCGGTTGTGCTTGCCCACCCACCAGCCGTAGCTGATGCCGGTCATCAGGTTGCCATGGACGAGACCGACCAGGTCGTTGGCGCGCCTGGTGCGGCAGATCTGCCGGTGCCCGGCGTCGTGACCGATGAAGGCGGCCTGCGCGAAGATCACGGCGAGGGCCGCGGCGACGGCGATCTGCCACCACGACTCGCCGAGCCACCCGAACACAGCCCAGGTCGCGACGTAGCCGGCACCGAGCAGGCCGACCCGCGCCAGGTAGTAGCCGCGTCGCCGGTCGAGCAGGCCCGCTCGGCGCACCAGGCGGGACAGGTCCGCGTACTCGCTGCCGCCCTGACGGCTGGTGTCGACGGTGGTATCGCTCATGGTGACGGCTCCGCCCACTTTGGCAATCTCGGCCGGTCGATGCTCCGCGGCAGGGTTGGCGTCATCGCGGTCCGGGTCGGGTGCCCGCCCGCTCTCAGCGGGTCGGCCCGGCCGACGACGCGGCCGCGCTGCTACGGCTCGGGGCGGTGCCGGCCACCGGTGGCGCATCCACCCCCGCGCCGGCGAACGTGCCCGTCGGGAAGGTCGGAAGATCGGCGGCCGTCTGGTCACCGTCGGCGCGCCGACGAGCCGCCCGCGCGACGGCAGCCGCGGCCACCGCCGCGGTCAGCACCATCGCCGCCGCCTGCAACAGCCGGCCTCTCCTGCTCCGTCGACGCCTCATGCCGCTCACCCTCTCGTCGGATCCGTGCCTTCTCCATCGTCGGGGCTGCGGGCCGCCCGTGCCCCGCCGTTCGGCTCATTTGACCCGGTCGGGTCAGAACACGAGGTTTCCTCCACGCCCCCGCCGAGCCGGCGGTCGCCCGGACGACCGGATCGCGTGTCGTCCCCGCGGGTGGCCGTACCCCAGCTTCTGCGGCACGGCGCACCGCGGGAAGGATGTGGCCATGACCGATCCTGTTGTCGAATCCGCACTACCCAGGCGCGTTGTCGTCACCGGGGCGACCGGCAAACTCGGCCGCGCCGTGGTGCGGCACCTGCGCGACGTGGGCGTCGACGTGCTGGCGGTGGACCGCGCCGGCGGGCGGGACCCGCGCGACGTCGACGGCGAGTTCCTCCTCGTCGACCTCACCGACTACGGGCAGGTGGTGGAGGCGTTCACCGGCGGCGCCGACGAACACGCCGGCCGGGTCGACGCGATCGTGCACCTGGCGGCGGTCCCGGCACCCGGGCTGCTGCCGAACGCGACCACCTTCGCCAACAACTCCGCGGCGACGTACAACGTCTTCGCCGCGGCAAGGGCTGCCGGGATCAAGCGGGTGGTGTGGGCGTCGAGCGAGACGGTGCTCGGGCTGCCGTTCGACACCCCGCCGCCGTACGCGCCGGTCGACGAGGAGTACGCGCCCCGCCCGGAGTCGACCTACTCGCTGAACAAGGCGCTCGAGGAGGAGATGGCGCGGCACTTCTGCCGGTGGGACCCGGAGCTGGTCATGGTGGGCCTGCGCTTCTCCAACGTGATGGACGTCGAGGACTACGCGCCGTTCCCCTCCTTTGACGCCGACCCCCGACTGCGCCGGTGGAACCTGTGGGGCTACATCGACGCCCGCGACGGCGCCCAGGCGGTGGAGCGGAGCCTCGCCCACGACCAGCCCGGCGCCGACGTGTTCATCATCGCCAACTCCGACACGGTCATGAGCAGGTCCAGCGCCAGCCTGATGGCCGAGGCGTACCCGGGTGTCGAGATCCGCAAGGCGCTCGGCGAACACGAGACCCTGCTCAGCATCGACAAGGCCCGACGGGTGCTGGGCTACCGGCCCCGGCACTCGTGGCGGGACCACGCGGGCCCGGCGAGCCGCTGACCGGCGCGCGGGCCGGGTGGCCAGGACTGGCCCGGCCCGCGCCCCGCGGCCGTGCGAGGATCGACGGACAGTCATGTCGCCATCTCGCACCGCTTGGAGAGCAGGATGTCCCCCTCCCCGGCTCGAGTCTTCGCCGCGCTGAACGCGGTACGGCCACCCGACGAGGCAACCCCGCTCATGGACAAGGCCGTCGTCGTCGGTGGCAGCGTCGCCGGTCTGCTGGCCGCCCGGGTGCTGTCCGACCACGCGCAGAGCGTGGTCATCATCGACCGGGACGACCTGCACGTGGCCGGGGCGCGACCCGGCGTGCCACAGGGGACGCAGCTGCACGCGCTGCTGCCCGGCGGGCTTGTCCAGCTCGAGCAGCTGCTGCCGGGATTCCGCGAGCAGGCCGTGGCGCGGGGGGCGATCGAGGCTCCGCCCGCGACCAGGCGGAACTACCTCGACGGCCGGCGGAAGGTGGTCGTACCCGACGACGCCGACAGCCTGGCCGGCAGCCGGCCGCTGCTGGAGGGGCTGATCCGTCAGCAGGTGCTTCGCCTGCCCAACGTCAAGACCGTGACGGCCAGAGCCACCGGTCTGGTGCTCGACGGTGCGGTGACCACCGGGGTGCGATGTGACGTCGATGGCGTCTCCGGCGTGGAGAGCGGCGATTTCGTGGTGGACGCCATGGGTCGTTCGAGCAGGTTGTCCGAGTGGCTGGAGCAGGCCGGCTGGGAGCGACCCGTCACCCGGCGGATGACCGTCGACCTCAACTACGCGACGGCGCTGTTCCGCCGTCCGGAGGCAGACCCGGAGCTGACCATCGCGTTGGCGTTGCACAGTCCGCGGATGGGACTGGACGTGGCCGGGGCCGCGTTCTTCGCCATCGAGGACGGCCGGTGGATGGCCATGATGGCCGGCTACGGGGACAACCGTCCCGGGCGTACCGCCGAGGATTTCGTCCGCCGGCTGCGGGAGCAGTTCCCACCGGAGTTCGGCGAGGTCGCCGCGGGCGAGATGCTCGGCGACGTCCAGACCTACCGACACGCCGACAGCCGGCGGCGGGACTTCCACGCGCTGGAGCGGTTTCCGGCCGGTCTGGTCAGCGTCGGTGACGCGGTCGCGTCGTTCAACCCGGTGTACGGGCAGGGGATGACGGCGGCCGCCCTGCACGCGGCGGGCCTGTCGACATACCTGCGGTCGAAGCCGGACCTGGGCGTGCCCGCGCGCGAGTTCTTCGCCGTGCAGAAGGTCGTGGTCGACGCCGCCTGGTCGATGTCGACCTCCGCCGACCTGGCGCTGCCGCACGTCGACGGCCCCTACCCGCGCGGGTACCGGATCACCAGTTGGTTGAGCAATCAGATCGTCACGGCGACCGTCACGGACGTGTCGATCGCCCGGCGGTTCAACCAGGTCGTCTCCATGCGCGAGCATCCCAGCTCGCTGGCCACGCCCGGTGTGGTTCTGGGCGCCCTGCGGGCCAACCGGCGCGCTCGCTGACCTGATCCCGGCCGGGCGCCACCGATTCCACGCGCGCCTCCACGGGTTGCCGCCGACCCGGATCGGATCGGCGGCAACCCGTGCGTCGCCTGACCGCCGCCGGCCCCGGAGCCGGCCTGGACGGGCCGTGGTCGCGGCGAGCCGGGCGCGGCCGGCCCAGGACCTGACCGCCTTGGCGCGGACAGCATGGTGTCACTTCGGATTCCGCGCGACACCGCTCGCCGTTCATCGACGATCACGAAGGTATGGCTCATGACAAGGCTGAGCCGTCGTATCTTCGTCCTCAGTGGACTCGCTGCCGCGGGCGCCGCGGTGACCCCCTGGCAGGGCGCCCGGGCCGCGGTGCCGTACCCCTTCAAACTCGGTGTGGCGTCCGGGGACCCGGCGCCCGACAGCGTCGTGCTCTGGACCCGGCTGGCACCCGCGCCGCTGAACGCCGACGGGCAGGGTGGCATGGCCAACGCGGACGTGACCGTCGAGTGGCAGGTGTCGACCACCGACCGCTTCTCCTCGCTCGTCGCCTCCGGATCGGTGGTGGCCCGCTACGCCGACGCGCACTCGGTGCACGTGATCGCCGGCGGGCTCGCCGCCGACTCCGACTACTACTACCGGTTCCGGGCCCAGGGTCACATCTCCCCGGTCGGGCGCACACGTACCGCCCCGGCGCCCAGCTCCTTCGGCCGCGACCTGGTGATGGCCTTCGCCTCCTGCGCCCACTACGAGACCGGCTACTACACCGCCTACCGCCGGATGGCCGAGGAGAACCCCGGGCTGGTCCTGCACCTCGGCGACTACATCTACGAGGGCGGCACCAACACCTCCGCGGTACGGCAGCACGTCGGCAGCGAGATCGTGTCGCTGGCCGACTACCGACGCCGGTACGCGCTCTACAAGTCGGACCCGGACCTGCAGGCGGCGCACGCGGCGGCGCCCTGGCTGGTGGTGCCCGACGACCACGAGGTGGAGAACAACTACGCCAACATGGTCCGCGCGGACAGCAGCCCGGCGCTGACTGCCGCGCAGTGGACCGCCCGGCGTACCGCCGCGTACCGGGCCTACTACGAGAACATGCCGCTGCGGCCGACCGCGGCGCCGAGCGGCAACAGCATTCCGCTGTACCGCCGCGTGCGGTGGGGGCAGCTGGCCACCTTCCACATGCTCGACACCCGGCAGTTCCGCGACGACCAGGCGTGCGGCGACGGCTGGAAGGTCTGCACGGACGCGGACCTGGCCTCCCGGTCGCTGACCGGCGCGACGCAGGAGAGCTGGCTGCTCGACGGGCTGGCGCAGCACTACGGCACCTGGGACATCCTCGGCCAGCAGGTGTTCTTCGCCCGCCAGTTCGAGGCGAGCGGGGCAGCGAACATGGACGCCTGGGACGGGTACCGGGCCTCCCGCAGCCGGATCCAGACCGGCTGGCAGCAGCGCGGGGTGCGCAACCCGCTGGTGCTCACCGGCGACGTGCACAAGGCGTGGGCGAACGAGCTCAAGGCCGACTACGCCAACCCGTCCTCCGCCACGATCGGCACCGAGCTGGTCTGCACCTCGATCACCTCCGGCGGCAACGGCAGCGGCAGCACCACCATTCCGAACGCGGCGACCAACCCGCACCTGAAGTTCCATTCGGACCGGCGCGGCTACGTGCGTACCACGATCGGCCGCAGCCAGGTCCGGGCGGACTTCCGCGCGGTCAGCACGGTGACCGAGCACGGCGCCGCCGCGTCCACGGTGCGCTCGTTCGTCATTCTCGACGGCCAGCCCGGCCTGCAGGCCGGCTAGGAGGAGACCACAGATGTCAGCATTCACCGCACTGCTCGCCGCGTCCGTGCTGGTCCCGGGCGTGATCGCGGCCGCTGCCCCGGCGCCGATCGCGGTGACCGCCGCGGCGGTCAGCTGGACCACCGCCAACAGCGCCTCCGTCGGCGACCAGGACCTGCCCGCCATCGCGATGAACCGCACCGGGAAGGTCGCGGTGGTCTGGGAGGACGACCGGGACAGCACCGGCCCCGAGGACGACACCCACAGCGAGATCTTCCTGCGCCTGTTCGGCGACGGCACCCCGGCCTATGAGCTGAAGCTCTCCGGCGGCGGCACCAGCGGCGCCGCCTGGCGCCACATCAGCCCGGACGTGGGGCTCGACGACCGGGGCAACGCGGTGGTGGCCTGGGCCGCCGACGGCGACGGCAACGGCGTCTACAACATCCAGTACCGGGTGGTGTCGCCGGCCGGCGTGGTGCTCGGGTCGGGGCAGGCCAACGCCAGCGACGCCGGCCAGCAGATCTGGCCGAGGGTGGCGGTCGATCCGGACGGCGCGCCCAACAACGCCGCCGCGGTCGGTTTCACCGTGGTCTGGGAGGACGTGCAGGGGACCGCCCCCGCCACCGTCAAGGCCGCGGGCTTCACCGCCGCCACCACCAAGGCGTACGAGGTGACGGCCTCGCAGACGACGGGTGCGCACCATCGCCCCGACGTGGCGGTGTCCGCCTCCGGTGAGGCGCTGGTGGTCTGGGACGAGGACGCCGACGCGAACGGCGCGTACAACATCGGGTTGACCCGGCTGGCGCGGTCTAACGGGGCGGTGGCGCTGTCCCGGCGGACGGCCAACGCGCAGAGCGGCGGGCAGCAGCAGCGTGCCTCGGTGGCCGCGAACTTCGCCGGTGACTTCACGATCGCCTGGGAGTCCGACCACACCGGCACCCGCGGCGTCTGGGGGCGCTCGTTCACCGTGGCCGGCGCCCCGCGGCACGCCGAGGTCGAGGTCTCCACCGGCGCCGGGGCCACCGGCGCCGGGGCCGGCATCGACGACCAGGGCAACGTGGTGGTGGGCTGGACGGTGTCCGGCGCCAACCCGGACGTCTGGGCGCGCGGCCTCAACCCGGACGGTACGACCACCGGCCGGCTGGCCGCCCAGGCGCTGAGCCAGACCACGACGGGCCGGCAGGACCAGATGGCCGTCGCCGCCTCCCCCTGGGGCGAGGTGAGCGTCTGCTACACCGACGACAACGACGGGAACTCGTTCGACCAGGTGCTTCTCGGCCTCGGGGCGACGAACTCGACCTGGCTGATGTCGGCCGAGGAGTTGCGCCGGCTGAAGGCGCGGGGCGCGCCGACCGCGGGCTGAGCCGACCGGCCGGGGCCCGGTGCGCAGGCTCGCCGCCCGCGCACCGGGCCTGCTGCGTGCGCGCGCCGCCGGGTCGCGGTGGCCGCCCCGGCGACGACGTGCGCCTACGCTGGGTCGATGGCTGACACTCCGGACCGCGCCGACGGGGCCGTCGTCGGCGCCGTCGGGCGGCTCCGGGCCGAACGCGCCCACACGATCGAGCAGATCGACCACCTGACCAGGGTCGTCGCCGGGATCATCGCCGCCGCGTCGTCGGAGAACACCGATGACGAGCACGACCCGGAGGGCCAGACGATCGCCTTCGAGCGTGCCCAGGCGAGCGCGCTCCTGCGGGAGGCTCGGGAGCGGCTCGCGTCGATCGACCGCGCCGTGGACCGGATCGACGACGACAGCTACGACCGCTGCGAACGGTGCGGCGGGCCGATCGGGTCGGAGCGGCTCGAGGCGCTCCCGGCCACCCGCACCTGCATCGCCTGCGCCTCCTCCCGCCGCTGAACCGGACTCCCACCGGCCGCGCCGGACGACAGGGGAGGGCCGCCTCCCGACCCCTTGGAGCTGGACGGCAGGGTCTCCGCCCTCTCCGCGGGCGAAAACGGCTTGCCGGCCCGGGGTGGGCTCGGGGAGGCTGCTCGCCATGACGTTCTGACGGACAGCACCCAGCCAGCCCGCGATCCCGGCGCCGATCGGCGCCGCGACGCCGTCCGCCACCCTTTCTCCGGGAGAGAACGTCCTTGTCTGAGCAAGACCCCCGGCGGGATTCACCGCCGCAGTCCACCTCGGCCTCCGTCACCGTGTTCGCCTCAGCCGGGAGCTGGATCGAGTCCGACGCCCTGGCACAGTGCCAGCAGGTGGCCGCCCTCGACGGCATGATCCACGTCGCCGCGATGCCGGACCTGCACCCCGGCAAGGGCGCACCGATCGGCGCCGCCATGGCGTCGACCGTGCTGTACCCGTTCCTGGTCGGCTCCGACATCGGATGCGGCATCGCCGTGTTCCCGATCAGGCTGAAGCGCGTCGTACCCGAGCGGCTCGCCGCCCGGTTCCCCGACCTCGACCGCGCGCTCGACCCCGAGCGCGATGCCGGCGACCCGGCGTGGGCCGTGCTGGCGGGCGACGTTCCCGCCGGTCATCTGGACGGACTCGGGACGGTCGGCCGGGGTAACCACTTCGTCGAGCTGGCGCGGATCGGAACCGTCCTCGACCCCGACCACGCGGACCGGCTCGGGCTCGACGCCGGCGACCTCGTGCTCGTCGTCCACACCGGTTCCCGAGGGCTGGGCGAGCGGATCCTGCGGGCGCACACCGAGCTGCACGGCGCGGGCCGCGCCGTCGATCCCGCCGCCTACCTGGCCATGCACGACGACGCCGTCCGCTGGGGATCGCTCAACCGACGGTTGCTGGCCGCCCGGGTCGCCCACGCACTGGGCGCCGAAACCAGCGAGCCGATCGTCGACCAGTGCCACAACCTGGTGGAGGTGCGCGACGGGGTCTACCTGCACCGTAAGGGTGCGGCGCCCGGTGACGGTCGGGACGTGCTCATCGCCGGCACCCGCGGCACCCCCTCCTACCTGGTGGCCGCGCACGCCGGCCCGGAGGCCAATCATTCGGTGGCGCACGGCGCGGGTCGCAAGATGTCCCGCGCCGACGCGCTGCGCCGAGGCCGGGCCAAGCACACCGTCGAGGAGCTGCGCCGCACCCCGGTGGGGTCGCTGGTGGTGTGCGGTGATCGCCAGCTGCTCTTCGAGGAGGCCCCGACGGCCTACAAGCGCATCGAGCAGGTGATCGCCGACCTCGTCGACCACGACCTGGCCACGCCCGTGGCCACCACGGTCCCCCTGGTCACGTACAAGACGGCGGACCTCGGGCCGGCACCGGCACGGGACCGTCGGGACCGCCGGCGCAGGGGCGGCCGAGCGTGAGCGTCCACCTGTTCCTGTCGGCCGGGCGTGGCCCGCAGGAGTGCGCCTGGGCGCTGGCGCGGCTGCTGCGCCGGCTGGAGGCCGACGCCACCCGGCACGATCTGCGGACCCATCGGATCGAGACCGTCCCCGGCGACCGGCCCGGCACCTACCGATCGGTCCTGGTCCGGATCTCCGGCGACGACGCCGAGGGCTTCGCCACCTCGTGGACCGGCACCCTCTGCTGGCAGGCCGCCAGCCCCTACCGGGCCGCCACGGGCCGCAAGAACTGGTACGTCATCGCCCGGCCGTGCGAGGTCGACACCCCGCGCGGCGACTTCTCCGAGGCGGATGTCGAAATCGTCGCCTGCCGCACCGGCGGCCCCGGCGGCCAACACCGGAACAAGGCCAGCACGGCGGTGCGGGCGACCCACCGCCCCTCCGGGCTGGTCGTCGTGGTCGACACCGAGCGGCAGTTCAGCCTCAACCGCCGCCTGGCCCTGCAGCGGCTGCGGCAGCGCATCGAGCGGGGTGACGAGGCGACGGCCCGGTCGGTCACCACCGGCCGTTGGCGCATCCACGACGAGCTGGTCCGCGGCAACCCCACCCGCGTCGAACGGCCCGGACCTGACGTCGACTGACGACCCGGGTGACGCGCTCGGCGGGCGTCCCGGACGTCCGGTTGCCTGCCGACTGCCCGATTACTGAGTGTGACGGGTTGCACCATCGGCTCAACGCCTGGACGTGATCTAGGTAAGGCCATTCACATCAGGTACCGTCGCCTGTCACACCGTCTTTGCACGAACCTTGGCCGCCTGTCACAGGGGCCGAAACGGAGGGACCTCGCCGTGAACTTCCATAGCGCAGTCCGCAAGGCTGGCTTGATCGTGGCGATCGGCGCTCTCGCGGTGACCGCGGGATGCGCCAAGAAGGACGAGGGCGAGGTCCAGGCGAGCGGGGTCAAGCTGGTCGAGAAGGACAAGCTGACGGTCTGCACCCACCTGCCGTACGCGCCGTTCCAGTCGAAGGACGCCAGCGGCAAGGTCGTCGGGTTCGACGTCGACGTGATCGACCTGGTGGCCAAGGAACTGGGCGCCGAGCAGAAGATCATCGACACGCCGTTCGAGGGCATCAAGTCCGGCCAGGACCTGAACACCGGCAAGTGCGACGTGGCCGCGGCGGGCATGACGATCACCGAGGAACGGCAGAAGGTCATGAACTTCTCCGATCCGTACTTCGACGCCACTCAGGCTCTGCTGGTCAAGACCGGTAAGCCGTACAAGTCGTTCGACGACCTCAAGGGCAAGAAGGTCGGCGTCCAGGCGGCGACCACCGGCCGCGACTACGCGCGCAAGCACGAGGCCGAGAAGGGCCTGCAGCTCGTCGAGTTCGAGGACCTCGCCGCCCTGCAGCAGGCCCTCGCCAACGGTCAGGTCGAGGCCGCCGTCAACGACCTGCCGGTCTGGACCGAGTACATCAAGGAGCACCAGGGCGGGTTCGAGGTCACGGCCGAATTCGACACCGGCGAGCAGTACGGGTTCTCGGTGAAGAAGGACAGCAACCCGGAGCTGCTCAAGAAGATCAACGAGGTGCTCGCGAAGGCCAAGCAGGACGGCACGTACGACAAGATCTACGAGAAGTGGATCGGCAAGCTGCCGAACGCGTGACCTGAGACTCCTGGCCGGAGGGCGTGCGCGGGGCGCGCGCCCTCCGCGTCGGTAACCTGCGCACAGTCAAGGAGCGCCGAACCGTGAAGCTGCGACGCCGCCAACGAGAGCGGCTGTCCCTCTGGCTCCAGTACCTGGCCTTTGTCGTTGTCATCGTGGCGGTGATCTTCGCCGCCGACTGGGGCCGGCTCAGCGATGCGTTCTTCCGCGTCGACATCATCAAGTCGATGTTCCCGACGATCATCACGGTCGCGCTGCGCAACACCATCCTCTACACGCTGGGCGCGTTCGCCTTCGGCCTCGTGTTCGGCACCCTGCTGGCGCTGATGCGGCTCTCCCGGGTGGCTCCGTACCGCTGGGTGGCGACGGCGTACATCGAGCTGTTCCGGGGCCTGCCCGCGCTGCTGGTGCTCTTCCTCGTCGGGTACGGCATCCCCATCGCCTTTCCTGAGCGGGAGATCCCCGGCGGTGTGTTCGGCTCGATCGCGATCGGTCTCGGGTTGACCGCCGCCGCCTACATGGCCGAAACCATCCGGGCCGGCATCCAGGCGGTGCCGAAGGGGCAGATGGAGGCGGCGCGCACGCTCGGCATGTCCCACTTCACCGCGCTGCGTACGATCATCATCCCGCAGGCGTTCCGGATCGTGATCCCGCCGCTGACGAACGAGCTCATCCTGCTCACCAAGGACTCGTCGTTGGCCTACGTGCTCGGCGTGACGGCGCAGACCATCGAGGTCACCAAGTTCGGTCGGGACACGCTCAACGACCGGGTGAACGCCACCCCCTTGCTGGTGGCCGGCTTCACCTACCTGATCATCACCCTGCCCCTGTCCCAGGTGGTACGACGCCTCGAACTCCGCTACGCCAAGGCTCGGTGACCCAGATGACGACCACCCAACCCCGGCCCGCCGTCGAGATCCGCGACCTGCACAAGTCCTTCGGGCCGCTCGAGGTGCTCAAGGGCATCGACTTCGAGGTCGGCCACGGCGAGGTGGTGTGCGTTATCGGGCCGTCCGGTTCCGGCAAGTCGACGCTGCTGCGGTGCGTCAACCTGCTCGAGGAGCCGAGCGCCGGCAAGATCTGGGTGAACGGCACCGAGATGACCGATCCGGACGTCGAGATCGACGCGGTACGCCGCGGTATCGGCATGGTCTTCCAGTCGTTCAACCTCTTTCCGCACCTGACCGTGCTGGACAACCTCACCATCGCCCAGCGCCGGGTGCTCAAGCGCGGCCGCGGCGCGGCCGAGCAGGTCGCCCGGGGCAACCTGGAACGGGTCGGCCTGATCGACAAGGCCGACGCGTTTCCCGCGCAGCTCTCCGGAGGCCAGCAGCAGCGGGTGGCGATCGCCCGGTCGCTGTCGATGGATCCCAAGCTGATGCTCTTCGACGAGCCGACCTCGGCGCTCGACCCGGAACTCGTCGGTGACGTCCTGACGGTCATGCGCAAGCTGGCCGAGGACGGCATGACGATGCTGGTCGTGACCCACGAGATGGCGTTCGCCCGGGACGTCGCCGACCGGGTCGTGTTCATGGACGGCGGTGTGGTGGTCGAGCAGGGGCCACCGCAGGACGTGCTCGGCGCGCCGAAGCACGAACGGACCCGCTCGTTCCTCTCCCGGGTCCTCGACCCGACCCACGTCGCCCAGCTCGGCCAGCCCGACCAGCGCCCCGAGCCGGCGGCCGGGCCGAGTCTGCCGGCCGACGACCACCGCGACCGTTGAGCGCCGTGCGGTCCTCCGCGCGCCGGACCGCTCGCTGACCCCGCCGTCGCGCGCGACCGGCTACGGCAGGGGCGCGAGATAGGCGAGCATCGCCGCGCGGCTGTCCGGCAGGCCGTACTCGCCGACGAGCATGGCGACGTTGCCGAACTCCTGCCCGTCGATCAGCCAGGGTTCGGGTGACCGGCCCAGCACCTCGGCGAGCCGACGTTGCCGGGGTGCCAGCGCCGCGGCCGGCGTCCCCGCCGGCGCCGGCCCGTCCGGGAACGCGAGGCGCAACGCCGTACCCAACACGGTCAACGACCGGTCGCCGCTGACCGCCGGGAGCCGGTCCAGCAGCGCGTCGAAGGCGCGCTCCGCGTGCTGCGGGCCGAGCTGCCGCAGCGCGAGTCCCGCGTAGCCGCCGAGGTCGCCGTCGAGAAACGGCACCCAGTCGTCCGCCGGTGCCATCGCCGAGTCGTCGGCCGGGGCGGTCGCGTCGGCGGGTGGGGCCGCCGTCCAGGCCAGCAGTTCGTCGACGGTAACCGGGTCGGCCCCGGCGCCCAGCACCCGGGCGCGGCCGACCGCGGCGCCCCAGCGGACCACCGGGCGCGCGTCGGTCAGCCACCGGTCGTCGGGCGCGACGCCGAGCAGCCCCCCGGCCACCAGCATGGTGGCCACCTCGCCCGGCGTGACCCCGGCTCGGGCGGGTTCCCGAGCGGCGTCGATCGCGCGGGCCAGCGCCGCCACACTGCCCGCGGCCTCCTCCGGAAACCAGGCGAGGGTGTAGGCCGCCCCGATCCGCAATCCCGGGTCGGGGTGGGCCAGCAGGGTGCGCAGCAGCGGCACTCCGGCCCGTACCGCGTCGTAGACCGCCAACTCGATGTACGCCCAGAACCGGGCCTGGTCCGACGGGTCCAGGGACTCGACGTACGCGTACTCGACGTACTCCTTCTCGGCCTCGTCGTCGCCAACCCACGGTGGTGGCTTTGCGGCGAGCAGCTCGCGCCCGCCCGCCGCGGCCCGGCGGTACCCGGTCACCGGGAAGCCGTCGGGCAGGACACTCTCGTCGTGCCCGACCGTCAGGGAGGCCAGCAGACCGAGTACCGCCGTCGGGTCCGGCGTCGCCGGATCGGCGAGCAGTTCCAGCAGGAACGGCACCGCGTACGCGCTCGCCTCGAACCGGCCACCCTGGTGGAGGATGTTGCTGTACAGCTCGCCCAGGGCCTCGTCGCGTACCGCCGGATCGGGCGATCGGAGCGCGCGCAGCTGGCCGGGCACGTCGTCGGCCGCCCCGTAGGCGTGGCCGAGCCGCCGCCACTGGATGTCGTCAAGTCCGTCGAGCACGCCCCATGCTCTCCCGGCCCCACGGCAACGTGCGGAGCGGGGCTGGTGCGGACGGGGTGGCTCAGAACTCCTCGTACGTCGCCGGATCCTGGCCCGCGAGGCGCCCGTCGGGGCGACCCAGCGCGGTGATGGCCTCGACCTCCTGGTCGGTGAGCTTGATGCCGAAGATGTCCAGGTTCTCGTCCTGCCGCTGCGGGGAGGCGGCCTTGGGCAGCGGGATCACCTGACGGGCCACGTGCCAGGCGAGGATGGCCTGCGCCGGGCTGATGCCGTGGGCGGCTGCGATCTCCACGACGGTGCGCTGCTGTTGCAGGTCGTTGCCCCGGCCGATCGGGCTCCAGGCCTGCACGAGGATCCCGTGCGCGCGGTGGAAGTCGATCGCCTCCTGCTGCGGGAAGTACGGGTGCACCTCGATCTGGTTGACGACCGGGGCGACACCGGTCTCGGCCACCAGCCGGTCGATGTGCTCGGGCAGGAAGTTGGAGAGACCGATGTGCTTGACGAGGCCGCGCTCACGCGCCTCGATCAGCGCGCGCCAGGCCTGCACGTACAGGTCGACCCTGGGGTTCGGCCAGTGGATCAGGTAGAGGTCGATCTGGTCCAGGCCGGTGCGGAACACGCTCTCCTCGATGGTGGTCAGCGCCTCGTCGTAGCGGTGGTGGCGTCCCGGCAGCTTCGAGGTGACCACCAGTTCGTCCCGTGCCTGCGCCGAGCGCGCGGCTCGACCCACCGCTCCCTCGTTCTCGTAGTTCACCGCGGAGTCGATCAACCGATAGCCCGTCGCGATCGCCTGACCGATCGCGACGGCGCCCTCCGAGCCGGTCAGCCGGTAGGTGCCGAGCCCGATCGCCGGCAACGTCGTGCCGTCGGCGGCCGTCAGGTGGGGGATCGCCATGGTTGCTCTGCCTCTCCGTCGACCGTGATCGGCCGGCCAGTCGCGGCACCGGGGGCCGGCTCGGTCAGGTGGGTGGTCCGCGGCTCGCCACCGGCGAGACGCGTTCTGACCCTACCCGCGCGAGCCGCGCCAGCCGGGTGGCCCGCGCCCCGGTGCCCCGGCCGAGAAGGGCACGGATGGCGGGGTGCGGCTCAGCCCACCCGGTCGAGGAAGGCCCGTGAGCGCTGCACCACCAGTGCGGCCGCCGCCGCGTCGTACGACGGCAGCGCGCTGTCGGTGAACAGGTGCTGGTCACCCGGATAGACGAAGAGCTCGCCCAGGTCGGATCCGACGATCTCGACCAGTTGGCGGGCGGCGTCGAGGTCACCCTCGAGCGCGAAGAACGGGTCCTTGTCCATGCCGTGGATCTGCACCGGGACCCCGTCGGGCCAGGGCCCGACGGCCCATTCGCCGGTGATCGGGAGGCAGGCCTCGTAGAGCAGCGCACCGCGCGCGTCGGGTCGGGTCTGCGCGAGCCGCTGCGCCGTGCCGGCGCCGTAGGAGAAGCCGCCGTACACCAGGCTCCTGGGCAGGTCGGCCAACGCCCGGTCGGCGCGGTCGTCGAGCACCGCGGCGCCGAGGCGCTCGGTCAACGCGAAGCCCTCCTCAAGGGTCGCCGGTCGCTCGCCGTCGAACAGGTCGGGGGTGTGCACGCGATGTCCGCCGGCGCGTAACTGCTCGGCGAACGCGCGCACCCCGTCGGTGAGCCCCCGCAGATGGTGGAAGAGGACCACGTCAGCCATCTCGTACACTCCTGTGATCAAACGGCGATGATGGAATGATCCATGATTCTAGAACGGTCGAGAAATGTCGGTCAATGAGCGGATCCCGGACTACGACCTCGACGAGCTGCTCGTGGTCACCGCGCCCGAGCAGCTGCGCGCCCTCGCGGACCCGCTGCGCGACACCCTGCTCGAACTGCTCCTCGAACGGGCGGCCACGGTCACCGAGATGGCGCGTGCCGTCGACCGGCCCAAGAGCAGCGTCGCCTACCACGTGAACCTTCTCGTCGACGCCGGCCTGCTCAAGGTGGTGCGCACCCGGCGGGTGCGGGCGATCGAGGAGCGGTACTACGGGCGCGTCGCCCGCACCCTCTACGTCGGCGCGCTGCACCGCCCCGAGGACAAGCAGGTCGTGGCCGCCATGAACGGGCTCGCCCAGGCGGCGACCGAGGCCGCCGCGGCCCACGCGGCCGACGACCTGCGGTGCACGCTGGTGCACGCGCGTATCCCGAGGGAGGAGGTGCGTAACTTCTGGGCGGAGGTCCAGGCCCTGGCCCGCAGGTTCGCCCAGATCCCGCGCGCCGGCGACCAGGTGTACGGCTTCGCCGCCGGCCTCTACCCGACCGATGCGCCCACCCTCCCGGACGCCGAGGGTGAACCCACAGGCCCGGACTCCGGCCCTGCCGCGCGCGGCTGACGGGCCGGCGGGCGTTCGTCGGCCCGCCGGGCGGGCCGACGTCGAGCGGAGACGGCACGCGTCAGCAGCCGGGCCGGCGCCCGCGCGACCCGGGCCGGAAGCCGCATCCCGTCGGTGCCACCCGGGTAGCCTGCGGTGGATGTGCCGCAGCTGCTGGTGTGATCCGCCAGCCCTGGGCTGGGACGGGAGAACATGGAATTGTCTGTTTCCGGGGGGCGTGCGCCGCTCGTGCTCCTGCACGGTCTGACCTTCGACCGGCGGCAGTGGGAGCCGCTGCTGCGTGAGCTGGACGTGGTCGATCCGGGCCGCCAGGCGCTGGCGCTGGATCTGCCCGGCCACGGCGGGTCTCCGCGCCAGGACTCCTATCGGACGGCGGACGTCGCCGAGTTCGTGCACGCGAAGGTGCGGGAGGCCGGCCTCGCGGATCCGGTGCTGGTGGGCCACTCCGTGGGGGCGGTCATCGCGACGGTGTACGCCGCCCGCTATCCGGCCCGCGCCGTGGTGAACCTGGACCAGCCGTTGCTACCCGGTCCGTTCGGGGCTGTCGTGCGTGCGGCGGAGCCGGTGTTGCGCGGCCCGGACTGGCGGCAGATCTGGGACCGCCTGCTGGCTGGAATGGGGATCGAGTCCCTCCCGGCTGATGCGCGCGCGATCGTGGAGACCGCGACCGACCCGCGACCGGACCTGTTGCTCGGCTACTGGGACGAGATCCTGCACGGTTCCGACGAGGCGATCACCGCCGAGCGGCGGCGGGATCTGACGGTCATCGGTGAGCGGGGGATCGGCTACCTGTGGGTCACCTCGTCGGAACCACCGGCGGCATACCGGGAGTGGCTGACCGCGGCGCTGCCGACGATCGACGTGACCGTGCTGCCCGGCGGTCACTTCCCGCATCTGGCTCATCCGGCGGAGCTCGCCAGGATGCTCGCGGACCTGCCCGAATAGCCGGGTCCGCGTCGGCGCCCTCACCGAGGCGCGCTCGGTTACCGCTGAACGGGCGGGGCGGCGATCGCTGCGCCGCCCGGCCCGTCCGGCTACGGCTTGCGGCCGACGGCCACCAGACCGGAGCTGCGGGACGGGTCGTCGGCGAAGTCCGCCGGATCGTCCGGGGCGGGCCGCCACTGCGGCAGCCACACCACGCCGGGCGCGACCAGGTCGAGGCCGGCGAAGAACCGCTCGAACTGCGGGCGGGTGCGCAGGTGGAACGGGGTCGCGGTGTTGCGCCGATACAGTCCCTGGGCGGTCTGCACGTCGTCGGGGTCGGCGTCCCCGCCGTCGGCGCAGGCGTGCGACGCCACCAGGTAGCTGCCCGGCGCGAGCGCCGCCCGCAACTGCCCCACCACGTCGTACGCCAGGTCGTCGTCGGGTACGAAGTGCAGGACCGCGCCCAGCAGCAGGCCGACCGGCTGGTCGAGATCGAGCAACGCCCGCACCCGCGGGTGCGTCAGGATGGCCTGCGGCTCCCGCAGGTCGCCCCGGACGGCGGTGGCCCGGTCGTTGCCGTGGAGAATCTCCAGGCTCTCCGACACGGCGACGGGGTCGATGTCCGCGTAGACCACCCGGGCGTCGGGCGCGATCTGCTGGGCGATCTCGTGCACGTTGCCCTCGGTCGGGATGCCCGAGCCGATGTCGAGGAACTGCCGCACCCCGGCTCCGGTCAGGTGACCCACGGCTCGCCGTAGGAACGCCCGGTTGGTGCGGGCCAGCACCGGCGCCAACGGGAACATCTGGGCCATCGCCTCGGCGGCGGCCCGGTCGGCCGGGAAGTTGTGCGTCCCGCCGAGGTGGTAGTCGTAGATCCTCGCCGCGCTCGCCGGCTTCGTCCCGCCGTCATCGTCCACACCGGACACCGTTGCGCCTCCCTGATGAGCGTCGCGACGCGTCCCCTGGCCTTCACGGGCCGAGTGGGACCGTTCCCGCGGCACCCTACCGAAAAGCGCGCACCCGGATCGGGTGAGCGGTGCTCACCCGGCCACCTTCTGCAGAAAGGCGTCGAGGCTGCTGGTGGTCCGTTCGATCTTCTGCTCCAGCGTGATCGACTCGTCGATGCGTCGCCCGGCGTCCTTCTTCCCCCGCAGGTAGAGCGAGCAGGCCAGGTCGGTGCAGAGGTAGGCGCCGACCGAGTTGCCCTGCCGCCCCTCCTTGCCCGCCTTGCGCGCGGTCATCAGCGAGACGCCGTCCGCGGTGTGCGTGGTCAGGCAGAACGAGCACATGCTGCGCCGCGCCTGCCCGGTCTGGGCGGCCACCCGGAGGGCGACCCCGATGAGCCCGTTGGGGGACTCGGCGATCAGGTAGGCCCGCTCGGGCGCGGACGGGTCACGCCAGCCGAAGAAGTCAAGGTCGTCCCAGGGGCGGGTGGCCAGGTCCTTGGGCACGGCCAGGCGCTGCGTCTCGCCCTTGGTGCAGTTGACGAAGGAGGCGCGGACGGCGGCTTCGGTCACCGGGTTCATAGGCATTACTCTAGTATGCCTAGGCAAGCGCTTTAATTCTCTAGGTGGAGCGTGACACATGGCACGTGCGGGCCTGACCCCCGAGCGGCTGACCCTGGCGGCGGCTGAGCTGGCCGACGAGGTCGGCCTGGAGAACGTGACGATTTCGGCGCTCGCGCGCCTTTTCGGGGTGAAGGACGCAAGCCTCTACTTCCATCTCAAGAACGTGCAGGACCTGCGGATCCGGGTGGCGGGGCTGGCCCTGACCGAGCTCGCCGACCGGGTCGCCGACGCGCTCGCCGGCCGGGCGGGCAAGGACGCGCTGGTGGCCTTCGCCAACGCCTACCGCGACTACGCGAAGCGGCACCCGGGCAGGTATGCCGCGATGCAGGTCGACCTCGACCCGGAGACCGCGGCCGCGAGCGCGGCCCGCCGGCACTCGGAGATGACACGGGCGATCCTGCGCGGCTACCAGCTCTCCGAGCCCGACCAGACGGACGCGATCCGGATGCTGCACAGCACCTTCCACGGCTACGTGTCGCTGGAGCGGACCGGTGGCTTCCGCCACCACCCCCGCACCGCGGACGTGTCGTGGTCCAGAGCCCTCGACGCCCTCGACGCCGTCCTCAGGAACTGGCCGCCGGAGTGACCTCCGCCGTGGCCGACCAGGGATTCGGCGCGTGCGGTCCGGCTCCGGTGCCGGCCGGCACGACCGGCACCGGACGGGGAGGCGCGCGCCGGTCCTGACCGCTACCATGACGCGGCTGACGCGTCCGGAGGCGTATCACCCGGCCACCGACGCGCCGCCACCCCAGCGACAGACCTCCCAGGATCCGGACACCTCAATGGACAGTTTGAACACCGAGCAACCACCGTCCGAGGCGAACGCCACCTGCTTCCGGCACCCTCGTCGGGAGACGTACGTGCGGTGCACCCGGTGTGACCGTTCCATCTGCCCGGACTGCATGCGCGAGGCGCCCGTCGGTTTCCGCTGCCCCGAGTGCATCCGCTCGGAGAACCGCACGGTGCGGCAGTCCCGTACCGTCTTCGGCGGCCGGGCGCTCGGCCGGCCGGTGGCGACGTACGTGCTGATCGGCCTCAACGTCCTGGTCTACCTGGCCGAGCTGGTGTGGCCGGCGATCATCAGTCGGTTCGACAGCCTGGGCACCGGCCTGGTCGACGAGAGCGGCCGCTACTTCGTCGACGACGGCGGCAGCTACGCCGGCTACCAGCTCGTCGGCATCGCGCACGGCGAGTGGTACCGCCTTATCACCTCGGCCTTCCTGCACACCGAACCGACCCAGGGCTTCTTCGGGATAACCCACATCCTGTTCAACCTGTACTGGATCTGGGTGCTCGGGCGGATCCTGGAGGAGCGGCTGGGCGTGCTGCGCTTCCTCGCCGTCTATTTGCTCTCGGCCCTCGGCGGCTCGGTGCTGTTCTTCCTGGTCGATCCGCACTCCGCCGCGATCGGCGCGTCCGGCGCGGTCTACGGCCTGGCAGCCTGCTACTACGTGGTCAGCCGCCGACTGCGCTACGAGCCACTCGACCGCAACCGGATGCTGATCCTGTTGACGGTGTGGTTGGTGATCTCCGCCGGGTTCACCGCCTGGCAGGGCCACCTCGGTGGCCTGCTGGTCGGTGCCGCGGCAGCCGCGGGAATGGCTTACGCGCCGCAGCGCCGCCGTGGCCTCGCGCAGGCGGCCGTGGCAGTGGCGCTCGCGGTCCTGCTCCTGGCGCTGGTCGTGCTGAAGGCGCTGAACCTCGACCCGGCCGCCTGACCTGGTCCTGCCCCTTAACGGTTCGACGGCTCCGCGGGAGCCTGACACAGTGGCCACCATGACGAGCGGCGAGCTTGTGACGGCCGCGGACGTGCGGCTCATGCAGGGTCTGGCGCAGCGGGTCACCGCCGCCCGTCCGGAGGTGGTGAACACCGATGCGACCTTCGGCGAGCTGGCCTGGAACTGGGGCAAGGGGCACGCCGGCTACGGCGCGACCTGGCGGCGTCGGTTGTGGTTCTCGGGCGGGGATCTGGTGGCGTGGAGCTGGGCGCATCTTCCGCACCAGGTCAGGCGGAGCGACGGGTCGGTGCGGGACGTCACCGGCGCCTATCTGGCGTATCAGGTCCACCCCGACCACGCCGGGCTGGTCGACGAGGTGATCGACTGGTACGACGGTACGGCGCCGGACGTCGCGCGTAGGGTGATGCCGAGCGCCGTCGATCAGTTCGCCCTGCGACGTTGGGCGGCGCACGGCTATGAGATCGACCCGGCCGCGCTCGGCGACACCGGGTCCTGGACCCAGCTCAACGAGCGGGACCTCACTGACGTGGAGCAGCCGGTGCTGCCGGACGGATTCCGGTTTCGCACCGCCGACGAGGCCGGGCCGGAGGCCGCGGTCCAGGCCCATCTGGACGCCTGGGCTCCCTCGACGTACACGGCCCAGGGCTACCAGGGCGTCCGGCAGGCGGCGGGGTACCGCGGCGACCTGCACATCCTGGTGCAGGCGCCGGACGGGACGATGGCCTCCTCGACGATCATGTGGCTCGACGAAGCGAACAGGACCGTTGAATTCGAACCGGTCGGTACGCATCCGGACTACCGGCGTCGGGGGCTGGGAAGGGCGATGCTTCTGCACGGGATGCGGTTGGCGCGGGCGGCCGGAGCGACTCATGTGACGGTCGCCTGCCTGGGTGCGCCAGGGCATCCCCAGGCGCGCGGGTTGTACTACAGCGTCGGGTTCCGGGAGTTCACACGGGACGCGCCGCTCCTCAGGACCAGAACCGCGGGCTGAGGACCGGTCGTCGACCCCCGGTCGCCGTTGCCGGCGAATCACCGCTCCGCTCGGCCATCCTGTCGTTGCGCGGCAGTCGTGGGCTTCGCCGTCGCGTCCAAGGTGATGGAGCCCTCGGTGTGGTCGACGGCGAAGAGTGTGCCGGGCGGAAAGGCCGCCAGTGTCTCCGGCGGCAACTGGATCGTGCCGTCCCCGGCCACCACGGCGAATTCCCGGCCGTCGCGCCCTTCGGCCCCGACCCGACCGTCGCGGATGGTCACGGCCCGGCCGAGCCGGGTACCGACCTCGGCGTCGTGGGTCACCACGACCACTGTGGTGCCGCGTTCGGAGTTGATCGTGTCAAGGGCCGCGAGCACCTCGTCCCGGCCGGCGGTGTCGAGTTGACTGGTCGGCTCGTCGACCAGGAGCAGACCCGGCCCGGCGGCCAGGCCCTGGGCCAGGGCGGCCCGCTGGCGCTGGCCCGGGGTCAGGTCACCGGCCCGCCGTGCTCCGGCGTCGGCGAGGCCGACGAGGTCGAGCACCGCCTCCGGCGGATCCAGTCGGCGCCCGGCGAGACGGGCCGCGGATCGCTGCGCCAACCAGACGTTGCGCGCCAGCGACACGTACGGCAGCAGGTTGCGCTCGGCGCCCTGCAGCACCGTGCCCACCATCGTCCCGCGTAGGGTGGCCAGCTCGGTCGTGGACAGCCGCGACAGGTCGTGGTCGGCCACGTACACCCGTCCGGCGCTGGGCCGCATGAGCCCACCGAGGATCGACACCAGGGTGGACTTCCCGGAGCCGGACGGCCCGACCAGCGCGAGCATCTCGCCGGGGGAGATGTGCAGGTCCACACCGGAGAGCGCGACCACGTCGCCGGCTGGAGTCGAGTAGATGTGGATCAGCCGGTGGCAGGTGACCGCCACCCCCTCGTCGGGCACCCGCGCGGTCACCGACGGCTCCGCCGGCGGATCGAGGCGGCGAAGACCTGGCCCAGCACCGCCGCGGTCACCGCGAAGACGGCCACCGCCGGCACCGTGATCAACACCAACCGGCCGGCGTCCGGCCAGACGGGGACCGGGACGGGCGACCAGCCGTCGACGAAGAACCGCTGCCCGGACCGGGCCAGCATCCAGATCAGCACGGTGGCGAGCACGCCCGCCACCGTGGCGACCGCGACCGGCCACCCGTAGCTGCCGCGGACGGCACGCGCGGGCACACCCTGCCGGCGGAGCGCGACCAGCATGGCCACCCGGTTACGCTGCTCCGCCGCCGCCATCGCGACCAGACCCGCCGCCCCGATCAGGACCCCGGCCAGCGCGGCGAACAGGTTGAAGGTCAGCGCCAGCGAGGGAGCCTGCCGGTCGAAGTCCGCCCGGGCGGCGGGAATCGTCCGGTCGTAGCGCACCACCAGACCCCGCTCGCGCAGTCGGTCGAGCACGTCGGCGGGTGCCGCCGGGCCCAACCACACCTCCTTGACCCCGGACTGCCCGCCGACGGCGGGCCGGTCCACGTAGTCCAGGTCGACCAGCAGACCGGATCCCCCCAGCCGGGGCAGCCGGTCCACCTGGCCGACGACCCAGGCCGTGGTCGGCAGCGAGTCGACTCCCTCGTACGGGTGCTGCCAGCCGACGGGTGTCAGCTTCGAGCGGGTCAGCCAACCGGGTACCAGCTCCGGCGTGTCGGCCACCCTCAGGGAGATCGGCCTCGGCCGCCGGCCGTCCGGCGCCTCGATGCCCAGAGCTGGACCACCCTCGGTCACGCCGTACATCGCGACGTCGTCCAGCTTGGACATCCGCCACCGGTTCAGCTCGGCGAACTCCGCGCCGCTGACCTGCACCGGGTCGGCGTCGTCCGAGCGCAGCTCGTTGAATTGCAGGCGGAGCGGTTGGGGGAGGGCGAGCGGTGTGGTGATCTCGAACCCGACCAACCGGCACTCCGACGCGCACTCCGGCGCCGCGACGGAGTATTCCTTCCGACCGGGAACGATGGGGGTGCCCGCACTGACCCGACGGGTGCCGTTCGTGCTGGCGATCAGGGCGTAGAGGCGGGGCTGGGGCTTGCCGAAGACCGCCTCGTCGTAACTGGCCGTCAGGTCGACAGTGAGCAGACGTCCCCGCAGGAGGATCGGTGGGAGCGGATCCGGGCGGAGCGTCCGGGTCAGCTTCGCCAGGTCCGCGCCGTACGACGGGTGCGGCGCGACGACGGCCGCCAGCCGGTCGGAGTCCACGGCGAGGACCGGGGTGCCGACCTCGTCGGCGAGGTTCGTCACCACCGTGGCCATCGCGAACCGCCGCTCGGGGTCGACGGCCCGGACGGCGTCGAGCAGGTGCCGGCGCGACAGCGCGTCGACGCCGACCACCCGGGGAGCGCCGACCTCGAGGGTCGCCCGATCCGCGTAGGCGGCCGAAGCGACCTCCCGCGCCGCCACGGTGAAGGCGAGCATCGCGACAACGACCGTGAGCAAGGCGATCAGGGGTCGGAACCGTGGCTGCCGCGCCACCTGCACGAGCGGAAGGCCGATCCGAGTCCGGCCGCGTGCCAGCAGTGCCGCGCCGGCCGCCGCCCCCACCAGCATGGCCACCCGCGCCAGCAGGAAGCCGACCGCGAGCGCGCCGACGACCGGTGCCAGCAGGGCGAGCCCGCTGGGTGACCCGCCGGCGCGCAACTGCACCACGGCCGCGGCGGCGAGGGAGACCGCGACAAGGTCGGCGGCGCTCGCCCGCCAGCCACGGGCCCGCGCCGGCACCCGGCGGAGCAGATCGACGACGGGTGCGGCCAGGGTGCGGGCCTGGGCCAGCAGCACCGCGACGAGCGCGCCGACGGCGGCGACGGTGGCGTAGCCGATCGCGGTGGTGTTCAGCGTGACGTCGGCGTCACCGGTCAGGGTGTGCGCGGCGAGCAGCTCGGTCGCGGCGAGGCCGGCCAGGCAGCCCAGCGGGATCGCGGCCAGCGCGGGTGCTGCGTGCTCGCCGATCGCCAGCGCCCACAGCCGGCGGCGCTGCAGCCCACGCAGCAGCAGCAGGCCCTGTTCCGGTCGGCGTTCGTCGGCGGCCGAGCTGACCGCCACGAAGAGCACCAGCCAGCAGAGCAGGACGAGCAGCGCGGCACCCAGCGTCACCCCGGCCGCCAGTTGGTCGCGCTGCAGCGCGATGCGATCGAGCAGGTTGGGCAGGGCGGTGCCGACTCCGATCTCGAACTGCCTCGCGTCGCGGCCCGCCGCCGAGACCGCGGTGCGCAGCCCGTCGGTCGGCCGCGCGTGCAACAGGTGCTCGGTGACGAACACGTCCGCCGTCGGCTGGTGCAGAAGGGCGTCGTCGTCGGGGAGCCGTGCCGACTCGGCGGTGAAGATGGCGTCGTCGGCGCCGCCCACCGCTGACGTGGCCGGTGCCCCCGGTGCGGGCGCCCGGAGAAGCTCGTGGCCCATCCAGTACGGGTCGGTCGCGTCGACGGGCCGGTACACACCGGACACCCGCAGCGGCACCGCCTTGAACGTGATCTCACCGCCGGCCGCGACCTTCAGGTGCGCCGCGGTGCCCGCACTGACCATCACCTCGGGCCGTTCGCTCGCCGTGGTGGACGCCGGGCAGCGGCCGGTCACCACGACCCGCTCGCAGATCCCCGTGCGGAAGACCAGGTTCGTCGTCACGGCCGCCGCCGGGCCGCGGGCGACGCCACCGGACTGCGAGCCGAAGACGACGTCGAAGCCGGCCGGTGCGAGCTGCTCGACCTCGTCGGCGAAGCCGGATCGGGCCGGATCACCGGGCATGCCCGGGTGCTCCTGGATCGCGACGAACCGCAGCCGGCGCTCCTCCGGTGTGGCGGCGGAGAGCTCCGCGTCGGCCAGGACCCGCCCCGCGGCGGCCGCGTACATCGGTGCGACCGCGGCCGCGGCGCCGGCGAGCACCGACAGGAGCAGCACCGCCAGGGCGTGTGCCCGGCGGGCGGCGAGTGCTCCTGCGATCACAGCCAGCATCGACAGCCATACTATGAGCGGCCGAGAATCGGGATGGCCCGCGACGAGGATCGATACCCGACGGTTACCGTCCTGCTCAGCCGCGCACGCGCTCCGCTCGCCCGTCGACGAGGTGCAGCTCCGCCTCGCAGCCGGCGGCAACCTCCGGGTCGTGGGTGGCGAACACGACGGCGACGCCCCGCCGCGCCTCGTCGTGCAGCAGGTCGAGCACCCGCTGCCGGTTTCCGGCGTCCAGCTCGCTGGTCACCTCGTCGGCCAGCAGCACCTCGCCGCGCAGCGCCACGCCGCGAGCGATCGCCGTACGCTGCTGCTGGCCGCCCGACAGCTCCTCCACGAGCTGGTCGGCCTGGCCGGCGAGACCAAGGCGGTCCAGCGTCGCGGCGGTGAGCCGGCGCGCCTCGGGTGCGGTGACGCCGCTGCCGACCAGGGCCACCTGCAGGTTCTCCGTCGCGGTCAGGATCGGGGCCAGGCCGTTGTCCTGTGGAATGAGGACGACCCCGCGCTGCACCGCGTGATCGCGGTCCCGCAACCGCTGGTCGGCGACGCTCACCGTGCCGGCCCGGGGCCGCAGCAACCCTGCCATCGCGTGCAGCAGGGTGGTCTTGCCGGCACCGGACGAGCCGGTCACCGCCAGCATCCGGCCCGGCCGCACCGTCACCGAGACGCCGCTGAGCACGGCTGGTGCGTCGCCGTAACCGACGGACAGGTCGTCAATCGCCAACATGTGCAACCGCTTCCTCCGGCGCTGCTCTCCCGGCAGACTCGCACGGCGGGCGGGCGGGGTACAAGGCATCGGCCGGTCCGCCGCATCACGCCGGCGGCAGCGAGGTGCCCCTGCCGTTGTGCCCGAGCCGCCGGCCCGAGCGGTCACGCCATCTGACAGCCGGGGCCTTGCCGGCGTCTGTCATGCTCTGGACGGTGACGACCGGCCACCCCTCCCGCTTCCGCCACCGCCGTCGCGGGCCACGCCGCACCCTTCGCCTGGTCCTCGTGCTCGGCGCGGTCGCCGCCCTCGTCGCGATCGCCGTGGTCGTCGTGCCGCTGCTGCGGCCCGCTGGTCCGCGCCCGCTCTTTCAACTCCCCGTCGCCTGCGGCGAGACCTGGCAGCTCGGTACCTATCCCGGCCACGACGACTACGACGTCGACCTCTTCCCGACCGAGGGCGAGGCGTGGGGGAGACCCGTGCTCGCCTCGTACGCCGGCACGGTCACCGTGGCGGGGATCAACGGCTCCCTGGGTGGACGCACCCCGGAGAATCCGGAGGGGCCGCGCGGCCGCGGCGGGGGTTACTGGGTGAAGATCGACCACGGCGGCAAGTGGGAGACGCAGTATCTGCACCTGCTGGAGCAGCCGCTGGTCCGGGTCGGTCAGCGGGTCGCCCAGGGCGACCAGATCGGGCGGCTCGGCAGCACCGGCAACTCCGGCGCTCCGCACCTGCACTACGAGCAGCGCCGGGGCTGGGAGAAGGTCGAGACGTACTTCGACGGATCGGCGTCGGGCATCACCAACGACGACACCGAATACACGGTCCGGCGAAAGAGCAACAACTGTCCCACCGGGTGACGTTTGCCGCAGCCCGCTCGTCGTGGCCCGGACGGTCCGGCCGACATCACGGATGTGCGACCTGATGATCGGTTCGACGTCGGGGGAAATCAACGGTGAACCAGCCCGGAACCGTTCTGGCGTAGGCCGCTCGGTGCTGCGCAATCCGTTGCGGCGCAGGGCATTGCGACGCGGCCTCCGCACATAGGATCTTGCTCCACGTCGCGCAGGAGCGCGGCGACCACTGGAAACAGGGAGCAAGATGCACAGGAAGATGCGGTGGCTGATGGCCGTCGCTGTCACGGCGACGGCGCTCGGCGCACTGCCGGGCAACCCGGCCACAGCCGCCACCGACAATGCCGCCCCGGCGGGCGCAACCGACGCCCGCGCCGCCGGGAAGACCTACACCGTCACCCTGCTGACCGGGGACGTGGTGACCGTACGCAGCAACGGGCCGGGGTGCCCACAGGCCACGGTGCGGCCGGCCGAGCCGAACGCGGTGATCCGGCAGACCTGCGGCCCGGACGGGCATCTGCACGTCATCCCCGCGAAGGTCGCGGCCCAGATCGGTTCGGTCCTCGACCCCGACCTCTTCGACGTCACCGCGCTCATCGCCGACGGCTACGACGACGAGAACACCGCGGAACTGCCGGTGATCGTCCAGCCGGCCACGAAGTCGGCCCGGGTGGCCGCCCTCGACGACGTACTGCCACTGCCCAGCATCGACGCGGTGGCCGGCCACGTACCCAAGAAGAACCCGGCCACCGCGAAGCTGGCGACGAGCTCGCTGCTCGCCGGCGCGAAGAAGATCTGGCTCGACCGCAAGGTCCGCGCCACCGCGCTGACCGCCGGCGGGCACGGCGGCAACCTCGACCGGAACCTGGACCAGATCGCCGCGCCCGAGGCCTGGCGGGCCGGCTACACCGGCAAGGGGGTCCGGGTCGCGGTGCTCGACACCGGCGCCGACTTCACCCACCCGGACCTGGTCGGCCGGGTCGCCGACCGGGCCGACTTCACCGCCGAGGGCGGTGACGTCGTCGACCACAACGGCCACGGTACGCACGTCGCGTCGACCATCGCCGGCACCGGGGCGGCCGCCCACGGTCAGCGTCGTGGCGTGGCGCCGGACGCCAAGCTGGTGATCGGCAAGGTCCTCGACGACCACGGCTACGGCGAGGACTCCGGAATCATCGCCGGCATGGAGTGGGCCGCCTCCCGGGCCGACGTGATCAACATGAGCCTCGGTGGCAGCGCCCCGGACGACGGCAGCGACCCGCTCTCGCTCGCCGTCGACGCTCTGAGCGAGCAGACCGGCGCGCTCTTCGTCATCGCCGCCGGCAACAACGGCGCCCAGATCTCGTCGCCGGGCTCCGCCGCCAGCGCGCTCACCGTCGGCGCCGTCGACCGTGACGACAAGCTCGCCGACTTCTCCAGCCGGGGCCCGCTGGTGAACAGCCACGCGGCCAAGCCGGAGCTGGTCGCACCCGGCGTCGACATCGTCGCCGCCCGGGCCGCCGGCACCAACCTCCAGGACCCGATCGACAGGTACTACGAGGCCATCAGCGGCACCTCGATGGCCACACCGCATGTGGCGGGCGCCGCCGCGCTGCTTGCCCAGCGGCACCCGGACTGGACCGGAGAGAAGATCAAGGCCGCGCTCGTCGGCGCCGCCGACCCGCTGACCCGCGTCGACCCGTACGCGGTCGGTGCCGGCCGGCTCAACGCCGCCCGGGCCCTCAACGGGCCGGTCAGCGACCAGCCGGTGGTCAACCTCGGCACCTTCGCGTACCCGCAGTCCGGGACCAGCGAGACGACGCTGAGCTGGACCGGGGCGCCGACGCCGGCGACGACCGCCCTCGACCTCGACGTGTCGGTGGTCAACCACGACGGAGCGCCGGTACCGCGCGGCGCGGCGACGCTCTCGACGAGCCGGCTGACCCTGAAGCGGGGTGTCACCGCCGGCACGACGCTCCGGCTCGACCGCGCGGCACTGGCCGGCAGGCCGGGCTTCTACCTGGCCACCGTCACCGCCCGTACCGCCGGCCGCAAACTGGTCTCGACCACGCCGGTGAGCTTCCACGTCGAGCAGCCCAGCTATGACCTGACGATCCGCACGAAGCCGCTGTCGGGACTCAAGGACGGGGCGGAGACCTGGATCAACCTCATGGTCACCAACCTCACCGACCCGCTGCTCTACTACGGTGGGGCGGGCGGCACGCCCGGAGACACCTTCACTTTGCGGGTTCCGGTCGGCCGGTACGCGGTGCTCGGCGCCTCCGTCGCCTACTACGTCGACAGTGACGTGCTGGAGACGACGCTCACGGGTGAGGCCGACCTGGACGTGCGCAGCGCCCGGAGCGTGACACTCGACCCGACGCGGACCAGGCCGGTGACGGCGACGGTCGACGGGGTCCCCACCACGCCCACCCGGATCGACTTCACCAACCTCCAGACCGCGTCGAACGGTCTGTCCTGGTGGCACCAGATCAGCGGGTACGGGGGCGCGACGACGGTCCGTACGTCCCCGCTGCCACAGCCCAGCATCGGATCGCGGCGAACCTGGGCGGCTGTCAACCTGAACTCGCCGGCCGGCGCGGCCAACCCGTACCGCTACAACCTGGTGCACGAGTACCCGAACGGCGTGCCGGCCGAGCCCGCGTACCGGGTGACCAAGGCGGAGCAGGCCAAGCTGGCCCGGATCGACGAGCGGTTCCACCAGATGGACTCGCCGGGGATGGTCACCCAACTGGTCCGTACCGGCTTCACCCCCGACGGGGTTGGCGTGACCCAGACCCACGAGGGGAACCTTCCGCCCTACCGGACCGACTACGTCTCGCCCGGCATCCGCTGGGCCGACGAGGGTGTCTACGGTGGACTGTCGGCCCAGGAGGCGCCGCGCAGCTACCAGCCGGGGAGCCGGCAGACGAAGATCTGGGCGCGGCAGCCGCTGCGCTCCGGCTGGTACGACGACCCGGCCGGGGCCGGCTGGAGCTGTGCCACCCCACCGTCGCGGACCCGGGGCAACCTGCACGTCGACCTGGCCACCCTGGTCGACCAGCACCAGCGGGCCGACTGCCTGCAGGGCGACACGATCGGGGTGCAGCGCAAGCTGTCGCTGTACCTCGACGGCAAGCTCGTCGAGGAACGCGACCGCCCGCTCGCCGACTTCACCGTTCCCCAGCAGGCGGCGGACTACCGGCTGACCCTCGACGTCGACACCAGCCTGATCCTGCCCGTCTCGACCAGGGTCAGCACCTCCTGGACGTTCCGGTCCGCCGGACCGGAGGGGACCGGGAGCGTGCCGTTGCCGCTGCTCGCCGTCGATTACGCGCTGCCGATGGACAGCGACAACCACACCGTTGGTGGCAGCGCCGAGTTCGCCGTCCGGCAGGCGCGCGGTGTGCCCGCGCAGAAGGTGACCTCGTTCCAGGTCTGGACCTCGATCGACGACGGTGCCACCTGGAAGGCGGCCCGGGTGACCCGAAACGGGGAGAGCTACCGGGCCGAGTTGCCGAAGGGACCCGCCGGCGGGGCTGTCTCGCTGCGGGTGAAGGCCGACGGGAACGGTGGTAGCGGGATCGACCAGACCATCATCCGGGCGTACCACGCCGGCTGATCGTCACCGCGCTGGTGCGGCCCGGGGTCGGGCCGCACCAGCGCCACGGCCCGAGACGCGGCGGGTCACGCCGCAGCCATGGAGACGCCGAACGCGGCGTCGCGGACGTCGGCGACGGGGTGCCCGCGCAGGAGGCGGAGCAGATTCCGCCAGGGTTGGGGCCAGCCGAGCGACCTGCCGTGGCGGGCCAGCGCCACCGCGAACAGGCCGGTCGCGACGTCGCCGCGCCCGGCGAGGGAGCCGGCCGCGTCGAGCAGCAGCGCCGGGTCGACCGAGGTGGGTCGCCAGCGCGTCGTCCGCCGACCGAGGAGATGGGCCAACCGCCCGGCGAGGACCGGTCGCCCGTCGACCAGCTCGGCGATCCGCACGATCTCGGCGACGAGCTGACCCGAGGTCACCGCGTCCAGCCGTAGCAGCGCGCTGAGCAGCCCGGCCGCCTCGGCCACGTACGCCGGGTGCCGACCCAGCGCGACGGCCGCCTGGCGGGCCGGTGCCCGGTCGACCTGCGGACCTGCCGTCCCGGCCCAGTTTCCGGCCTCGTCCACGATGGCGCCGATCCGTCGCCGGGCCGGCCGGTCGGCCGCTGGACCGCCCAGGTCCGGGTCGGCGTCGTCGAGGCGCACGAGGGTGCGCAGGGCCTCGGCGAGCACGTCGCGCTCCGGCCGCTCCGGGTGGTCGAGCAGCGCGCGTACGAGCGGGTACGGCGACGGCCAGTTCTGCTGCTCACCCAGGTCGGTGAGCGCCGCGGTGACCAGGTCGGTGACGTCGGGCGCCCAGGGCATCCAGCGCGCGAGTCGGGGCCAGGCGGACCGGGTGACCTGGTGGTCCGGGCTCGCGCAGGCCAGCGCGACGAGGGCGGCGTAGCGGGGGCGGTCGGGGGCCGCGACCCGCTCCGGTGGGGCGGCCAGCACGGTCAGGGACTCCGCGCGGTCGCCGAGGACCGCCTGCTCGAGGATCGTCCAGCTTTCGGGGGTGCTTAGTCGCTCCCGGGCGGCCGCGACGACCGCCGCCCGGACGTCGCGATGCTGGCCGGTCTGCTGCCACGCCGCGAGCAGCACTGGCATCGCCTCCGGCGGGCCGAAGCGGCCGAGCAGCCGAACCGCGGCTTTCCGGCTGGTCACCTTGCCTCGGCCGAGGGCCACGGCGGACAGCGGAGCCAGCAGGTCGTCCGGCCGGAGGAAGCGGGCCGTGCGGCCGGCGGCGTACATGCTGACCCGGGCGCGGTCGTCGGCGGCGTGCGACAGCAGTACCGGTAGTGCCTCGTCCGGCCGGTCGGTCCACGGCAGCGCGCCCAGAGCGGCCTCGGCGAGGGTGATGTTCGGCGAGTCGACGTAGCGCAGCACCAGGTCGCGACCGGCCCCGGGCACGGCCGCGGCGTTCCGGAGGGCGGTGGTCCGATCGTGCAGCGGGGTGCCGGCGTCGGCGGCGAGCCGGGCCTGCAACCGGACGAAGGCGTCCTGTTGACGGGGAAGCCACCGCTCGGCGTGCACCGGCCTGCCCGGGATCCAGCGCGTGCCCGCGGTGAGGAAGGCCCCGGCCGGTGGCGGATCCTGCAGCACCCGGTCGAGCAGGTCGGTGCGGCGGGTGCTGACCGTCCGCCAGAGCAGCGGAAAGGTGATGGTGGAGCTGTCGGCGTCCAGCACGTACGCCACCCGCTGCGCCCGGGTTGTCGGGTCGGCCAGCCACAGCTCGGCGGCCGTGCGGACCACGTGGGAGACGACGCCGGGGCGGATCGACCGGCGCAGCAGCTCCTGGAGTTCGGGCACCCGCCAGGCCCGCCGCCCCAGGGCCCGGGTCACCGCGAACAACGTGTCGAACTCGCCACGGGCGACGCCCGCCTCGATCCGCCCGCGCAGCCGGGTGAAGAGCAGCTCCTCCTGGCCGTGGCGCAGCGTCTCGTCGAACCGTTCCAGCGGCGGGAGCCGGCGACCACCGAAGAGCCGGTCGGCGGTGTCCAGCGCCCACCTCAGCAGGGCCGGCTCGTCGATGTGGTGGTTCAGCACCCGGGCGACGAGGGCGCCGAGCGCGGAGAGGGTGCGGGTGGACGCGTCGCGGCTGGTGGTCGCGTCCACAGTGAGCTGGTTCAGCGCCTCGACGCAGCCGGCGTGCAGCGACCGGGCCAGACCCGCCAGCTCCGTCAGGAGCGCGGCGCGGACCGGATCCTGCTCGTTGCGCGACCGGGTCAACCGGAGCACCGCCTCGGTCACCGCACTCGGGTCGCCGCTGCGCCGCGCGGCGGCCAGGAGCAGCGTGTACCCGGCTGTCCGGTCCGGCGCATCGGCCGCGCGCAGGCTCGGGCTGAGCGCCTGCGACGCCTCGGGCCAGGGCAGGAAGGCGCTCCAGGTGCGTACCGCCGCCTCGTCGCGGCGGACCCGGTCGAGGGTGAGCACGCGCCGGGCCTCCCGCTCCCGCCAGGCGCGGGGCAGCACCTCCACGAGCGCCGTGTCGGGAACGTCGTTGGCCCGTTCCAGGTCCGCGAGCACCGCATCGTACAGGTGACCGCGACGCGCCGGCGGCAGTGCCGCCAACAGCCGGTCCAGCGAGTTGTTGTAGCCGCGTACCCGCCGACCCAGCTCCACCAGCTCCGCCTCAGGCAGCCGGCCGAGCCGACGCAGCAGCGCCGGCGGCAGCCACTGGTGACAGACCCAGCCCGCCCGGGACGGCGCGGTCAGCAGCGCCAGCATCCGGTGCGGCGCGGCGGCGGCGAGGTAGCCGTAACCGGCCAGGTCGCCGGGGAGGAAGTCGGCTGGGGCGTGACGTTCGAGCAGCGTCAGCGCACGGTCCGGTCGGCCGCGACCGGCCAGCAGGATGCCCCTGACCCGCGCCGACCACCAGCCGGCCCGTTCCTGCAGACCGAGCCCGGGCGACACCGCCTCGGCGTGGGCGAGCAGCACGTCGCCGTGGTGGCGGGCCAGTGGCAGCCAGTTCTGCACCGCGTGGTCGACTGCCGGTAGCAGCCGGCGGGCCGTGTCGGGGCCGCAGGCGGGCAGCAGAGCGACCGCCTCGGTGGCACCGAAGCGCTCCAGCACCTCGTCGACCAGCCCGTCCGCGACCTCCTCGCGGCCCAGGTGCCGCAACGACCGGTAGACCAGGGCGCGCAGGTCAGCCGGCGCGTTCCGCACGAAGGCGAGCAGGTCCGGACCGGCGAGCCAGCCGGCACGCAGGCCGCCTTTCACCGCGACCGCCCGGATGGTCGGGTGCTGGTCGTCCAACGCCACCCGCACCGCCTCCGGGTCGCCGGCGAGCTGGCCGGCGGTGACCGCGAGGAACCGGTGGTACGTCGTCCCGCCGCGCAGATCTGCCAGCACGCTCGGCAGCTCGCCGGTGGCGGCGAGGTCGCCGGCCCGGCGCGCGAGCGTGGACATCCGCTCCCGGTACGGCAGCACGTCGAGTTCGTCGAGCAGGAGCTGTGTTGATCTCTGCACGGCGCTCATTGTGGCCGTCGCCGCCCCGTCGTGCCGACCCGTTTACGCGTCGTGACCGCGCAGCGCGGCCCTCAGGGTCCTAACTGGACAAAGCTGGTCGGCCTAGAACTCGTAATTTACGAAATAATATTGACACCTGCCCGTAACGGGATGCAAGATCCTGGAAACAGAGCTCAGGAGTGCGGGCATGACTGATCTGGCAGCCCCTCGCGGGGACGTGCCGCAGAGGTCTCGGGGCGCGGTGCGCCCTGACTCGCGTCCGCAGCCGTACCGCCTCCACGTCGGACCCAGCGGGCGGCGCGCCCGGCCGGCCGACAGGAGCGGGACGAGCGATGTGCTCCCGGCGCCGCCCCCACCTCCCGTTCCGGCGCGCGAGTTCGTCGGCGCCGGTGCGCCCGTCCACGACCCCCGGCAGCAAAGGATTCCGATGTGAAACGGCATCTGCTCACCGCCCTGGCCCTCACGGCCGGTCTGCTGATAGTGCCCGCCACCCCCGCGGGCGCCGCCCCGGCGACCGCCGCTGTCAGCGACGCGGCCTCGGCGCCGGTGCTGAGCCCGACGCCCTACCAGGGCTGGAACACCTACTTCGGCCTGGGCGGCAACTTCTCCGCCGAGTCGGTGAAGGAGGTCGCCGACGCTCTGGTGACCCGCGGCCTGGCCCGGGCCGGCTACGACATCGTCTGGCTCGACGGTGGCTGGCAGGACCCGGAGCCGCGGACGGCCGGCGGTGACCTGCAGGCCGACCGGACGCGCTTCCCGGACGGGTTGAAGCCGCTGGTGGACTACATCCACGCCAAGGGCCTGCGGGCGGGCATCTACACCGACGCCGGGCCGTACATCCCCGGCAAGTGCGGGCTCGGCAGTGGTGGCGGCTACTACCAGCGCGACGCGGACCAGTTCGCCGCGTGGGAGTTCGACGCGGTGAAGGTCGACTTCCTCTGCGGGATCGCCGCGAACCTGGACCCGAAGACCGTCTACACCGAGTTCGCCCAGGCGCTGCGGAACAACGCCAGCGGCCGCCAGATCATCTTCAACCTGTGCAACCCGGTGACCTCTCCCGACTGGGGCAACTACCCGGAGGAGCAGCAGTCGACCTACTCCTGGAGCTACGCGCCGGCGATCGCCCAGTCGTGGCGGACCTACACCGACGTGGGCTTCGTCGGGGAGATCAAGTTCAAGGACGTGCTGCGCAACTACGACGCGAACGCGCGGCACCCCGAGGTCGCCGGGCCCGGCCACTTCAACGACCCGGACTACGTCGCACCGGAACTCGGCATGACCGACGAGGAGTTCCGCACGCAGATGTCGCTCTGGTCGGTGGCCGCCGCGCCGCTGGTGATCGGTAGCGACGTACGCAAGCTCAGCCAGACCTCCGTCGACATCCTCGCCGACGCCGACATGCTGGCGATCAACCAGGACCCCGCCGGTGTCCAGGCCGTCCGGGTCGGCCCGGCCGGTACGACGGAGACGTGGGTGAAGCGCCTCGCCAACGGTGACCGGGCCGTGGTGCTGCTCAACCGGGGCGAGACCCCGACGACGCAGACCACGAAGGCATCCTCGCTCGGCCTCTCCGGATCGCGCTTCACCGTCCGCAACGCCTGGACCGACCGGGTCACCGAGAGCGCCGGCACCATCAGCGCGGCGGTACCCGCCCACGGCGCGGCACTGCTCCGGGTCGGCCCGGCGCGCGGCCTGCCGGGTGTCCCGCACCTGACCGCCGGGCTGCCCGAGGTCACGCAGGTCGGCGGCGCCCCGACGCAGGACGGCTCGGCGCCGGTGCTCGCCGGTGGCGACGAGGCGCGGGTCGAGGTCGTCGTGCGCAACGACGGTTCGCTGCCGGTCCTCACGCCGAAGGTCGCGCTCGCGACGCCCGCCGGCTGGACGGTCCGGCCGCTCGGCCGGGCACCCCAGCTGCTGACCCCCGGCGGCCGGACCACCTTCGCCTTCACGGTGGCCCTGCCGGCCTCCGCCACCCCCGGTTCCGCGGCGCTGACCGCCGCCACCTCGTACCGGGTGCCCGGGCACGGCCAGCTGAGCCAGCGGACGGTGTCCACCCTGGTGATCGCGCCGGCGCCGCCGGACGGCGAGGTCGTCCTGTCGCACCACACCTGGATCAGCGCCACCAGCGGCTGGATGAGCCCGACCGTCGATCTCAGCGTCGGTGGCTGGACGCCGATCAGCATGCTCGGCCGGGTGTACCCGACCGGCCTCGGGGTCGCCTCGCCCTCCACGGTCCGCTACTACGTCGGTGACCGGTGCACGCGACTGACCGCGGTGGTCGGCCTGGACGACGCGGTCCGCAACGTCGGCCCGGAGGGGGCCACCTCGACCTTCCAGGTGATCGGTGACGGCCGGGTCCTCTTCGACAGCGGCGTGCTCACCCGCGAGGACATCGGCCAGGTCGACGTCGACCTGTCCGGCGTGCGGGTGCTCGACCTGGTCGTCGGCGACGCGGGCGACGGTGGCTACAACGACCGCGCCAACTGGGCCGGCCTGAACGCCACCTGCTGAACGGGGACAGTCGCGTCCAGGTGACCGGTCACCTGGACGCGACTGTCGTCAGTGGCCGCGGTCCGGCCGGTCAGGCCCGCCGGGCCAGCACCGCGCCGTTGGCGCCCGGCGCGTCGAACGGCACCGTGCGGACGTCGACGAAGCCGACGTCGGTGAGCCAGGCGCGGTACTCGGCGCCGGAGTAGTTCTTGCCGCCCTCGGTCTCGACCAGCATGTTCATGCCCATCAGCGCCGCCTCCGGCGGCCCGGTGCGCTCGTCGTTGAGCAGCAGCTCGCAGATGACGACCGTCCCGCCGGGCGGCAGCGCCGCGTGACACTTGGCCAGCAGGGCCCGGTTCGTCGGTTCGTCCCAGTCGTGCAGGATCATGCTGAGCAGGATCACGTCGTGCCCGTCGGGCAGCGCCGCGTCGTTGAGGAAGTCCCCGGCGACCGTGCCGATCCGCCCGGTCAGACCGGCCGCCGCGATCCGCTCCCGGGCCCGGACGCACACGTGCGGCAGGTCGAGGACGGTCGCCGCCAGGTCGGGCAGGCGTCGACAGAACTCGACCGGGAAGGCGCCCGCCCCACCGCCGACGTCGAGCAGCCGGCGGTGCGCGCCGAAGTCGTACGCGTCGGCCAGCGCGCGGGCGGTGAAGCTGGAGGTCGAGTACATCGCGTCCCAGAACTCCGCGAGCATTCCCGGGTCGGTGGTGTCGAACATCGACTGCTGGCGCTGCGGATCCCAGGTGAGAGGTCGGTCGGTGCGCAGCGCCTCGGCGATGCGGTGCCAGGGCAGGTACGTGCGCAGGTCGGAGTAGCGGACCTGAGCGCCGAAGTAGTAGGGGCGACCCTCGACCAGGAACTGCTCGGCGAGTTCGGAGTTGCGGTAGCCGTCGCCGGCCTTCTCGAGCAGGCCGAGCGAGGCGCTCGCGGCCAGCAGCAGATCAGCCGGGCGTTCGGGCAGCCCGAACTCGGCCGACGCCTCGGCGACGGTGATGGTCCGTCCGTTCGCGAGCCGGGTGAAGAGTCCCAGCTCGACGCCGACCGCGAGGGTCTTGAATCCCCAGACGCCGGCGACCAGGCTCATGAGGGGAGTGGGAGTGATCATGGGCCATATCAGAGCATGAATGCTTCACGCGTAGTCAGCGTCGCAGCAGCGAGCCGAGCCAGCGCAGCTGACGCCGGACGTGCAGCGCCTCCCCGCCCTCGTGGCCGTTGAACGGGTAGACGTGCAGCTCCCGCTCCGGCGGCACCGGCCGGCCGGTCGCGGCGCCGTAGTGGTTGTAGGCGGCGAAACCGGTGCTCGGCGGGCAGACGTTGTCCCGCAGGCCGATCCCGAAGTGCGCCGGGGCGCTCGCCCGGCGGGCGAAGGTCACCCCGTCCACGTAGGACAGCGTATGGCGGGCCGCCGCTTCGGCCTCGCGATGCACCGCGAGGTACCGGGCGATCTCGCCGTACGGCGCGGCGTCGGTGAGCGCGACGGCCCGCTGGACGTCGCAGAGGAAGGGTGCGGTGGTGAGCAGCGCCGCGAGGTCGCCGACGAGCCCGGCGACGGCCAGGGCGAGCCCACCGCCCTGGCTGTTTCCGGCCGCCACGACCCGGGTCGGGTCGACGCCCGGCAGGGCGCGGACCGCGTCGACGGCCCGCACCGCGTCGGTGATCAGACGACGGTAGTGGTAGTCGTGCGGGTCGAGAATTCCCCAGGTGGTGGGCCAGGGGCCGCCGGGCGCGCTGTGCGGGTCCGGGGTGTCGCCGACGGCGTACTGCCCGGACTGCCCCCGGTTGTCCATCAGCAGGTGCGCGTAACCGGCCACCGGCCAGGTCAGTCGTTCGTGCGGTAGACCGCGCCCGCGCCCGTAGCCGGCGTACTCGACGACGGCGGGAAGTGGCGTGTCCACGCCGGCCGGGCGGGTGTACCAGGCCCGCACCGGGTCGCCGGCGAAGCCGGCGAAGGTGACGTCCCAAGTCTCCAGCAGCCGCAGGTCGGTGGGTTCCGGGCGGACGTCGAGCAGGACCGGCCGGGTGGCCGCCTCGGCGAGGGTGGCGGCCCAGAACTCGTCGAAGTCGTCGGGCTCGACGACGGTGGGCGTGTAGCGCTGGAGCTGGTCGAGAGCGGGGTCGGCAGGCTGCATCGGTCCTCGCAGGGGGTCAGCGGGGGTGGGCGGGCGACGCGGTGCTGTCCCGGACGACCAGCTCGGTCACCAGGTCGATCCGGGTGGTCGCGAGCTCGTTGCCGTTCGCCAGGTCGAGCAGCATCTGGGTGGCGATGCCGGCCATGTCGCGCAGCGGCTGGTTGATCGTGGTGAGCGCCGGATCGGTCCAGGCGGCGACCGGGAGGTTGTCGTACCCGATCACCGAAAGGTCCTCGGGCACCCGCAGGCCGCACTGCCGGGCCGCCCGCAGCACCCCGATGGCCTGCATGTCCGAGCCGGCGAAGATCGCCGTGGGTCGGTCGGGTCGGCTCAGCAGCTGCAGGCCGTGCGTGCGCCCGGCGTCCGCGGAGAAGCTGCCGTACCGGACCAGCTCGGGATCAACCGTCACCCCGGCCTCGTCGTGCGCGGAGCGGAACCCGGCGGCTCGGGCCTGGCTGCACAGCACGTCACGCGGCCCGGAGATGACCGCGATCCGCCGGTGCCCGAGTTCCAGCAGGTGTCGGGTGGCGAGCAGGCCACCGTTCCAGTTGTTCGAGCCGACCGTCGGTACGGAGGCCGAGGTCGCGCTGTCGGTGTCCACGACGACGAAGGGGATCCCCTGGCGTCGGAGCTGCTGCTGCTGGGCCTCGGCCAGGTGGCAGAGCACGAGCAGCACGCCCAGGGGACGGCGGGTGAGCAGCGCGTCCAGCCAGCCTGACGACGGACGGTGCGCGCCCTCGAGCTGCGACACGGTGAGCCCGAGCCCGGCGACGGTGGTCACCGCCTCGACGCCGCGCAGGATCTCCATGGCCCATCCGACGTCGAACTCGTGGAACACGAGCTCGATCTGTCGGGTGCCGACCGCCTGCCGCCGGTTGCGGCGCTGGTACTGGTGGCGTTCGAGGCTCTCCTCCACCCGGGCCCTGGTGGCGGGGGCGACATCCGCTCGTCCGTTGAGGACCTTCGACACCGTCGCCGTCGAGACGCCGACCTCGCCGGCGATGGTCGCGATGGTGGTGGAGGCGGGTGTGCCGAGCGGACCGTGCTCTGTCATCGCACCCTCATGCATCCGAAAGTTTCGGCAGACCGTAACACGACCGATCGACGTCGCCGGACGGACGCGGCCCCGTAATCGCTCACCCAGCGATCACGCGGTGAAGCGGGACCGGCGACGTAGGGCCGTCCATAGTCCTTTTGAGACCCTTGACACACCCAGATGGGGCCCCTAGGTTGCCGAAAAGGTTAGGCGGGGTTTCCGAAAAGTTTCGGGAGCTGGGCCAGGTGGCTGTGACGCCGCTGCCAAAACGGCGCGAGGTACGGCCGGAGCTGGGGGTGTGGCATGACCGGAGGCCATGGATGACATCCGAGACGTTGCGGCCTCCGCCGCCGACATCACCCCCGGCCCCGACGGGGACGCCCGCCCCGCGACCGGCCGGTCGCCGCCGGACCTGGCGGCAGACGCTGCGTCGGGACTGGCAGCTCTACTCGCTGGCCGTCCTGCCGTTGCTGTTCTTCCTCATCTTCCGGTACCTGCCGATGCTCGGGAACGTGATCGCGTTCCGCCGGTTCAGGCCCGGCGGCAGCATTTTCGGCGAGTACTGGGTCGGCCTGCGGTACTTCCGGATGTTCCTCACCGACGCCACGTTCTGGGAGGTCTTCACCAACACCCTGGTGCTGGGCGGGCTCACCCTGCTCTTCTGCTTTCCGCTGCCGATCGTGCTGGCGCTGCTGCTCAACGAGGTCCGCGCCCGCCGGCTGCGGCAGTTCGTGCAGTCCGTGTCCTACCTGCCGCATTTCCTGTCCATCGTGATCGTGGCCGCGATGGTCATGCAGCTGGTCTCGGTGGACGGCACCGTCAACCAACTCGTCCAGGCGGCGGGCGGCGAGGCGGTGCCGTTCCTGCAGCGACCAGAGTGGTTCCGGACCATCTACGTCTCCTCGGAGGTCTGGCAGACCGTCGGCTGGGGCACCATCCTCTACCTCGCCGCGCTCACCACCATCGACGACGACCTGTACGAGGCGGCCCGGATCGACGGCGCCAACCGGTGGCGCCAGACCTGGCACGTCACGCTGCCGGGCATCCGACCGACCATGGTGACGCTGCTGATCCTCAACATCGGCACGTTCATGGCGGTCGGGTTCGAGAAGATCCTCCTGCTCTACAACCCGCTGACCTATCCGACCGCCGACGTGGTCTCCACGTAC
Source organism: Micromonospora sp. NPDC093243 (assembly GCF_044753725.1). Lineage (NCBI taxonomy): Bacteria > Bacillati > Actinomycetota > Actinomycetes > Micromonosporales > Micromonosporaceae > Micromonospora > Micromonospora sp. NPDC093243. The sequence goes on along the minus strand of NZ_JBIVNT010000001.1, from coordinate 740,610 downwards.
CTGTTCCGGATGGGCTTCGGGTCCAGCAACTTCAGCTACGCCGCCGCCATCGGGCTCTTCGAGGCGGTGATCGGGCTGGTCCTGGTCCTGTCGGCGAACCTGATCGCCCGCCGCACGGTCGGGACGAGCCTGTGGTGACCGTCGACGCCGCCGCGCGGGTTGGCGAGACCGGGCCGCCGGCCGGCCGGCGGCAGCGCGGCATCCGCCCGAGCCGCGGTTACCGAGTGTTCCAGGCGTTCAACGCGATCATCCTGACCGCCGTCGTGGTGCTCACGCTGTATCCGTTCGTCAACGTGGTGGCCCGCTCGCTCAGCGACGAGGCGTACATCATCGCCGGCCAGGTCAACCTCGTGCCGCGCGGGTTCAACCTGGAGACCTACCGGCTGGTGATGTCCGACTCGCTGTTCTGGACCAACTACCGCAACACAGTGGTCTACACGGTCGTCGCCACGCTCATCTCGATCGTGCTGACCACCTGCTACGCCTACGTGCTGTCCAAGAAGCACCTCAGGGGACGCACCGCGCTGGTCGGTATCGCGGTCTTCACCATGTTCTTCTCCGGCGGACTGATCCCCAACTACGTGCTGGTCACCAGTCTGGGCATGAAGAACACCGTCTGGGCCATCGCGGTGCCCAACGCGATCAACGTGTTCAACCTGCTGGTGATGAAGGCGTTCTTCGAGAGCCTGCCGGTCGAGCTGGAGGAGGCCGCCGCGGTCGACGGGCTGAACACGTACGGGATCCTGCTGCGCATCGTGCTGCCGCTGTCGAAGGCGATCGTCGCCACGATGGTGCTGTTCTACGCCGTGGCCTTCTGGAACTCGTGGTTCGCCGCCTTTCTCTACATGGACCGGCAGGAGCTCTGGCCGGTGACCGTCTACCTGCGCAACCTGATCGCCGGAGCCACCGGAGCGGAGAACGTCGGCGCGATCGCCGAGGCCGACGAGGTGCAGGCCGAGGCGACGCTCAAAGCCGTGACCATCGTGCTCACCACCCTGCCCATCCTCCTGGTCTACCCCTTCGTCCAGCGGTACTTCGTCCGCGGCGTGATGCTCGGCGCGGTCAAGGGCTAGCCATCGCGTTCACCCCGTCCCCCACCGATCCCGAAAGGACCCGCCATGTTCCACAGATCGTGGCGTCGCGTCGCGACGGCAGCCGCCGCGCTGCTCGCGGCCACCACCATCGCCGCCTGCGGTGACGACCCCTCCGACAAGCAGGACCTGTCCGGGAACCGCGTCGGCGCGATGGCCGACTACGGCCTGGGCGCCCAGTTCAAGGCGAGCGAGCCGGTTTCCTTCTCCGTCCTGTACAACAACCACCCGAACTACCCGTTGAAGGACGACTGGCTGTTCTGGTCGGAGTTGAAGTCGCGGGCCAACGTCACGCTCGAACCGGTCGCCGTGCCGCTGAGCGACTACGAGCAGAAGCGCGGTCTGCTGATCGGCGCCGGCGACGCCCCGATGATCATCCCGAAGACCTATCCCAACCAGGAGGACGCGTACGTCTCGTCCGGGGCGATCCTGCCGGTCAGCGACTACCTCGACCTGATGCCGAACCTGCGGGACAAGATCGAGCGGTGGAACCTCAAGCCCGAGATCGACACCCTGCGCCAGGAGGACGGCAAGTTCTACCTGCTGCCCGGGGTGCACGAGAAGGCCTGGCAGGACTACTCGCTGGCGATCCGGACCGACATCCTCGACGAGCTGAACCTGGAGATCCCGAAGACCTGGGACGAGCTGTACACGGTGCTCAAGGCGATGAAGGCCAGGTACCCGGACGTGTACCCGTTCTCCGACCGGTGGAGCAAGCCCAACCCGGCCGGCAACCTGCTCAACATCCTGGCCCTCTCCTACGGCCTGCAGGGCGCGGGTTGGAACTTCCAGCACGCCAGCTGGGACGCCAACGCCAAGAAGTTCGTGTACACCGGCGCCGCCGAGCAGTACAAGCAGATGCTCCAGTACCTCAACAAGCTGGTGGCGGAGAAGCTGCTCGACCCGGAGAGCTTCACCCAGACCGACGACCAGGCCCGGCAGAAGCTCGCCAACAGCAAGTCGTTCGTGATCAGCGCCAACGCCCAGGCCGTGGTCAACGACTACCGGCCGGACCTGGCGAAGACCAACCCGAAGGCGAAGATCACCAAGATCCCGCTGCCGATCGGGCCGGCCGGTGAGATCAACCCCGCCAGCCGCTTGGAGAACGGCGTGATGATCTCGTCGAAGGCCCGGGACAGCAAGAACTTCGTGGCCATGATGCAGTTCGTCGACTGGCTCTGGTATTCCGACGCCGGCCAGGAATTCGCCAAGTGGGGCGTCGAGGGCACGACGTACGTCAAGGACGCCTCCGGTAAGCCCACGCTGGCCCCCGACGTCAACGTCATCGGTATCCATCCCGAGGCGAGCAAGCACCTGCAGAAGGACTTCGGCTTCTACAACGGGGTGTTCGCCTACGGCGGCAAGCCGGAGCTGGTGCAGGGATTCTTCTCCGCGGAGGAGCAGGAGTTCCAGAAGGTGCTGAACGCTCGCACGCCGGCCGTGGTGCCTCCGCCGTACCCGTTCAGCGACGAGGAGCGGGAGCAGGCGTCGCTGTGGGAGACGCCGCTGCGCGACCACGTCTACCAGGCGACGCTGCAGTTCGCGCTCGGCCAGCGCGACCTCGCCCAGTGGGACGCCTACCTGACCGAGCTGAAGGGCAAGCACATGGACTCCTACCTGGAGCTGGTCAACAAGGCCTACGACCGCTACCGGACGGAGAACAGCTGACCGCGGGCCGGTCCGGTGGCGCCCGCCGCCACCGGACCGGCCGGCCACCGTCAGCCGACGCACCTCGCCGCGAACAAGAGGACGACCATGCGCATCACCGTTGCGGAGCACCCCTGCGGCCGGCTGTCCGACGCGTGGCGCTTCGCCGTCGGCACCGGCCGCTTCGAGCTGGCGTTGCGCCGCGACTACCAGGACTCACTGGCGCTCATCCAGGCCGACATCGGCTTCAAGCACATCCGTGGGCACGGCCTGCTCAGCGACGGCGTCGGCGTCCACCGGCCGTACCAGCACCGGGGCGAACGCCGGGTGCACCACTCGTTCACCTACGTCGACCAGGTGATCGACGCCTATCTCGAACTGGGCCTGCGACCCTTCGTGGAGCTGGGGTTCATGCCCTCGGGTCTGGCCTCCGGCGACCAGACGGTGTTCTGGTGGCGGGGCAACGTCACCCCGCCCCGCTCCTGGTCGGAGTGGGGCGACCTGGTCCGCGCCACGGTCGCGCACCTTGTCGACCGGTACGGCCTCGACGAGGTACGCGGCTGGCCGATCGAGGTGTGGAACGAACCCAACCTGGTCAACTTCTGGGCGGGCGCCGACCGCGACGCCTACCACCGGCTGTACGAGGTGAGCGCGTACGCGGTCAAGGAGGTCGACGCGGGCCTTCAGGTCGGCGGTCCGGCGATCTCCCCCGGGGCGGACGAGTGGTTGGCGCCGTTCGCCGAGTTCGTCACCGACCGTCAGGTGCCGGTTGACTTCGTCAGCCGGCACGCCTACACCTCCGGCCCCGCCCAGCACGTGCCCTTCGGCACCCACCAGACCCTCGCCCCGGCGGCGGAGCTGCTGAGACAGTTCGCCGCGCCGCGCGAGCACCTGCGGGGCACCGCGCTGGCGGAGCTGCCGGTGCACATCACCGAGTTCAACTCCTCCTACCGGCCGGACAACCCGATCCACGACACGGCCTGGCACGCCGCGTACCTCGCCCCGGTGCTGGCCGGCGGCGGTGAGCTCGTCGACTCCTTCGCCTACTGGACGTTCAGCGACATGTTCGAGGAGGAGGGGGTGCCGACCGCGCTGTTCCACGGCGGGTTCGGCCTGCTCACCCACCGTCAGATCAAGAAACCCACCTACCACCTGTACGCCTTCATGGCCCGCCTCGGTGACGAGGTGCTGGCGCGCGGAGCGGACCATCTGGTCACCCGCCACCCCGACGGCCGGGTCGCCGTGCTGGCCTGGGCTCCGGTCGACGTCACCGGCCAGGCCCCGGTGCCCGACCGGCACCCGCTGGCGCTGTCGGTCCCGCTCGGGCCGCCCGGCACCACCTCCGCCTTCCTGCTCCGCTCCTCGGTCGGCGAGGAGTGGGGCAACGCCTGGGCGGCCTGGGCCGAGCTGGGCCGGCCGCGCTCGCCCCGGCCCCGCCAACTCGACGCCCTGCGGGAGGCCGCCGAGCCGGCCCGTACCCACCGGGCCCTGCCGGTCGTCGCCGGGCGGGTCGAGGTGGACCTCACCCTCGGTCGGCACGAGGTGACCCTGGTCGAGCTGAGCCCGGTGGTGGACGAGACCCCGCCGTGGTGGGACGACCGCCGCCTGCTCGGCGCCGACCCGGAGGAGAAGCCGTGAGTGACACCACCCAGGCCCGGCGGCAGTTCGGCGACGGGCCGCTCTCGCGGGCCGCCGCCCGCGTCTACACCCTGCTCGTCGTCGAACTGCTGCTCCTGCTCACCACCCTGCCCGGCCTGGTCCCGCTGGTCCTGCTCGACCGTGACGTCAGCAACCTCCCGCTGGTCGCGCTCTGCCTGCTCCCGCTCGGCCCGGCTGTGTGCGCCGCCCTCTACGCCCTGCGCCACCAGCGTCCCGACCTGACCGACCTGCGGCCCGCCACCGTGTTCTGGCGGGGCTACCGGGCCAACCTGCGCGGCGCCCTGCTGGTCTGGGCGCCGGCGCTGCTCTGGCTGACCATCCTCGCGGTGAACCTCGCCCACCTCGGCGCCGCGGCCGTTCCGAGCTGGTGGGCGGTGCCGCTGGTGCTGCTCGCCGCCGCGGTGACGCTCTGCGCGGTCAACGCGGTGGTGATCACCTCGCTCTTCGCCTTCCGCACCCGCGACGTGGCGCGGCTGGCCGTCCACTTTCTGGTCCGTGCCCCCGGCGTGACCATCGGCAACGTCCTGCTGCTGGCCGCGGCGGCCGGGATCACCGCGGTCTTCTCCGAGGCGGTGCTGGCGATGCTCGGCTCGCTCATGCTCCTGGCGTTCCTGCTGGTCGGCGACCCGATGATCCGCACGATCCGGAAGGAGTTCACGGCATGAGCCTGCCCGTCACCGCGAAGGTGCCATTCGGCGGAGACTACAACCCGGAACAGTGGCCCGAGGACGTGTGGAAGCAGGACCATCGGCTCTTCGACGCCGCCCGGATCGACCTGCTGACGCTCGGGGTGTTCGACTGGGCGCTCACCCAGCCCGCCGAGGACGTCTACGACTTCGCGCTGCTGGACCGGATCGTCGGGCGGGCCGCCGCCGAGGGGCGCGGCATCTGCCTGGCGACCGGCACCGGCGCGCATCCGGCCTGGCTGGCCCGCGGGCACCCCGAGGTGACCCGGACCGACTTCGAGGGGCGCCGGCACCGCTTCGGGCAGCGACACAACTCCTGCCCCAGCTCACCGGTGTTCCGCCGGTTCTCCACCGAGTTGGCCCGCCGGGTCGCGCGCCGCTACGCCGGCAACCCCGCCGTCGTCGCCTGGCACGTCGGCAACGAGTACGGCGGCGCCTGCTACTGCGACCTCTGCGCGGCCGGCTTCCGTGACTGGCTGCGCCACCGCTACGGCACCCTCGACGAGCTGAACGCGGCCTGGTACACCACGTTCTGGTCACACACCTTCACCGACTGGGACGAGATCGAGGCGCCGTCGGCGCTGACCGAGCACTGGCGCGGCCCCGACCACACCGCGTTCCAGGGCATCACCCTGGACTACCTGCGCTTCTCCTCCGACGCCATGCTGACCAACTTCCGCGACGAGAAGGCCGCCATCCGGGAGTCCAGCCCCGACGTCCCGGTGACCACGAACTTCATGGGCATGTACCGCCCGATCGACTACCACCGCTGGGCGGAGCACCTGGACTTCGTCTCCTGGGACAACTATCCGCCCGACGACCAGTCGGCGGCCCGGATGGCGCTGACCCACGACCTGATGCGCGGACTCAAGGACGGCCAGCCGTTCTGGCTGATGGAGCAGACCCCCAGCGTCACCGCCAGCCGCGACGTCAATCCACTCAAGCGGCCCGGGCTGATGCGACTGTGGAGCTGGCAGGCGGTGGCGCACGGCGCGGACGCGGTGCTCTTCTTCCAGCTGCGCGCCTCCCGGGGGGCCTGCGAGAAGTACCACGGCGCGGTCATCGGTCACGCCGGCCGCTCCGACACCCGGGTCTTCCAGGAGGTCGCCGGGCTTGGGGCGGAGCTGGACCGGCTCGGCCCGGTGTCGCTCGGCGCGCGGACCCCGGCCCGGGTGGCGCTGCTCTTCGACTGGGACAGCTGGTGGGCGCTGGAGATCTCAGACGGCCCGTCGCGGCTGGTCCGCTACCAGCAGGTGGTGCTGGCCTACCACCGGGCGCTCTGGGACGCCGGGGTCGACGTGGACGTGGTCGCGGTGACCGCCGACCTCGCCGGCTACGACGTGGTCGTCGCACCGGCCCTGCACATGCTCAAGGCGGACCTGCCCGCGCGCCTGGAGGCGGTCGCCGCGCGCGGTGGCTCGGTGCTGACCACCTACCTGTCGGGGCGGGTGGACGAGAACGACAACGCGTTCCTGATGGACGTGCCCGGCCCGCTCGGGCAGCTGATGGGGATCCGGATCGACGAGTGGGACGCCCGCGGCCCGGAGGTCGTCAACCCGGTCCGCCTCGGCGCCGGCGCCGAGCAGCTCGACGTCGAATCGCGGCTGCTGTTCGAGCTGGTCATCCCGCAGGGCGCGGAGGTGCTCGGCCGCTACCAGGCCGACTTCTACGCCGGCACCCCGGCGGTGACCCGCAACGCGTACGGAGAGGGGCACGGCTGGTACGTCGCCGCCGGGCTGGACCAGACCGGTGTCGACTGGGTGGTCCGGCAGGTGCTGGCCCGCCACGACCTGCTCGGGCCGTATCCCGACGTGCCGGACCTGGAATCCGCGGTCCGGGTCGCCCCGGACGGGACGCGGCTGCTCTTCCTGCTCAACCACCGTGCCGAGCCGGTCGAGGTGACCGCCCACGTCGGCGGCGTCGACCTGCTCACCGGCGACCGGGTGGAGCGCGGCGCGCCGCTGCGGCTGGCGGAGCGCGGCGTTCTGGTGCTGCGGGAGGACGCGTGAGCGGCGCCCCGCAGGACTGGCACCCCGCCTGGCTGCCTGCGGCGGCGTTCCGCGCGCTCGGCGTACGCCGCGTCCTGGTGCACGGCGACGGCCCGCTCGTCGACACCGTCTTCGACGAGGTCACCCGGGCCTGCGCCGAACACGGCGGGCGGGCGCTTCGCGCGGGCGAGGGTGGCGTGCCGGCCGACGCCGACCTGGTGATCGCGCTGCGCACCCGGCAGCCGCTGCCCGTGCCGGCTCACGTAACGGGGGAGGGCGGGCCGCTCGGCGACGACGGCTTTCTGCTGACCCGCGCGGGTGACGTGACCCTGCTGCTGGCCGACCGGCCGCCCGGCCTGCTCTACGGGCTGTTCCACCTGGTGCGGCTCGGCGAGGCGGCCTTCGACGCCGCCCGTCCCGCGCAGGCCCACCGGCCGGCGCTGAGCCGGCGGATGCTCGACCACTGGGACCACGTCGCCGTGCACCCGGTGATGGGCCAGGTGGAGCGGGGCTACGCCGGCGGGTCGATCTTCTGGCGCGACGGCGGGCCGCGCCGCGACCTCGCCCGGCTGCGCGCGTACGGGCGGCTGCTGGCCGCCTGCGGGATCAACGCGATCTCGGTGAACAACGTCAACGTCCACGCCACCGAGGCGCGGCTGCTGACCGACCGGCTCGGCGACGTGGTCGAGATCGCCGACGTGCTGCGTCCGTACGGCGTCCGGGTGCACCTGTCGGTCACCTTCGCCGCTCCGGTGGTCGTCGGCGGGCTGCCCACCGCCGACCCGCTGGACGAGCGGGTGCGCGACTGGTGGGCCAGCACCACCCGGCAGGTGTACGAGCGGATCCCGGACTTCGGCGGCTACCTGGTGAAGGCCGACTCGGAGGGGCAGCCCGGCCCGTTCACCTACGGGCGCGACCACGCCGACGGGGCGAACCTGCTCGCCGGGGCGCTCGCCCCGCACGGGGGAGTGGTGCACTGGCGGGCGTTCGTCTACAACCACCGGCAGGACTGGCGGGACCGCTCGACCGACCGCGCGCGGGCCGCGTACGACCACTTCGCGCCGCTCGACGGGCGGTTCCACGACAACGTCGTCCTCCAGGTCAAGTTCGGCCCGATGGACTTCCAGGTACGCGAACCGGTCTCCCCGGTGATCGCGGCGATGCCGGCCACCCGACTGGCCGTGGAGGTGCAGGTCACCCAGGAGTACACCGGCCAGCAGCGGCACGTCTGCTACCTCGGCCCCTGCTGGACGCAGGTGCTCGGCTTCCGGCCGTGGGGTCCGGACGGCCCGTCGGTCGCCGACGTGATCGTGGGCGACCCCGATCGGGAGGGTGGCGGCCTGGTCGCGGTCTCCAATGTGGGCGACGACCGCTTCTGGACCGGTCACCCGCTGGCTCAGGCCAACCTCTACGCCTTCGGCCGGCTGGCCTGGGACCCCCGGCTGGACCACGGGGCGATCCTCGACGAGTGGATCGACCTCACCTTCGCGCCGTCGGCCACCGGCGACCCGGTCCGGGTGCGGGAGACCCTGCACGCGATCATGGACGACTCGTGGCGCGGCTACGAGCGCTACACCGCTCCGTTGGGGGTCGGGTTCATGGTCCGTCCCGGCCATCACTACGGCCCCGACGTGGACGGCTACGAGTACACCCCGTGGGGCACGTACCACTTCGCCGACCGGGACGGCGTCGGCGTGGACCGCACCCGCGCGTCCGGCACCGGCTTCACCGGCCAGTACCCGTCGCCCTGGGACGAGATCTACGAGTCGCGCGATCGCTGCCCCGACGAGCTGCTGCTCTTCTTCCACCACGTGCCGTACGGGCACGTCCTGCGCAGCGGGGTCACCGTCATCCAGCACATCTACGACACCCACTTCGCCGGGGTCGAGCAGGTGACGCTGATGCGGCAGCGGTGGGAACGCCTCGCCGGCCTGATCGACCCGGCCGTCCACGACCGGGTGGCCGAACGCCTCGACGAGCAGTCCCGCAGCGCCGCCGAGTGGCGCGACCAGATCAACACCTACTTCTTCCGCAAGTCCGGGGTGCCCGACGCGCACGGCCGCCGCATCCACTGACCCGCCGCGGGTCGGCCGTGGCGGTAACGTGCGCGGCATGCGGCTTACCGTTCTCGGCGGGTGCGGGGTGTGGCCCGAGGCTGGCCAGGCGTGCAGCGGCTACCTCGTCGAACACGACGGCTTTCGGCTGCTGGTCGACGTCGGCTACGCGATCGTGCCGCAGCTGCTGCAACGGCTCAGCGTGGACGAGATCGACGCGGTCTTCGTCAGCCACGGGCATCCCGATCACTGCGCCGACCTGAACCCGTTGCTGCGGGCCCGTGCGCTGCGCGACGACCCACCCGCGCCGCTGCCGGTCCACGCGCTCGCCGGAGCGTTGGACGCGGTGTTGGCGCTGGACCGGCCCGGCATGCTGGATGCCGCGTACGCGCTGCACGAGTTCACCGCCGGCGACCGTCTCGACATCGGCCCGTTCCGCGCCGACACGCGTTCGCTGCCGCACTGGGTGCCGAACGCGGGGGTACGGCTGGCCGCGGGTGACCGGGTGCTCGCGTACACCGGCGACACCGGGCCGAGCCCCGACGTGGTGGAGTTGGCCCGCGGGGCCGACCTGCTGGTTGCCGAGGCCACCTATGTGCACGAGGTGCCGGCGGACTCGAAGGGCTACCAGTCGAGCGCGCGCGACGCGGGCCGACAGGCCGCGGCTGCCGGCGCCGGGCGCCTGCTGCTGACCCACCTCCGACCGGGTACGGAGCACGCCGCCGCACGGGCGGCGGCCGGTGCCGAGTACGGCGGTGAGATCGCCGTCGCCACCGCCGGCCTGGTTCTCGACCTGGCTTAGCACCCGGCCCCGCACGCCCTGCTGGCACCGGCGATCAGGTCAGGTACTGCTGCACCGTGTCGTGGGCGACTGCCTGGTAGAGCTCCTTCGCCTTCGCGGTGTCCGGCAGCACCACGCTCTGGCCGCTGCGCATGCCGGTGCCCGCGCTCGGGCTGCCCAGGAAGGTCAGGTCGTCGCTGCGCAGGTCGCGCAGTTCCAGGGCGACGTCGACCAGGTGGAAGTCCTCGTCCACGGTGACCGACCGGGTGACGGCCTGGAGGAAGGAGTTGAGCTTGACCGGGTTCGACAGGGTGCCGATGCCCGCCGCGCGGTCGAGCAGGGCCTGCAGGAACTCCCGCTGGTGTCGTTCCCGGCTGAAGTCGCCGTCGGCGAACTGGTAGCGCTGGCGGACGTAGTCCAGCGCCGCCGCGCCGTCCAGGTGTCGGGTGCCCTTCTGGAAGGTCCGGTGCGGCGCGTGGATCGAGGTGATGGTCTTCTCGATCTTCAGGTCCACGCCGCCGAGCGCGTCGACGACCTGCGCGAAGCCGGCGAAGTCGACCAGGGCCACGTGGTCGACGTGCACGCCGGTGAAGGTCTCCACGGTCTGCACGGTCAGCGGGGTGCCGCCCCAGGCGTACGCCGAGTTGATCTTCGCCATGGTGTTCCCGTGCCGCCCGTCAGCCGACTTCGGGACGAAGACCCAGGTGTCGCGGGGGATCGAGATGACCTCCGCCTTCTGGTGGTCGGCGTCGAGGTGCAGCAGCATGATGGTGTCGGTCCGGGAATCGGCCGTCTTGTCCGGGTCGCGGGAGTCACTGCCGAGCAGCAGCACGTTCATCGCGCTGGTGACCGCCTGCGTGGGGCGGGCGCTCTCCGGAAGTCCGGCGAAGGCGTCGGTGCGCGCCAGGTTGCTGTCGAGCGAACGCCCGTAGGCCCCGATGGCGATCGTCGCCCCGCCGCCCAGCACCAGCAGTGCCGCCAGCACCGTGATCAGAATGCGCCGTGATCGTCGTTGCACCCGCTCCAGCCTCCCCCCACCTCAGCCGCGCCCGTGCCCGGTCACCGAGCGTGACCAAAGGTAGCCGACAAAGCTGAGAGCTGGCTTGGAGCGATCAGCGGTGCCGGGGCCCGGCTGACTGAAGCGCGCTGGCGAAGGGCCGCCAGCCATGCTCATATTCGGTCAACCAGGCCGAGACTTCGCAGCCCGGGACCGACCGGCGGGAGCGTTCCGCGTTTCGGAACGCTCCCGCCGGCTCACCTGGTACCGCTGCCGCGGCTCAGTCGGTGAACCTGAAGTAGGCGCGGTGCTGGAATCCGTCGTCGAGAGTGAGCACGAACTCGCGGCAGGTGCCCGCCCAGGCGGGGTCGGTCTTCCACGGGTAGTGGTACCGGCCGTTGGCGTTGGCCGACAGCCCTGACCCGCCGGGGCTGACGGCGGCGACCGGGGTCGGCCGGGGAGTGACGGCGCCGTCCGGGCCGACCGTCTCGAGCGTCTCGCAGTCCACCAGCCGCGAGTACGGCGAGCCGCTGGCGAGGATGTCCAGGCCCCGGTTGGAGGCGAGCGTGAACTTCATCGGTACGGCGTCACCGGCGACGACGGTGTTGAGGGCGGGCTGGGCGGCCCGTCCCTGGAAGTCGCCCCGGCACGACGGGTGGGTGTCGAACGCCTCGGTGTTGTCGTTGCGGCCGGTGGTGCCCTGAACGGCGCTGTAGCCGAGACCCCGGCGGGCGAAGGAGGCCCACAGGGTGCAGGCGTTGTCGCCGCCGGTGAGGGCCGCGTCGGCGGCGATGATGGCGTTGCGGCCGGTGACGAAGCCCGGGCCGCAGCCCTGCATCTTCAGGCCGTCGATGACGAGTTGCAGGGCGAGGTTGTTGCCGCCGGTGTTCCACGCCTCGTAGACGTTGGGATTGAAGCCGTGCCGGTCGACGAGGTCCCAGGTCATGTCCCACAGCACGGCCGCCCAGCCGTGTCCGATGCCGTGCGGGGCGGCCAGGGACGTGCCGTCCAGCCAACCGCCGGTCTTGATGCTGTCGTACGTGAACGGCTGGATCTCCATGTTGCGCGAGTAGGGCCGCGGGCGGATCCCGCCACCCACCCGGCTGTCCTGGAACAGCGCGTACTGGCCGTAGCCGCGGGCGTTCTCCGGATCGTCGATCGCGGGGTTCAGCAGCGAGGTGATCGCGAGGAAGTCGCTCCAGCCCTCACCCATCTGCTCCTCACCGGTGAGGCAGTTGACCGTCGGGCCCCCGGTCAGCCGGTTGGACACCCCGTGGCCGTACTCATGGAAGATCGTCTCGGAACGGAACGAGGCGTCCCGCATCGCCGGCCGGTTCAGGTTGCGGTGCACCCGGCCGGCGGCCGGCTGCCCGGCCTTGATGGCGTTCCCGTCGGCCTGGCTCAGCATGACCGCGGGAATGCCGACCGCCGGGTTCATGGAGCCGCTCAGCACCGCCGGGGCGCCCGCGACGTTGTTGACGACCACCACCGCGACGGCGCCGGCCGCCTCCGCGTTGACCACCTGCGTGTGGGCGTTGCACGTGCTGGTCCGGTCGACCACCGCGATCGCGCCGGCCGGCAGGCTGTAGGCGCTGCAGCCGTCGCCGGTCGCCCCGCTGCCGTCGTCGACCGCCACCACCGCACCGGCGAAGCCGGCGCTGGTCGGCGCGGGGGTGAACCGGGCGTACTCGGCCTCGTACGTGCCGGCGGCGGAGCCCCCGTCGATCGTCACGGCGTTCGGCAGGCCGAACTGGTTGCCCGGCCAGAGGAACATCTGCATCCGGGGTCGCCCGCCGTCCAGCGCCGGGGTGGAGAAGTTGGCGTTGTTCTGGCCGGAGCCGTCGTGCGCCTCGCACTGCACGTCGTCGCCGCCGGTGCCGCCCCGCCCGTAGTTGTTGACCTGGAAGTTGCCGGACGCCTCGTCGAAGCCGTACCGGTAGGTCAGGTCGTGGACCATGTTGCACCAGTAGAACTGGTTCACCACCGCGGCCTGGGTGTACGTCTGCGGATGCTCGTTAAGGTCGGCCGGGAAGTTGAAGCTCAGGCCGGCCCCGCCATCAGCTCCGCTGGCAGGGTCGATCTGGTTGTTGGCGTCCCGGTCGGTGTAGGCGTGCGCGTTGTTGCCCCGGGTGATGGTGTACTCGGCGCCCGGCGCGCCGTCGGTGTCGTGCCAGCCGTACGGCGAGGCGGTCCCGTCCGCCGGGTTGGTCACCAGGCTCTGCGGGCCGTCGTTCGGGTCGCCCTTCGGGAACTCGAAGACGCGGTAGCTCGATCCGTCGTCGACCGGGTTCGGCGGCGTGACCTTCGCGGCGGGGACGCTCGCGGTGGCGATGGCCGGCGTCTGGTTCTCCCGGCGGCCCAGCGTGCTGGCGAGATCGGTCGGGCTGTCCTGGTGGGTCCAGTCCTCGGTGTTGAGCAGCTTGCTGGTCTCGGCGTCGACGGTGACGTTCCAGAGGTGGACGTCGGAAGAGTCGTCGATCACCAGCTGCCAGGCCGGGCGCAGTCCGTCATCGGTCGGCTGCCAGCCCAGCTTCGCCGGGATGGGCTGGTCGGAGATGCCGCTGCCGGAGACGACGGTGCGCTGAGCGGGGCCACCGCTGCGGCTCATCACCCGCGAGCCGGCCGGGTCGGCCAGGTCGAGGGCGTCGGCGGCCGCCTCCACCGCCTGCACCGCGTCGAGGGAGACAGTTCCGGTGGCCTTGTCGGACAGGCCGGAAACCAGGGTGTCGCCGACGAAGATGACGCTTCCGTCGCGGGCGATGTTGACGGTGGCCGTCGCCCCGAAGACCTCCAGTTCCTTGTGGCGCTGGGCCAGGTTGACGTGCGTGACGCCGTTGTGACGGCTGGTGTAGCTGGAGGCCACCGCGAGGTCGGCGAGGTCCGCGCCGCGGACACCGTGCTCGGCCGGGTGTGCCCGCAGGTAGCTGACGGCGATGTCGTTCGGCGCGCCGCTGTTGGCGCCGGTGAGGAAGATCGGGTTCGCCGGGCGGGCCTGCTCGGGGTCGGCCCAGGCGGGTTGCACGGCCAGCGGCGTGAGCGTCGCGACGAGGGTCGTGGACAGCAGTAACGCGGTGTTGCGTCGAGCACGGGATGGACCAGGAGGTAGGGGCACCGCTGCTCCCTTCAGGAGAGGCGAAAGACGGCATGGAGCTTCGGCTCACGACCGCCGCGGCGGCCCGCCGCGCTGATCCGCGGCGCCCGCGTGGCTGTCACGTCCAGTGATCGGGCCGATGCGGGGTGAATTGCCTCGACGCTACGGTGGGGCCGGCGGCGGCTCATCCGACGAGTGGCGAAATATTTCGATGGCCGGTCCTACGCCTGTCGTGGCCCGCCCGCCCCCAGCCCGCCGGCCGGCCGGAGCTGGACAGTCCCTTGCGGACGCCGACGGGCGCTGCCCGGAACTCCTTCGGGACGCGGGTCAGCCGACCAGGCGGCGTTCCCACGCCCAGGCGGCGATCTCGACCCGGTTCCGGGCCGGCAGCTTCATCTGCACGCTGGCCAGGTGGGTCTTGACCGTGCCGACGGCGATGAAGAGCCGGGTGGCGATCTCGGCGTTGGTCAGACCCCGGGCGACGAGCTTCACGACGTCGAGTTCCCGCGGGGACAACCCGGCGTCGTCACGGGTCGGGGCGGGTGGGCTGAGGTGCTCCAGCAGCCGTACCGTGATGGACGGGCTGATCAGCGCGTCGCCGGAGACGGCCGCCCGGACGGCCTCCACCAGAAGCGCCGGGCCGGAGTCCTTGAGCAGGAAGCCGCAGGCGCCGTTGCGCAGCGCGGTGTGCACGTACTCGTCGAGGTCGAAGGTGGTCACCACGACCACCCTGATCGGGTCGGCGACGCCTGGCCCGGCGAGCAGCCGGAGCGCCGCCAGGCCGTCGAGGCGCGGCATCCGGATGTCCAGCAGCACCACGTCCGGGCGCAGCCGTCGGGCCAGCTCGACCGCCGCCACGCCGTCGGCGGCCTCACCGATCACCGTCATGTCCGGCTGTGCCCCGACGATCATGCCGAAGCCGGTCCGGACCATCGCCTGGTCGTCGGCGATCAGCACGCGGATCATCGGAGCGCCGTCGAGTGCAGCGGCAGCGCCGCGTCCAGCACCCAGCCGCCGGCGACACCGGGGCCGGCGGTGATCGTGCCGCCGAGGGCGCGTACCCGCTCGGTGAGACCGATCAGGCCGTAACCGTGCCCGCGGGCCGGCGGGGTACGCGGGGTCGCGCCGTCGTCGGCCACCCGGACCAGCAGCCAGTCGGGGGTACGGCGCACGAAGACATCGACCGACCGGGCGTCGGGGGCGTGCTGGCGGCTGTTGGTCAGCCCCTCCATCACCACCCGGTAGCCGGACGTGGAGACCTCCACCGGCAGCCCGTCCAGCGGGCCGTCGACGTGCAGCCGGGCCGGCGCGCTCGCGCTGCCGTTGAACCCCGCCAGCAGGGGCGCCAGATCGGCCACGCCGGCCAGCGGGGCCACCGGGGCGTCCGGCGCGGCGTCCGGGCTGCGCAGGATCCCGACCATCCGCCGCATCGACGCCATCGTCTCCGCGCCGGCCCGCTCGATCTGCTCCAGAGCGGCGATGACCCGCTGCGGGTCCTGCTCGGCCACGAACCGGGCCCCCTGCGCCTGCACCACGATCCCGGTCACGTGGTGGGCGATGAAGTCGTGCAGGTCACGGGCGAACTCGGCGCGCTGCTCGGCCCGTACCAGCGAGATCGCCCGCTCCCGCCCGGCCGCGACGACGCGCAGGTAGAGCCCGCCCGCGGCGGCGCCGGCCGCGGCGAGCGCCTGGATCAGCCCGAAGATCACGTACGCGTTCTCGACGCCGGCGCGCAGTGGCAGCGCGGCGGCGGCGAGCCCGGCGAGCACCGCGGCCCAGGGCGCGAGCCGGGGCGCGCCCCAGCGGGTCACCACGAAGACCACCGCCAGCAGCCCGGCCGACTCGGCCAGCCCCCAACTGCCGCTGAGCAGGTAGCCGTCACCGGCGACGATCCGGATCCCGGCGGTTACGGCGAGTGAGGCGAGCGCGAGCGTGAGCGCCGCCAACGGCAGCCGGCGGGAGCCCTGCCGGTGCACCGGGAGCCAGAGCGGCACCGTCGCCACCGCCAGCCCCATCCGCACCAGCAGGAGCAGGGCGGCGGCGCTGCTCATCCCGCCGATCGTGCTGTAGCGCAGGTCGAAGAGGACGAGCAGGCCCAGCACCACCAGGCCGCCGGCCTGGGCCAGGCGCACCCACCAACGTCGAAGTCCCGGCGCGTTCATCGTGACCCAGCGTAGCCAGCCGGGTGGTGGTCACGGATCGGCCGAAAGGCAGACCCGACGGCGGCGCGTACCCGGCTCCGGACCGATGTGCCCGCCGGCCGCCGACGGCCAGGCTTCCGGGGTCGGAGAACCATCACTGGAGGATCCATGAGAACGCAGAGCCCCGCCCCACCGGAGACGAGCCTGGCGGTCGCCGCGGTCGACCTGGTCAAGGTGTACGGCAGCGGCGACACGTCGGTACGCGCACTGGACGGGGTGTCGGTCGGCTTCGGCCGTGCCCAGTTCACCGCGATCATGGGGCCGTCGGGGTCCGGCAAGTCGACGCTGATGCACTGCCTCGCCGGCCTGGACACCGCCACCGCCGGCCGGGTCCTGCTCGGCGGCACCGAGCTCACCGGGCAGTCCGACCGGACGCTGACCCGGGTGCGCCGGGAGCGGATCGGGTTCGTCTTCCAGTCGTTCAACCTGCTGCCGCAGCTCACCGCGGCGCAGAACATCACCCTGCCGCTGGATCTGGCCGGTCGCCAGCCGGACCCGGATCTCCTCGCACACCTGGTCGGGGTGCTGGGGCTGGGCGACCGGCTCGGCCACCGACCCAGCGAGCTCTCCGGTGGCCAGCAACAACGGGTGGCACTGGCCCGGGCCCTGGTGTCGCGCCCGGAGGTCGTCTTCGCCGACGAGCCGACCGGCAACCTCGACTCCCGCTCCGGCGCGGAGGTGCTCTCCTTCCTGCGGGACTCGGTACGTGACCTCGGTCAGACGATCGTCATGGTCACCCACGACCCGATCGCCGCCGGGTACGCCGACCGGGCGGTGCTGCTCGCCGACGGCCGGGTCGCCGGCGAGATCGACAAGCCCGACCAGGGCTCGGTCACCGACGCGCTGCGCGATCTGGCGGCCGGCGCATGAGGGCGGCTGTGCTGCGTACCCAGGTCAACGCGGCAGCCCGCCGCCCCGGTCGGCTGATCCTGACCGGCCTGGCCATCCTGGTCGCGTCGTTCGTCGTCTTCGGCACCGTGCTCGCGCAGCAGATCACCGAGCAGACCGCGCGGGACAACCTGAGCGGCACCCCGGCCGCCACCGACCTGGTGATCGGCGCCCCGGAGCAGCCGCCGCCCACCCTGGAGGCGTTGCGGCGGATCCGCGCCGTGCCCGGCGTCGCCGAGGCGGTGGGCCGGCTGGACCTCGGCGTGAGCGTCGGCGAGTCGTACCTCAACCTGCGGACCGACCCCGGCGCCGGCCCGCTGGCCGCCGTCCGCCTGGTCGAGGGGAGCTACCCGGACGCCCCGGGCGAGTTGGCGGTCACCCGGCGCACCGCCGAGCGGTTGGGGCTCTCGGTCGGCACCGTGACCACCGGGACCGGCGGCGAACTGACCACGCCCGCCCGGCTCACCGTGACCGGCCTGGTCGAAACCGCCGACGACGCCGGCTACGACGGGTACGCCCCGGCCGCCGCCGTGACCGAGTGGGCCCACCTGACCGAGCTGAACCGGATCGACCTGCGGGTGGCCCCCGGCGAGTCGGCGGAGACGGTCCGCCAGCGGCTGAGCGCGGCGCTCCCGGCCGACCTGCCGATCCGCGCCGGCGACGAGGTCCGCCAGGAGGAGGCCGACGCGGCGGCCGAACAGGTCGGGAAGCTCTTCGCGCTGGTCGCCATGTTCGTCGCGGTCGCGGTCGCCGCCGCGGCGCTCGTGGTCACCTCGACGTTCCGGATCGTCTTCGCCCAGCGGATGCGGCAGCTCGCGCTGCTGCGCGCGGTCGGGGCGAACCGAGGCTCACTGGTGCTGGCGCTGACCGTGGAGGGAGCCCTCACCGGCCTGGTCGCCGGCGTCGTCGGGGTACTCGCCGCGCTCGGCCTCGGGCACGCCCTGCCGGCGATCCTGCGCGCCTCCGGCCTGGCCGTCTCGTCCCCGGGGGTGCCACTGGCGGCGGCGGTCGCCGTGGTGATCGGCGCCGTGGTCCTCACCGCGCTGGCGGTGCTCGCGCCGGCGTTCTCGGCCGCCCGGGTCGCTCCGCTGGAGGCGTTGCGCGCGGCGAGCACCACCGCCGGCCAACGCGGCATCGGCGCGCCACGGCTGGTCAGCGGGCTGCTGCTGGCCGCGGCTGCGGTGCTGGCGGGCGGCACGGCGGCAAGCCGGTTGCCCACACCGGAACAGGAGTCCTACGACCCGGGTTCCGTGCTGCTCCTGCTCGTCGCGTCCGGTGCGCTGGCGTTCTTCGCGCTGGTCTGCCTCGGGCCGCTGCTGGTGCGACCGGTCCTGGCCACGGTGGGCTGGCCGATGCGCCAGTTCGGGCCGATCGGACGGCTGGCCGTCGGCGGCATCGGCGGGGCGCCGCGCCGGGCTGCCGCGGTCTCCGTGGTGGTCGCGCTCGGCGTGACCCTAATCTCCGGGGTGGCCATCGGCAGCGCGTCGCTGCGGGTGCTCACCGACCGGGAACTGGCCCTCTCCGCGCCGGCCGACTTCGAGATCACCAGCAGCAACGGCTCGACCCTGCCGAGCGCGGTGGTGACGCGGGCCGAGACGGCCGGCGGCGCGCTGGCCCGGGTGGTGCCGTACCGGCGGGTCGCCGACGTCACGCTGGTGCGCGGCGGCGACCGGCTCGGCGGTGCCGAGTCCGGGTATCCGACGACCGACCTCGACGTGGCGGCCCTGCCGACCACCGACCGGTTGGACGTGGCCCAGGGCACGCTGGCCGACCGGGGGCCCGGCCGGATCGTGCTCGGCAGCTGGGTCGCCCGGAGCACCGGGCTGAGGGTCGGCGAAAGCGCGGGACTCGCCCTCGCCGGACGTACCGTCGAGGTGCGGGTGGCCGCGATCCTGCCCGACCACGGCCCACTGCACGCCGGCATCCTGGCCGCCCCCGGCGACCTCGACCGGCTCGGCGTGCCGGCGGCGTACACCGGGCTGCTGGCCGACCCGGCCCGCTCGGGCGAGGAGGGCCGTACCGCCGGGGTGCAGGCGCTGCGGCAGGCGATCGCCGGTACCGACGGGGTGGGCCTCGCGGTGCTCGCCGACGAGCGCGACCGAAACGACGCGGTGCTGGGCACCCTGCTCTGGATCGCCGCCGGGCTGGTCAGCCTCACCGTGCTGATCGCGGTGGTCGGCGTGGGTTCCACGACCGCGCTGTCGGTGGTGGAGCGGGTACGCGAGTCCGGACTGCTCCGCGCGGTCGGCCTGTCCCGGGCCGGCCTACGCGCCATGCTGACCGCCGAGGCCGGTCTCTACGGGTTGATCGGTGCGAGCATCGGCCTGCTGCTCGGCGTCCCGTACGCCTGGCTGACGGTCGAGGCCCTCGGGGTGAACGCGCCGCTGGTGCTGCCGGTGCTGCCGGTCATCGGGCTCTTCGCGGCGCTGGTCGTGCTGACCGCGCTGGCCGGGGTGCTGCCGGCGCGGCGGGCGTCCCGGGTCAGCCCGGTGGCGGCGCTGGGCACCGAGGGCTGAGCGCCCACGCCCGCCCGGGACCCTCGGCGGCTACAGGTCGGCGCAGTCGGCCTCGTCCGGCAGGAGCGGCCGTGCGGTCACCTGCCACAACCGTCCACCGGTAGTGAAGTGCGTGCCGGCGTCGGCGGTGGCGACCGTCCGGCGGACCGTGTCGAGGTCGGCGCCGCGCAGCACGAGGCAGGTGGAGCCGGCCGACGTGCCGCCGAGGGCCTCGCCGGGCAGCCCCGGCAACGGCCAGGGGCGGGCCGGTTCGGGGGAGTCGCTCGGCGTGGCGACGACCGCGACGGCGGTCGGCTGGTACGGCACCGACTGGCCGTCGGCGTACCGGGCGAGCGCCGCCCGCAGCCGCGCGGCGGCCGGGTCGGCCCGGGGAAGGGTGACGGTGCGCTGCCCGTCGGTCGATCCGACGACGACCCGGACGACGGGCTCGTCGGGGCCGCCGGCCGCGGCCTGCTCCGGCAACCTGACGGCGTGCCGGAACAGATCGCGTACGCCGTCCGGCGGAATGCGGTCCTCGCGCAGTTGTGGCCAACCGCCGGGCGATCCGGTCGGGACGCTGATCAGCCGGCCGTCGCCGAAGAGGGAGAAGCGCGGCGGGATGGCTGCCACGCCGCCGAGGGGCAGCATGCCGGGCAGCTCGCTCAGCCGCAGCACCAGCGCCTGGGCGTCGGTCGGCAGCTCCGATCCGCTGCCGTCGCCGCCGGCGCAGCCCGCGGTCGTCGCCGCGGCCAGCAGAGCCGGCACAGCGAGCAGGGCCAGGACTGCACGTCGGTGCATCGGTCGCCTCCCACGTCACGTTCACCCTGGTCGGACGCCATCTCGGCGTCGCCGGTTCCGTCCCGGCCGGGACGCGGGACAGCGGGCCGCGGCGCAGGGTGGTCCGGGAGCGCCGAGTGGGCGCTCCCGGACCGGTCTGCACGGCCCTTCGATGCTCAGGACCGGGTGAGGGTGTAGTTCCCCGAGCCTGCCTTGTTGGTCACCACGACGCCGTACCAGGCGGTGCGGGTCGGGGTGAGGGTGACCGACTCGGTCGCGCCGGCGCCGCCGCCGCTGGCCGCGGCCACGGCACTGGACCGGGAGCGGATCCAGGTCGCCGAGTTGGCCGGGTCGCTGTCGAAGACGAACAGCTCGGCATCCTGGCCGACGTTGGTGGCCGCCACCGAGATGGTGACCGGCACCCCGGCGGTCAGGTACGCGTCCCGCACCGTGACCACGTTGTTGCTGCCCATCGTGATCGTGCTGCTGCCGGCGTTCAGCACCGACGAGCCCTGGGCGAGTTCGACGCGGTAGCCACCGCCGCCCGAGTAGTTCGACACCCGCGGGTAGTAGTCGCCCACCGCCCGACGGTTGGAGTCCACCGTGACGAAGTCGATCGCGGTGCCACCCCAGGCGCTGCCGCTCAGGTAGGCGCCCTGCCCCCGGTCGTCGTAGAGCTGCAGGTCCAGGTCGCCCGAGTTGGGCTTCAGCGCGACCACCGACCAGTAGGGCGACGACGTCGAGTAGCCGAAGTTGTGCGGCGGCGTCGGCACCGGGCGGGTCAGCGGGGCGTAGCTGCCCAGCGGGTCCCGGAACTGGTAGTCGATCGTGTTCTGGTAGACCGAGGCGCGGGCGCCGGAGTCTGCCACGTTGAAACCGTCGGCGGTGCGGTTGGCCCAGAAGGCCGCGAAGGTCGCGGAGTTGTACCGGCGGGAGGTCGTCCAGATGTTGAACGGGCCTTCGCCGTACCGGTCCCAGGTCCCCTCGTTCGCGGAGTCGGTGATGTCGATCAGCGCTGCGGCGACCCGGCCCTCGGTGGTGTCGCCCTCGCCCCAGCCGTTGCCCCAACTGGCGTTCTCCAGGTTGAGCGAGGCACCGCTCGGCCAGCGGAAGAACGGGTCGTTGTAGACCGTCGCCGGGAACCACTCCGCCCAACCCTCGGTCCAGGCGCAGCCGGCGGAACTGGCGCCGGTGACGCTGTGCGGGCTGCAGTTCGGCGCGGCGGGGAAGCTGTCGTTGTACAGGTCGTCCATCACCGCGTGGCCGATCTCGTGCACCACGGTGGTCGGCGCGTTCGGATCGTCGGCGGCCAGGTGGACCTGGTTGCCGCCCAGGTCGTAGTACGTCCCGTCGGTCGAGTCCGGCGCCCAGTTGACGACCACCTGCCGGCAGCTCGCGTCGTCCTGGTCCCAGCACAGGTTGTTGGGCTTCGGCACCCACAGCCAGGCGTCGTTGCCGGAGTCGAACGCGTGCAGGCCGCGTTGCAGCGCCCCGTCCGCGGCGCTGAGCGAGCCGAGGTTCAGGGTGCTGCCGGTGGCCACGTCGTTTGTCGTACCGGTCTGGAACGTCAACGGGTTGCCGCCGCGCTGCACCCGCCACAGCGAGTTGGAGGTGATGAAGCGGACGTAGATGTCCGCCGTGCCGCTGTCCGGCCATCCCTCGACCTGGGAGTCGAAGCAGATGTTGTAGTTGCCGGCGCCGTCGGTCACCCCGCTGGCGAGCAGCGAGTCTCCGAAGGTGTCGTCGTCCCAGACCTGCACCTGCATGTTCATCTGGTTGTGCCAGGCGCCGTTCTGGTCCTGGAAGCTCCAGTTGCCGGCCACCCGGGTGTCGCAGGGCGCCTGCGGGCTGATCACGGCCAGCCCCTTGGCGGTGGCCTCGGCCCGGGCCTCGCCGGCCACACTCGACACACCGACGCTCTTCAGCTTCTGCCCGGCAAGCCGGGGCGCCCGCGCCGAGGTGGGCACGGACCGGGTGGCGTTGTCGCTCGTCGGGGTCGCGTGCCCGAGCCGGGAGAGCCCGGCCTTCGCCCCGATGGTCAGGAAGACGTCGTCCTGACCGGCCTGGACG
The DNA here is from genome assembly GCF_044753725.1 of Micromonospora sp. NPDC093243. Classification (NCBI taxonomy): domain Bacteria; kingdom Bacillati; phylum Actinomycetota; class Actinomycetes; order Micromonosporales; family Micromonosporaceae; genus Micromonospora; species Micromonospora sp. NPDC093243. The sequence goes on along the minus strand of NZ_JBIVNT010000001.1, from coordinate 718,185 downwards.
TCCTTGCCGTAGGGAGCGGTCGCCCGCGCCTGGATCTGCACCTGGCCGGCCTTGACGGCCCGGACCACGCCGCTGAACGCGACGCTGTCGCCGCTGCGCAGGGCGCGGGTGGTACGCGCGACCGAGACCGAGCCGGCCCGCTCGGGCTGGGCGCTGGCGCGCTTCTGGACGCCCAGCTCGGCCGGCGCGGTGACCCACTCCAGCTCGGCCGGAAGGGTGACACTGATGTCGCTCGGCCCGATCTTGCCCTGGGCGCGTACGGCGACCCGCAGGGTCGCGGTCTCACCCACCGCGGGCGTCCGGTCCAGCTTCGTCTCGACACCCAGGCAGCTGAGCGTCTCGTCCTTCGGGCTCTTGCCGGCGGACGGGCGAAGCCCGCACGTCTCGCCCCTCGCCAGTTGATAGGCCGGCGTGGCCCGGGCCTTCGCGGCCTCCTCCGGGTCCGCGGCGTACGCCGGAGCGGCTACCCCCGCGACCGCCACCATGACGCCCGGCACGAGCACGGCGAGCGCCGCTCTCGTGGGCCTGGTGGCCTGCTTACCGAACATTGATGTTCCTCCCCCCAACGTGGGGCCATTCTCCGGCCCTGCGTCGATCGGGCCGCTGTTTGGGCCCCGGGGAAGCATGCGTATCCAAAGCCGTTCCGGAAAAGCCTTTGACCGGTTGGCGACATGGCGACGCGGCAAAATGGACCAACCGCATGCCGATCTCGGGCGTTGAGCGCGTACGGGCAGGTCAACCAGCCGGCATGCGCCGTTGAAAACGTCGAATCGAACATGTGGTGGAACGACACATGTCATTTCCCGGACAGGAATTCGTCGCCGCCATGGCGGCTGAACGCAAGCGCTGGCAATCGCTTTTGAAGAGCAGTGGAGTCGTTCTTCCGACCCGATCTGATTCCCAATGACGGGAAATGCGTCGGGCCATCAGGCGGCCGGGAGGCCCGCGATCGGCGGCGTCAGGGCAGGATGGCGTCGACGTAACCGCCGTCCACCCGCAGCGCGCCCCGGTGGTCGCCGACGCGAGCGGCGACGACAGGTAGACCACCATGTTCGCGATCTCCTCCGGCTCGATGAGCCGTTGCAGCAGCGACTGCGGGCGGTGCCGGAGCATGAACTCGCGCTGCGCGTCGTCCCAGGGCAGGTCGGTGCCGACCAGCGATCGGACGAAGTCCTCGACCCCGCCGGTGTGGGTCGGCCCGGCGATCACGCTGTTCACGGTGACGCCCGAACCGGCCGCCTCCTTGGCGAAGCCGCGGGAGACGGCCAGCAGCGCCGTCTTGGAGACGCCGTAGTGGATCATCTCGATCGGGGTGACCACTGCGGAGTCGCTCGCGATGTACTGGATCCGGCCCCAGCCGCGCTCGCGCATCCCCGGCAGATACTCCCGGGTCAACCGGACGGCAGCCAGCACGTTCACCTCGAAGTAGCGCCGCCAGTCGTCGTCGGTGATCTCCAGCGCGGCCTGTGCGCCGAAGATGCCGAGGTTGTTGATCAGAATGTCGACCCGGGGGAGCAGGTCGAGCACCGCCGCCGCCCCGTCGGCGGTCGCGACGTCGGCGGGTACCGCCACGAAGTCGCCCTCGCCCAGCTCGGCCAGGGCGCGGTCGACGGACTCGGTCGATCGTCCGTTCACCCCGACCCGGGCCCCCGCCGCGGCGAGTCCCGCGGCGATGGCGCGGCCGATGCCCTGGGTCGAGCCGGTGACGAGGGCGGTCTTACCGGAGAGATCTAGGCGCATGCCGCCCATTCTGCCGAACTGGGACGGGGCGGGCAGTCGCACGGATCACGGGGCCGGGCGCCGCTCCGACGGCGCCCGACCCCGGCCCGGTCAGTTCGGGTTGTCGCCGTGGGTCAGCGTCTCCCACGCGACGAAGAGGTTGTTGCTGCCGGCGGGTCGCTGTTGGAGCGTGAGGGTCTGGGTGTTGGTCATCGTGTTGCCCAGGCGGTTGCCCATCGCGTTGAAGCCGACCTCGGTGATCGGGCCGAGGCCCCGGGTGAGGCTGCCGCCGCAGAGCCAGGAGGGCGCCGCCGTGCCGAGCTGGTACGTCGAGTGGAAACCGAGGGCGTGCCGCAGCCGTTCACCGACCTGCGGGTACAGGTCCCGACCCTGGATCCGGGAGGTCTCCGCGACGTGCGAGATGGCCGAGATCCCGTACCCGGTGTGGGTGAAGTCGCGGCAAGTCTCCTGCGCCAGGCCGGCGACGAAGGTGGACTGGCCGTGCCAGTAGTTGATGATCTCGCTGCTGGTGTCCAGACCGCTGCCGGGCACCGTGTACGGCAGCGCTCCGTCGCTGGGCAGGTAGATGAAGGCCCTCGTCCGGTTGAGGAAGCGGGTGACCGCCGCGTCGTAGCTGGCCCGGTCGTCGAGGAAGACGGCGATGCCGACCGTGGCCTCCATCATGCTCAGCTCCCAGTTTCCGTTGCTGCTGGAGCCGTTGCGGACCATCGGCAGGTAGACGTTGCGCAGCATGGTGGCGAACCGGTTCGCGTTGGGCCAACTGCTGTAGGTGTACTTGATGATCTCGGCGGCCCGGGGCCAGACCGAGCCGGCCCAGCCGGTCTGCAGCGGCGCGTTGCTGCCGGTGTGCGCGGTGATCGTCGCGGACCAGGCGTCCATGATCTGAATGGCCTTCTGGGCGTACCGGGCGTCCCCGGTCACGTACCAGGCGAGCGCGTCGGTGTACGCGGCGATCGCGTCCTCACGCTCGTCGGTGCAGCCGTAGTTGGGGTTGGAGTAGGAGCCGCACTCGACGACCGCGCGGGGCGCCGGGGTCCGCGACAGCGAGGCGTACCGGCTGCCCATCATCTGGTTGTAGGCCGCCGTCCACGGCTGCGCGCCGGCCTGCACCCGTCCCCGCACGAAGTCGAGCTGGCCGCGGCTGACCAGCACTCCGGGGTGGGTGAACCCGCCGGCGGGCGGCGGCGGGGTGCCGCCGGTGGGCAGGGTCCAGGTCTGGTTGGCGGCGCCGGTGCAGGTCCAGATCTGCAAGGGGGTGCCGTCGGCCGAGCTCGGGCCGGTCGCGTCGAGGCACTTGCCCGAGGTCGGGTTGACCACCTGCCCGGCGCTGTACGACCACCGCTGCGCCCCGGTGCCGTTGCAGTCGTAGATCTGCACCCGGGCGCCGTTGGCGGTGCTGGCGGCGGCGATGTCGAGGCACTTCCCGAGCGCCCGGATCGTGCCGTCGTCGGCGACGGTCCACTGCTGAGCCGTGGAGCCGTTGCAGGCGTAGAGCTGCACCTGGGTGCCGTTGGCGGGGTTCGCCGCGGCGACGTCGACGCACTTGCCGCCGTAGCCGGCGATGGCGCCCACGGTGGCCGCGGCCGCGGGTGGGGTGCCGAGCAGCAGGCTCACCGGCACGATGAGGGCCGCCGCGCTGAGCGCGGCGGCCAGTCGGGTGCGGAGCCGGCGGGGGGCGACCCCGGCCAATCGTCGCGCCATGTCCTGGTCCTTTCCACCGCGCGGAGCGGTAGATCGGGACTCCGCCGGCGCGCGGGCACGCCGGTCACCGGTGGGGCTCTGGCAGGGGTGCCGGTAGTTCGGTGGCGGGCGCTGGTCCGGGACGGCGGATCCAACTGTAAAGTGTGTTAAGTATTACAGCCATGGGCATTGATATCAATGTCTTGCGGGTGGGGCAAATCCCGTGAGGGTCGGTGGATCCCACGATCGTCGTCGCTGAGCGACGTGGACCACGGACGGAGGACGGCCCCCGGCGCAGCGCGCCGGGGGCCGTCCGTCCGCCGGCTACCGCAGGCCGGCTACGTCGAGAACGATGAGCTCGGTGTCGTCCGCGCGCCCCGCGATGCGCCCGTCGTTGCCGGGGAAGTTGTTGTCGTTGGCGACGAGCACCCGGTCACCGCCGAGCGGCAGGACCGACTCGACCGACTGCAATGGGAACGAGAAGAGCGGGCCGACGCCGTACTCGCCTGGGCGGGCCGGGGTGGAGACGCCGTCCGGGTCGGCGACCCGCATCAGGTCGACCGCGGTGCGGCGGGTCAGGTAGCCGTCGCTGCCGACCTCGTCGAGGTCGGCGACGACCAGACGCTTGACCAGCGTCTGCGGCCCCATGGCGTTGTCCCGCTCGATCAGCAGCAGCCGCCGCCCGTCGAGCACCGCCGCGTCGCCGACCAGCAGGGACGGGTCGTCCACCCGGAACGACCAGGTACGGCCGCTGTAGCGGTTGGCCCGCACGTCGAACTCGTAGACGACCCGGCGCCGCTGGTCGGGGTCGGCCGTCTTCGCGCCCTCCAGAATCGGGTAGAGGGTCCACCCGTCCTGGCTGGCCGCCATCGCCTCGAAGCCGTTGCTGGCGCGCAGGGTCGGGGTCTCGCCCGGCGTGAGATCCGGCGACTGGGGCGACTTGGTCCCGTCCGGCAGCGGGATCGGCGCCTGGAGCACCTTGCCGGTCCGATCGGTACGGATCAGGTACGGGCCGAACTCGTCACCGATCCACAGGTCACCCCGCGCGTCCCGGGCCAGCGACTCGATGTCGAAGTCCGCGCCGGTCAGCAGCCGGTCGCGGGTGCCGCCGTTGACGATCGGGAACGGCACCTTGCGGTCCGGGTCGCGGAAGCTGATGTGTCCATCGATCTTCACGCGGTGGGTGCCGTACTTCGGCTCGATCTCGTAGGCCCGCAACAGGAAGTCGGCCGAGTTGGTCTTCGCGCCGAAGCCGTTGTCGGGCATGGCGAGCAGCCGCTCGCCGGAGCGGTCGCCGGCCCGCGCCGGAATCACCGCGGAGAAGCCGGGGATGGGCTGGCCGGGGAAGGGCGGCGCGATCCCGTTGACCGGGGTCGGCGCGAGCTGGGTGCCGGAGACCGGGCCGGGCTGGTAGGCGGTCGCCGAGATCAGCGCCCGACTCCGCAGGCTCACCTCGGGGCGCAGCGTCACCGACAGCGCGTACACCCGGGTGGTCTGGGTGGCGCTGCCGTTGTCGTCCGAGACGAGATAGAGGGCGCGGAGGCCGCCGGGCAGCGGACCGCCGAGCGCGGCGCCCTCGACGTTGTCCAGCAGCGGGTTGGGCTGCGGCTGCTTGGTGGTCGCGCCGGACGGCGGGCAGTCGGCGATGTCGACCAGCAGCTCCTTGCCCAGCCACGAACGCTGGTCGGTCACCGTCGACAGGGACGGCACGGCGGAGACGTCCGGCGCGCCGGTCGCGGAAACGCGGTACACCCGGACGGTGTTGCCCACGCCGGTGGTGAAACCCCGCTCCACGGCGAGCAGCTGGTCGTCGCCGAGCGCCAACAGCTCCACCAGGCCGAGGTTGGCGTCGGTGCGGTACGCGTACTGGGCGCTCGGGGTGTAGGCGGCGCCCTCGCGACCGGCGTACCGGATGATCCGCTGCAGGCCCCGGCCCTCGGCGTCGCGGCCGTCCGCGGCCAGTGGCCCCTCCATCCCGGCGTAGAGCGTCCGATGGTCCGGGGTGGTGGCGAGCGCCTCGAAGGTCTGGTTGACCGTGGCCTCCCCGGCCGGGGTCACCTGGAACCGGGCCGGCACCGGCAACGACGCGATCTCGCGGCCGTCGGAGAGCCGGAACCGCCGGATGGACGGCTCCCGCTCCGAACTGGCCAGCACGGTGGCCCCGCCGTGCTCGGCGACGAGCCCCTCGCCGTCGAAGTCCGCGCCGGTGTACGGCGTGCCGTCCGGCCGGGTGAGCACGGTGACGTCGCGGACGGCCACGTCGACCCCGCGCCGGTCGGTCTCCAGCCCCAGCTCGTACACGCGCGCCGGGGTGGTGCCGATGTTGTCCACCAGCGCCAGGGCCCGCGACGGTCGGGCGAACGCCAGCGCGGAGAGACCGGCGACCGGGGTGCCCCGGAAGGTGGTCTTGTCGAGGGCGTCGGAGAAGCCGAGCAGCGACGCGTCCGGTGCGCAGCTCGCCCCCGCGGCGAAGTGCCCGGGGTTCGGGTGCGTCGGGGCGCCGAGCGCCGGCGCGGCCGCGAGCAGCGAGATCGCGGCCGCGCCGACCGAGACGACGCGCGCCCGTATCGAAGAGGTACCCACATTGCCTCCAGCATGCTGTGGACGGTCGTTACCGCCGGGCCTGATGCAAACGGCCGCGGCCCGCCACCCTGGAACCCCCGCCGGAACATGGCATGAACACCCGGTGCACGATGCCCGTGCCGGCGCGCCCGGCGCCCCCGACGGGGTCAGGGATGCATCCGGGCGCCCTTGAGGACCTTGTCCACCACGTTGCGCGGGGCGTGCAGCGCCAACCCGACCAGGTCGAGCTTGTCGCGGCCGACCGCCCGGACGGCCGCGCGGTTGTCCCGGTCGTTGCCGGTGGCGAAGAGTTCCCGCGTGAAGACCGAGATGCGCAGCCCGCGGCCGAGCGCGCGGGAGTGCGCACCGGTCAACGTGGACCGGTCGCCGACGAGGACCAGCACCGGTTGGCGGAACATCGGCAGGTAGCTGGTGTCGTCCGCGTCCCGGTACTCCTCGCCGAGCAGGTCCGCCTCGGCGTGCGCGATGCCGCTGATCAGAAAGGCGGTGACGTTCAGCCGCTGCCAGGTCGCCAGGTCGTCGCTGAGCAGGACGGCAATCTTCGTGGGAAAGCGGATCGGTTCGGTCATGGCGTCGAGCCTGTCCGCCCGTGGACCCGCCGGTCTTGTACGTTCTTAGCGTGGCCAGCCCGCCGGCCGGTGCGCACGTCAGCGCCTGGCGACCCGCCGTGGCCGGGGTCGCCGAGGTCTTCCACGCCCGCTTCGTCGACCACGCGTACCCGTCGCACACCCACGACGCCTGGACGCTGCTGATCGTCGACGACGGGGCGGTCCGCTACGACCTCGACCGGCACCGGCACGGCGCCTTGCCGACGTCGGTCACGCTGCTGCCTCCGTACGTGCCGCACGACGGCCGCTCCGCCACCCGAGAAGGCTTCCGCAAGCGGGTGCTGTACCTCGACACGTCGGTGCTCGACGCGGAACTCGCCGGCCGGGCCGTCGGCCGGCCGAGCCTGGCCGACCCGAGGCTGCGCTACCGGATCCACCAGCTCCACCAGGTGCTCGCCCGGCCCGGTGACGAGCTGGAGGCCGACAGTCGGCTCGCGTTCGTCCTGGAACGGCTCGGCCGGCACCTGCGCCGGCAGACCCCGGCCACCGTCCGGCCGTCCGACCGTGGTCTCGCCGTTCGGATGCGCGAGCTGCTGGACGCGCGGACCGCCGAGGGCCTCACCCTGCGTGAGGCGGGGGAGTTGCTCCATGCGCACCCGACCCATCTGGTCCGGACGTTCACCCGCGTGCACGGGCTGCCGCCGCACGCGTACCTGACCAGCCGGCGGATCGACCTCGCCCGCCGCCTGCTCCTCGCCGGCCAGCGCCCCGCCGACGTCGCGGCCGCCGCCGGTTTCTTCGACCAGGCACACCTGACCCGGCACTTCACCCGCCATCTCGGGGTCGGCCCGGCCCGCTACGCGCGGCCCGATCCGGCCCGGTGATCTGTGCGCCGTTCGGCCGAAGCGGCCGTGCCGGCCGGTTGCCGCACCTAGCATCGGAAAGAGCGGCCCGGGCCCACCGTCGGCGGGGTCTTCGCTGCGGCGGTCGCCGTCCGCACGCCCGGCGCCGGCAACCCTGCGCCTGCCGCCGCCACTCGCGACTGTCAGAACGACGGGGGAGCACCGCATGAGCTACATCAAGGCCAAGGACGGCACCAAGATCTACTACAAGGACTGGGGCTCGGGTCCGGTCGTCACCTTCTCCCACGGCTGGCCACTGAGCGCCGACGCCTGGGACGGGCAGATGCTCTTCCTCGTCCAGAACGGCTTCCGGGTGGTCGCCCACGACCGTCGTGGGCACGGCCGGTCGGGTCAGGCCAGCGCCGGCAACGACATGGACGGGTACGCCGACGACCTGGCCGCGGTCATCGAGGCGCTCGACCTGCGCGACGCCACCCTGGTCGGGCACTCGACCGGTGGCGGCGAGGTGGCGCGCTACATCGGCCGGCACGGTACGAGCCGGGTCGCCAAGGCCGTGCTCATCTCGGCCGTGCCGCCGATCATGGTGCAGTCCCCGGACAACCCGGAGGGGTTGCCGATCAACGTCTTCGACGACCTGCGGGCCCAGCTCTTCGCCGACCGGTCGCAGTTCTACCAGGACCTGGCGCAGATGTTCTACGGCGCGAACCGCAAGGGCGCGAAGGTCTCCAAGGGGATCCTCGACCAGTTCTGGCTGTGGAGCATGCAGTCCGGGCTGTGGAACGCGTACCAGAGCATCAAGGCCTTCTCGGAGACGGACTTCAGGGCCGACCTTGCGAAGTTCGACGTCCCCACGCTGGTCATGCACGGCGAGGACGACCAGATCGTCCCGGTCAAGGACTCGGCGCACAAGACCGCCCAGCTCGTGGCGAACGCGCAGGAGATCTACTACCCGGGCGCCCCGCACGGCGTGACGGCGACGATGCAGGACCAGGTGAACAAGGACCTGCTCGCCTTCCTGCGGAGCTGACCGCTGCGGATCCCTCGCCGGCCCGGCCGAGCCGCCGGCGAGCGGTCAGACCCGCTGGGCGCCGATGACGGAGAGCAGGCGGAGCTTCTCGTCGCTCTCCGAGCCGGGCACGGCGGTGTAGACCAGCAGCGTCTGGGACTCATCCGGATCCACCAGGACCTGGCAGTGCAGCTCCAACGAGCCGACCTCGGGGTGCTGGAACCGCTTCGGCGGGCAGTACGAGCCCGGCACCGGGTGCTCCCGCCACAGCGCGGCGAACTCCGCGCTGGCCGCGAGCAGCGCGTCGACGATCGCCGCGGCCCGCGACGCCCGGCCGTCCCGGGTGTACGCGGCGTGCAGGTGCGCGGCGATGAGCCGGCTCTGCGTGGCGTGGTCCGCGGCCGGGTGCCGCAGCCGCGCCGCCGGGTCGGTGAACCAGCGGTAGTGCACGCTGCTGGCCAGCCCGGTGTGCCGGGTCTCGTCGCCGAGCAGCGCGACCGCCGGCGCGGTCTGCGCCAGGGTCTCGCCGAGGTGGTTCACCACCTGGGCGGGGGTGTCGTGCAGCCGGTCGAGGATCCGCATCATCCCGGGGTTGACGTGGTCGGCCCGGACGGCCCGGCGCGGGACGGCGTGCCCGGCGAGTTGGAACAGGTGGTCCCGCTCGGCCAGCGAGAGCCGCAGGCCCCGGGCCAGCGCGGCGAGCATCTGCTCGGAGGGGTGCGCTCCGCGCTGCTGTTCCAGCCGGCTGTAGTAGTCGGTCGACATCCCGCTGAGCGCGGCGACCTCCTCGCGCCGCAGCCCACCGGTACGCCGACGCCGGCCCCGGGGCAGCCCGACGTCCTCGGGCTGCAGCGCCTCCCGGCGGGTACGCAGGAAGCTGGCGAGTTGTGCGCGGTCCACGGTGGGTCTCTCCTTCCGGCCCGCACGGCTCGGGCGGCACACCGTCCGGTACAACGGGTTGCCCGGCGGCCCTGTTCCTCGCTCCACCCTCGCTCCGCCACAGGGCGTTAACCAGGGCGGATCAGTCCCTGGCTCAGGAGCCGCGTAGACCACAACAGCACCATCAGCCCCGTGGTCCTCGCGGTTGCGGACGGCCCCGGCCCGATGGTCCGGGCGGGGCCGTCCGTCGGAATCAGCGCTGGATGGACTTCGTCTCCAGGAACTCCTCCAGCCCGAAGCGGCCGAACTCACGGCCGTTGCCGGACTGCTGGTAGCCGCCGAACGGGGCGAGCGGGTTCCAGTGGCCACCGTTCACGTCGACCTGGCCCGCCCGCAGCCGCCGGGCGACCGCCAGCGCGTGCTCCGGTGCGCCGAAGACGCCGCTGGTCAGGCCGTACACCGTGCCGTTGGCGATGGCGACCGCCTCCTCCTCGTCGGCGTACGGGATGATCGTCAGCACCGGACCGAAGATCTCCTCCTGGGCGATCGCGGAGCGCGGGTCGACGTCGGCGAAGATCGTCGGCCGGACGTAGGCGCCCTTCGTCAACCCCTCCGGCCGGCCGGGGCCGCCGAACACCAGTCGCGCGCCGTCGGCGATGCCCCGCTCGATGTATCCGTGGACCTTCTCCCGGTGCGCCTCGGAGGCCATCGGGCCGATCCGGGTCGCCTCGTCGGTCGGGTCGCCCACGGTGTGCTGCTTCGCCGCCTCGACGGCCAGCGCGACGACCTCCTCCTGACGGGCCGCCGGGACCAGCATCCGCGGCCACGCGCCGCAGACCTGGCCGCCGTTGGCGAACGCCATCATGACGCCGGCGGTGACCGCCTGCGGCAGGTTGGCGTCGTCGAGGATGACGGTCGCGCCCTTGCCGCCCAGCTCCAGCGCGACCCGCTTGACGGTCTCCCCGGCCACGGCGGAGATGCGCCGCCCGGCGCGGGTGGAACCGGTGAAGGAGATCATGTCGACGCCCGGGTGGGCGGAGATGGCCTCCCCGACGACCGGGCCGGTGCCGTAGACGACGTTGAACACGCCGGCCGGCACGCCCGCCGCGGCGACGACCTCGGCGAGGATCCCCGCGGTCAGGGGCGCGTTCTCGGACGGCTTGAGGACCATCGTGTTTCCCGCGAGCAGCGCCGGCGCCAGCTTGGAGACGACCTGTTGCAGCGGGAAGTTCCACGGCGTGATCGCGCCGACCACGCCGATGGGCTCGCGGACGATCAGGGAGTTGCCGATCTCCTCGGTCCACGGGAACTCCCCGGCGAGGCCGGCGATGGACTCGATCACGGCGGCCGGGAAGCCGACCTGGGCGGTCCGGGACAGGCTGATCGGGGAGCCCATCTCGGCGGTGATCGCGGTGGCGATCTCCTCCTGGCGGGCGGCGAGACCCGCGGCGACCCGGCGTAGCAGGTCGGCCCGCTCCGCCGGGGTGAACGCGGCCCAGCCGGGGAAGGCGGCCCGGGCGGCGGCGACGGCGCGGTCGACGTCGGCGGCGGTGCCGGCCGGTGTCTCCGCGACGAGGTCGCCGGTCGCCGGGTTGACGACGGGAAGAGTGCCGGCCGAGCCGGCGACGATCTCGCCACCGATCCAGTGGCCGGTGACGGAGTATGTCGAAGTGGTCATGGACCGACCGTGGCACCCGCCCGGAACCCCATCCAGGTGCGGTTTATCCAGGGTCCGGCGGTCCATGGCTGCGGACCCGGAGCTCAGAGCCGCCGGTCGGCCGCGTCCCGGGCGACGATGCCGTCCAACTCCACCCCCGGCGCGAGCGAATCCGGATGGAACCAGAAGATCACCACCTGCGGATCCTCGCTCCACCTCGCCAGCCGGGCGGTGATCTGACGGCCGTCGGCGGTGCCGACGATCCGTTTGGCGGGCCCGACGAAGTAACCGAAGGTCGGCACCGGGCTGCGGTGCGGCGGGAAGCCCTGCTGGTCGTTGCCGATCTGGTGGAAACCGGGCCGGCGGTCGAAGCCCTCGACGTCGTTGACCAGGTAGTCCGAGGTCAGCTCCCCACCGGCGGAGCGCCGACCGGCGACCAACCCCATCGTCACCCGGGGCGCGGCCGGCACGTCGACCGGGACGAAGTAGAAGACCCGCTCCTCGTCGCCGTACCGCAGGTCGGTCCGCACCACCGCGCCGAGCGGTTTCGGGCGCGGCTCCCAGGGGCTCGCGGTGGTGGAGGGCGATGGCAGTGCCTCGCGGGTGGCCGGCGCGGTGCCGACCGGACCGGGCTGTGGCGAGGGCTGCGGTGCTCCGGCCAGCTGCCCGACGACCGCGACACCGAAGACGAGCACCGCGACCGAGAGCGCCGCCGCGCCGGTGCTGGCAAGCCGGCGGCGCAGGCGCAGCCGACGTCCCGCACGCATGATCTCGGCCAGGTCGAGGCTGTCCCGATCGCCGCGTTCGGTCGTCCGCATCGCCTGCCGCAGCCGCTCCGCCTCGTTCATCGCCGGGTCCCCTCGGGCTGCGGCGCACCGGCGCCGGCGATCCGCAGCTTCTCCAGGGCGCGGGAGCTGGTGCTCTTCACCGTCCCGACCGAGACGTCGAGTTCGCGGGCCACCTGGGACTCCGGAAGGTCGAAGTAGTAGCGCAGTACGACGATGGCGCGCTCCCGAGGACTGAGCGTGCCGAGGATGGCGAGCAACCAGCGCCGGGTGACCACCTCGTCGGCGACGTCGCCGCGGCGCTGCTCCGGGACGTCGTCGCGGGGGTACTCGCGGATCGGCCGGCGCCAGCCGTCGACGAGATGGTTGACCAGGATCCGGCGGGCGTAGCCGTAGGCGTCGTTGTCGCGGACCCGGGCCCACGACGCGTAGGTGCGGACCAGGGCGGTCTGCGCGGCGTCCTCGGCCTGGTGGTGGTCGCCGGTCATCAGGAAGGCGGCGTGCACCAGCCGCCCCGACGCCGCCCGGGTGAACTCGACGAACTCGGCGTCACCCCGGGCCATGGCCGGCCTTCCCGTACCCCACGGGGGAGAGGACGAGTGGGGCGGGCGAAAGGTTGAGTCCGTAAGAGATCAACTTTTTGGCCGGTCCGCTCGTCCTCTTCCCTGCGCACCACCGACCCCCGGTGGGAGGCGAGGGGAGGCACATGACCAGCAAGACTACGGGCCGGGCACCGGGCGGATCAGCGGCGTCGGCGCTGACCGCCCTGCTCTGCGCCGCGCTGTTGGCCGGCTGCGGGCTGCCGGGCACCGGTCGGCCGGCCGCTGCCGAGCCGGTCCGGCCGCCCGCCGGTCGGCCCGCCGGCGGGATCGCCAGCACCGCCGCGCCCGTGGCGTCACCACCGCCCCGACCCGCCGCGGTCAGCTATCCGGCGGACGGCGGCGGCGAGTGGCGGGTGGCCGCCGCCGAGCCGTCGGCCCGGCGTGGCGACGGCCGGCTGCTGCGCTACCGGGTGGCGGTGGAGCGCGACATCCGGGGCCTGCCGGTGGCGGACGTCGCGGCGGAGGTCACCCGGACGTTGTCCGGTCCGCGCGGCTGGACCGCCGACGGGGAGCGGACCCTGCGTCGGGTCGGGCCGGGCCAGCGCGCCGACTTCACCATCTACCTGGCCACCCCCGGCACCCGCGACGAGCTGTGCCAGGACCGGCCGGACGGCTACACCTCCTGCCGCAACGGCGACCGGGTGGTCCTCAACGTCGCCCGCTGGGTGAAGGGCGTGCCGGGTTACGGCGCCAGCCTCGCCACCTACCGCCGCTACATGGTCAACCACGAGGTCGGGCACCGGCTCGGCTTCGGGCACGAGCGGTGCCCGGGTCGGGGCCGGCCGGCGCCGGTGATGCAGCAGCAGACCCTGGGGTTGCACGGCTGCACCGCCAACGCCGACCCGTTCCTCGACGGTGAGCGTTACCACGGGGTCTCCGGTGCGTACGACGACCCCATTCCGCCCCGGGAGCGGGGCCGCTCCGGCTGAGTCGCCGGCGCCGACGCGGGCGGGCCGGTCACGGCCGCAGGGCCGGCCGTGCCTGCCCGCCGGTCGTGCCCTGCTCCCCGGTCGTGCCCTGATCGCCTGAGGTGTCGGCGAAGGAGTGGTGCTCGTGCGTGACGACCCACCGTCCGTGCGTCTTGCGCAGCCCGATGGTGAGGCGCAGGTGGTGGCCCGGGTCGCGGGCCAGGTCCTGCGGGGTGCCGCAGCGCAGCAGGGCGTGCGCGAACGCGACGTCGTCGCCGGCGGTCACCTCCAGCGAGACGATCTCGAAGGCGGCGCCCTGTGCCTGCCACCGGAAGAACGGCGGCCAGGTGTCGCGGTAGGCGGCGAGGCCGCGGACCCCGTCGTGCGGTGGCGGTACGTCGAACATCACGATGTCGTCGGCGTGGTCGGCGAGCACGGTGTCCAGGTCGCCGGTGTGCACCGCCGCCGCCCAGCGCTCGATCAGCTCGGTGACGAGCCGCCGGTCGTCCGCGTCGCCCTGCGTTTCGGTCTGCATGCTGTTGCCTCCTGCGGGTTGTGGTCACCGGTACAACCCGTGCGGCGGCCCGAACTCATCGCGCAGGCTGACCGGCGATCTCCGTCGGCAGGCCGAACGAGGGGAAGTCGGCGGTCAGGAACGACACGACCTCGGTGACCGCCGACCCGCGCACGGCCAGCAGGTCCAGGCCGGCGGCCAGCCAGCTGCCCCGCTCGTCGTCCCACCGGTAGGTGCCGAAGGTCAGCTGCCCGTTGGCCGAGGCGGGTAGGAAACGCCAACGTCGCGCGGTGGTCACCTCGACGAGGAAGGCGCGGATGCTCAGCCGGCCCTGGTACACGACGGGAAGCGGTGGCATCGAGTAGCGGGCGTCCTCGGCGAGCAGGGCGACGATCGCGTCGACGTTCCCCTGCTCCCACGCGGTCGCGTACCGCTGTGCCAATTCGCGGACCGCCCGGTCGCCCAGCAGGCGCAGCGTCCGCTGCTGGCTGGCCTCGGGCCGCAACCCGTCGAGTCTCGCGCGGGCCCGTTGCAGGGCGCTGTTCACGGCGGGGACCGTGGTGTCCAGCAGGCCGGCCACCTCGCGGGCGCTGAACCCGAGGACCTCGCGCAGCAGCAGCACGGCCCGCTGCGCAGCGGTGAGGTGCCGCAGAGCGGCGACGAACGCCAGCTCGACGCCTTCGCGGGCCAGCACGCGGGCCTCCGGGGTCAGCGTCCGCGCCCACTCGAGCCGGCCGTCCGGGTACGGCTGCACCTGCGTCGCCTCCACCGAGAGGTCGGCCGGCACCTCCCGGTGGCCGCGACGCGCCAACATGGTGAGGCAGCGGTTGGTGGCGATCTTGTAGAGCCACGGCCGGATCCCGCCGCGATCCTCGTACCGCGCCAGCCCGCGCCACGCCCCTACCAGGGTCTCCTGGACGGCGTCGTCGGCGTCGTGCGGCGAGCCCAGCATCCGGTAGCAGTGCGCGTGCAGTTCCCCGCGGAACGCCTCGATCAGCTCGGCGCGGCCGTCGACCGGACCGGTGTCCTGCGCTGCGGGCAGCATCCGAGCATCGTCGCACGCCGCGGGCGGTCAGGCGCGTACCGGACGCAACCGTTGGTGCGGGACGCCGGACGCGCACAGCAGATCCGCGACTCCGGCCGACGGGTTGTCGAGGAAGACGGCGACACCGAGTTCGTCGGCCACCGGGACGATCGCCACCAGCGTCCCGACGTTGATGTCGTCCAGGCCGCTGACCTCCGCGAGGTCGACCACCAGCCGGTACGGGCGCACCCGGCGGATCAGGTGCACGAGGAGCTGACGTAGCTCGACCGCCGCGTCGACGCCGACGTCACCGCGAGGCTGCAGCACGACCGTGCCGTCGTCGCTCGTCCGTACGGTCAACGGCGGATTCGCCACGCATCTCCCATCCCGCGCACGTGGTCAGTTGCCACCGCCCACGCTAATGTCCGCGTCCCCGTTCGGACAGAAGTGGCGAGGGAGGAAATCACCCGTCACGTCACTCCCGACGAACCGGGGTGAAAACCGTGCAGCCCGATCCCGCCGGCGCGCGCCCGGGTGTCCACGTGCCCGTGGCCCGGCATTCACGTCCGGTGGCTACGCTCCCGCTCGCGCCAACTCCCGGGGGAACGGTCGTCGCCACCGTGCATCACGCCAACCACTACTACGGCCACTCACACGTGCTGGCCCGCTACTGCGGGCTGGACGACCGGACACCTCAGCGCATCCGCGGTTACCTGCAGCACGGCTGGAACATCGGCGACGGGATGGCCGCCGACCACGAGTTCCTGCCCGGTGTGCCGCTGTTCGTGTGGTCGGAACGGACCCGCCGGCGGGCCTGGTCGCTGGGCCGCCGCCAGACGTACGTCGTCGGCGCGCCCTGGGCGTACCTGCTGGCGATGGAGCCGGAGCCGGAGCCGGCGCAGCCCCGCGACGGCACCATCTGGTACCCGTTCCACGGCTGGGAGGGCCAGCACGTGGTGGGGGAGCACGACCGGTTGATCGCCGAGATCAAGGCGACCGAAACCGGCCCGGTGACGGTCTGCCTGTACTGGCAGGAATACCGGTCCGCCCGGGTACGCGAGCAGTACGAGCGGGCCGGCTTCCGGGTCATCTGCCACGGCTACCGGGGCGGCCGGTGGGACAGCCTGGACCCGGATTTCCTGCGCCGGCAGCTGGCCGAGCAGCGCCGGCACCGTCGGGTCGCATCGAACCGACTCTGCACCGCCGTCTTCTACGCCACCCTCGCCGGCTGCGAACCCGCCGTGTACGGCGATCCCATGCGGCTGGCCGGGGAGGTGCCGATCTGGGGCGGGCAGCCGCGGATCCGGCGGCAGTGGGCGGAGCTGCACGGCGCCGAGGTCGACCCGGTGGCGGCGCGGGAGGTCGCGGTCGCCGAGCTGGGCGCCGACCGGCTGCTCCCGCCCGCCGTGCTGCGCCGGTTGTTCGGCTGGCCCGATCCGCAGCCCTCGTCCCGCCCCGCCGACACCGACGCCGACCTGACCGAGGAGATCCGGTGAACCTGCGACTGATCGGCGGGGAGATGCAGGTCTGGTCGGACCTGGACGGCCGGCACGGGCCCGGCCCGGTCCGCGGGCCGGTGCTGGCCCCGCTGTTGGGCACCGCGTCCGGGCGCACCCTCGTGCTCGGCCCGCTCGACCCGACGCTGCTCGACGCGGTGCCGGTGGACGAGGTGACGGTGCTGGTGCGGGGCATTCCGGACGCCGAGGCGCTCGCCGTCCGCCTGGCCGCCCGACCCGGCGTCACCGTGCTGTGCGGCAGCCCGGAGAAACTCGCCACCGAGCCCGCGTACGACACGGTCATCGCGCTCGACGGGTTGGAGCGGCTCGGCTCGACCGAGGGCGCCGACCTGAGCTGGGCGGACGCCCTCGGGCTCCTGGTGGCCGCCCTGCGACCCGGTGGTCGGCTGCTCCTCGCCGCCGAGAACCACCTCGGCCTGCACCGGCTGGTGGCGCTGCCGGCCGAGGTCACCGACACGGACTGGGCGGGCGCGGGCGAGTACGACCCCGACCGGCCGGCCGGCCTGGATCGCCTCCGGGCCCGGCTGGCCGCCGCCGGACTGTTCGTCACCGACACCCACGCCGCCTGGCCGACGGCGATCGCGCCGACCGCGTTGCTGCGCCCGCGGCTGCTGGCGAACCCGGAGGTGATCGGGTTCCTCCAGGCGACGCTCGGCCGGGCCTGTGAGCCGCTGGGGGAGGTGCTGACCGACCCGGGCCGGTTGGCGGCCAGGGCGCTGCGGCACGGCGCGGCCACCGAACTCGCCCCGGCCTGGATCCTGCAGGCCGAGCGGATCGCACCGGCGCCGGGCCCGTCCGGTTCGCCGGCCGTCGCGCAGGCCCCGGCCGCCGGCGGCGCGGCCCTGCCCGACGCGCTGATCTCGGTCGACGACGGCCGCCACGACGTGGTCAACGGCCCCGGCGGCGCTCTGGTCCTGTGCCGCCCGGACGGTGGCACCCAGGCGGTGCCGACCGGCCGTACCCTCGAGGACCTGCTCATCGTCGCGGCCCTGCGGCGGGAGCTGCCGACCGTGCGGGAGCTGCTGCGCCGCTGGCAGGCCGGCGGGTACGCGGGCGTTCCGGCGGACCGGATCGTGGCCACGCGCGGCCGGGAGCTCGCGCCGCTGGCACCGGCGGGTCCGCCCCCGGCTGCGCTGCGGCGCCTCGCGGCCCGGCTGCTCGACGCGGGTCTCGGTCACCTCTGGCCGTCACCCGCGGACCCGGCCGAGCTGGCGCTGACCCTGGCCGCCCTGGCCGGTCGGGTCGAACCGGTCGCGCCCGCCGGCGACGAGCCGGGTCGGCCGGACGCCCTGGCCTACCGGGAGCTGCTGATGAGCCGGGACCGGCTCTCCCGCGAGCTGGCCGAGGCCCGCGAACGGGAGGCGTGGTACGAGCGGACGCTCGCCGCGTGCGAGGGCGAGCTGCGCCGGGCCAGAGGCATGCTGGCGCTACTCAGCGGCACGCCGACGGCGCGGGCCGGGAAGCTCTTCCTGGCCGGGGCGCGGCGGGCCCGCCGGACCGCCGGCGCGGCCGTGCGGCGCGTCCTGCCGCGCGAGTGACGGCCGGCCCGGCCGGGCCCGCCGCGGCTGCCCGGCAGCGACGTCGACGGCTGCCCGACAGCGACATGCACGGCTGCCCGGTTGGCTCGTTGCGGACCCCGGCGGGCTCAGGACGGGGTCGGGACCACGGGGTCGGCGTCCGGGCGAGCGGCGTCGGTGCCGGGTGCGACGAGGCTCTCGTACAGCTCCTCCAGCAACCGGGTCTGCCGCCGGAGGTCGAAGGTGGTCTCGGCGTGCTGCCGGGCCGCCCGGCCGAGGCGCTCGCGCAGCGGCTCGTCGGTGAGCAGCTGCCGGAGGTTCGCCGCCAACGCCACCGGGTCCCGTTCGGCGCTGAGCAGGCCGGTCTCCCCGTGCCGGACCGCCTCGGGAATGCCGCTGTGACGGGTGGCAACGACCGGTAGCCCGAGACTCGCGGCCTCCAGGATGGTCGTGGGCAGCCCTTCGGAGTCCCCGTCCGTCGCGGTCTTCGACGGCGCGGCGAGGATCCTGGCCTGCGCCATGTGACGCAGCACCAACGCCGGTGGCTGTGCTCCCAGGAAAGTGGCGTCCAGGCTCAACTGCGCCGCCCGCTCCCGGGTCGACTCCGCCAGTGGTCCCGTCCCGACGAAGACGACCCGGGGTCGTAGCTCCGAGATCAGGCCGAGCGCCTCGACGAGGTCGTCGACGCCCTTCTTCTCGACGAACCGGCCGACGAAGATGACGTCCCAGGTTTTCGGCACCGCCGGCGGCTGTGGCGGCATCGGCACGCCGGTGTAGTGCACGCGTACCTTCGCCGGATCGGCGCCCAACTCCACCGCACGGTCCCGGATGAACCCGGAGACGGCGATGATCAGATCCGCTCGCGCGAACGCGACGCGGAGGTTGCGGCGGTGCCGGGCGCCACGCGGGCCGGGCACGGCGGGCTGCCGGGTCACGTCCAGGCCGTGCAGCGTGATGACCAGGGGTACGCCCAACTGCTTCGCGGTACGGCTGATCAGCCACCCGTCGCCGCCGAAGTGGGCGTGCACCACGGCCGGCTTCACCCGGGTCAGCAGTCGTCGCAGCCGGGGTGAGCCGCCCGTGAGCCGGAGCAACCGCCAACCGCGACGGCCGCGCGGTGTGTCGGGATAGACGATGATGTCGGTGTCCGAGGCGATGGGTGAGGCGGTCTTCGTGGCACCGAGGTAGACCGGCCGCCACGAGGGCAGCGCGTCGCCCTGGTTGCGGATGAACGTCTCGGAGACCGGCAGCAGGCAACTGCGCCAGATCACGGCGATCCTAGGCGTGGACATCGTTCCTGGAGGTGGGGTTCGGGGCCGGCGACGCGGGCAGCGTGGCCTCGTCGGGCGCGACCACGCTGCTCAGCGCGGCCGGTTCGGCGGCGCCGAACGTCTGCTCCGTCGCGTGCGGCTCGGTGTCGCCGGCCTGGCCGGCCTGCCGCCGGCGGCTCAGGATCCTGTCGCGCAGGGTGTGCCGCAGCTGCGGCGGGATCAGCCAGATCTGCAGGAACGTCAGGTAGTCGATGGCGCTCGGCCGGCCGTGCCGGCGCGCCTCGCCGAGCAGCATCCGGAAGACGCGGAAGCTGCGGGTGGGCGCCGCCATCGAGCTGATGATGCTCATGACGATCGCGGCGTACGCCTTGGGGGTGAGCAGGGGACGGATCCCGCGAAGCCACTCCAGCTGCGCCTGCCACGGCGAGTTCAGGCTGATCCGGGGCCGGTCCTCATCCTGGTGCCAGAGCACCAGCGGTTCGGCGGCGATGACGAGGTCGACGTCGTCGTGGTCCAGCGCCCGTAGCGTCCAGTCCAGCTCCTGCTGGCGGCGCAGACCGACGGTGAACGGCACGCGGCGCAGCAGGGAGGTCGGCGCCATGATCGTCGAGGTCTGGATGAATCCGTCACCGTGGAACAGTCCCCGTCGGACGGTGAGGTACTCGCACACCGGTTCGCCGGCCATGGGAAGCCGACGGGGCATGACGAACTCCGCGCGCGGGGTCTTGTTGATCAGGCGGCTGGCGATGACCGGCGTCGGGACCGTGCTCGTCCGGGCGGTCTCCAACTGCACGGCGAGCTTCTCCGGCAGCCACTCGTCGTCGTCGTCCAGCAGCGCGGTCCAGGGCGCCCGGGCCGCCAGCACGCCCATGTTGCGCGCGTTCGGCGCGCCGCCCTTGCGGGCCAGCTCCACCAGCCGCACGCGGGGATCGCCGATCTCGCCCAACGCGTCCCGGGTCGCCTGGTCGGGCCCGTCGACCACGACGATGACCTCGATCTCGGTCACGGTCTGGGCGAGCGCGCTACGGACGGCTCGGGTGACCAGGTCGGGGCGGGCGAACGTGGGGATGACGACGCTGACCTCAGGTGCGGACGACATGCTCACCTGCTCATTCCGGCCGGAGACGGTTTGTCCGCAGGTGACGCTAGGGGTGCTACCCGTCATGCCGGTGAATGGAATCCGGCGGGCACGCGTACAACGGGGGCGGGATCGGCGCCTCCGTCGCGCGCGAGGTGCCGGCGGCCTCGACGGCTGCCGGGTGGTGCCCGCCGGCCCGGACGGAGATCCGTCCGGGCCGGGTCAGAAGGCGAGGACGATGCGGCCGGCGGCCGTGCCGGCGGCCTGCCGCGCCCAGGCGTCCGCGACCGAGGTGAACGGCACGATCTCGTGGTCGACGGTGAGCCGGCCGGCCGCCGCGTGCCCGGCCACCACGCCCAGCGCCGCCGCCCGCTGCTCGCCCGACAGCGCGTTGTTGGTGTAACCGATCAGCCGCAACGACCCGCTGCGCAGCGTCGCGGACTCGATCGGCGCGATCGCGCCCGCGGAGCTGCCCAGGTTGACCAGGCGGCCACCCGGGCGCAGCACCCGCAGCGCCGCCGCGGCCGGAACGCCGAAGACCGGATCGAGCACCAGGTCGACCGGGCCGTCGGCGGCGTCGCGCAGCCGGTCGGCCAGCGTCGCGACATCGTCGTCGGGGAGCAGGGGTACGGCGACCGAGGCGCCGAGTTCCTCGGCGCGGGCGCGCGCGGGGGCGGAGCGGGACACCGCGATCACCCGGCGTGCCCCGGCGAGCCGGGCCAGCTGCACGGCCGCCTGGCCGACGACACCGCCGGCGCCGAGCACGACGACCTGCTCACCGACCGTGAGATCCCCGGCGTGGGTCAGCGCCGCGTGCGCGGCGACGGCGGAGAGCCCCAGCGCGGCGAGCAGGGCCAGCGGTACGTCGGCCGGCAGCGTCACCACGTCGGCGGCCGGCACCGCCACGGTGGCGGCCATGCTGCCGTGCACGCCGGGTCGCATCCCGGCCGAGGTGCCGAACCAGACGGCGGTGCCGTCGTCGAGCCGGCCCACGCCCTGCACCCCCGGCACGTACGGGGTCGGCGGGGTGCCGAAGTAGCTGGTCCCGGTGGCGCAGAGCACGTCGAGCGGGGTGATCGGCACGGCCTCGACGGTGATCGGCAGCTCACCGGTGGCCGGCACCGGGGCCGGCCGTTCGGCGATCGTCGGCGCCGTGCCGCAGGCGGTGAGCAGGGCCGCCCGGATCATGTGGCGATGTCCGGGTACGGCAGGTCGAAGTGGGCCAATCGCGCGCCGTAGGCCAGCTGGTACTCCAGCGGCCCGTGGTCGCGTTCGAACAGGGCGATGAAGAGGGTCAGGGTCAGGAACGGGTGGGCGCCGAGCTCGAAGAGCTTCACGTGGTCGTGGGTGGCGAGCGCCTCACGCTCGATGTCGTCGAAGCGCAGCCAGGTGCTCGCCTCGCCGGTGTGGCAGTTGAGCACCCTGTTGGCGAACTCCGCCTCCCACCAGGTGACCAGCTCGCGCGGCTCGCTCCGGTAGCGCTCGACCAGCTCCGGGTCACGGTCCACGGTGTAGAGGAACTTGTTCAGCAGGTACTTGCTCATGCTGCCGGCGCTCCGTTCGGGTACCAGGTGAAGTAGGCCTCCATGGTGTGGAACAGATCGAGGGTGTCGACGTGGTCGGCCTTCGCGCCCTCGCCGGCCACGCCCATCATCAACATGAAGTCCATGAAGCCGTGGGTGGCGTTGCCGGGCGCGTGCAGGCTGTCCAGGGTGACCTCGCGCAGACACCCGTCCAGGTCGCCGTTCGCGATCCACTCGACGGCCCGCCGGTCGAACTCGGGGTCGGGGCCGTGCGGTCCGAACTGCCGGGGCCCGCCCAGCTCGAGCGAGAGGTGGCCGGTGCCGATGATGGCGACCCGCAGGTGCGACGGCCACGACTCGACGATCTCCCGGATCGCGGCGCCGAGCTGCACGAAGCGCTTCGGCTGCGGCAGGGGCGGCGCGAAGATGTTCGTGTAGATGGGCACGATCGGCAGGTCGGCCTCGGGCCGCAACGTGATGATCGGGCAGGTGATGCTGTGGTCGATCCGCAGCTCGTTGCTGAACGCGAGGTCGAAGCCGGAGTCGAGGCCGGCCCGCAGGATGTGCGCCGAGAGGTCCTCCTGGCCCTTCAGCAGCATCCGCGGCAGGCCGAACTCGCGTTCCTCGTTGTACCAGTTGGCGTCGTAGGCGGGCGCCTTGCCGACCAGGAACTGCGGCATGTTGTCCAACCAGAGCTGGTGGAAGTGGTCCGAGCCGACCATCACCAGCACGTCCGGCCTGGCCCGGGTCAACGTCTCCCGGAACGCCAGGATCTTGCTGGTCCACTCGTCGGCGAACGGTGGCCGGTCCGCGCCGGTGGCCGTGCTGGCCCGGTAGTAGAAGGGATGGTGGGTGGAGGCGATGACCGCGACGACGGTGGCCATTCCCGCTCCTCTCGCTGCTGAAGGGGCTCAGGGTTCGTAGACGGCGTTGCGGTCGACGGTGCGGTAGATCTCCATGCCGAGCGGCCGGCGCCGCTCCTCGGCGAGGTGCCCGAGCAGCCCGGCCGCGCGGGCCAGCAGGGCGAAACCGCGCAGCAGCTCGACCGGGAGGCCGAGGTCGGCGAGCGCCGCGCCGCAGACCCCCGCGCCGTTGAGCGGCAGGGTCCGACCGAGCACCTGGGGGTGCACCCGGCCGATCGCCTCGAACAGCCGCAGGTGCGGACCGCGCAGCCCCTCCTCCTCGGCGATCCGGATCAGCACCGGGGTGCGCGGATCCTCCTCCTTGTGCACCGGGTGCCCGAGGCCGGGAACGAGGCGGCGCTCCTGCCGGGCCCGGGTGACGGCGTCGAGGGCCACCGCGTCGTAGTCGGTAACCTCGCCGGCCTGCGCGAGCGTGTCGGCCAGGAAGCGCCCGCAGTCCTCGGTGACGCCGAGGAAGCGGGAACCGCCGCCGAGCAGGCCGGCCGCGAGGGCGCCCTGCAGGGCCTCGGGCGCGGAGAGGTAGGTCAGCCGGGCCGCGATCGCCGTCGGGGTGAAGCCGTGATCGGCGAGCGCCACCAGCACCGCTTCGAAGACCCTCACCTCGCCCGAGGTGGGGCGTCGCCCGGCGACCAGCCAGTACGCCAGCTCGCCGAAGCCGACCCTGCCCATCAGGTCGGCGGCCAGGTCCTGCCCCAGCAGCGAGATGGTGGTCGGGTCGGACGTGCCGATACCGGTGGGGAAGCTCAGCTCTTCAGCCACGCGCGGATCTCCTCGCCGTGTTCGTCGATCCCGGGCGGCGGCAGCTCGTATCGGGCCGGGGTGTCGGAGAAGGTGATGGGGTTGCGGACCCCGGGTACGTCGCCGACGGTGACCACCGGGTCGAGCCCCAGCTCCTCGGCGAGCGCGACCCCGCCGTCGATCGTGTTGATCGGTGCACAGGGGACGCCGGCGGCGAGCAGCTCGCGGAACCACTCGTCCTTGGTGCGCTTGGCGAGCCGCTCGACCAGCAGGGGTCGCAGCTGCTCGCGGTTGGCGGTGCGGTCCTGGTTGCGCCCGAAGCGCGGGTCGTCGGGCAGCTCCGGCAGGTCGAGCACCTGGCAGAGCTTGCGGAACTGCCCGTCGTTGCCGGCGATGACGATCAGCTCGCCGTCCGCGGTGGGCAGCGGCTCGTACGGGAAGAGGCTGGGGTGCGCGTTGCCCATCCGGAACGGGACGGTGTCGCCGGCGACGTAGCCGCTGGAGTGGTTGACCAGGCCGGAGAGCGCGGAGCTGAGCAGGTTCACCTCGACGTGCTGACCCCGGCCGGTCTCGCCGCGGTGGTGCAGGGCGGCGAGGATGCCGATGCTCGCGTGCAGCCCGGCCATCACGTCGAAGACCGAGATGCCGGCCCGGTAGGGCGGGCCGTCCGGATCGCCGGTGAGGCTCATCAGCCCGGAGATCGCCTGCACCATCAGGTCGTAGCCGGGGAAGTCCGCCCCGGCGCCGGTGCCGAAGCCGCTGATGCTGGCGTAGACGATCTTCTCGTTGCCGGCGGCGACGGTGTCGTAGTCCAGACCGAAGCGGGCCAGACCGCCGGGCCGGAAGTTCTCGATCATCACGTCGGCGCGGCGGGCGAGTTCGCGAGCGGCCTCGAGGTCGCCCGGGTCCTTCAGGTCGAGGGCGACCGACCGCTTGTTGCGGTTGATGCCGAGGTAGTACGTCGAGACGCCGTCGCGGGTGGGCGGCATCCAGGTGCGGGTGTCGTCGCCGCCGGGGCTCTCCACCTTGATCACCTGTGCGCCCAGGTCCGCCAGGAGCATCGTCGCATAGGGCCCGGCCAGGATCCGGGAGAAGTCCGCGACGAGCAGGCCTGCCAGCGGCCCTGCCGAGTGCTGCACCATGTCACCGCCCGTTCTGCGGACATCTGTCCGCGAGGACAGCTTGCGGCAGCCGAACCGCCGTGTCAACGGGCGCGTCACCGTGCGGAAACACGCTCTTGACACGACCCGTGACGGGGACCACACTGGCGCCACTCGGGCTGCCCGTACAGCGGACAAGGGTCCGAAACTCCGTACCCGGAAAGGATGGGTGGCGATGAGCGCAACCGACCGGCCGGTGGTCCTTCGCAACGGCCTGGTGCTGACCATGGACGACGCGCACACGGTGCTCTCCGGCGCCGACGTGCTGGTCATCGGCGACCGGATCGCGGAGGTCGGCGTCGGCCTCACCGCGCCCGACCACGCCGTGGAGATCGACGCCACCGGCGGCATCGTCATGCCCGGAATGGTCGACACCCATCGGCACATGTGGCAGACCGCCATGCGGGGGTACGGAGCCGACTGGACCCTGACGCAGTACTTCGTCTGGTACTACCTCGAGTCCGGCAAGCTGTTCCGGCCCGAGGACGTCTACGCCGGCAACCTGCTCGCCGCGATCGAGGCCGTCGACGCCGGCGTCACCACCACCGTCGACTGGTCGCACGGCCTGCAGACGCCCGACCACGCCGACGCGGCGGTCGACGCGCTCGAGGCGGTGCCCGGCCGGTTCGTCCTCGCCTACGGCAACATCCAGCAGGGTCCGTGGCAGTGGGCCACCTCGCCGGAGTTCCGCGACTTCCACCGCCGCCGCGTCGACGGCGGCAAGCTGGCCGGCTTCCAGTTGGCCTTCGACGTCACCGGCGATCCCGCCTTCCCCGAGCGGGCCGCCTTCGAGGTGGCCCGGGAACTCGGCGTCGCGGTGACCACGCACGCCGGCGTCTGGGGCGCGACCAACGACGACGGCATCCGGCTGATGCACGAGCACGGCTTCATGACCCCGTCGACCGTCTACGTGCACGCGTCGACGCTCACCCATGACTCGTACAACCGGATCGCCGCCACCGGCGGCTCGGTCTCCGTTTCCACCGAGAGCGAGCAGAGCGCCGGGCAGGGCTACCCGCCCACCTGGCAGCTGCGCCACCACGACATCCCGGTCTCGCTCTCCATGGACACCAGCGTGTGGTGGAGCGGCGACCTCTTCTCCGCGATGCGCTCCACGCTCGGCGCCGACCGGTCCCGGGAGCACCTGGAGGCGCACGCCAAGCAGGAGACCGTCACCCACTGCCACCTGCGCGCCGAGCAGGTCGTGGAGTGGGCGACCCGGGGCGGCGCCCGGGCCCTCGGCATGGACTCGGCGATCGGCGCGATCACCCCCGGGCGGCAGGCCGACATCGTTCTGATCAAGAACGACGCCTCGCCGGTGATGTTCCCGATCCTCAACCCGCACGGCCACGTCGCCTTCCAGGCCCAGCGCGGCGACGTGCACACCGTGCTGGTGGGCGGCAGGATCGTCAAGCAGGACGGCCGGCTGGTCGACGTCGACCTCGCCGCCGCCCGGGCCAAGGTGGCGGCGACCGTTTCCCACCTGCGGGAGACCATGGGCGAGCAGGCGTGGCAGCGGGGCATGAACCCGGACATTCCCGAGACGGACCTCCTCGAGAACCCCTACCAGTACACCGAGTGGGACGCCGGCTCGGCCCAATGGAAGCATTAGGACATGAGTGACACCGGAAGGGGCGCCGGGCCTGACTTCATCGAGGCCCTCGCCCGCGGGCTCGACGTCCTGCGCTCCTTCCGCCCGGGCTGCCCGTCGACCACGCTCAGCGAGATCGCCACGGCCACCGGCCTGGCTCGGCCGACGGTCCGCCGTATCCTCATCACGCTCGAAGCGCTCGGCTACGTCCGCGCGGTCGACCGCGGCTTCGCCCTCACCCCGCGTGTGCTCGAACTGGGTATGGCCTACGTCAACGCGCTGAACATGTGGGACATCGCCCGCCCGCACATGGAGCGGCTCGTCGAGCAGACCAACGAGTCGACCTCGATGGCCCAGCTCGACGGCAGCGACATCGTCTACGTGGCCCGGGTGGCCGTACCGAAGATCGTCACGCTTGCCGTCACCATCGGCACCCGCTTCCCGGCCCCCGCGACGTCGATGGGCAAGGTGCTCCTCGCGGCGCTGCCCCCGGCGGCGCTGACCGCCGTGCTCACCGAGCCGACCCGCTCCGGCATCACGCCCCGCTGGCAGCCCTCGCCCGGGGAGCTCGACACCGCGCTGCGCGAGGTCCGGGCGAAGGGCTGGGCACTCGCCGACCAGGATCTGGCCCCGGGCATCCGGTCCATCGCCACCGGCGTACGCGACGGCGACGGAAAGGTCGTCGCCGCGCTCAACGTGACCGTGCACGCCGCCGAGACCTCGGTGGAGACGCTGCTGGAAGAGCACCTGCCGAAGCTGCTGCGCGCGGCCGCCGACATCGGGCACGACTGGGCGCTGACCGCGGCGGTGCCGGTGGTCACCGGCTGACGTAAAGACCCGGGCAGGAGTGCCGGGGCGATCGACACCCCGACGTCCGGTCACCATCGGGGCGGCCGAACGGGTGTGTCGCGGCGATCGTCGGTAATCCGGCGGCGACTTGTCGGTGCCTGCGGTTAGTCTTCCCTGCGCGCGTCGTCGCCTCGGTACGTCGCGCCCCGCGCCCGATGGCGCGGCACCGCCGCCACCACCCACCATTGGCCGGCACATTCGATTTACAGGAGAGTTTGTGACACAGCAACCTGTCGTGGCACCGCCTGTCGCGACATCGGACAAGCTCGACGCCGCGGTTCTCAAGGTGGCCGGCGTCGTCGTGCTCGGCGCGATCATGTCGATCCTCGACGTGACCGTGGTGAGCGTCGCGCTGCCGACGTTCCAGGACGAGTTCGACGCGTCCTACGCGCGGGTGGCGTGGACGATGACGGCCTACACGCTCGCGCTGGCCACGGTGATCCCGCTCAGCGGATGGGCCGCCGACCGGTTCGGCACCAAGCGCCTCTACATGGTGGCGCTGGCGCTCTTCACGATCGGGTCCGTGCTCTGCGCCACCGCCGACACGATCGGGCAGCTCATCGCCTACCGGGTGGTGCAGGGCCTCGGCGGCGGCATGCTCATGCCGATCGGCATGACGATCATGACGCGGGCGGCCGGGCCGCACCGGATCGGCCGGCTGATGGCCGTCCTCGGCATCCCGATGCTGCTCGGCCCGATCGGTGGCCCGATCCTCGGCGGCTGGCTGATCGACACCGCCAGCTGGCACTGGATCTTCCTGATCAACCTGCCGATCGGCCTGATCGCTCTCGTCTACGCCCAGTTCGCCCTGCCGAAGGACAACCCGGAGCCGTCGGAGTCGTTCGACTTCGTCGGCATGCTGATGCTCTCGCCGGGCCTCGCCCTGTTCCTCTACGGCGTCTCCTCGCTGCCCGAGGCCGGCACGTTCGCCGACGCGAAGGTCCTGGCGCCGATGCTGGTCGGCGCCGCACTGGTGGTGGCGTTCGTCCTCTACTCGTTCAGGCCCCGGCACCCGCTGCTCGACCTGCGGCTGTTCGCCAACCGCAACCTGACCATCGCGTCGCTGACGCTGTTCGTGTTCATCATCGCGTTCATGGGCGCCGGCCTGCTCTTCCCGAGCTACTTCCTCCAGGTGCGCGGCGAGTCGACGCTGGCCGCCGGCCTGCTGATGGCGCCGCAGGGGATCGGCGCGATGATCACCATGCCGATCGCCGGCACCCTCGCCGACCGGGTGCCCGTCGGGCGCACGGTTCCGTTCTCGCTGGCGCTGATCGTTCTCGGGTTCTTCACCTTCACCCAGCTCGACGCGGACACGTCCTACCTGCTGCTCTGCGGGTCGCTGTTCGTCATGGGGCTGGGCATGGGCGGCACGATGATGCCGATCATGACCTCGGCGCTGAAGACGCTGAACGCGCAGGAGGTCGCCCGCGGCTCCACGCTGGTCAACATCCTCCAGCAGATCGGCGGCTCGGTAGGCGCGGCCGTGATGTCGGTGATCCTCACCAACGAGCTGAACGGTTCCCGGCCGATTCCCGGCGTGACGGACCCGAGCGGTGAGCCGTTCACCGAGGCCGGTCTGGCCATCGCCAGCCAGCAGCGGCCGGAGCTGACCCAGCAGCTTCCGGTGGACCCGTCGATCATCGACCGCGGGCTCGACTTCGCGGCCAGTTCGTTCGCCAACACGTTCTGGGTCGCGTTCGCGCTCGTGGCGGCCACGTTCATCCCGGCCGCGTTCCTGCCCCGCCGGCGGGAGCCGTCGCACCTGCTCGACGGTGAGCAGCCGGAGCAGCCGAAGGCGCCGGTCGTCATCCACTGAGCCGACCGTCCGTCGGGCACGTCACGGCGTGCCCGACGGGCGGGATGCTCCCGCGCGCCGTCGTGCGCCGGCCGCCCGACCTGGCCGCATCTGCCCTACGCGGCCGGCGCGCTCGCCCGGAGGTTGTCGATCGCCACATCGAGGGCGGCCTCAAGGTGGGTGATGTCCCCGGTCATGAGCATCAACAGCACGCCGCCCTGGATCCCGGCGAGCAGCGCCGCCGCCGCGCGTTCGACGTCCAGTTCGGCCGCCACCTCGCCGGCCCGCTGCATGTGCCGGATTCCCGCGGTGAGTTCGGACTGCCACTTGCGCATCAGCTCGGTCTGCACGGCGCGAGCCCCCGGAGTCCGCTGGTCGAGCTGGGAGAAGACGATGTGCAGCGGGCACTCCTGACCCTGGGCCAGATAGCGGGCCACGACCCGGTCGCGCCACGCCTGGAAGGCCGGCCAGGAGGTGAGCTGGCTCAACATCGGCTGCTGGTCGCTCAGCACCTTGTCGGCCTCGAGTCGCGCCACGGCGAGGAGCAGCTCCTCCTTGCCCTGCGGGAAGTAGTGGAAGAGCTGGCTCTTGCTGGTCTTCGTCCGGGCCAGCACGTCGTCGAGCCGGAACACGGCGATGCCCCGCTCGCGGATCTCCGCGGCTGCGCCCTCGACGATGCGCTGCCGGGTCGCGCTGCCCTTGCGGGTGAACGTCGCGGCCATGTCCCACCCTTCGTCTGGACCTACCAGTCCAATTCTAGCGACCGCGTCGGCGTGTCCGGGCGGGCGTGGGCGCGACGTGCCGCGGCGCCGCCGGCCCGGGACCAGGGCCGGCGGCGCCGCAGCGGGTGCGGGGTCAGGAGAGCGTGTCGGTCTGGACGCCGGGGCGGCCGTTCTCGACGACGAAGCTGGCGTGCGTGCTCACCGGAGCCCCCGGGGTCGTGACGTACGGGACGACCCGGTAGTCGCTGCGCCACTCGTCGCGTCCGACCGTGCAGCGCACGTACCCGCGCCGCTGGTTGTAGTACCTCATGTGCGGGTTCGAGGCGAGCCACTCCCGGCCACGGGCGTCGATGTCGGCGCCGTCGGCCCCGGAGCTGATCGAGGTGCCGAGAAACTCCGTCCCCACAGTGCGGGAGTTCTGGTCGTCGAAGTTCTGCTTGAGGTCGGCGACCATGCTGCAGTGCGCGTCACCGGTGACGACCACCATGTTGTCGACGTTCCGGCTGGCGACCGCGTCGAAGATCCGCTGCCGGGCCGGCTCGTAGCCGTTCCAGTTGTCGTCCGACAGCTGCTCGCCCGGTCCGGGGTCGCGGTCGGCACGGGCCATGACCGTCTGCTGGGCCAGGATGTTCCACGTCGCGCGCGACGCGGTCAGGCCCTCCAGCAGCCACTTCTCCTGCTCCGCGCCGAGCATCGAGCGCGTCGGGTCGTCGGCCTCGGGCGAGCCGGGCGGGACCTGGTCGTCGCGGTACTGGCGGCCGTCGAGGATGTTGAACTCGGCGAGCCGGCCGTAGCGCAGCCGTCGGTAGAGCCGCATGTCCGGGCCGTGCGGCAGGGCGCTGCGCCGCAGCGGCAGGTGCTCGTAGTACGCCTGGTAGGCGGCGGCCCGCCGGGTCAGGAAGCTCTCCGGCGACTGGGCGGCGTCCTCGGAGTTCTCGTCGGCGTAGTTGTTCTCCACCTCGTGGTCGTCCCAGGTGACGGCCCAGGGAAACCGGCCGTGCGCGGCCTGCAGGTCGGGGTCGGTCTTGTACTGAGCGTGCCGGACCCGGTAGTCGGCGAGGGAGAAGATCTCCGCGGCGGGCAGGTGCGCCCGGCCGATCGTGCCGGCCGCCGGCCCCTCGTAGATGTAGTCGCCGAGGTGGACGACCAGGTCGAGGTCCTCGTCGAGCATGTGCCGGTAGGGGGTGAAGTGGCCGGTCGGAAAGTTCTGGCAGGAGACGAACGCGAAGGCGAGGCTGCGCGGCAGGTCCCGGAAGGCCGGGGCGGTGCGGGTGCGGCCGACCGGGCTGATCTCGGTGCCGGCCCGGAACCGGTAGAAGTACTCCCGGTCGGAGCGCAGCCCGCCCACCTCCGCGTGCACCGAGTGCCCGAGCTCCGGGGTGGCCAGCTCCACCCCCCGGCGGACGACGTGGCGGAAGCGGGGGTCCTCGGCGACCTCCCACCGCACCGGCACCACGTGCTGTGGCATCCCACCGAGACCGTCTGCCGCCAGCGGCTCCGGGGCGAGACGGGTCCAGAGGACGACACCGTCGGGCAGCGGGTCGCCGGACGCGACGCCCAGGGTGAACGGGTTGTCAGGGAGCCGGCCGGTCGCCCAGGCCGGAGCGGCGGACCAGCCGGCCACCGCCGCTGCGACCCCGGCGCCGGCCGCCCCGGCCAGGCCGAGGAACGCGCGCCGATCGAACTGCTGCATCGAAGATCTCCTTACGACGGAGGGGAAGATCAACTCGATCCTCGGCAGCAGCGGTGAGGATCAGGTTTCCCTGTCGTTGCCGACCGACGGCCATCCCGGGCACAGCAGTCGACGGCGGTGGATCATCTGTCGATCCCTGGGGCAGGAGTCAGCGGCGCAGCGTGTCGACGGCGACCCGGGTCGCCTGCGCGATGAGCGCGTCGTCGTACGTCGCGTCCTTCCCGCTCCGGCTCGACATCACCGCGAGCACGATCGGCGCGCCCTCCGGCGGCCAGAGCACGGCGATGTCGTTGCGCGTGCCGTATCCGCCGGAGCCGGTCTTGTCGCCCACCACCCAGCCGTCCGGGACGCCGGCCCGGACGAGGCCGTCGCCCGTGGTGTTGCCCCGCAACCATCCGTTGAGGAGGTCCTGGTCCTCGTCGGACAACGCGGTGCCGACGGCGTACGCGCGCAGGTCGTCGGCGAAGGCTCGCGGCGTGGTGGTGTCCCGCTCGTCGCCCGGCGTGGCCTCGTTGAGGGCGGTCTCGTAGCGGGCCGCCTCGGTGGTCGTGTCGCCGAGGCGGCGCAGCGCCTCCTCGAAGCCGCGCGGCCCGCCGAGGCGGCGCAGGATCAGGTTGGCCGCGGTGTTGTCGCTGTACCGGATCGCGGCGTCGGCCAGGTCGCGCAGCGGCATCCCGACGGCCACGTGCTTCTCGGTGACCGGGGAGTGCGCCACCAGGTCCGCTCGCGGGTAGCGGACGACGCGGTCGAGGTCGGCGGTCGACGTCCGGTCGAGCAGGGCCGCGACGGCCAACGCCTTGAACGTGGAGGCGTAGGCGAACCGTTCGTCGGCCCGGTACCGCACGCTCCGGCCGGTCCCGGTGTCGACCGCGTGGACTCCCAGCCGCGCGTCGAACGCGGTCTCCAGCCGGCGGAACTCCTGCTCGGCCCGGGGTGTGGCGACCGCGGTGCCACCCGGGCCGGACGTGGCGGCGGCACCGGTCGGTGCGACGGGGCTGTCCGTGCGGGAGGGGTCCGTGGCGTCGCAGGCGGTGAGCGGAGTGAGCGAGAGCACCGCGAGTGCGACGACGGCCCTTACGCGCGAAGGTCGCATCCGTCCCTCTCCGTCCGGCCGGGGGCGAGCGTGTTCGGCTCACCCGAGATGACGGTGTCGGGCTGCCCGACCTCCAGGGCAGCCCGACGGGGCGCGACCCCGGTGGGCGCGCTCAGCGCAGCGGGCCGTCCCCGGGGCCGTTCGGGTCGTCGACCAGGTGGACCGCGGCCTCCTCGGCGCTCGCGGCGCCCGCGTCGATGCCCGCGTCCCAGGCCACCGACTCGGCCTCCTCGTCCTCGCCGAGGCCCTCGTCATAGGCGACGAGGCGACCCGCGCGCGCCTCGCGCTCGTAGCCGCGCCGGGTCAGCTCGTCCTCGTCGTCGCCCCCCTCGGCGTACGGGTCGACATCCGGCTCCTCCTGGGCGAGCAGCTGGTCGAGGGACTCGCCCGCTCGCTCCTCGGCGGGCGTGGTGCCGAACCGGTTCGCGCCCCGCCAGTGGTCCTCGGCGATGATGCCGGTGTCCAGCGGGTCTCCGATCCGGTCGTCCAGGGTGTCCGACGCGTCCAGGACCCCGTCGTCCTCGGCGACGTTCCACTCCTCGTCGGAATCCACCCGTTCGGTCTGGCTCACGACGGTCTCCTCTTCGTCACGGTGTAGCGATGCAGGCCAGCCTAGGACGCGTCTTTCCAATCTTGAAACGGCGTCCCGCCGAACGTGACGCAGGCCGTTCACCCCGGGGGGCCGTACATCGATCGCTGTGCTGGCCGGATCCGGCCACCGGGGACGTCTTCACACGGCGAACACGAGCACGTAGCCTGCCTGAAACGATTCACAGGTGGAGGCGGGCGTGACACCTCGGAATCTCACAGCCGGACCGCTGTTCCCCGTGCTGGGCCGCGGAGCCGCGCTCCTGGCGGCCGCCACCGTCGTCGCAACGGTCGTGGCCGGGGCGCCCCCGGCGCTGGCCGCCCACGGTCACGCCCCGCACGCGCCGGTCGCGCTCACGGTCGGCGACCGGGTCCGCCCGCTCAACGTCGAGGGCACACCACGGTTCGGCTGGCTGCCCCGGGACACCGACCCCGGCGAGCGGCAGACCGCCTACCGGATCACCGTCAGCGAGGCCGGCGGCGACCGGGTCTGGGATTCCGGCAAGGTCACCTCCGACCAGCAGTCCTACGTGCCGTACGCCGGGCCCGCCCTGCGCCCCGGCGCGGCGTACCGGTGGACGGTGCGCACCTGGGATCGCACCGGCCGGCAGTCCCCGCCCGGAAGCGGCGCCTTCGAGACCGGCATCTCCGACGGCCAGTGGGAGGGCGCGAGCTGGATCCGGCGCGCCACCACCGAGGCCGACGACTACACCCTGGCCCGCACCGAGGTACGCCCCAACCCCAGCCGCGTCGTCCGGGCCCGCGCCTACACCGCCGCCGACCACACCTACGAGCTCTACCTCAACGGCGCCCGCGCCGACCGGGGCACCTCCTTCGGCTACCCCGGCGAGGACTACTACCAGGCGGCCGACGTCACCGCCCTGGTGGCCGCCGGCAGGCCGCTCGTGATCGGGGTGCGCTACCACTGGTACGGCAGCGGCCAGGGTCGCCCCGCGGGTGCCCGTGGGCTGCTGGTGAAGCTGGTCGTCGAGCACGCCGACGGCTCCCGCGAGGTGTTCCGCACCGATTCCTCATGGCGGGTCGCCCGGGACACCCGCTTCGTCGCCGGCGCCGAACGCCGCAACGGCGAGGGCGACCGGGTCGAGCGGCAGGACGCCCGCGCCGAGGTCACCGGGTGGATGCGGCCCGGCTACGACGACAGCGCCGCGCCGTTCACCGCCGCCGAGGTGCTCGGCGCGCACCCGACCCCGGCAAACCCACACCTGATCGGGCAGGAGACCCGGCTGGCCGAGCGCGGCGTCGCGCCGGTGGCCCTACGTACCGCCGCCGACGGCACGGTGGTCGCCGACTTCGGCGTGGTCATCCCCGCCCGCCCGGTCGTCCGGTTCGACGCCGGCGTGGCCGGACGCACTGTCGCCTTGCGCGCCGGCTACACCCTCACCGACAGCGGCCGGGTCGCCACCTCCACCCTGGACTCGCAGGGCACCGACATGAGCTTCCCGTACCTGCAGAAGGACGGGGCGCAGGAGTTCCGGGCCTTCACCCACCTGGGCTTCCGCTACCTGGAGATCCCCGACGCAGGCGAGGAGATCTCGCCGCGGGACGTCTCCGCCGTCCTGGTGCACACCGACGTACCGCCCGGTGGGGAGGCCACCTTCACCAGCTCGGACGCGACCCTCGACGCGGTGTGGTCGATGATGAAGCGCTCCGCGCTCTACTCCGTCCAGGAGGCGTTCGTCGACACGCCCACCCGGGAGAAGGGCCAGTTCCTCGGCGACGCCGCGAACATCTCCTACGCCACCATGGCCGCGTTCGCTGAGCGCGACGCCACCCAGCAGGCCATCCGCGAGTTCCTCCGCTCGGCCACCCGCTACTGGAACACCGGCGACGACCGCGGCCGGTACAACGCGGTCTATCCCAACGGCGACGGCAAGCGGGACATCCCCGACTACTCGCTGATGTTCGTCGACTGGGTCTGGCGGTACTGGACCGAGACCGGCGACTGCGAGCTGCTGGCCGAGGCGTACCCGGCGATCCGGGACACCGCCGACTACGTGCTGCGGCACATCCCGGCCAGCGGTCCCACCGCGGGCCTGGTCACCGACCTGGCCGGTGGCAGCGGCGCCTACCGCTACGGCATCGTCGACTGGCCCGAGCCCGGCCGGTTCGGCTACGACATGACGGCCGCCGCCCGGACCACCATCAACGCCCAGGGCGTGGACGTGCTGCGCACCACCGCCCGGATGGCCGAGGCCCTCGACCGGCCGGCCGCCGAGGTGGCCGGATACGACGGGCACGCCGCCGCGCTCACCAGCGCGATCAACGCGACGCTGCGCGCCGCCGACGGCGGCTACGTCGACGGGCTCTCGGCCACCGGTGAGCCCAGCGGCCACGCCGGCCAGCACGCCACCTCGTACGCCGTCGCCCACGGGGTGGCCCCCCGCGCGGACCTGCCGGCCCTGGCCCGGCAGCTCGCGTCGATGGGTATGAAGCAGGGACCGATGACCGCGCACTGGCTGCTGCGTGCCCTCGCCGACGCCGGCCGGCCGGACGCGGTGCTGCGGCTGCTGACCAACCCGGACGACCTGGGCTGGGCGAACATCCTCGCCCGGGGCGGCACCTTCACCTGGGAGGCGTGGACCCTCGACCCCGGCAGCAACTTCAGCCAGTCGCACGGCTGGGGAGCGCAGGCGGTGGTCGACGTACAGGAGACCCTGCTCGGCGTCCGCACCGCCAGCCCGGGCGCCGCCGTCGTCGAGGTCGCGCCGCCCGCGGTCGGGCTCGACCGCGCCGCCGGCACGGTGCCCACCCAGCGCGGTCCGGTCCGCCTCGACTGGCGGCGCACCGGCTCCGGCCTACGCGTCGACCTCGACGTGCCGGTCAACGTGACCGCCCGGGTGGCGCTGCCGGTCACCGCCGGGAAGAGCTATCGGGCGGCCGGACCGAGCAGGGCCACCTTCGTCGGCATCTCCGACGGCCGCGCCGTGTTCGAGGTCGGCTCCGGCCGGTCCAGCTTCCACCCGGTCGGACATCCGGCCGCCCAGCCCCGCTGACCAGAGCTCCGGGCCGCCCGCCGGCCGCCCGGGCGCCGCCCACGTCGGGTGCGGACCGCCGCACAGAAGGGTGAGGACCAGCCATGATGCGCACGAGGCGGTACCGGGCCGCACTGTCCGCGACTGTCGTACTGCTCCTCGGTCTGACGCCGACGGTGGCGCCGGGTCCGGCGGCGGCCGCCGCACCGGAGGCCGCACCCCGGCTCACGGTGACCGGCCTGACCACCGAACGGGCGACCGACCCGATCGGGCTGGACGTGGCCCGGCCCCGCCTCGGTTGGCGGATCGACGCCGCCGTTCGGAGCGTGGTCCAGGAGTCCTATCAGGTGCGCGTCGCCTCCAGCCGGGACCGCCTGGCCGACGCCGACGTCTGGGACAGTGGCCGGGTCACCTCGCGGGCGAGCACCCTCGTGCCGTACGCCGGGCCGCAGTTGCGTCCGCGCACCCGCTACGCCTGGCAGGTCCGGGTCTGGGACACCAGGGGCCGCGCCTCCGGGTGGAGCGTCCCGGCCTCCTGGGAGACCGGCGTGCGGGGGGCCGAAGGCTGGCGGGCCGACTGGATCGGGCTGCCGTCGCCCACCGAGTCCTGGACGGACTACACGGTGCAGACGACGCTCCGCCTGGAACGCGACGCCGCCGGGATCTTCCTGCGGGCCAGCGGGTCGGGCAACGCCTACATGTGGCAGTTCTCCATCACCGGCGGGAGCGCGAAGCTGCGCCCGCACCGGCGGGTCGACGGCGCCTGGACCCTGCTCAAGGAGGTGCCGCTGGGCGGGATCGTGCCGGCCGACCGGCTGACCGCACCGCACACCCTGCGCATCACCGCGGCCGGCGACACCATCACCAGCTGGGTCGACGGCACCCAGGTCGACGTCACCCGGGACACCGCGCACCGGGCCGGCTCGGTCGGCCTGCGTACCAACGGGGTGGAGACCGGCGTCTTCTCCGACTTCTCGGTGACCAGCGGCGGCGACACCCTCTTCGCGGCGCCGCTCACCGACGGCGAGAACCCGTTCGGGGCGGGTACGCCCACCGCGGGCGGCCTGCGGGTCGGCGGGGACGCGGAGGCGATGCTCACCGCGCTGGACGCGAACCCGCTGCTGCGCCGGGGCTTCCGGGTCGACGGCGAGATCGCCCGCGCCCGGATCTACGCGACCGCGCTCGGGGTCTACCAGCTGTCGCTCAACGGCCAGCGGGTCGGCGACCACGAACTGGCCCCCGGCTGGACCGACTACGACAAGCGGGTGCAGTACCAGACGTACGACGTGACCCGGCAGCTGCGCCCGGGCGACAACGCGCTCGGCGCCCTGCTCGGCGACGGCTGGTACGCCGGCAGCATCGCCTGGTTCGGCACCGACAACTACGGCTCGCGCCCGCACCTCAGCGCCCAACTGGTGATCGACTACGCCGACGGGCGCACCGAGACGATCGGCACCGACGGCGGGTGGCGGGCCACCCCCGGGCCGTTCCGGCAGAGCGACCTGATCCACGGCGAGAGCTACGACGCGCGGCGGCTGCCGGCCGGCTGGGACCGGCCCGGCTTCGACGATTCCGGCTGGTCGCCGGCGAGCGTGGACGACACCGGCGCCACCGGGCGGATCGTCGCCCAGGTCGACCCGCCGGTGCGGGTCGTGCAGGAACTGCCGGCCCGGGCGCTGACCCAACCCACCCCGGGCACCTGGATCTTCGACCTCGGCCAGAACATGGTGGGCAAGGTCCGGCTGAAGCTCGACGGCCCGGCCGGCGCCACCGTGCGCCTCCGGCACGCCGAGGTGCTCAATCCCGACGGCACCGCCTACACCGCCAACCTGCGGTCGGCCCGGGCCACCGACCTCTACACCCTGCGCGGTGGCGGCCCCGAGGTCTACCAGCCGACCTTCACCTTCCACGGCTTCCGCTACGTCGAGCTGACCGGCTATCCCGGCACCCCCGACCTGTCCACCGTCACCGGTCTGGTCATGCACACCGACGGGGAGCTGACCAGCGAGTTCGAGACCTCCAACCCGATGGTCAACCAGCTGCACAGCAACATCACCTGGGGGCAGCGCGGCAACTTCCTCTCCATCCCGACCGACACCCCGGCCCGCGACGAGCGGCTCGGCTGGACCGGTGACATCAACGTCTTCGCCGAGACCGCGACGTTCAACATGGACAGCCTGACGTTCCTCAGCAAGTGGTTGCAGGACCTGCGGGACGCCCAGTCGGCCAACGGCGCGTACCCCGACGTCGCGCCGCGGGCCTGCTGCGGGGACGGCGCGACCGGGTGGGCCGACGCCGGCATCACCGTGCCGTACACGCTGTGGCAGCGCTACGGCGACACCCGGGTGGTCGAGGAGCACTACCCGTCGATGGTGCGGTACGCGTCCTGGCTGGAGAGCACCAGCTCGGGCAACCTGCGTACCAACGCCGGCCCGTACCTCGACTGGCTCAACCTCGACGACCCGACGCCCGCCGGTGTCATCGGCACCGCCTACTACGCGTACAGCATCCGGCTGCTGGCCGAACTGGCCGGCGCGCTCGGTCGGGACGCCGACGCGGCCCGCTACACCGCGCTGGCCGGCGACATCGCGCAGGCGTTCGTCGACGCGTACGTCTCGGCCGACGGCACCGTCCAGGGCGACAGCCAGACCGGGTACGTGCTGGCCATCGGCATGGGGCTGCTGCCCGAGCCGCTGCGGGCCAAGGCCGCCGACCGGCTGGTCGACAACGTACGCCGGCACGACTGGCACCTCTCCACCGGCTTCCTCGGCACCCCCGACCTGCTGCCGGCGCTGAGCGACACCGGGCACCTGGACGTCGCCTACCGGCTGCTGCTCAACGACAGCTATCCGTCGTGGGGCTACGAGATCGCCAAGGGCGCGACCACGATCTGGGAGCGCTGGAACTCGATCATGCCGGACGGGAGCTTCGGCGACGTGTCGATGAACTCCTTCAACCACTACGCCTACGGCGCGGTGGGGGACTGGATGTACCGGACCGTCGCCGGCATCCAACCCGACTCCGACCACCCCGGGTACGCGCACCTGACGATCGCGCCGCAGCCGGGCGGCGGCCTCACCTCGGCGCGGGCGTCCTACCGGTCGATGTACGGGGTGATCGGCAGCGACTGGGACCTCGACGCCCGCGGCGACCTGCGGTTGCGCCTCACCGTCCCGGGCAACACCACCGCCACGGTACGTGTCCCGGCTCCGGGGCGGCACGCGGTCACCGAGGGTGGCCGGCCGGCGGAGCAGGCCGACGGCGTGCGGTTCGTCCGGATGGACGGCGGGACCGCCGTCTACGAGGTCGGCTCCGGTTCCTACGCCTTCGCCGTCGACCGGGTGCTGGGCGACCTGGGTGACTCCGCCGACGCGGTACGGGAGTTGACGGCGCTGACCGACGAACTCGCCGGTCAGTTGGGCAGCCCGACGGTCGCGTACCTGCGCGCCCGGCTCGACCGGCTCGCCGCCCAGACGGCGGCGGCGCGCACGGCGTACCTGGCGGGCGACGCCCGGGCCGCCGCCGACGTGCACCGGGCCCTGGCGACGACGGCCGACCTGGCCCGGTGGCTGCGGACCCAGGTCGCCGCCGGCCGCCTCAACCCGGCCCTCGCCGACCGGTTCACCGCGCCGCTCACCCGGCTCGACCAGCGGCTCTCCGCGGCGTCGTCGGCGCTGGTCGGGGCGGTGGTGCGGCTCGATCTCCCGGTGGGCGAGCGGTTGCCCGGCGACGTCGTCCGGGCGACCGTCCTGGTGTCGAACGGCGGCCCCGATCCGCTGACCGGGGTGACGTCCGATCTGCGGGCGCCGGCCGGTTGGACGATCACCCCGGTCGGCGGCCGGGCCACCACGGTCGCGCCGGGTGGAACCGTGAGCCACCGTTACGACCTGCGGATCCCCGCCGGCCAGTCGCCGGCGGGCGAGCCGGTCGAGGGCTCCGCCGGCTACCGTCACCGGGGCGGGACGGCGACCCTGCCCGTCGCCGGGACGATCACCGTCGCGCCGGCCGTGCAGATCGTGTCGGCGGCCGCGGCTCCCGCCGCCGTCGCGCCGGGCGCCGCGACGACGGTCGGCACGGTGCTGCGCAACCGGGCCGCCGTGCCGGTGACGGGACGGCTCGCCGTCACCGCGCCGGAGGGCTGGCGGGTCGAACCGGCCACCGCCGGGTACGACCTTGCCCCGGGCGCGGAGACCACCGTGTCCACCGTGCTCGCCGCGCCGCTGTCGGTGACCGAGGAACCGGCGGAGGTCACGGTGGCCACCGGCGGTACGGAGGCCGAACGCCGGGCCCTCGCGGTCCCGGTCCGGATCGACAATCCGCCACCCGGTGCGTACGACCACGTGGACCTCGGCGACCCGGCCTCCGAGCAGGCGCACCGCCTCGCCGCCTCGCAGTACTCGGGCACCAACAGCGAGGCCGGCCTGACCCGCCGGTACACCGACGTGACCCGCCCCGGCGGTTGGTTCGAGTTCGACCTCGCCGTCGCGCCCGGTCAGCCGTTCCTGCTGCGTGCGGTCGAGACCTACGACCAGCCGCAGCTGAAGGACTACGAGGTGGTCGTGGACGGGGTGGTGGCGCAGGCCCGCAGCTGGCGGCGTACGGCGGGCGGGGCCGGCACGGTCAGCTACCAGCTCGTCGTCGACCTGCCGGACGCGACCCGCGACGGGGCCGTCCGGGTGCGGTTCCGGGACAGTGGCAACGGCTACGACCCGTCCATCGCCGACGTGTGGTCCGTGGCCGTGCCGTCCTGAGGCCCGCCGCGCCGCCACCGCGCCGGGGAGGGGTCGGTACGGTGGCGCGCCGGTGGGGCGGTCAGCGCCGGGCGCGCCGGGGCTGCTCGCTGGAGCGCCGCACCACCAGCTCCGGCTGGAACACCACGTGCCGGTGCCGGTGCGTGTCGCCGGACTCGGCCTCCTCGAGCAGGAGTTGCGCGGCGGTCCGGCCGAGCTGCTCGCGGGGCTGGCGTACCGACGAGAGCGGCACCGCCGCCGCGTCGGCGAACTCGATGTCGTCGTAGCCGACGATGGACACGTCGGCCGGCACCCGCAGGCCGCGCGCGGTCACCTCCTGGAGCACCCCGAGCGCGATCAGGTCGTTGGCGCAGAAGACGGCGGTGGGGCGCTGCCGGGCGGGCAGGGCGAGCAGCTGCTCGGCGGCGCGCCGGCCGGCGGCGACGGTCAGGCTGGTGGTCACCGCCACCTGGAGTTCCGCGCCGGTGCCACGCTCTTCCACCGCGGCGGCGGCCCCGGCGTGCCGGTCGGCGACCTGGGCGATCGAGAGCGGCCCACCGAGGTAGGCGATGCGCTGGTGGCCCTGGTCCAGCAGGTGGTCCATGGCCAGCCGGCCGCCCAGCACGTCGTCCACGGCGACCGAGCAGCGGCTGGCCCGGCCGGTGCCCCGGTCGACGAGCACCACCGGGATGCCCCGGTCGATGAGCTTCTCCAGCTGGGGTTGGGGGCCGTGGCCGACCGGGGTGATGAGCACCCCGCGGACCCGCTGTTCCTCCAGCAGTTCCAGGTGGCGGCGCTCCCGGGCGTTGTCCCCGCCGCTGTTGCAGACCACCAGCATGGCGCCGGCCTCCTCGACGACCTGTTCGGCGCCGCGGACCACGTCGGTGAAGAAGGGGTTGGCCACGTCCAGCACGACGATGGCGACGGTGCGGCTGTGCC
Source organism: Micromonospora sp. NPDC093243 (assembly GCF_044753725.1). Taxonomy (NCBI): domain Bacteria; kingdom Bacillati; phylum Actinomycetota; class Actinomycetes; order Micromonosporales; family Micromonosporaceae; genus Micromonospora; species Micromonospora sp. NPDC093243. The sequence goes on along the minus strand of NZ_JBIVNT010000001.1, from coordinate 676,676 downwards.
CGGCGCGCAGCTGCCGGGCCGAGTCGTTGCGGACGTAACCGAGCTCGGTGATCGCGTCGAGCACCCGCTGGCGGGTGGCGGGGGCGACGCTGTCGGGCCGGTTGAGCACGTTGCTCACCGTGCCGAGGGAGACGCCGGCGTGCCGGGCGACCTGCTTGATGTTCGCCCCTGCCATGGCTCCCTCGACGATCCGTGCGGTGGTTCGCGGTCCGGTGCGGGCACGCGGTCGCGGTCGGCCCGGGGCTGTCCGGGCGCGTCGCGCCGGATGGGCGAGCCGGGTCGACCGGCAGTGTATAGCGACTAAAACGTTTCATCCAGCCGGCGGTGTCGGCCCGCGCGTCCCGGATCGCCGGCGTCCGGAACCGGTCCGCGCGGGATCGCACGTCCGCCTCGGCAACGGGGGAGAAATCAGCGGGAAACTCTTGACGCTCGTGAATGCCTCCCCCTACGGTCCATGCACGACACGTGAAACGATTCAGGAGGGGATCGGATGAGCCCCGACGCACCGGGCGCGGACGGCGCTCCGCTGCTGGAACTCGACGCGGTGACGAAGTCCTTCGGGGCGGTCGCCGCGCTGCGCGGGGTGCACCTGGCGCTGCACGCCGGTGAGGCCCACGCCCTGGTCGGCGAGAACGGGGCGGGCAAGTCGACCCTGGTGAAGGTCCTGGCGGGCGCGCACGCCCCGGACTCCGGCGGGATGACCCTCGACGGACGGCCACTGGAGCTGCGCGGCCCCGCCGACGCCCGGGCCGCCGGCATCGCGGTCATCTACCAGGAGCCGACGCTCTTCCCGGACCTCTCGGTGGCGGAGAACATCTTCATCGGCCGGCAACCACTGCGCGGCCTGCGCCGCATCGACGCCGCCGCGATGAACCGCGACGCCGAGCGGCTGTTCCAGCGGCTCGGCGTCCGGATCGATCCCACCCGGCCCGCCCGCGGGCTCTCCATCGCCGACCAGCAGCTCGTCGAGATCGCCAAGGCCCTCTCCTTCGACGCCCGGGTGCTGGTCATGGACGAGCCGACCGCCGCGCTCTCCGGGGTGGAGGTCGAACGGCTCTTCGCGGTCGCCCGGTCGCTCTGCGAGCGGGGCGCCGCGGTCCTGTTCATCTCGCACCGCTTCGACGAGGTGTTCGAGCTCTGCCAGCGGGTCACCGTGTTGCGCGACGGCGCCTGGGTCTGCACCGACCGGGCCGCCGACCTGAGCGTGGACGAGGTGGTGCGGCGCATGGTCGGACGCGACGTCGCCTCGCTCTATCCCAAGCAGGAGGCCCCGGTGCGGGACACGCTGCTCGAGGTGCGCGGGCTGACCCGGGCCGGCGTCTTCGCCGACGTGTCGTTCACCGTCCGCGGTGGGGAGATCGTCGCGCTGGCCGGGCTGGTCGGCGCGGGACGAAGCGAGGTCGCCCGCGCCGTCTTCGGCGTCGACGGGTACGACGCGGGCGAGGTGCGGGTGGCCGGCCAGCGTCTCCCGGCGGGCAGACCGGGCCGGGCGATCCGCGCCGGGATGGCGCTGGTCCCCGAGGACCGGCGGCAGCAGGGCCTGGTGATGGAGCTGTCGGTCGAGCGCAACGCCACCCTCGCCCGCCGGCGGGCCCTGAGCCGGCTGGGCCTGCTGCTCGGCGGCGCGGAGCGCACCGAGGCCCGGCACTGGACCCGGCGCCTACAGGTGAAGGCGGCCCGGCTCGGCGCGCCCGTGGCCACCCTCTCCGGCGGTAACCAGCAGAAGGTGGTGCTCGCCAAGTGGCTCGCCACCGAGCCGCGCGTCCTGATCATCGACGAGCCCACCCGCGGCATCGACGTCGGCACCAAGTCCGAGGTGCACCGGCTGCTGTCGGAGCTGGCCGGCGAGGGGCTGGCCATCCTGATGATCAGCAGCGAGCTGCCCGAGGTGCTCGGGATGGCCGACCGGGTCCTGGTCATGCACGAGGGGCGTCTGGTCCGCGAGCTGTCCCGCGCCGAGGCGGACGAGACCTCCGTGATGTTCGCCGCCACCGGGCAGGGAGCGACCGCATGAGCCGCACCGACGCCGGCGCGCCCGAGCAGGTCAGCGCGACCGCCCTGACCGTCCCCGACCGGCAGCGGCGCGGCCTCACCGAGCGCCTGCTCGCGGTACGGGAGCTGAGCCTGCTGATCGCGCTCGCGGCGCTGGTCCTGGTGACCAGCGTCCGCAACGACCGCTTCCTGAGCAACCAGAGCGTCAAGGACCTGCTGCTGGGTTGCGCGCTCCTGGTGATCCTGGCGGTCGGGCAGACCCTGGTCATCGTCACCCGCAACGTCGACCTGTCGGTGGGCTCGATCCTCGGCCTGGTCGCGTTCGCCACCGGCTCGCTGTTCCTCGCGGCGCCCGGCACCCCGTGGCCGGTGGCGCTGCTGCTCGGCGTCGGCCTGGGCGCGATGTGCGGGGTGGTGAACGGCGGCCTCATCGCGGTGGCCCGGGTGCCGGCCCTGGTCATCACCCTCGGCACCCTCTACGCCTTCCGGGGCGTCGACTACTACTGGGCGTCCGGCCGGCAGATCAACGCCGCCGACATGCCGCGATCGTTCCTGCGGCTGGGCAACCAGACGCTGCTCGGCGTACCCGTGCTGTTCCTCGTCGCGCTGGTCGTCGTCGCCGCCGTCGGTTTCTACCTGCGCTCCTACCGCAGCGGGCGGGAGCTCTACGCGATCGGCTCCGAGCCGGCCGCGGCCCGGCTCTCCGGCATCCCGGTCGGCCGGCGGGTCTTCGCCGTCTTCGTGGCCAACGGTGCGCTCGCCGGGCTGGCCGGCGTGCTCTACGCGGCCCGGTTCGGCACGCTCGACGCCGCCGCCGGCACGGGCCTGGAACTCCAGGTGGTCGCCGCCGCGGTGGTGGGCGGGGTGGCCATCTTCGGCGGCAGCGGCAGCGCCTACGGCGCCGCGCTCGGCGCCGTGCTGCTGACCACGATCGGCAGCTCGCTCGCCGTCCTGCGCATCGACCCGTTCTGGCAGCAGGCCGTGGTCGGCGCGCTCATCCTCGCCGCCATCGGTCTGGACCGGCTCCTGGCCCTGCGAACGGCGGCCCGGCTCCGAGGGAGAAGCGCCCATGGCGCATGACAGCCTGTACGCGGCACCGCCCCGGGCCGACGCCGAGGGTGGCGCGGGCCGGCTCGCCACGGTACGCGGGGTGCTCGGCTCCTGGGACGCGGTGATCGTCGTCGCCCTCGTGGTCGCGGTGCTGCTCGCCGGCCTGACCGTGGAGAACTTCGCCACCGGCCGCAACGCCCAGTTCCTGCTGCTCGACCTGGTGCCGCTGGCGCTCCTCGCGCTGCCGATGACCCTGATCGTGGTCACCGGCGAGATCGACCTCTCGGTGGCGAGCATGGTCGGTCTCGGCAGCACCCTGATGGGGCAGCTCTGGCTCTCCAGTGGACTCTCCCTGGAGCTGATCTGCCTCCTCGTGGTGCTGCTCGGCGCCGTGCTCGGCGCGGTGAACGGCCTCTTCGTCACCGGCTTCGGCCTGCCGTCGCTGGCGGTGACCATCGGCACGCTCGCCCTCTACCGCGGGCTGTCGTTCGTGGTGCTCGGCGACCAGGCGGTGGCGGACTTCCCGGCCGGCTGGACCGCGGCCGTCGTGCGGAACATCCCGGGCACGTCGATCCCGGTCGCGCTCGTCGGGGTGCTGCTGCTGGCCCTGCTCTTCGGCGTGGTGCTGCACTTCACCCCGATCGGTCGCGCGCTCTACGCGATGGGCAACAACGACCAGGCCGCCACCTTCGCCGGTGTCTCGGTGGCCCGGACGAAGTTCTGGCTCTTCGTGGTCTCCGGAGCGGTCTGCGGGCTGGTCGGCGTCTTCTGGACCCTGCGCTACGCCAGCGCCCGCGGCGACAACGCCACCGGCCTCGAGCTGACCGTGGTGACCGCCGTGCTGCTCGGCGGCGTCTCGATCTTCGGTGGCCGGGGCGGTCTGCTCGGTGTGGTGGCCGGCGTGCTGCTCCTCGGTGTGCTCCGCAACGCCCTGCAACTCGCCGACGTCGACGCCAACGCGTTGACGATCGTCACCGGCACTCTGCTCATCGTCTCCGTCGTGCTGCCCAACGCCGTCGCGGACGTGCGCGCCCGGCTGCACCGCCGCCGACAGCGCGCGCGCCCCGTCGCGCCGTGACGTCCCCCGCTCACCAACCACCCCCGGAAGGATGACGATGTCCGCTTATCGCACAGGGCTCCGTGTCGGGGCCACCAGCCTCACCCTCGCCGCACTACTGCTCAGCGCCACGGCCTGCGGCGGCACCACCCGGGAGAACTCCGGCAACGAACCCGGCGCCGGCAGTCAGGCCAGCGGTGGCGCCGATCCTGACGCCGCGATCAAGGAAGGGCTCAAGATCGCCTTCCTGCCGAAGCAGGTGAACAACCCCTACTTCACCGTCTCCGACAACGGTGGCAAGGCGGCGGTCACCGAGTTCAAGGGCGAGTACAAGGAGGTCGGCCCCTCCGAGGCCAGTGCCTCCTCGCAGGTCAGTTACATCAACACCCTGTCCCAGCAGGGCATGGACGTCATCGTCACGTCGGCCAACGATCCGAACGCGATCTGCGGCGCGCTGAACCAGGCGAAGGCCGCCGGCGCCAAGATCGTCACCTTCGACTCCGACACCAAGCCGGAGTGCCGTCAGATCTTCGTCAACCAGGTGACCGCGCAGGGCATCGCGGAGAACCAGGTCAAGCTCATCTCGCAGCAGATCGGTGGCGAGGGTGAGATCGCGATCCTCTCGGCCACCGCCAACGCGACCAACCAGAACGCCTGGATCGCGTTGATGAAGGAGGAGCTGAAGAAGCCCGACTACAGCAAGATCAAGCTGGTCACCGTGGCGTACGGCAACGACGACGACCAGAAGTCGTTCCAGGAGACCCAGGGCCTGCTGCAGTCGTACCCCAACCTCAAGGGCATCATCTCCCCGACCACCGTCGGCGTCGCGGCCGCCGCCCGCTACCTCAGCGGCTCCCAGTACAAGGGCAAGGTCAAGCTGACCGGGCTGGGCACCCCGAACCAGATGCGGGAGTTCGTCAAGGACGGCAGCGTCGACGCGTTCGCCCTGTGGAACCCCGCCGACCTCGGCTACCTCGCGGCGTACGCCGGCGCCGCGCTGGCCTCGGGGCAGATCACCGGTGCCGAGGGCGAGAAGTTCACCGCCGGCAAGCTCGGCGAGTACACCGTCGGCAAGGACGGCGTCGTCATCCTCGGCCCACCGACCGTCTTCGACAAGAACAACATCGACCAGTTCGACTTCTGACCGCTCACCGGGCGGTGCCGGCGTCCAACGGCGCCGGCGCCGCCGGGGGCGCCGACGGGAGAACCATGCCCCGCGTCTGCTTCACCCTTCAGGTCGATCCGGCCCGGCTGGCCGAGTACCGGGCCCGGCACGAGCGGGTCTGGCCCGAGATGCTCGCCGCGCTGGCCGAGAGCGGCTGGCACGACTACTCGCTCTTCCTCCGTTCCGACGGCCTGCTCGTCGGGTTCCTGGTGACCGACGACTTCCCGGCGGCCCTGGCCGCCATGCAGGCCCGCGACGTCAACGCCCGCTGGCAGGCGGAGATGGCGCCCTTCTTCCTCGACCTCGACCAGGGCGCCGCCGACCGTGCCATGCGGCCACTGGACGAGGTCTTCAACCTTGCGGCACAACTCGCCGCGGAGACGGGAGAGACACCATGACGCAGCCCGACGCGTCCACCCGGGACCGGATCACGCAGGCCCTGCGCGCCCAGCGCATCGAGACCGCCTCCTGGGCGTACGCCAACTCCGGCACCCGGTTCAAGGTGTTTCCGCAGGAGGGCGTCCCGCGCGACCCGTACGAGAAGATCGCCGACGCGGCGGTCGTGCACCGGCTCACCGGGGTCGCGCCCACGGTGGCCCTGCACATCCCGTGGGACCGGGTCGACGACTACGCCGACCTGGCGCGCCACGCGGCCGAGCTGGGCGTCACGTTGGGCGCGATCAACGCCAACGTCTTCCAGGACAACGACTACAAGCTGGGCAGCGTCACCAACCCGGATCCGGGGGTGCGGCGCAAGGCGATCGACCACCTGCTGGAGTGCGTCGACATCATGGACCGCACCGGCTCGCGGGACCTGAAGCTGTGGTTCTCCGACGGCACCAACTACCCGGGCCAGGACGACATCCGCGCCCGGCAGGACCGGCTCGCCACCGCGCTGCGCGAGACCTACGACCGGCTCGGCGACGACCAGCGGCTGCTGCTGGAGTACAAGCTCTTCGAGCCGGCCTTCTACACCACCGACGTGCCGGACTGGGGGACCGCGTACGCGCACTGCCTGGAACTCGGGCCGAAGGCGCAGGTCGTCATCGACACCGGGCACCACGCCCCGGGCACCAACATCGAGTTCATCGTCGCGTTCCTGCTGCGCGCCGGAAAGCTGGGCGGGTTCGACTTCAACTCCCGCTTCTACGCCGACGACGACCTGATGGTCGGGGCCGCGGACCCGTTCCAGCTGTTCCGGATCATGCACGAGATCGTCCGTGCGGACGCGTTGGCGCCGGCGGCCGGCATCGCGTTCATGCTCGACCAGTGCCACAACATCGAGCCGAAGATCCCGGCGATCATCCGGTCGGTGATGAACGTGCAGGAGGCGACCGCGAAGGCGCTGCTCGTCGACGCCGGCGCGCTGGCCGCGGCGCAGCGGGCCGGTGACGTGCTGGGCGCCAACGCGGCGCTGATGGACGCGTACCACACCGACGTGCGGCCGATGCTGGCCGAGCTGCGCGCCGACGTCGGTCTGGACCCGGACCCGATCGCCGCCTACGCCCGCTCCGGCTACTTCGAGACGATCCGGGCCGAGCGCGCCGGCGGGCAGCAGGCCGGCTGGGGCGCCTGACCACCACGAGTACGCAGACAGGGACGTGAGGACGATGCATTCCGAGGTTCAGGCGTTGATCGCGCGCAGCAACCGGCTCGGCGCCGACCCGACCACGACGAACTACGCCGGGGGCAACACCTCGGCCAAGGGCGAGGCCACCGACCCGGTGACCGGCGGTCCGGTCGAGCTGCTCTGGGTGAAGGGCTCCGGTGGCGACCTCGGCACCCTGACCGAGCCGGGTCTGGCCGTGCTCCGGCTGGACCGGCTGCGCGCCCTCGTCGACGTCTACCCGGGCCTCGCCCGCGAGGACGAGATGGTCGCCGCGTTCGACTACTGCCTGCACGGCCGGGGTGGGGCGGCGCCCTCGATCGACACCGCCATGCACGGGCTGGTCGACGCGGCGCACGTCGACCACCTGCACCCCGACGCCGGCATCGCCATCGCCACCGCCGCCGACGGCCCGGCGCTGACCAAGGAGATCTTCGGCGACCGGGTGCGGTGGGTCCCGTGGCGGCGGCCCGGCTTCCAGCTCGGCCTGGACATCGCCGCCGTGGCGGCGGCCAACCCGCAGGCGATCGGCGTCATCCTGGGCGGGCACGGCATCACCGCGTGGGGCTCGACCAGCGACGAGTGCGAGCGCAACTCGCGGGAGATCATCCGCACCGCCCAGGCGTTCCTCGACGAGCGGGGCCGGTCCGAGCCGTTCGGCCCGGTGCGTGCCGGCTACCAGCCGCTGCCGGCACCGGAGCGGCGGCGGCGGGCCGCGGCTCTCTTCCCGCTGCTGCGCGGCCTCGCCAGCACGGACCGGCGGCAGGTCGGGCACTTCACCGACAGCGATGTGGTGCTCGACTTCCTCGCCCGGGAACGGCATCCCGCGCTCGCCGCGCTCGGCACCTCCTGCCCCGACCACTTCCTGCGTACCAAGGTCCGACCGATGGTGCTCGACCTGCCGCCCACCGCGCCGATCGAGCAGGTGACCGCCCGGCTCCGGGAGCTGCACGCCGCGTACCGCGACGAGTACCGCGCCTACTACGAGCGGCACGCCACGGCGCAGAGCCCGCCGATGCGCGGCGCCGACCCGGCCGTCGTGCTCGTGCCCGGGGTGGGAATGTTCAGCTTCGGCCAGAACAAGCAGACCGCCCGCGTCGCCGGCGAGTTCTACCTCAACGCGATCAACGTGATGCGTGGCGCGGAGTCGGTCTCGCGCTACGCGCCCATCGACGAGGCCGAGAAGTTCCGCATCGAGTACTGGGCCCTGGAGGAGGCGAAGCTGCGCCGGATGCCGAGGCCGAAGCCACTGGCCACCCGGGTCGCGTTCGTCACCGGCGGTGGCTCCGGCATCGGCCGGGCGGTCGCGCACCGGCTCGCCGCCGAGGGGGCGTGCGTAGTGGTCGCCGACCGCGACGCCGAGGCCGCCGCCACCGTCGCCGCGGCGATCGGCACCACCGACGTGGCGGTCGCCGTCGCCGCCGACGTCACCGACGCCGCGGCCGTCACCGCCGCGCTGCGGGACGCGGTGCTCGCCTTCGGCGGGGTGGACCTGGTGGTGAACAACGCCGGCCTGTCCATCTCCAAGCCGCTGCTCGAGACCACCGAGGCGGACTGGGACGTGCAGCACGACGTGATGGCCAAGGGATCCTTCCTGGTCGCCCGGGAGTCCGCCCGGGTCATGCTCAAGCAGGGATTCGGCGGCGACATCGTCTACATCGCCAGCAAGAACTCGCTCTTCGCCGGCCCGAACAACGTGGCGTACGGCGCGGCCAAGGCCGACCAGGCGCACCAGGTCCGGCTGCTCGCCGCGGAGCTGGGCGGGCACGGCATCCGGGTCAACGGCGTCAACCCGGACGGGGTGGTGCGCGGCTCCGGCATCTTCGCCGGCGGTTGGGGCGCCCGACGGGCCGCGGTCTACGGCGTGCCCGAGGAGAAGCTCGGCGAGTTCTATGCCCAGCGCACCCTGCTGAAGCGGGAGGTGTTGCCGGAACACGTCGCCAACGCCGTCTACGTGCTCACCGGCGGCGACCTGTCGCACACCACGGGGCTGCACGTCCCGGTGGACGCCGGCGTCGCCGCGGCCTTTCTCCGCTGAGGCCGGTGCGGGCGAGATGAGGACGACGTCACCGGTGGACGATCCGATGCTCGGCGAGGCGGACCTGCGACTGCTGCGACTGCTCGCGAGCGGCCTGCCGCTGGAGACGGTGGCGCGGCGCACCGCGCTCTCCGAGCGCACCGTGCGGCGGCGGGTGCGGGCCATCTGCGACCGGCTCGGCGTGACGACGCCGATCGAGGCCGTGGTGTGGGCGGCCCGGCGGGGGATGCTGTGAGCCTGCGCGTCGCCGCGGTCGACCTCGGCGCGTCCAGTGGCCGGGTCATGGTCGGCCGCGTCGACCCGGCCTCGCTGGAGCTCACCCAGGCGCACCGGTTTCCCAACGAGCCGGTGCGGGTGGGCGAATCCCTGCACTGGGACATCCGCGGCCTCTACCGAGGTGTGCTCGACGGCCTGCGGGCCGCCGGACCCGTCACCAGCATCGGGATCGACTCCTGGGCCGTGGACTACGGTCTGCTCGACGCCGCCGGAGAACTGCTCGGCGACCCGGTGCACTACCGCGACCGGCGTACCGACGGGGTGGCCGAGCGGGTGGCTCCGCGGCTGGGGGAGCGGCGGCTCTACGCCACCACGGGGTTGCAGCAGTTGCCGTTCAACACCCTTTATCAGCTCGTCGCCGCCGCCGGCACGCCGCAGCTGGTGGCGGCGCGGTGGTTGCTGCTGATCCCGGACCTCGTCACCTACTGGCTCACCGGTGCGATCGGCGCCGAGATCACCAACGCCTCCACCACCCAGCTCTACGACCTGCGCCGACGGGCGTGGGCCCACGACCTGATGGCCGACGCCGGGATCCCCGCCGAGCTGTTCCCGCCGCTGCGCGAGCCCGGCACCCCGGTCGGCCCGGTGCTGCCCGCGTTGGGGCTGCCCGGCGAGCCTCGGGTTGTCTCGGTGGGCTCGCACGACACCGCGTCCGCGGTCGTCGGGGTGCCGGCGGCCGGGGAGCATTTCGCGTACGTCTCCTGCGGCACCTGGTCCCTGGTCGGAGTGGAGCTGGACGCGCCGGTGCTCGGCGAGCCGAGCCGGCTGGCCAACTTCACCAACGAGTCCGGGGTGGACGGCACCATCCGCTATCTGCGCAACGTGATGGGCCTGTGGCTGTTGCAGGAGTCGGTGCGCGCGTGGGGGAGCGTCGACCTGCCCACCCTGCTGCGGCAGGCGGCGGGGGAGCCGGCCTTCCGCTCGGTCGTCGACCCGGACGATCCGGCGTTCCTGCCGCCCGGTGACATGCCGACGCGGATCGCCGACGCCTGCCGGCGGGCCGGTGAGCCGGTGCCGACCAGCCCGGCCGGCACGGTCCGCTGCATCGTGGACAGCCTGGCCCTGGCGCACCGCCGCGCGGTACGCCAGGCGCAGCAGCTCTCCGGCCGGCACGTGGACGTCGTGCACGTGGTCGGCGGCGGCGCCCGCAACGAGCTGCTCTGTCAGCTCACCGCCGACGCCTGCGGGCTGCCGGTGCTCGCCGGGCCGGTCGAGGCGACCGCGCTGGGCAACGTCCTGGTGCAGGCCCGGGCCGCCGGCGTCGTCGGTGGGGGCCTGCCCGCGCTGCGGGCGGTGCTGCGCGAGACCCAGCAGATCGTGCGGTACGAGCCGCGCGGCGACCAGGCGGCCTGGCGGGCCGCCGAGGACCGGATGGGTGGGATGCGGCTGCCGCGCTCATCGTGACGTGCGCCGGTCACCTGTCCGGCCCGCCCGCTCAGAGCACCCGGCGCAGCCACTGCTCCACGCCGGCGACGTGCACCGTGGCCCAGGACCTGGCCAGGTCGGCGTGCCCGGAGGCGACCGCGTCCAGGATGGCGGCGTGCTGCTCGCGGGTCTTGGCGACCGCACCCTCCTGGGTGAGCCCCCGCCAGACCCGCGCCCGGGTGGTCGGGCCGGAGAGGCTGTCGAGCAGGGACGAGAGCACCTTGTTGCCCGCGCAGACGGCGATCAGCCGGTGGAACTCCAGGTCGTTGGCGACCAGCTCGTCGATGCTCGGATCGTCGCCGAGCCCGTCGAGCACGCCGCGCAGCGCGGCGAGATCAGTTTCGGTCGCCCGCTGCGCGGCGAGCGCGGTCGCGGCCGGTTCGAGGATCCGCCGGACCTCGAGGAACTCCAGCACCGTGTCGTCGCGGTGGAAGTCGACGACGAAGCTCAGGGCGTCGAGCAGCAGCGCCGGATCCAGGCTCGTCACGTACGTCCCGTCGCCCTGTCGGACGTCGAGGACCCGGATCAGCGACAGCGCCCGGACCGCCTCACGCAGCGAGTTGCGGGACAGCCCCAACCGTTCGGCCAGATCGGGTTCGCGGGGCAGGCGGTCGCCCGGGCGCAACTCGCCGGCGACGATCATCTGCTTGATCTTGTCGATCGCCTCGTCCGTGACAGCCACGTTCTCCCCCGCCTTCGTCCGTACCGCAGAGTATGAGACCGTTCAACGCCCGAGCCGGTAGGTCCGCGCCGCGGTGTCGCCGAACACCGCCGCCCGCTCCCCGGGCGACAGCGGTGGCAGCGCCTCGGTCAGGGCCGCCAGCACCGCCTGGTAGTCGGCGGCGAGCCGGCAGACCGGCCAGTCGGACCCGAACATCAGCCGGTGCGCGCCGAAGCGGGCGAGGGCCTCGGTCACGAACGGACGCAGGTCGGCCACCGTCCAGCGCTCCCAGTCGGCCTCAGTGACCAGCCCGGAGAGCTTCGCCGTGACGTTCGGCTCGGCGGCGAGCGCCGAGATCGGACCGGCCCAGGCGGCCAGACCGGCGTCGCCGTCCCGGATCCGTGGTTTGCCCAGGTGGTCGAGGACGAATCGCAGCTCGGGCACGCCGCGGGCGGCCCGGGTCACGGCCGGCAGCTGGTCGACCCGGACCACCACGTCGAGGGCCAACCCGGCGTCGGAGATGGTGCGCAGGCCGCGTCGGACCTGCGCGCGGTCCAGGTAGTCCGGGTCCGTCTCGGCCTGCAGCTGCGGGCGCAGGCCGACCAGCAACTCGCCGCCGGGCAACCGCCGGTAGCCGGCGATGGTGTCGGCGAGCGCCGGGTCGGCGGGGTCGACCCAGGCGACCACCCCGGCGATCGTCGGGGTGCGCCGGGCGTGGTCGAGCAGCAGGGCCGCCTCGTCGAGGTCGCAGCGGCCCCCCTCCACCAGGACCGTCCGGTCGACGCCGGCGGCCGTCAGCTCCGGCCGCAGGTCGTCGGGGACGAACGAGCGTCTGATCGGGGCCAGCTCGGGCGCGTCCAGCCATCGGTAGCCGTCCTCGACCCGCCACAGGTGGTGGTGCGCGTCGACGATCACGCCACACCGACCGACGGGGCGGGCAACGGCGCGTCCGGGCGGAGCAGGCCCTCGGCGATCAGCTCCGACCAGAAGTCGCCGGTCGGGGGCGCCGCGGCCGACAGCGCGGCGTTGCGCCGGACCTGGTCGGGGCCGTGGGCGCCCACCACCACCGCGGCGACGGCCGGGTGCGCGGCGGCGAAGGCGAGCGCCGCGGCCGGCAGCGAGGTGCCGTGCCGGGCGCAGACCTCGGCGATCGCCCGGGCCCGGTCCAGCACCGCGGCCGGCACGTCGGCGTACTCGTAGGGGAGACCGGCGTGTGGACGCGGCACGGCCAGCAGACCGCTGTTGAAGACGCCCGCGTTGAGGACCGAGACGCCGTGCTGCTCGCACTCGGGCAGCAGCGTGTCGAGCGCCGGTTGCTCCAGCAGGGTGTAGCGGCCGGCCACCATGACCGCGTCCACCTCGGTCTCGGTGACGAAGCGGCGCAGCACCTGCCACTGCTTCGATCCGGCCCCGATCGCGCCGATGACGCCCTGGGCCCGCAGCTCGTGCAGCGCCGGGTAGGCCTGCGCCAGCGCCGGCGTCTGGTGGTCCTCCGGATCGTGGATCAGCACGAGGTCGATCCGGTCGAGGCCGAGCCGGATCAGGCTGGCATCCAGGGAGCGGCGCACCCCGTCCGCGGTGAAGTCCCAGACGCGCCGGTGGTCCGCGACCACGTCGAAGCCCTCCGGGTCGCGCCGCCCGCCCCCGGACCGCTCCGGAACGAGCAGCCGACCCACCTTCGTGCTGACCGTGTACGCCGGCCGGGGCAGGGCACGCAGCGCGTCGCCGAGCCGGCGCTCGGAGAGCCCGAGACCGTAGTGCGGCGCGGTGTCGAAGTAGCGGATCCCGCTGTCCCAGGCGGCCGCCACGGTGGCGATGGCGTCGGCCTCACCGATCGGCGTGTAGAGGTTGCCGAGTTGGGCGCAGCCGAGACCGAGCCGACCCACGGTCACCTCCGACCGGCCCAACCGCACGCCGGTCATCGGATCGCCCCGTCCCGCTCGGCGGGCAGCGCCCACACCAGGGGCAACCCCGAGTCGGTGCCCGAGTAGTCGTCCGGCACGTCGAGCAGCGGAGCCATCCGGGCCTGCCACGCCACGTTCGCGGGATGCTCGCGCAGCGCGTGCCGCATCCGCTGGTAGTCCTCGACCTCGACCAGGTGGAACAGGTCCGGTCCGTCCCGCCAGATCCACCAGCCGCGCACCCCGGCGGTGCGGATCGCGGTCGCCAGCTCCGCCGGGATGCTGGCGTGGACGTCGTCGTACTCACTCTCGCTGCCCGGCCTGAGCCGGGTGTGCAGGGCGATCCGCTGCATGGGCGACGCTCCTTCCGTTGCCTGTCCGGGTCACTGCTGGTGCGCGTCCGGCTAGTCCTGGGCCTTGCCGGAGGTGAGGCGGGCGAGGATCAGCGCGACCAGGATGATGCCGCCGTAGATGGCCTGGATCCACTGGGCGGACACCCCGCCGAGGGTCAGGATGTTGTTGATCAGACCGAGGACGATCACGCCGCAGAGCGCGCCGAAGAGCGTCCCCTTGCCGCCGTCGAGGCTGATCCCGCCGATCACCGCCGCGGCGAAGACGGTGAAGATCATGCCGTCGCCCTGCGCCGCCGCGACCGAGCCCAGCCGGCCGGTCATCAACAGACCGGCCAGCGCGGCCAGCAGGCCCCCGATCATCAGGACCGCCCAGACCACCCGGTCGGTGCGGATACCGGCGGCCCGGGCGGCGTCGGTGTTGCCACCGATGGCGTAGACGGACCGGCCGTGCCGGAAGAAGCCGAGCGCGGCGATGCCCACCACGAAGAGGGTGCCGCTGATCCAGATGGACGCCGGTACGCCGAGCCAGAGCGCGCTGCCGAGGTAGAGCACCGAGGGCGGAATGTCGAAGAGGTTCTGCCCGCCGGTGATCCCGATCTGCAGACCTCGCAGCACGATCAGCATGCCGAGGGTGACGATGAACGCGGAGAGCTTGAACCGCAGGATCAGCAGGCCGTTGAAGGCCCCGATCGCCAGCCCGGTGAGCAGGCAGAGCACGATGGCCAGGCCGGCCGGCAGCTCGGTGCCCAGCCCGTTGCTGGCCGCCGGGATGACCAGCGCGACGGCCAGCGCCGGCGCCAGTCCGATCGTCGACTCCAGCGACAGGTCGAACTTGCCGGCGATGAGGATGATCGCCTCGGCGAGCACCAGCAGCGCCAACTCGGTCTGCTGCTGCAGCACGTTGGTGATGTTGGCGGCGCTGAGGAACACCGGGTCGATGAGCGCGCCGACCACGATGAGCAGGAGGATCGCGGGGACCAGCGCGAGGTCCCGCAGTCGGGCCAGCGGTAGCCGGCCGATACCGGGCCGGCCGCCGGTCGGCGTCGGCGGCTTGACGATGGTCTGGGTGCCGGTCACGGCTGCTCCACTCCCTCCACTGCGGCCACCAGCTCGGCGTCCGTCCAACCCCGGGACACCTCCCGGACCACCTGCCCGTGGAACATCACCAGCACCCGGTCACACGAGCGCAGGTCGTCCAGCTCGTCGGAGACGATCAGCACGCCGGTGCCCCCGTCCGCCGCCTCGGCCACGGCGCCCAGCAGCGACGCCTTGGAGCGGACGTCCACGCCGGCCGTCGGGCTCACCATGACGAGCGCCTTGGGTTCGTTGGCCAGCGCCCGGGCCAGCACGACCTTCTGGGCGTTCCCGCCGGAGAGGCCGCTGACCGGCTGGTCCGGTCCGTCGGTCTTGATGTCGTACGTCTGGATCATGCGCTCGGCCGCGGCGCGGCGCCGGGCCGGCGCGACGATCCCGCCGCGCCCGAGCCGGTCGGTGATCGGCAGCGTGGCGTTCTCCGCCACCGATAGCAGCGGCACGAGACCCTCCCGGTGCCGGTCCTGCGGCAGGTAGCCCAGCCCGGCCGCGAGGGTGGCCGGGACGCTGCCCGGCTTCGGGGTGCTGCCGGCGATCGTCACCGTGCCGCTGTCGGCCTTGCGTAGCCCGGCGATCGTCTCGGCGAGGGCCACCTTGCCGCTGCTGCCCGAGCCGATCAGGCCGACCAGTTCCCCGGCCCGCACCGTCAGGTCGATGCCGTCGTAGTAGCCGGCCAGCCGCAGGCCGGCCAGGCCGAGCACCACCGGCGCGCTCGCCGGCACCGGCGGCCGGGCGGTCCCGGCGCCGAGCGTCGGGCCGCTGTCACCGGTCATCGCGGCGACCAGTTCGTCACGGGAGAGCGTCTGCACCGGCTGGGTGAGGATGTGCCGCGCGTCGCGCAGCACGGTCACCGTCTGGCACACCTCGTAGACCTCCTGCAGGTGGTGCGAGATGAACAGGAAGGTGACCCCGGCGGCCTGCAGTTCGCGCATCCGGGCGAAGAGCCGGTCGATGGCGGCGGCGTCGAGCTGCGCGGTCGGCTCGTCGAGGATGATGAACGTGGCGCCGATCGAGAGCGCCCGGGCGATCTCGACGAGCTGCCGTTGCTCCACGGTGAGCGAGCCGGCGAGCGCCGCCGGGTCGACGTCCACCCCGTACCCGGCCAGCAGGTCGGCGGCGCGGCGGCGCAGGCCGCGCCAGTCGATCAGGCCACCGCCGGCCTGTCGGTTGAGGAAGAGGTTCTCCGCAACGGTCAGCGCGGGGATGATCGTGGACTTCTGGTAGACGCAAGCCACCCGTTGCCGCCAGGCACTGCGATTCGCCAGCGCCGGCGCGGGCGTGCCGTCGAAGCGGATCTCCCCGCTGTCCGGCCGCTGCAAACCGGTCAGGATCGACACCAGCGTGGACTTGCCGGCGCCGTTGCGGCCGACCAGGCCGTGGGTCTCGCCGGCCTGGACGGTGATGCCGGCGGCGTCCAGCGCCACGGTCGCCCCGTACCGCTTGGACACACCGCGGGCCTCCGCGGCCGGGGCGGTGGCCCCGGCCGCGGAGCTCGCACTCTGCTCGTGACTGGTCATCACTTGCCGATCTGGTTTCCCCAGAGCGCCGGATCGTCGACATTCTCCTTGGTCACCAACGGTGCGGCGATCTGGTCCTCGAGGCCGTTGCCGATGTCGATGATGGTGCTGTCGTGATCGGTCGGGCCGGGCTGGAAGGTCTTGCCCTCGGCCGCCGCCTTCGCGTAGTAGAGCGCCCACTTGGCGTAGAGGTCGGCGGGCTGGGAGACGGTCGCGTCGATCTCGCCCTTGCGGATCGCCTCGAACTCCTGCGGGATGCCGTCGTTGGAGACGATGAAGATGTGCTTCGGGTCGGTCGGCGGGACCAGCAGGTTCTTCGACCGGAGCACCTGCAGCGTCGGCGCCAGGAAGACGCCGCCGGCCTGCATGTAGACGCCCTTGATGTCGGGGTGCTGGGCCAGGCGGGTCTGCAGCGCCGCCGCGGCCTTGGCGCCCTCCCACTCGGTCGGCTCCTCGAAGATGGTGATGCCGGGGAACTTCGTCTTCATGCACTCGGCGAAGGCTTCCGAGCGGTCCCGGCCGTTGATCGAGGAGAGCGAGCCCTGGAACTCGATCACCTTGCCCTTGCCGCCGAGCTTCTCGCCCAGGAACTCGCAGGCCTTCTGCCCGTAGGCGCGGTTGTCAGCGCGCACGACCATGAAGACCTTGCCCTTGTCGGGGCGGGTGTCGACGGAGACCACCGGGATCTTGCGGTTGTCGAGGGTGTCCAGGGTGGAGGCGATCGCACCGGTGTCCTGCGGCGCCATCACGATCGCCTTGGCGCCCTGGCTGGTCATCGCCTGCACGTTGGCGACGAGCTTGGAGACGTCGTTCTGGGAGTTGGTCGGGGACATCAGGTTGATGTCGTACTCGTCGGCGAACTGCGGAACGTACTTGGCGTAGGAGTTCCAGAAGTCGGAGTCGGCGCGGGGCAGGTCGATGCCGATCTGCGGGCTAGATCCGGCCTGGCCGCCCGTCCCGCTCGACGACGAGTCACCACAGGCGACGGTGCCCAGGGCGAGGATCGTGGCGACGGCGATCCCGATCGGGGTCCTGGCGGTATGTCTCACGGTGGTCCTCCATCCAGTGTGGATACGGTGAACGCTTCTCGGAGGCAAGCGGGAAACACGCTGTTAATACATCGGATGTCTATCAGTCGATCTAAGGCCCGGCAAGACCTGATAGCGCGATTTTGCGGGACAGGCCAGATGGGATGGCCGTGGTACATCGGATGTTCAGCCCGGGGGCGGGGTGGGACGCAGTCGTAGGCCGTGCATGCCGCCGTCGACGGCGAGCACGCTTCCGGTGGTCGCCGCGGCCAGCGGGCTCGCCAGGTAGGCGATCGCGGCGGCCACCTCCTCCGCGCTCACCAGCCGACCGGTGGGCTGTCGGGCCCGCAGCGCGGCCAGCTCCGCCGCCGGGTCGTCCGCCGCGTCGAGCAGCCGGCGTACCCAGGGCGTGTCGGCCGTTCCGGGGTTGACACAGTTCACCCGGACGCCCTCGCGCACGTGGTCGGCGGCCATCGCCAGGGTGAGCGCCTGCACGGCGCCCTTGCTGGCGCTGTAGAGCGCCCGCTGCGGCAGGCCGGCCGAGGCGGCGATCGAGCAGGTGTTGACGATCGCGGCGTGGGCCGAGGCGCGCAGGTGGGGGAGCGCGGCCCGGGTCACCCGGACGATGCCGACCACGTTGACGTCGAACACCCGGTGCCACTCCTCGTCGGAGTTGGCCTCCACGGTGCCGCTCGCCCCGATGCCGGCGTTGTTGACGAGGACGTCGATGCCGCCCAGCGACCGCGCCGCGGCGGCGACCGCGGCCCGGACGCTCACGTCGTCGGTCACGTCGGCGGCGAGCCCGAGCAGTGGCTCGGGTACGTCCTCCGGACGCAGGTCCAGACAGGCCACCCGCGCTCCACGGGCGGCGAGCAGCGTGGCGGTCGCGAGGCCGATGCCCGACGCGCCGCCGGTCACCACCGCCGCCAGACCGGTGAACTCAGCCACGGTGCCACCCCGCCTCCGGCAGCGCCGAGCCCGGCTGTCGCGGCTGCGGTGGCCGGGGGATCGGTTCCGGCGCCTCGGGCGTCTCCGCCGACCAGACCGGGCCGTGCGGGTAGGCGTACTCGCTCAGCGTCCGGGGCCGGATGGTGGCGCTGAAGCCGGGCGCGGTCGGCGCGACGTAGCGGCCCCGGCTGATCACCACCGGGTCGACGAAGTGCTCGTGCAGATGATCGACGTACTCGATGACCCGGCCGCGCATCTCGCCGGCGACCGCCACGTAGTCGAACATCGCCAGGTGCTGGACCAGCTCGCAGAGCCCGACCCCGCCGGCGTGCGGGCAGACCGGCACGCCGAACTTCGCGGCCAGCAGCAGGATCGCGATGTTCTCGTTGACCCCGGCCACCCGGGTCGCGTCGATCTGCAGGTAGGAGATCGCGTCGAGCTGGAGCAACTGCTTGAAGAGCACCCGATTGGCCACGTGCTCGCCGGTGGCGATCCGGATCGGCGCCAGCTCCCGGGCGATCGTGGCGTGCCCGACCACGTCGTCGGGGCTGGTCGGCTCCTCGATCCAGTACGGGTCGAAGGGCGCCAGCTCGCGTACCCATTTGATCGCCGTCGGCACGTCCCAGCGCTGGTTGGCGTCGACCGCGATCGGGAAGTCCGGCCCGCAGGTCTGCCGGGCGATGGTCATCCGCCGGATGTCGTCGGCCAGGTCGGCGCCGACCTTCAGCTTGATCTGGCCGAAGCCGTCGGCCACCGCCTCCTTGCAGAGCCGGCGCAGCTTGTCGTCGTCGTAGCCGAGCCAGCCGGGTGACGTCGTGTAGGCCGGAAAACCGGCCGACAGCAGGTGCTCCTCGCGTTCTGCGCGTCCGGGTCGCGCCGCCCGCAGGATCTCCAGCGCCTCCTGCCGCGTCAACGCGTCGCTGAGGTAGCGGAAGTCGACGAGGTCGACCAGTTCCTCGGGGCTCAGTCGGCTCAGCAACTGCCAGAGCGGCAGCCCCTCCCGCTTGGCCCGCAGGTCCCACAGCGCGTTGACGACCGCGGCGATCGCCATGTGCATGACGCCCTTCTCCGGGCCGAGCCAGCGCAGCTGGGAATCGTGGACCAGCTCGCGCCAGAGACCGCCCAGGTCGGCCAGGACCGCGGCCACCGGACGCCCCACCAGGTACGGACGCAGCGACGCGATCGCCGCGGCCTGGACGTCGTTGCCGCGACCGATGGTGAAGGCGAACCCGTGCCCCTCGTGGCCGTCACCGGCGTCGGTGCGGAGCACCACGTAGGCGGCCGAGTAGTCCGGATCGGGGTTCATCGCGTCGGAGCCGTCGAGCGCCCGCGAGGTCGGGAAGCGGATGTCGGCGATGTCCAGCTCGGTGAAGATCATGCCTGCCCCACCACCTGTCGCTGTCGGCCCAGACCGTCGATCTCCACTTCGATCACGTCGCCGGACCTCAGGTAGGGCTTCGGATCCGGCTGGCCGAGCGCGACCCCGGCCGGAGTGCCGGTGTTGATGACGTCTCCCGGGTGCAGCACCATGAACTGGCTCAGGTAGCGGACCACCTCGGCCACCGGAAACACCATGTCCTTGCTGGTGCCGTCCTGGCGCAGCACACCGTTGACCCAGAGCCGCAGCCGGAGCTGCTGCGGGTCGGGGATCTCGTCGGCGGTCACCAACCAGGGGCCGAACGGGTTGAAGGTCTCGCAGGACTTGCCCTTGTCCCACTGGCCGCCGCGCTCGAGCTGGAACTCGCGCTCCGAGACGTCGTTGGCGACGGCGTAACCGGCGATGCAGGCCATCGCCTCCTCGGTGCTGCTCAGATACCGCGCCGGACGGCCGATGACCACCGCCAGCTCGACCTCCCAGTCGGTCTTGGCGCTGCCGCGGGGCACCAGGACGGCATCGTCGGGGCCGATCACCGTGTCGGGCGCCTTCAGGAAGACCACCGGCTCGGCGGGGAGCGGCGCGCCCGTCTCGGCGGCGTGGTCCCGATAGTTCAGCCCGATGCAAACGATCTTGCCGGGGCGCAGCGGCGGGCCCACGCGTACGCCCGCGCCGTCGAGCACCGGCAGTTCGTCAACCGCGACCGTGGCCAGCCGGCTCAGGCCGTCGGCCGCCAGGAACGCGGCGTCCAGGTCGTCGATCACCCCGCTGAGGTCGCGTAGCCGTCCATCCTCGTCCAGCAGCGCCGGGGACTCCTGCCCCGGCGCGCCCATCCGCAACAGCCTCACCCGTCGCCCCCAGACACCGTCTCGCAATGTGCCAGCAATACATCCGATGTCTATCAGGCCCTCGCGACGCTCCACAAGACCGCGACCCGCATCCAGGCCGGCACCGTCGAAGGTGGAGGCGGCGTCGGGAGAGGCAGCGCCGAGGTGAGGCGGTGCGATCGACGAGACTGAGTCCTTGTTTCTCGATGGTGTCCTTTGTAACCTCGTGCTCAAACATCGGAGGCATGCCGCAGGTGATCCGTTCTCGTGGAGATCGGCCCGCCAGGCTCCCGCTCGGCCCTCGGACGATCCGGAGACCCCCATGGATGACCCTCGCCGCTGGCGAGCCCCTCGTCGGCTGACCGCGGTGGCCCTGGTGGCCGTGCTGGCCGCGGCGCTCCCCGCCTGGTCGGCCCCTTCCCCGGCGGTCGCCACCACGGGCGCGCCCGCCGCGGCCGCCCAGGACCCGCTCACCCTCTGGTACGACGAACCGGCCGCCGACTGGGAGACCCAGGCGCTGCCGATCGGCAACGGCGCCCTCGGTGGAATGGTCTTCGGTCGGGTGGCGGCGGAGACCGTGCAGTTCAACGAGAAGACGCTCTGGACCGGCGGCCCCGGCTCGGCCGGCGGCTACAACTTCGGCAACTGGACCTCGCCCCGCCCCGGTGCCATCGAGGAGGTGCAGCGCCTGATCAACGAGCGCGGCCGGCTGACTCCGGAGGAGGTGGCGAGCCGGCTCGGCCAGCCCAAGAGCGGCTTCGGGTCGTACAACACCTTCGGCGACCTGTCGCTGCGGCTCAGCCAGGATCCCGGCGCCGTCCAGGAGTACCGCCGTGAGCTGAACATCGGCCGGGCCGTCGCGACGGTCTCCTACCTCGACGACGGGGTGCGCTACACCCGCGAATACTTCGCCAGCCACCCCGACGGGGTGCTGGTGGTCCGCCTCTCCGCCGACCAGCCGGGCCGGATCGGCTTCACCGCCGGCGTCACCGCGCCGAACAACCGGTCCCGGACGGTCACCGCCAACGGCGGCCGGATCACCTTCACCGGCGCGCTCAACGACAACAAGCTCAGGTACGAGTCGCAGATCCAGGTGAACGCGGAGGGCGGCGCCGTCACCGCCGGCGCCGACGGCACGGTCAGCGTGCGGGACGCCGACGCGGCCACCGTGGTCCTGGCCGCCGGCACCGACTACGCGCCGGGCTACCCGAGCTACCGCGGCGCCGATCCGCACCCGAGGGTGACCGCGACGGTGGACGCCGCGGCCCGGAAGACCTACGCCGAACTGCTCGCCGCGCACACCGCCGACCACCGCGCGCTCTTCGACCGGGTCCGACTGGACATCGGCCAGGCGATGCCCGACATCCCGACCGACGACCTGCTGCGCGGCTACACCGGCGGTGCGTCGCCGGCAGACCGGGCCCTGGAGGCGCTCTTCTTCCAGTACGGCCGCTACCTGCTGATCGCGTCGTCCCGGGCCGGCTCACTGCCGGCGAACCTGCAGGGGGTCTGGAACAACTCGACCAGCCCGCCCTGGGACGCCGACTACCACGTCAACATCAACCTCCAGATGAACTACTGGCCGGCCGAGATCACCAACCTGTCGGAGACCACCGCGCCGCTCTTCGACTACGTCGACTCGATGGTGCCGCCGGGCCAGGTCACCGCGGCGCAGGTCTACGGCAACCGGGGCTGGGTGGTGAATAACGAGACCAACATCTACGGCTTCACCGGCCTGCACAACTGGGCCACCTCGTTCTGGTTCCCCGAGGCCGGCGCCTGGCTCGCCCAGCACTACTACCAGCACTACCAGTTCACCCGCGACGAGCGGTTCCTGCGCGACCGGGCTTATCCGATCATGAAGGAGCTCGCGCTCTTCTGGCTCGACGAGCTGGTGGTCGACCCGCGGGACGGCAGGCTCGTCGTCTCGCCGAGCTACTCCCCGGAGCAGGGCGACTTCACCGCCGGGGCCTCCATGTCGCAGCAGATCGTCTGGGAACTCTTCACCAACACCGTCGAGGCGGCCGGGATCGTCGGCGGCGACAACGCGTTCCGCAAGGAGCTGCGGGCCGCGCTCGACAAGCTCGACCCGGGCATCCGGGTCGGTTCGTGGGGGCAGTTGCAGGAGTGGAAGGAGGACCTGGACGACCCCGAGAACGAGCACCGGCACGTCTCGCACCTGTTCGCCCTGCATCCGGGGGACCAGATCTCCGCGCTGGAGGACCCCGAACTGGCCGCTGCGGCCCGGGTCTCGCTCGCCGCCCGGGGTGACGGCGGTACCGGCTGGAGCAAGGCCTGGAAAATCAACTTCTGGGCCCGGCTGCTCGACGGCGACCACGCGCACAAGATGCTCACCGAGCAGCTGCGGCAGAGCACCCTGACGAACCTCTGGGACACCCACCCGCCGTTCCAGATCGACGGCAACTTCGGCGCCACCTCCGGCGTCGCCGAGATGCTCCTGCAGAGTCAGAGCGACAGCGTGCACGTCCTCCCGGCGCTGCCCAGTGCCTGGCCGGAGGGGTCGGTCAGCGGGCTGCGCGCCCGCGGCGACCTGACCGTCGACACGAAGTGGTCGGCCGGGGCTGCGACCGAGATCGCCGTCACCGCCGGGCGGAGCGGCGAGGTGAGCCTGCGCAGTCCGCTCTTCGCCGGACCGTACCGGCTGCTGGACGCCAACACCGGCAAGCGGGTCACCGCGTCGCCGAAGGGTGAGCGGCTCACCTTCGCGGCGCAGAAGGGGCACCGCTACGTCGCCACCGCGCAGGTCGGCTTCGCCGTCGACGCGCCGCAGACGCTGGAGGTCGGCGAGTCCGGGACGGTCTCGGTGACGGTCACCGCCGCGGGGAACCTCGCCCCGTCGACGCTGAAGCCGGTCCTGCCGGCGGGCTGGAGCGCGCGCCCGGCCCGGTTCGAGGTGCCCCGGCTGCGCGCCGGCGACTCCCAGGTGTACCGGTTCACGGTCACCCCGTCGGCGCAGGCCGCCCCGGGGCGCAGCCGGATCGGGGCACGGCTGGTCGGCGACGGGTGGCGAGCCTCCGCGTGGACCGCCATCGCGCTGCCGGTCCCGCCGCCCTGCGCGCGACCCGACCCGGGCCACCCGCTCGTCGCCTGGGATCCCGCCAGCGGCGACACGGTCGCCGACCGGTCGCCCAACGGGCGTACCGCCACGGTGCAGGGCGGCGCGGCCTACGTCACGGACGGGCCGACCGGTAGCGCGCTGGCGCTGGACGGCACCCGCTACCTGCGGACCGCCCCCACCACGCTGGGTTTCCTGGAGACCGCGACGTTCGCCGCCGAGGTCAAGGTGACCACCAGCGGCAGCTACCGGCGGCTCTTCGACTTCCAGCCCGGCGGCGACCCGGGCACCGACGGGGTGCTCATCGACCTCACGCCGAACAACCAGGTGCGGTTCATCGGCGCCGGCACCGGCGTCACCAGCAACGCCACCATTCCCGTCGGACGCTACGTCGACCTGGTGATCACCATGGACGACGCCGGCGCCATCGTGGTCTACGTCGACGGCCAGCAGGCCGGCACGGCCAAGGTCCCGGACGGTGGCATTCTCGGCTGCGCCAACCGCGAACTGCGGTTCGCGGCCGACCAGGACGGCGGGCAGCGACTCACCGGTGAGGTGGACCGGATGGCCATCCTGCCCGAGGCGCTCCTGGCCGACCAGGTCGCCACCTGGCAGACTCGTGCCTTCGGCTGACCCTCGACAGCGGACGGGTGACGTGGCGGCCCGACCGGCCGCCACGCACCGGATGGGCGGGTGACGATGCGGGTCGCGCTCTTCGTGACGTGTCTGGCCGACACGATGTTCCCCGCGGCGGCCACTGCGACGGTACGGCTGCTCGAGCGGCTCGGGCACGAGGTGGTCTTTCCCGAGCAGCAGACCTGCTGCGGGCAGATGCACGTCAACACCGGCTACGTGGCCGACGCGGTGCCGCTGGTCCGGCGGCACGTGCGCACGTTCGAGCCGTACGACGTGGTCGTGGCGCCGTCGGGGTCCTGCGTGGGGTCGGTGCGTCACCAGCACGCGATGGTGGCCCGCCGGGCCGGCGAGGAACGGTTGGCCAGCCGGGCCGAGGAGGTGGCGCGGCACACCTACGAGCTGTCGGAGTTCCTCGTCGACGTGCTGGGAGTGACCGACGTGGGCGCGTACTACCCGCACCGGGTGACGTACCACCCGACCTGCCACTCGCTGCGGATGCTCCGGGTGGGTGACAAGCCCCTGCGACTGCTGCGGCAGGTCCGCGGCCTGGACCTGGTCGAGCTGCCGGCGGCCGAGCAGTGCTGCGGCTTCGGCGGCACCTTCGCGGTGAAGAACGCCGACACCTCGACGGCGATGCTCGCCGACAAGCTGCGCCACGTGCTCTCCACCGGCGCCGACGTGTGCGCCGCCGGCGACTCGTCCTGCCTGATGCACATCGGCGGTGGGTTGTCCCGGCTGCGCACCGGGGTGCGCACGGTGCACCTGGCCGAGATCCTGGCCGCCACGGAACAGACCGCCGCCGACGCGGCCGGCGCGACGGGGGCGCGACCGTGACCCGCACCTTCCTCGGCATGCCGGCGACCGCGCCACGCGGCGTGGGTCACCTCCGCGGCGACGAGCCGTTCCCGGTGGCCGCCCGGCGGGCCCTCGCCGACCCGCAGCTGCGCCGCAACCTCGGGCACGCCACCACCACGATCCGCGCCAAGTCCGGCGCGGTCATCGGCGAACTGCCCGACTGGGAGCGGCTGCGCGCCGCCGGCTCCGCCATCAAGGCCGACGTGATGGCCCGCCTGCCGGAGCTGCTGGAGCAGCTGGAGGCCGCGGTCACCGCCGCAGGCGGCACGGTGCACTGGGCCGCCGACGCGGTGGACGCCAACCGGATCGTCACCGAGCTGGTGGCCGCGACCGGCAGCGACCGGGTCATCAAGGTCAAATCCATGGCCACCCAGGAGATCGGCCTCAACGAGGCCCTGCACGACGCGGGGATCACCCCGGTGGAGACCGACCTGGCCGAGCTGATCGTGCAGCTCGGCGACGACCGGCCCAGCCACATCCTGGTACCGGCGATCCACCGCAACCGGGCCGAGATCCGCGAGATCTTCCTGCGCGCGATGCCCGGTGTCGACCCGGCGCTGACCGACGACCCGGCGGCGCTGGCCGCCGCCGCCCGCCGCTACCTGCGCCAGACCTTCCTGAGCACCCGGGTGGCGGTCTCCGGCGCCAACTTCGCCGTCGCCGACACCGGCACGCTCGCCGTCGTGGAGTCCGAGGGCAACGGGCGGATGTGCCTCACCCTGCCCGACACGCTGATCACCGTGATGGGCATCGAGAAGGTGGTGCCCACCTGGCGCGACCTCGAGGTGTTCCTGCAACTGCTGCCACGGGCGTCGACGGGGGAGCGGATGAACCCCTACACCTCGATGTGGACCGGCGTCACCCCCGGTGACGGACCACAGGCCTTCCATCTCGTGCTGCTGGACAACGGGCGCAGCGCCGTCCTCGCCGACGAGGTGGGCCGGCAGGCGCTGCACTGCATCCGCTGCTCGGCCTGCCTGAACGTCTGCCCGGTCTACCAGCGCGCCGGCGGGCACGCGTACGGGTCGGTCTATCCCGGGCCCATCGGCGCCGTGCTATCGCCCCAGCTCACCGGGGTTGAGGACAATGCCTCCCTGCCGTACGCCTCGTCGCTCTGCGGCGCCTGCTACGACGCCTGTCCCGTGAAGATCGACATCCCGGAGCTGCTGGTCCACCTCCGCGCCGAGCACGTCGCCGCCCAGCGTCGGCCGTCCGCCGAGTCCGTCGCGATGGCCGCCGCCGCGTACACCATGGACCACCCGGCGCTGTACGCGGCCGCGCAGCGCGCCGCGCGGCTCACCCGCCTCGCCGGCCGTCGTGGTCGCGGCCTGCCTCCGCCGCTCTCCGGCTGGACCATCGGCCGCGACCTGCCGGAACCCCCGGCGCAGACCTTCCGCGAATGGTGGGCGCAGCGGTGAACCCCCGGGAACTCGTCCTGGCCCGGGTCCGCGCGGCCCTCGGCGCTGCCCCGGCCGCACCCACCGACATCGCCCGCGACTACCGGCCGGCGGGCGGAAGCGTCGACCTGGACCTGCTGGTTCGGCGGCTCACCGACTACCGGGCCACCGTGCACCGGTGCGCCGACGACGAGGTGGCGCAGGTGGTGGACGCGATCTTCGGCGGCCGGCGGGTCGTCGTCCCCCCGGCGCTGCCTCGGCGGTGGCTGCCCGCCAGCGTCGCCGCTCTTGCCGACGACGGCCTCTCCGCGGAGCAGATCGCCGCCACCGATGGGGTGGTCACCGCGGCCGCCGTGGCCGTCGCCGAGACCGGCACGATCGTCCTCGACGGCGACCCCGACCAGGGGCGGCGCGTCATCACGCTCCTGCCCGACGTGCACGTCTGCGTGCTGCGCGCCGACCAGGTGGTCGCCGGTGTGCCGGACGCGATCGCCCGGCTCGATCCGCGCCGCCCGCTGACCTGGATCAGCGGACCCTCCGCCACCAGCGACATCGAGCTCAACCGGGTGGAGGGCGTGCACGGCCCACGCAACCTGCACGTGGTCATCGTGCCGGTCTGAGCCCACGCTGGCCACACCACCGGTGCTCCCGCGCCCGGGACGGCGCGGCGGCCGGCCGGCGGGCCCGCGACCCGCGGGCCCGCCCTGCCCCGGCGCCGCTACTGCCCGAGCTGGTGCTGGTAGATCCGCTGCTGCGCCCCACGGACGAACAGCCGCAGCTCACCGCCGTAACTGACGAGTGCCGGCCCCGACGTCGCTCCGGGCCCGCCGGGCAGACCCGACCATCCCGACCATTCCAGGGTGGTCAATGTGTAGCGGGTGGCACGGATCGTGTCGCCGGCCCCGCGGACGACGAGGTGCAGGTCGCCGCCGTAGACGGCGGTGGCGGGTGCGGAGGTGGCGCCCGCCGGGCCGGGTACCGCCGACCAGCCGGACCACCGGTCGGTGGTCAGGGTGTAGCGGGTGTTCCGCACGGTGCCGGCGGTGCCCCGGGCGAAGATCCAGAGGTCGCCGCCGTAGACGGCGGTCGCCGG
>NZ_JBIVNT010000001.1:445020-649211 GCF_044753725.1 Micromonospora sp. NPDC093243 | reverse complement strand
CGGTGCGGAGCGGGCGCCGGCCGATCCTGGCACGGTGGACCAGCCGGACCACTGGTCGGTGGTCAGGGTGTAGCGGGTGGCGCGCAGGTTACCGGCGCTGCCCCGGGCGAAGATCCAGAGGTCGCCGCCGTAGACGGCGGTTGCCGGTGCGGAGCGGGCGCCGGCCGATCCTGGCACGGTGGACCAGCCGGACCACTGGTCGGTGGTCAGGGTGTAGCGGGTGGCGCGCAGGTTACCGGCGGCGCCCTGGACGAAGATCCAGAGGTCGCCGCCGTAGACGGCGGTTGCCGGTGCGGACCGGGCGCCGGCCGATCCCGGCACGGTGGACCAGCCGGACCACTCGCCGGTGGTCAGGGTGTACCGGTTGGTCCGCACGGTGCCACCCGCGCCACGGGCGAACACGTGCAGGTCGCCCCCGTACACCGCGGTGCCCGGGCGGGAACGGGCCTGTGCCTGGCCCGGCACCGGCGTCCAGCCGGTCGCCTGCGCGATCTGGGGCCGGCCGCCGCCGGCCACCACCGTCGCCCCGGCCGTGGCCGGAAACAGAACGGTCGTACCCAGGACGAGCACGACCACGAGCAGGCGGCGGAGCCGCCTCGTCGCAGCTGTCGGATGCATGGTCGATCCCCTCGTGATGATGGCGCCCGCTCGGGACAGCCACCGACCAGCCATCCGTCCATAGTGGCGGCCCGGCTGGCCTCGGTATAACCGGCCCGGTCGGCAGTCTTCCTGTCCGGGTAGCGACAGGCGGCGCGCCGGACGGCTCAACGGCCGGCGCGGATCAGGTCGGCGGCGCGCCACGCCACCGCCATCACCGGGGCGTTGAGATAGCCGGAGACCAGGACCGGCAGTACGGACGCGTCGGCGATGCGCAGCCCGTCCACGCCGCGTAGCCGCAGCTGCGGGTCGACCACGGACTCGTCGCCGGGCCCCATCGCGCAGGTGCCCACCGCGTGGTAGCCGCAGTAGCCCAGCGCCAGCCCGGCGTCGATGATGTCGTCGTCGTCCTGTACCGCGGGGCCGGGCAGCGTCTCAGCGGTGATCCGCTTCGCGATCGGGCCGGTGGCGAAGAGCTCCCGCATCCGCCGGAAGGCGGCGACCGCGACCCGACGGTCGTACGGGGCGCTGAAGTAGTTGGCCACGATCCGCGGTGGACGCTCCGGGTCGGCCGAGGTGATGGCCAGGCTGCCTTCGCTCTCCGGCCGGGTCACCGTGACCAGCCCCATCAGCCCCGACTCACGCTCCAGCTCCAGCGCCTGACCGGGGCGTCGCGGGGCGGCCGAGAAGGGCGCCATCAACAGCTGCGCGTCCGGATGCTCGGCGTCGGGACCGGACCGGAAGTACGCCCCGACGTCGTGCACCGGCAGGGCGAGCGGCCCCCGGCGGGTGAACAGGTAGCGCAGCGCGGCCCGCCCCTGCCCGAGCGCGCTGCTGAGCTGCGGGTTGTAGCCACCGCGTGCGGCCAGCCGGAACTGCGCCGGCATGGGCCGGTGTTCCCGCAGGCCGACGCCCACCCGGGGTCGGTCGAGCAGCACCGGGACACCGGCCTCGCGCAGCGTGTCGGCCGGGCCGATGCCGGAGACCTGCAACAACTGGGGTGTGGCGAGCGCGCCGGCGGCGAGGACGACCTCGGCGGCGGCCGCGTAGTCGACCGTCTGCCCGTCGCGGCGGGCACGTACGCCGACCGCCCGGCCGTCCTCGACGAGCACCCGGAGCACCACGGTGCGCACCGCGACGGTCAGGTTCGGCCGGTCGCGGACCGGGTGCAGGAACGCCTCGGCCGCGCTGCTCCGGCGTCCGTCGCGGATGGTCGCCATGACGTAGCCGATCCGCTCGCCGTCGTCGGCGTTCAGGTCGTCGACCCGGCGCCAGCCCAGCTCCACCCCGGCGGCGATCGTCTCCTCGCAGAGCTCGTCCGTGCCGGTGGCGCTGGAGAGCCGCAGTGGGCCGCCGGCGCCGCGCATTTCGGACGCGCCGAACGGGTTGTCCTCCAGCCGCTTGAAGATCGGCAGCATGGTCTGCCAGCCCCAGCCGGGGTTGCCGAGGCGCTCCAGCGAGTCGTAGTCGAGCCGGTCGCCCCGGCCGTACACCATCCCGTTGATGGAGCTGGACCCGCCGATCAGCCGGCCACGTTGCCAGACCTCCTGCTGCGCCGGCCCCACCTCGGCGGGGTAGTGCCAGGCGGTGCGGCGGTCGTCCATCAGCCGGCTGAAGCCCTTGGGTATGCGGACGAAGGGGCTGCTGTGCCAGCCGCCGGCCTCGATCAGCAGCACGCGGGTGCCCGGATCCTCGGTCAGCCGGTTGGCCAGCACGCACCCGGCCGAGCCGGCACCGACCACCACGTAGTCGAATTCCTGCACTGGGCACCCCCGTCCGGTGGCACGCACGCCACGCTCACCGTAGTGCGTTGATCACTGAACGGAAAGGGTGTGCGCGCTCAGCGGCCAGGCTCGGCCAGGGCGCGCAGGGCCGAGGCCAGATCGGCCCCGGACGGGGCGTGCTCCGGGTCGAGCAGCCACTGCACGGTGAGCCCGCTGATCAGGATGAGGATCAGCGATCCCACGGCGCGCGTCGCGTCCTGTTGCTGTGGCGAGGGATCCTCCGCCGCGGCGCCCATCATCTCGCCGAACCACGGCCGGGCCGCCTCGTAGGCGGCGGCGATCCGGGCGCGCAGATCCGGTTGGTGATCGGTCTGGGTGAACACGTCCACGCTGGCCGCCCAGAGCGCCCGATCGTCAGTGATGGAGCCGATGACCTGGTCGCACACGCTGCTGAGCCGATCCAGCGGGGGCAGCTTCTCGTCGACCGCCAGGCGCTGCTGCAACGTCGCGCCCCACTCGTTCATCGCCTCGATCATGGCGGCGGTCAGCAGCGTCTCCTTCGAACCGAAGTGGTAGCCGATGGAGGCCAGGTTGGTGCCGGAGGCGGCCACGATGTCGCGCGCCGTCGTGCGGGCGTAGCCGCGCTCGTACAGGCAGCGCTTGGCACCGGCGAGAAGCTGCTCTCGATGTCCCACCGGGCCACCCTACCCGGGCGCGAAGAGTTGTATAAGACGAGCGTCTTATACAAACGTCATAGACGGATGTATAGATCCTCATTAGAGTGACCGTCATGACGAGCCCGACGCACCAGCTTCCGGCCCAGAGCACGGAGGAACCCGCGCCCCCCACGCCCGCTCGGCTGCGCGACGTCGACGCCCTGCGGGGCTTCGCCCTGTTCGGCATCCTCGTGGTCAACATCGCCTTCTTCGCCACCGCCTATCCATGGCACGGCATCGACGATCCGGCCTTCGCGTCCACAGTCGACGAGGCGGTGCGCGCCACGGTGGCGCTGCTCTTCGAGCTGAAGTTCTACCTGCTCTTCTCGTTCCTGTTCGGTTACAGCTTCACGCTGCAGCTGGAATCCGCCCGCCGACGCGAGGTCGCGTTCGTCCCTCGCTTCCTGCGGCGACTCGCGGGCCTGTTCCTGCTCGGCGCCGGGCACGCCCTGCTGTTCTTCCACGGCGACATCCTGACCACCTACGCACTGCTCGGCCTGGTCCTGCTCGCCGCCCGCCGGATCCGCGCCCGCACCGCGCTGATCTGGGCCGGTGTCCTCATCGGCCTGGTCGCCCTGCAAATGGCCGGGGCGGCCCTCACCGGCGCGAGCCTGGCCACGGACCCGGCCGTCGCCCTCACCGAAGGTCGAGAGTCGACCGAGGCCCTGGCCGGCAGCCCGGCGGGTGTGATCGCCGAGCACCTGCGGTCGATGCCGCAGATGCTGCTGGGACTGGCGTCGTTGCAGGCGCCCGTCGCCCTCGCCGCGTTCCTGGTCGGGCTCGCCGCCGGCAAGCGTGGCATCCTGGCCAACGGCGACCGGCACACCCGGCTCTGGCGGGTGCTGTGCTGGGTTGGCTACCCCGTCGGCCTGGCCGGCGCGGTGCTCTTCGCCAGCACCGGAGGCACCACCGACCTGAATCCGGTCGCGCTGGCCGTCACCGTCGTGACGGCGCCGCTGCTCGCCGCCGCGTACGTCGCGACCCTCTACCGGATCTTTCCCACCCGGGCGGGCGGCTGGCTCGCCCGGGCGTTGGTCCCGGCCGGCCGGATGGCCCTGTCGAACTATCTCGGCCAGTCCCTGATCTGCGCGATCATCTTCACCGGCTGGGGCTTCGGCCTGGTAGGGCGCGTGTCACCACTGACCGCCGTTCTGATCGCAGCCGCCGTCTTCGCCGCGCAGGTCCTCGCCAGCGCCTGGTGGATGCGGCGGCACCACTACGGCCCGGTCGAGTGGCTGTTGCGCGCGGTCACCAACGCCGCGTTGCCGCCCTGGCGACGTGCCGAGGCGGCGTAGGCGTAGCTCGCCGGCGATCACGGCCGGCCGCGCGGCCGGCAGGTGTGTCGGCCGCGCAGCCGGGCCGCGACGCTGTCCTCGGCCATGCCTCGCTGGGGCGGGCGCTGGCACTTTCGGCGTTCCGGCCGTGGCGTCCGGCGGATCGGCCATTATGTGCTGTTATGAGACGAAAGCGGGCCGGGGTGGTGCTGTTGATCGCCGTCCTGGCAACGGGCTGCACCACGCCCGAGCCGGGGCCGGAGCCGACCACCGCGCCCGCCGGCACGCCCAGCAGCGCCACCGCTCCGACGCCGCGCACGACCCTCACCGTGGTCGCGGCCGGCGACCTGCTGGTGCATCCGGCGCTGAGCGAGCAGGCCGCCGCGGACGCCCGGCGGGCCGGCCGCGACGGCCACGACTTCACCCAGGTGCTGGCCGCGGTCCGGGCCCGGGTGAGCGCCGCCGACCTGGGCATCTGTCACATGGAGACGCCGCTGGCCGAACCGGGCGGCCCGTTCACCGGCTGGCCGGACTTCAGCGTGCCGCCGGAGCTGGCCGACGCGGCGGCCTGGGCCGGCTTCGACACCTGCTCCACCGCGTCCAACCACTCGCTGGACACCGGCGTCGACGGCATCGCCCGTACCCTGGAGAACCTGGACCGGGTGGGGCTGCGGCACAGCGGCACGGCCCGCAGCGCCGCGGAGGCCCGGCGCCCCAACGTCCTGGACGTCGCCGGGGTGAAGGTCGCCCACCTGTCGTACACGGAGAGCTTCAACCAGATCCCACTGCCGGCCGGACGGCCGTGGGCGGCGAACGCGATCGACGCCGACGCCATCCTGGCCGAGGCCCGGCGGGCGCGCGCCGCCGGCGCGGAGATCGTCATCCTGTCACTGCACTGGGGCACCGAGTACCAGCACGAGCCGACCGGCGACCAGGCGGACCTCGCGCACCAACTGCTCTCCACGCCCGAGATCGACCTGATCGTCGGGCACCACGTGCACGTGGTGCAGCCGTTCGAGAAGGTGGCCGGCAAGTGGGTCGCCTACGGCATGGGCAACCTGACGACCCGGTTCGCCGACGGCTCGCCGGAGAAGACCCAGGACTCGGTCGTCCCCCAGTTCACCTTCACCCGCACCGCGGCCGGCCGGTGGACGGTCACCGACGTGACGGTGGCGCCGACCTGGATGGAGTACCGGCCGCTGGCCCGGGTGGTCGACCTGAGCGCCGCGGCCGCCGCACCGACCTCGCCGGCCTGGCTGCGCGCCCGGTACGCCTCGATCATCCGGCGCATCGCCGGCTACGTCGACCAGCGCGGCGCCGTCGCCGCCGGGCTGCACATGCCGCACTGACCGGCTAGCCCCGCTCGGGCTCGCCGGCCTGCTCCCACAACGACCGCATCTCGTCGAACGCCTGCTCCATCAGCTGCACCATCGCCTGCCGGGCGCGCTCACCGTCGTGCCGCTGGATCGCCTGGGCGACGTCCGCGTGCAGCTGGAGGGCCTGCTCGTGCGGATGGTGCGGCATGAGGTGGTGCTTGTGCCGCCCGGTGAGCACCTCGGCGACGAGTTCCTGCAACCGCAGGAACATCTCGTTGCCGGAGGCGAGCAGCACCCGGCGATGGAACTCGATGTCGAGATCCAGGAAGCGCTCCTCGTCACCGGCCTTTCCGGCCGCCCACATCTTCGCCGCGAGCCCGACGAGGTCGCTCGCCTCGTCGTGACCGGCCCGACCGGCGGCCAGTTGGGCCGCGTGCGGCTCGACGGCGGTGCGCAGCTCGGTGATCGACCTGAGCTGCGCCATCCGGCCGGCCGAGGCGAGCCGCCAGCGGATCACCTGCGGGTCGAAGACGTTCCAGGCGCTCGCCGGCCGGATCATCACCCCCACCCGACGCCGGGTCTCGATGAACCCGATCGAGGCCAGCACCCGCAGCACCTCGCGGACGACCGAGCGGGACACGGCGTAGCGCTCGACCAGCTCGTCGATGTTGAGCACCGCGCCGGGCGCCAGCTCACCTGCGCAGATGGCGGTGCCGAGGTGGTCGAGCACGCGTGCGTGCAGCCCGGCCTCCACAGGGGTGGTCTGAGCGGCTGCAACCCCTAAGGAGGACCGTTCCACGCCAAGGATCATATCAGTTAGATCAACTCCTTGAATAAGTCGGCTTTTTCGGCCTAGCATCCCGACGTTAAGCGGATGTAACACCGAGGTAGCGCCTCTCGACGGGGCAGCGACCACGACTGAAGGAGAGACAAGCGTGCGACGTCGATCGATAATCGGCACTTCTCTGGCCGTGGTCGCCGCCATGGGCCTGTCCGCCTGCGGTGGCGGTGGGGACGGCGGCGAGGGGTCGAAGACTCTTCGCGTGACGCTGGTGAACCACGTCTGGACGGAGAACATCAAGAAGGCCCTGCCGGAGTTCGAGCAGCAGTCGGGCCTTAAGGTCGAAGTCACCCAGCTCGGCGAGGACCAGCTCTCCGACCAGTACAACGTCAAGCTGAACGCCGGGTCCAGCGACATCGACGTGATGATGTACCGGCCGCTGCAGGAGGGGAAGCTGTTCGCCAAGAACAAGTACCTCGCCGACCTGAGCGAGAAGGCCAAGTCGGACAGCGCGTTCGAGTTCAGCGACTTCCAGGCCGGGCCGGTGCAGGCCACCACCTATGAGGACAAGGTGGTCGGGGTGCCGATCATCACCGAGCAGGAGGTCCTCTACTACCGCAAGGACCTGCTGCAGAAGTCCGGCTTCACCGCCCCGCCGAAGACCCTCGACGAGCTCAAGGCGCAGGCCGCGAAGGTCGAGGCCGACAACCCGGGCGTCGCCGGCTTCGTCGCCCGCACCGGCAAGGCGGCCGCCGTCACGCAGTTCTCCAGCTTCCTCTACAGCTTCGGCGGCGACTTCGTCGACGGCAGCGGCAAGGCCACGGTCAACACCGAGCAGGCCAAGCAGGCGTACGCCTACTACGGCGGGCTGCTGCGCGACCACGGCCCGGAGAACATCAGCACCGACATGAGCTGGTCGGAGGCGATGGCGATCTTCACCCAGGGCAAGGCGGCGTTCTACACCGAGGCCAACTCGCTCTACAAGAACGCCACCGACCCGGCCAAGTCCAAGGTCGTCGACACCGTGGGCTTCACCGCCTTCCCGGCCGGCCCGGCCGGTTCCAAGCCGTACAACATCCCCTCGTGGGCGCTCGGCGTCAACGACGGCTCGGAGAACAAGGACAACGCCTGGAAGTTCATCCAGTGGGCGGCCGGCAAGGAGCAGTCGCTGGCGCAGCAGAAGGCCGGCGTCCCCGGTGCCCGCACCTCCGTCTGGGCGAACCCGGAGAGCACCTCCACGTTGCCGAAGGACCTCGCCGAGGCCAACACGGCCAGCACCGCCAACGGCGTCGGGCACGACCGCCCGCTGGTGGTGAAGGTGGCCGAGGCGCGCGAGATCGTCGGGCAGCCGATCGTCGACGCGATCACCGGCAAGGACGCGGCCGCCTCCGCGGACGCGGCCAACGAGGCGTTCCAGAAGTTCCTCGACGACGAGGCGAAGTAACCCGAGCGTTGAGCGGCGGCGCCGACCGGCGCCGCCGCCCCGCCGGGACCTGACCCCCGAACCCGGAGATCTCCATGTCAGCCGTCAGCACACCCCTCACCAGATCACCCGAGGCCTCCCCGGCGCCCTCCAGGGACTCGGCCTGGTCGCGCTGGGCCAACGAGCATCGCAAGTGGCTCTTCGCGGCACCCGCCATGGCGTTCGTCGCTGTCCTGATCATCTTCCCGGTGGCGTGGACCGGATACCTCAGCCTCACCGACGCCGAGGGCTCGGTACGCGCCGAGAGCGAGTTCATCGGGTTCCAGAACTACCTCGACGTGCTCACCGACACCGACCGGTTCTGGCCGGCGGTGTTGCGGACGATCGCCTTCACCGGCGTCGTCCTGCTCTTCGAGGTCGTCCTCGGCATGGCGATCGCCCTGCTGCTGTGGCGGCCGTTCCGTGGTGAGAAGTGGGTCCGCGTCGCGATCCTGCTGCCGCTGGTGGCCACCCCGGTCGCGGTCGGCATGATGTGGCGCCTGATCTTCGACCCCAACATCGGGATGGCGAACCAGCTGCTCGGCTGGATCGGGATCGGCCCCCAGCCCTGGCTCTCGGGCCAGCACTCGGCCCTGCCCACGACGATGTTCATCGACATCTGGCAGTGGACCCCGATGGTCGTGCTGATCCTGCTCGCCGGGCTCACCTCGCTGTCGGACGAGCCCCAGGAGGCGGCCCGCATCGACGGCGCCAGCACCTGGCAGCGGTTCCGGCACGTCACCCTGCCGCTGCTGATGCCCACCGTGATCGTCGCGATCCTGCTGCGGGGCATCGACGCGCTGAAGACCTTCGACATCCTCTACGCGACCAAGGGCCGCGGCGGTGGGTCCTTCCACGAGGTGGAGACCCTCAACGTGTACGCCTACGGCCTCAGCTTCGACTACAACGACTACGGCGTCTCGTCGACCGTCCTCATCATCTTCTTCCTGATCATCATCGGGGTGATGTGGGCCCTGACGTACCGCAAGAAGGGGCTGGAGCGATGAAGCCGAGCAGGCCGTACCAGGCGTTCCGGGCGGTGGCCCTCACCCTCGTGGTGTTCGCGCTGATGGCGCCGCTGCTCTGGATGATCACCGCGTCGTTCAAGACCAACGTGGACATCTACGACACCGCCAAGGCGTTCGTCTTCTCGCCCACCCTGAAGAACTACGACACGGTGCTCCAGCAGGCCAACTACGTCCAGTTCATCGGCAACAGCCTCTGGGTGGCGTTCGCGGCCACCGTGCTCTCGCTCATCCTCGGGGTGCCCGCCGCGTACTCGATGAGCCGGTTCAACATGAAGAAGTCCGCGCTCGTCGTGCTGATGGCCCGGGTGATTCCGGGCGTCTCGCTGCTGGTGCCCTGGTACTACGTCTTCTCGAACCTGAAGCTGGTCGGCGGGTTCAGCGTGCTGATCCTGAGCCACATGTTCGTGTCGCTGCCGCTGATCGTCTACATCATGATGGGCTACTTCGACGGCCTGCCGACCGAGCTGGAGGAGGCCGCGCTCGTCGACGGGCTGACCCACATCGGCGCGTTCCGGCGGATCACCCTGCCGCTGTCGGTGCCGGGCGTGGCCACCGCGGGCATCCTCTCCTTCATCTTCTCCTGGAACAACTTCATGTTCGCCCTGGTGCTCGCCGGCGCCGACACGAAGACGCTGCCGGTGGCGATCTTCGACTTCGTCGGCTACGCCAGCATCGACTGGGGCGGCCTGATGGCCGCGGCCACCGTGGTCACCCTGCCGATCATGGTGATCGCCCTGTTCGTGCAGAAGTACGTCGTCTCCGGCCTCACCGCCGGCGCCACGAAGGGCTGACGCGCCATGACCACGATCGCGAAGGTGGAGACGTTCCTCGTCGCACCGCGCTGGCTGTTCGTCCGGATCGAGACGTCCTCGGGCATCGTCGGCTGGGGCGAGGCGACCTGCGAGGGCCGGTCCGAGACCGTACGCACCGCCGTGGAGCAGCTCAGCGAGTTGCTCGTCGGGCGGGACGCGCTGCGCATCGAGGACCACTGGCAGGTGATGACGAAGGGCTCCTTCTACCGGGGCGGCCCGATCCTGTCCAGCGCGGTCGCCGGGCTGGACCAGGCGCTGTGGGACATCGCCGGCAAGCACTTCGGCGCGCCCGTGCACCAACTGCTCGGCGGCCCGGTCCGCGACCGGATCCGGGTCTACGGCTGGGTCGGCGGCGACGAGCCCGCCGAGGTCCGCGACCAGATCAGCGCACAGGTCGAGGCGGGCCTGACCGCGGTGAAGATGAACGCCTCCGGGCGGATGAGCGCGGTCGCGTCGGTCGCCGAGATCGATGCCGTGGTCCAGCGGGTGGCAGCCGCCCGGGAGGTGCTCGGCGACGACCGGGACGTCGCTGTCGACTTCCACGGGCGGTTCACCCTCGCCAGCGCGCGCCGGATCGCCCCGCTCCTGGAGCCGTACCGGCCCTTCTTCCTCGAGGAGCCGGTGGTGCCGGAGAACTCGCACCTGATCGGGGAGTTCGTCCGTGCCACCAGCACGCCGGTGTCGACGGGGGAGCGGCTCTACAACCGGCAGGAGTTCCTGCCCGTGTTGCAGGCCGGCATCGCCGTGGCCCAGCCGGACCTGTCGCACGCCGGCGGCATCACCGAGGTCCGCAAGATCGCCACGCTGGCCGAGGTGTACGACGTGCAGCTCGCCCCGCACTGCCCGCTCGGGCCGATCGCCCTCGCCGCCTGCCTCCAGGTCGGCTTCGCCACGCCGAACTTCCTGATCCAGGAACAGAGCATCGGCATCCACTACAACCAGGGCGCCGAGGTGCTCGACTACTGCCTCGACAAGACGCCGCTGACCTTCGTCGACGGGTACGTGTCTCGGCTCACCGCGCCCGGCCTCGGCATCGAGATCGACGAACACGCGGTACGGACGGCGGACAAGCGCGGGCACGCCTGGCGCAGTCCGACCTGGCGGCACCTCGACGGCTCCTACGCGGAATGGTGAGACAGATGCCCCTCGACCTCGTCGCGGAGCTGACCGCGACCCGAATCCTCGCGGTCATCCGCGGCACCGACGCCGACGCCGCGATCGCCGCGGGCACCGCCCTGCTCGACGAGGGCGTACGCATCGTGGAGGTCGCCCTCACCACGCCGGGGGCGGCGCGCGCCGTCGAGGCGCTGCGCGCCGCCGCGCCCGCCGGGTCGCTGGTCGGCGCCGGCACGGTGCTCACCACCGCCGACGTCGCCGACGTGGCCGCCGCGGGCGCGCAGTTCGTGGTGACCCCCGCCGTCGTCGAGTCGATCGCCGAGGCCGCCCGCCGCGGTCTTCCGGTCGCCGCCGGGGCGCTCACCCCGACGGAGGCGTACACCGCGATGCGGTTGGGTGCGTCGGCGATCAAGCTGTTCCCGGCGTCGGTCGGTGGTCCGGCGTACCTGAAGGCGGTGCGCGACCCGTTCCCGGACATCCCGTTCGTCGCGGTCGGCGGGGTCGGCCTGGCCGACGTGCCCGGCTATCTGCGGGCCGGCGCGATCGCGGTCGGTGTCGGCGGTCCGCTGGTCGGCGACGCGGCCTCCGGCGGCGACCTGACGGCCCTGCGGGCGCGGGCGCGCACCTACCTCGCCGCCCTGGCAGAGCCGGTGCCCGCATGAGCACGCCGGATCTGCTCACCTTCGGCGAGTCCATGGTGTCGCTGCGCGCGGCCGGACCGCTCGCCGCCGGCGGCGCGCTGCGGATGCACCTGGCCGGCGCCGAGTCCAACGTGGCGGTGGGGCTGGCCCGGCTGGGTCACCGGGCCGCCTGGGTCGGCCGGGTGAGCACCGACGAGCTGGGCGAGTTCCTGCTGCGGCAGCTGCGGGCCGAGGGTGTCGACGTCGGCGCGGTGGCCCGCGACGCCGACCGCCCGACCGGTCTGATGTTCCTGGAGCAGCGCACCGCCGACCTGACCCGGGTGCAGTACCACCGGGCCGGGTCGGCCGGCTCGGCGCTGCGCGTCGATGACCTGCGGACGTCGCTGGCGGCGGGCGCGCGGATGCTGCACCTGACCGGCATCACCCCGGCGCTGTCCGAGACCGCCCGCGCGGCCACCCGCTGGGCGGCCGAGACCGCCGCCGAGGCGGGGATCCCGGTCTGTCTCGACGTCAACTACCGCGCCCGGCTCTGGTCCCGGGACGCCGCCCGCGAGGTGCTCACCCCGCTGGCCGGGTACGCCTCGATCGTCGTCGCCTCCGCCGACGAGCTGGATCTGGTCGGCGACCCGGGGGCCGACGAGGCGGCGACCGTGGCGGGCCTGTTGCGGCGGGGCGTGCAGACCGTCCTGGTCAAGCTGGGCGGTGACGGCGCCCGAGCGCACACCCCGGCCGGGGTCGAGAGCGTCGGGGTGTTGGCGGTGACCCCCGTCGACACCGTGGGCGCGGGCGACGCGTTCACCGCCGGCTACCTCTCCGGCCTGTTCGACGGACTCGACCTGGCCGGTCGGCTGCGCCGCGCCGCCGCCCTCGGCGCCTTCGCCGTCTCCACCCGCGGCGACTGCGAAGGGCTGCCGCGCCGCGCCGAACTGTCCCTTCTCGACGGCCACGAAGCGGGCAGCGTCCTGCGCTAGCCAGCCCGCGCACCGGTAATGATGAAAGGCACCCCGTGAAAATCGTCGCAGCGGACGTCATCGTGTCCAGCCCCGACCGCAACTTCGTCACCCTGAAGATCACCACCGACGAGGGACTCACCGGCCTGGGTGACGCCACCCTCAACGGTCGCGAGCTCTCCGTCGCCTCCTACCTGCGCGACCACGTCGCCGCGCTGCTGATCGGGCGGGACCCGCACCGCATCGAGGACACCTGGCAGTTCCTCTACCGCTCGGCGTACTGGCGGCGCGGGCCGGTCACCATGGCCGCGATCGCCGCGGTCGACGTCGCGCTCTGGGACATCAAGGCCAAGGCCGCCGGCATGCCGCTGTACCAGCTGCTGGGCGGCGCGTCGCGCACCGGCATCATGGCGTACGGCCACGCGTCGGGTCGGGACATCCCGGAGCTGTTCGACTCGATCCGCCAGCACCTGGACGAGGGCTTCCGGTCGATCCGCGTGCAGACCTCGGTGCCGGGCATCAACGCCGTCTACGGGGTGGCCGCCCAGCCCAGCGCCGACGGCAAGCGCTACGACTACGAGCCGGCGCAGCGCATCCCGCTGCCCGCCGAGGAGG
The DNA here is from genome assembly GCF_044753725.1 of Micromonospora sp. NPDC093243. Taxonomy (NCBI): domain Bacteria; kingdom Bacillati; phylum Actinomycetota; class Actinomycetes; order Micromonosporales; family Micromonosporaceae; genus Micromonospora; species Micromonospora sp. NPDC093243. The sequence continues at coordinate 636,179 of NZ_JBIVNT010000001.1, read as the reverse complement.
ACTGGGACACCCGGGCGTACCTGCGCCACCTGCCCGACGTCTTCGAGGCGGTGCGCAACGAGTTCGGCCCGGAGCTGCCGCTGCTGCACGACGGTCACCACCGGATGACCCCGATCCAGGCCGCCAAGCTGGGCAAGGCGCTCGAACCGTACGACCTGTTCTGGCTGGAGGACTGCACCCCGGCGGAGAACCAGGAGGCGCTGCGGCTGGTCCGCCAGCACACCACCACCCCGCTGGCGATCGGCGAGGTCTTCAACACCGTCTGGGACTACCAGACGCTGATCCGGGAGCAGCTGATCGACTACGTGCGGTCCGCGGTGACCCACACCGGCGGCATCACCGCCATGCGCAAGCTGCTCGACTTCGCCGCCCAGTACCAGATCAAGTCCGGCATCCACGGCCCCACCGACATCTCGCCGGTGGGCATGGCCGCGGCGCTGCACCTGGACCTGGCCATCCACAACTTCGGCATCCAGGAGTACATGAAGCACAGCCCGCTGGCGAACGAGGTGTTCCGGCAGTCGTTCACCTTCACCGACGGCTACCTGCACCCCGGCGACCAGCCGGGGCTCGGGGTGGAACTCGACGAGGAGGCCGCGGCGCGGTTCCCCTACGTGCCGGCCTACCTGCCGTTCAACCGGCTCAAGGACGGGACGGTCCATGACTGGTGAGCGCGGCGACGGGCAGCCGACCCGGCACGTCGTGGTGATGGGCGTCTCCGGCGCCGGCAAGACCACGGTGGCGCGCGGGATCAGCGAGGCGACCGGGCTGATGTTCGCCGAGGCGGACGAGTTCCACTCCGCGGCCAACGTGGCCCGGATGCGCTCCGGCGTACCGCTCGACGACGCCGCCCGTTGGCCGTGGCTGCGCGACCTGGCCGCCTGGATGGCCGAGCGCGGCGCGGAGGGCCGGTCGACGGTGCTGGCCTGCTCGGCGTTGCGGCGCTCGTACCGCGACGTGCTCCGGCAGGGCCCGCCGTCGGTGGAGTTCGTGCACCTGGACGGCTCGGCGGAGGTCATCCGGGACCGGATGTCCCGCCGCGCGGGGCACTACATGCCGGCGAGCCTGCTCGAGTCGCAGCTCGCCACGCTGGAGCGGGCCGAGCCGGACGAGTCGGTGCTCGTCCTCGACGTCGCGCTCGGCGCGGACGAGCTCGTCGCGGCGGCCGTCGACGGCCTGGGCCTGGCGGCCGCGACGGCGGTGGGGGAGCGGTAGTCGTCGTCGGTCCGCGGAATTGTCGGCGCCGGCCGCTACGGTCGTCACATGGTGGCCGTCGCCGACGTCCGGGCCCTTGCCCGGACGCTGCCCCGCAGCACCGAGCACCTCGTCCACGACCGGGTGAAGTTCCGGGTCGGAGCGATCGTCTACGTCGCCTTCAGCCGCGACGAGGCGACGATGGGCTTCGGCTACCCGAAGGATGAGCGCGACGCCCTGATCGCCGGTGAGCCGGAGCTGTTCTTCCTGCCCCGCGCCTCCGACCTGCGCTTCCACTGGGTCTGCTGCCACACCGCGCGGCTCGACCACGACTACATGACCGAGCTGGTGACCGAGGCGTGGCGGATGGTCGTGCCGAAGTTCCTGGCCCGCCAGCGGCTCGGGCACTGAGGGCCCCGGTCAGGAGGCGCCCAGCCGGGGGATGACCGGCCGCACCGCGACCGGGGCGCCCGGCGCGCCGCCGGCCCGCGACGCATACTCCGGGACGCCCACGCAGGTGAAGAGCAGCGTCGCGAGGTCGTCGGGCTCGCCCAGCAGGGCGGGAACCGCCGAGTCGACGAAGGTCATCCCGGACGCGCTGGCGCCCAGGGCGTACGCGGCCAGGTGCAGCCGTCCCTCCACCAGCCCGGCCGCCAACTGGGCGTCGCGGTAGCTCCGGTCGTCGAGCGCGGCGAGCGGAGTTGCCGCGATGACGACGTACGCCGCGTCGCCGGCGAGCGACTGGTCCAGGCAGACCCGCAGCAGTTCGCCGCGCAGGTTCCCGGCGCGCAGCGGACGCGACAGGTCGGGCCACCGGTAGAGGCCGGGCGCGGTGTCGTCGACGCCGTGCACGGCGACCCAGTGCGGCACCGCCACCCCGCGCAGCGCGGCGGCGAGCGGCCACTCCAACTGCCGGCGCGACAGCGTGCCGGAGCGGTTCATCCGCCGCTGCGAACCCCGCCGGCGGATGACCTCGTCGAGTGAGCCCGACGGCGCGACGTCCGGCAGCGGGTCGCCGTCCGGCCAGGGTGCGCCCAGCTCGTTCCGCTCGCCGGCGCGCTGGGCGGCGGTGCAGAGCGGAAACTCGACCGGCGGCAGCTCACCCGGGAGCGCCGGCCCGGCCGGCCCGATCGCCGGGTCGCCATCGCCCAGGGTGAGCAGCGCGAGAGGGAACTCGTGCACCCCGTCCGCGCCGACGAGCCGGCGCACCGGGGCGTCCGGAAAGAGCGAACGCAGTCGGGGTGGGATGCCGGCGCTCGCGGCGGCCGCGGCGAGCTGGGACAGCAGCGTGCCGGCGTCCCAGTAGAGGTGCCGCCAGCCGCGTTCGGCGTAGCGCCACCCGGTCCGCCACGGCACGCCGGTCACGACGAGGGTGGTCGCCGCCCCGTCGGCGGCGGGTCCGACCTGGACCAGGGCGTGCCGAGCCGGGTCGTACCAGTGCACGCCGTCAGGGACGCCGGCGACGCCACGGGTACTCGCGTAGACCTCGAGCGGGAAGCGGGCGCCCGCCGAGCCGGAAGCGCGGTAGAGGACCGGGCGTCCGTTGCGCTCGGCGGTGCGGACCACCCCGGCGCCGAGGAAGAGCACCCGGCCGAGCTGTGCGGCGTCGAGGACGTGGGCGGGGGACGCGGCACCGGCGAGCACGGCGGTGGCGGGCACGCCCGGGTCGGGCAGCCCGCGCGGCAGCTCAAGGACGGGCGGCCCGGCCGGATAGCCCTTCATCGGCGGCGGCAGCGTACCGGGATCGTTCGGGACGAGGTCGTGACGCACCCGTGGGTCGTCGACGGGCGCGTCCCACTCGCGGTCCGGCAGGTACGACGTCAGACGGTGCAGCAGCCCGGCACCGGATTCGAGGTCCACCCACCCATCCTGCCAGCGGGCGACACCGTCCCGGATCCGCGTCGGGCGGCGTGACAGTTTCGGCGGGGTTCGGCGCTGGTGGCGGCCGGGACGGGGCAATCATCCACCTGGGTCGCGGCGACCGGGGAGACTCGGACTCGACGGACGGTAGCCGCTGGGGGGAGACGATGGCGATCACCCAACCTGACGGGGCCGCGACGAGATGGGTCCCCCGTGCGGGGCAACGGATCCATGCCGAGGTCACGTCGGGCTCCGGCACGCCGATCGTTCTCCTGCACGGCTTCCCCGACAACCTGCACCTCTACGACGACCTCCTGCCCCACCTGCGGGGTCGCGCCGTGGTGCGGTTCGACTTCCTCGGTTGGGGACGCTCCGACAAGCCGCGCGGCTACCCGTACACGGCGGAGAACCAGACCGGCGACATCGCCGCCGTGATCGATCAGCTGGATCTGCGGTCGGTGGTCCTGGTCGCGCACGACGCGTCCGGCCCTCCCGCGATCGACTGGGCGCTCATGCACCCGCACCGGGTGGCGGCGCTCGTGCTGCTCAACACCTACTACCATCCCGTGGTCGGCCTGCGGCGACCGCCGGCGATCGCGCTGTTCTCCACGCCGCTGCTACGGCGTGCGACCCGCCGGGCCGTCGGCCGCTGGCGCAGCCTCGACCGGCGTCTGTACACCTGGCAGGTGAGCCGGTTCATGGCGGACCCGGATCGGCGCAGGGCCGTGGTGCCCGCCCTGTACCAGCAGTTCGTCCCCGCCGAACCGGCCTTCTGCCGGCTGAACGACGACCTGCTCGGCACGATCTGGGCGCGACGTCGCCGGCTCGCGGACGTGCGCCGGTTCGACCGGCCGGTACGGGTGGTCTTCGGCGCCGAGGACCGCTACCTCAACCCCCGCGTAGCCCGGGCGCTGGCGCGGGTGTTCCCCCGCGCGGACCTTCAACTGATCCCGGGCGCCCGCCACTACGTGCAGATCGACGCGCCCGCCGCGACCGCGCAGGCGATTCTCGCCGCCGGGTAGTGTCCGCCGCCCCGGTGCGGTGCCCGTCATCCGCGGTGCCCGTCCTGCCCCGCGGAGGGAGGACGGGCACGAGCCGGGCAGCACGGTCGCCCAAACGGGCAGGACATTTGCCAGCTATCACCGGATCTGGCGCGTTCCCTGCGGATGGCCCGTTGCGCGAAGCGGGCAGTAACCCTCCGGGATCGACGTGATGTGCTGGTCGTCACACCCCCGTAACGGTGTTAAAACAATAGACACCGATGAGCGGGAGGTGAGCGATGAACGCCTCGGAGCGCCGGCAACGCATCCTCGCCCTCGCCCGTGACCAGGGCGTCGTCGACGTACGCAAACTCGCCGCCGAACTGGTCGTCGCGGCCGAGACCGTGCGGCGCGACCTGCATCGGCTCGAACAGCAGGGCCTGGTGCGGCGTACCCATGGCGGCGCCTATCCGGTGGAGACCGCGCGGTTCGAGACGACCCTCGACACGCGGACCACCCGGCTGGTGACGGAGAAGCGCCGGATCGCCGCGGCCGCGGCGCAACTCCTCGGTGACGCCGAGTCGATCTTCATCGACGAGGGTTACACCCCGCAGTTGATCGCGGAGGCGCTGCCGGCCGAGCGGGCGCTGACCGTCGTCACCGCGTCGCTGGACACCGCGGCGATGCTCGCCGCGTCACCGACGACCACCGTCCTGCTGCTGGGTGGCCGGGTCCGGGGCCGGACCCGCGCCACGGTCGACCACTGGGCGATCGAGATGCTCGCCGGCTTCGTGCTCGACCTGGCGTTCGTCGGCGCCAACGGCATCTCCCGCGAACACGGCCTGACCACGCCGGATCCCGCCGTCGCCGCCGTCAAGGCGCAGGTGGTGGCGGTGTCGCGGCGGGTGGTCTTCGCGGGTGTGCACACCAAGTTCGGCGCCAGCAGCTTCTGCCGCTTCGCCGACGTCACCGACGTCGACACGATCGTCACCGACGCCGCGCTGCCGGCGTCCGAGGCGCACCGCTACTCACTGCTCGGTCCCGTGGTCCAACGCGTCTGACCGCCCGACCGACCGCACCCACACGTCCCCACCGACCCGATCCTGGAGGTTTGCTGTGCCCGGAACACGGACTGCGCACCGCTGGCGACCCCCACTGGCCCTCGCCGTCGCGGCTCTGCTCGCCTCGACCGCCTGCTCCGGAGCCGGCGGTGGCTCCTCCGGCGGCGACGACGCCAAGACCATCACCGTCCTGATGGTGGGCAACCCGCAGATGGAGGACCTCGCCAAGGTCACCGCCGACAACTTCACCAAGCAGACCGGCATCACGGTGCGGTTCACGATCCTGCCGGAGAACGAGCTGCGCGACAAGGTCACCCAGGACGTCGCCACCCAGGGCGGCCAGTACGACGTGGCGACGATCGGCGCGTACGAGGCGCCGATCTGGTCGAAGAACGGTTGGCTGCACGAACTCAGCTCGTACGCCGACGCGGACGCCGGCTACGACAAGGCCGACCTGCTCCCGCCGATGGTCACCTCGCTCTCCGGTGAGGACGGCAAGCTCTACGCCGCCCCGTTCTACGGGGAGTCGTCGTTCCTCATGTACAACAAGGAGCTCTTCGCCGCCAAGGGCCTGACCATGCCGGAGCGGCCGACCTGGCAGCAGGTCGCGCAGTTCGCGGCGCGGCTCGACGACGACAAGGCCGGCGTCGCCGGCATCTGCCTGCGGGGGCTGCCCGGCTGGGGCGAGCTGTTCGCCCCGCTCACCACGGTCGTCAACACCTTCGGCGGCACCTGGTTCGACCAGAGCTGGACCCCGCGGGTCGACGCGCCGGAGTTCGTCGAGGCCACCCGCTTCTACGTGGACCTGGTCCGCGCGCACGGCGCGCCGGGGGCGCCGCAGGCCGGCTTCACCGAGTGCCTGAACACCTTCGGGCAGGGCAAGGCCGCGATGTGGTACGACGCCACCTCGGCCGCCGGCACGCTGGAGGACGCCTCGGCCAGCACCGTGGCCGGCGAGGTCGGCTACGTCTACGCGCCGGTCAACAAGACCGCCTCGTCCGGCTGGCTCTGGGCCTGGGCGCTGGCGATGCCGAAGACCACCAAGAACGCCGACGCCGCCTGGCGGTTCATCTCCTGGGCCACCGGCAAGGACTACGAGCGACTGGTCGGCTCCTCGCTCGGCTGGTCCCGGGTGCCGGCCGGAAAGCGGCAGTCGACCTACGCGATCCCCGAGTACCGGCAGTCCGCGGCGGCGTTCGCGGACCTGACGCTGAAGTCGATCCAGGAGGCCGACCCGAAGAACCCCGGCGTGCAGCCCCGCCCGGCGCTGGGGGTGCAGTTCGTCGGCATACCGGAGTTCGCCGACCTCGGCACCAAGGTGTCGCAGGAGGTCTCGGCGGCGATCGCCGGCAGCACCACCGTGGAGAAGGCGCTGACCGACGGCCAGCGGTTGGCCGAGGAAGTCGCCAAGGAGTACCGGTAGCCGCCACCGGGGGCGGTGGGCCCGTACGCCGCCGCCCCCGGCCGAGCAACGAGGTGAACCGATGACCCAGACCCTCAGCACCGGCGCCGGCCCGACCCGCCGGGCCCGGACGGCGGCGCCGGCCCGTGCTCGACCCGCCGAGCGCTGGAGCCGGCGGGCGCCGCTGCTGCCCGCCCTGATCTTCGCGATCATCGTGACCCAGGTCCCGTTCCTGGTCACCCTCTACCTGTCCACCCTCGACTGGAACGCGCTGCGCCCCGGCGAGCGCGGCTTCGTCGGCCTGGCCAACTACGGCGAGGTGCTCACCGACGCCCGGCTGCGCGCGGCCCTGCTCAACACGGTGGTGCTCACCGCCGGCTCGGTGCTCGCCTCGGTGCTGCTCGGGCTCGGCCTCGCGATCCTGCTGGACCGGAGGTTCCCCGGTCGCGGGATCGTGCGGACCCTGCTCATCACCCCGTTCCTGGTGATGCCGATGGCGGCGGCGCTGCTCTGGAAGCACGCCATCTACAACCCGGCGTACGGCCTGATCAACGGCATCGTCGGTGGCAGCACCGACTGGGCCTCGCAGTATCCGATGCTCTCCGTCGTCGCCACCCTGGTCTGGCAGTGGACGCCGTTCATGATGCTGATCATCCTGGCCGGCCTGCAGGGCCAGTCGACGGAGACCCTGGAGGCGGCCCGGGTCGACGGCGGCGGCCCGTGGCAGATCTTCGTCCGGATCACGCTGCCCTACCTGCGCCCGTACCTGGAGCTCGGCGCCCTGCTCGGGTCGATCTACCTGGTGCAGACCTTCGACGCGGTCTTCACCATCACCCAGGGCGGCCCGGGCACCGCCACCACCAACCTGCCGTACGAGATCTACCTGACCACCTTCCGCAAGTTCGAGTACGGCGAGGCGGCAGCCGCCGGTGTGGTGGTGGTGATCGGCACGATCGTCGTCGCGACCTTCGCGCTGCGGGTGATCTCCAGCCTGTTCCGGATGGAGGACGCGCGATGACCGCCGTACGCGAGGACCCCGAGCGGCTCGCCGCGACGCCCGCTCGCCCGCCCGGCCGTCGCCACCGGCGGGTCGCTCCGGCCGGCGTGGCCTGGACCGCCGTCGCCTGGCTGGCCGGGCTGCTCTTCTTCCTGCCGGTGCTCTGGATGGTGCTGACCGGCTTCAAGCGGGAGGTGGACGCGGCGAGCAACCCGCCGTCCTGGTTCTTCACCCCGGTGCTCGACGGCTACCGGCAGGTCTTCGACCGCGACCTCACCCCCTACCTGCTCAACTCGCTGATGGCCAGCCTGCTCTCGACCCTGCTCGTGCTGCTGCTGGCCACTCCGGCGGCGTACGCGTTGTCGATCCGCCCGGTGGCGAAGTGGCGCGACGTGCTCTTCTTCTTCATCAGCACCAAGATGCTGCCGGCGGTGGCCGCGCTCCTGCCGGTCTACCTGCTGGTCAAGGAGCTCGGCATGCTCGACAACGTCTGGACGATGATCGTCCTGTACACGGCGATGAACCTGCCGCTCGCGGTCTGGATGATGCGCTCCTTCCTGCTGGAGGTCCCACCGGCGCTGATCGAGGCGGCCGCCGTGGACGGGGCGAGCCTGCTCGTCACCATCCGCCGGATCCTGCTGCCGATCGTGGCGCCGGGGCTGGCGGCCACCGCGCTGATCTGCTTCATCTTCAGCTGGAACGAGTTCTTCCTCGCGGTGAACCTGACCGCGACCCGGGCCGGCACCTCACCGATCTTCCTGGTCGGTTTCATCACCTCCGAAGGGCTGTTCCTGGCCCGGCTCTGCGCGGCGGCGACGCTGGTGTCGCTGCCGGTCGTGCTCGCCGGGTGGATCGCCCAGAAACAACTCGTCCGAGGACTCTCAATGGGGGCGGTCAAGTGAAAGCAGCGGTCATCGTCACGCCGGGTCAGATCTCGATCGAGTCCGTGCCGGACCCGGCGCCCGGCCCCCGCGACGTCGTGGTGCAGGTCGCCGGCTGCGGCATCTGCGGCACCGACCTGCACATCCTGGACGGCGAGTTCGCCCCGGCGTACCCCATCGTGCCCGGCCACGAGTTCGCCGGCACGGTGGTGGCGACCGGCCGGGACGTCACCGAGGTGCGGGTGGGCGACGCCGTCGCCGTCGACCCGTCGCTGCACTGCGGGGAGTGCTACCAGTGCCGCCGCGGCCGGGGCAACCTCTGCGAGCGGTGGGCGGCCATCGGCGTCACCGAGCCGGGCGGGGCCGCCGAGTTCGCGGTGGCCCCGGTGAAGAACTGCTTCCCGTTGCCCGACGGCGTGCGGCCGGCCGACGCGGCGCTGATCGAGCCGCTCTCCTGCGCGGTACGCGGCTTCGACGTGCTGCCCCGGCGGCTCGGCGACCACTACCTGATCTACGGCGCGGGAACGATGGGGCTCATGATGCTGGAACTCGCCAAGCGCTGCGGGGCCGCCAGCGTGAGTGTGCTGGACCCGAACCCGACCCGGCTCGGCACCGCCGTCCGGCTGGGCTGCTCGGCGTCCGCCGCCGGTGCGCAGGAGTTGACCCGGCCGCGTGGCTGGGACGTGGTCATCGACTGCACCGGCGTGCAGGCCGCGATCGACGACGGGCTGAACCGGGTGGCCCCGGCCGGGACCTTCCTCCAGTTCGGCGTCTCCGAGTATCGGACGCGGGCGACCATCGAGCCGTACCGGGTCTACAACCAGGAGATCACCGTGACCGGCTCGATGGCGGTCCTGCACAGCTTCGAGCGGGCCGGCGAACTCTTCGCCGGCGGGCTGCTCGACCCCGAGGTGTTCATCAGCCACCGGTTCCCGCTGGAGAGCTACGCCGAGGCGATCGCCCAGTTCCGCGCCGGCGTCGGCCGGAAGATCGCGATCGTCGGTGCCGCCGAACCGGCGCGCGCGCCGTTTACGGCGCAGGTCGGTCGCGCCTGATCCGCGTGTGTCTGGGCGGGCGTGGGCGGAGCGCGGCGATTGACCCTTCCCGCGCCCGCCCTCGGGCGGCCGCCGGGCGCCAAATCCTCTAGGCTGCGTTGGTCGATACCAGCCGATCGAGGGGTGACTCGTTGATGGCGTGTCGGTTGGCTCTACGGTGCGTGCGCCTATGCGGCCGCCCTGGGGTCGCTGACCGGGCCCGACAAGCCGTGGAAGCCGTCATCGAGAACGGCCTGGCGTGAAGAACATTCAGGCGTACCGGTTCGCGCTTGATTTGACCCCCGCCAAGGAGCGGGCGGTTCTCGCACATGCCGGCGCGGCGCGCTTGGCGTATAACTGGTCCTTGGGCCGCGTACGAGCGGTCATGGATCAGCGAGCCGCTGAGCGTACCTACGGTGTCGCAGACGATCAGCTGACGCCGTGGGTGTCGTGGTCGCTGCCCTCCTTGCGTAAGGCGTGGAACGTCGCGAAGGGTGAGGTCGCGCCGTGGTGGGCCGAGTGTTCGAAGGAGGCGTTCAACACCGGACTGGACGCCCTCGCCCGCGGCTTGAAGAGCTGGGCCGACTCCCGGTCGGGTACGCGAGCCGGGCGGCGAGTCGGCTTTCCGAGGTTCAAGTCGCGGCGTCGGACGACGCCGAGCGTGCGCTTCACCACCGGAGCCATCCGAGTTGAGCAGGACCGCAAGCATGTCGTGTTGCCACGACTGGGCCGCCTGAAGTTGCACGAGTCCGCCCGAAAACTGGCCCGCCGTCTGGAAGCCGGCACCGCACGGATCATTTCCGCGACCGTTCGTCGCGACGGCGGGCGCTGGTTTGTGGCGTTCTGCGTGGAGGTAGAGCGCGCTGAACGGGTACCGGCCCGGCCAGCGGCGACCGTTGGTGTCGACGTCGGGATCAAGCACCTCGCGGTGTTGTCCACCGGCGAGCTCGTGCCCAACCCGCGCTACCTGGGCGCCGCATCGAGGCATCTGCGCATGCTGGCTCGGCGTGTGTCCCGACGGATCGGCCCGGACCGCCGGACCGGTCAACGGCCGTCGAACCGCTGGAACCGCGCCCAGGCCCGGCTAGGTCGCGCGCATGCCCGGGTTGCTCACCTTCGCCGCGACGGGCTTCACAAGCTCACCACCCATCTCGCCCGCGAGTTCGGCACAGTGGTGGTGGAAGATCTCAACGTTACCGGGATGCTCGCGAACCGGCGGCTGGCCCGCTCCATCGTCGACGCCGGGTTCGCCGAACTGCGCCGGCAGTTGACGTACAAGACAGGGTGGAATGGTGGGCGGCTTGTGGTGGCCGACCGCTGGTATCCATCCTCGAAGACCTGCTCGGGCTGCGGTGCGGTGAAAGCCAAGCTGGCCCTTTCCGAGCGCGAGTACGCGTGCGAGGCGTGCGGCCTGGTCCTGGACCGTGACCTCAACGCCGCGCACAACCTGGCCGCGTTGGCGGCCAGAATCGACACCGCCGGGAGTGGCCCGGTGGCAGGACGTGGAGCCGACCTTAAGACCCGCAGTAGCGGGCCGGTGGCTGTGAAGCGTCAACCCGGCACCGCCCAGGCGGCTTGGACCGGGACCGTCCCACCGCAAGGCGGGACTACCTACCCGACGCTCGTCAGAGCGCTTTGAAGGTAACGGAGACGATCGTGTCGCACCATGGCACCGACACCAACGCCGAGGAGATCCCGCCGTCCGGAGTGGACAGCACCGTGCCGCACTCGGCGCGGGTCTACGACTGGTGGCTCGGCGGCAAGGACAACTTCGCGGTCGACCGGGCGATGGGAGCCGCGCTCATCGAGGCGATCCCCACGCTGCGCACCATGGCGAAGGAGAACCGGGGGTTCGTCCACCGGGTCGCCCGCTACCTGGTCGGTGAGGCGGGCATCCGCCAGTTCATCGACATCGGCACCGGCATCCCCACCCGGCCCAACCTGCACGAGGTCGCCCAGGCGGTCGCGCCGGAGACCCGGGTGGTCTACGTCGACAACGACCCGATCGTGCTGGCGCACGCCCGGGCGTTGATGATCAGCACCGAGCAGGGGCGCAGCGAGTACATCCACGCCGACCTGCGCCAGCCGGAGAAGATCCTGGCCGACGCCCGGCTCACCGAGACGCTCGACCTGGACCGGCCGGTGGCGCTCACCCTGATCGCGGTGCTGATGCTGCTGCGGGACAGCGACGACCCGGGCGGCCTGCTGCGTACCCTGATGCAGGCGCTGCCGTCGGGCAGCTACCTGGCGATCACCCACCCGACCCAGGACTTCAACCCGACCGAGATGGCCGCCGCGGTCGCCGCGGCCACCCAGGGGCACATGACGCTGGTGCCGCGGACCCGGGCCGAGGTGGAGCGGTTCTTCGACGGCTGGGAACTGGTCGAGCCGGGCATCGTGCCGGTGATGGCCTGGCAGCCGGAGGACGGCATCCCGGCGGACCCGCACGCGGCCTACTACTGGGCCGGCCTCGCCCGGAAACCGTGAGGTGTGCCGGCGCCCCGAACGGGTACGCGCCGCCGGACGAGATCCTCCGGGAGGCGCGGATGGCGATCGAGGCGCCGGACTACTTCCGGCCGGAGAGCGGGATGGTCCTCACCCACCTGCTGATCGTGCGTGACGTGGACCGTTCGCGGGAGTTCTACCGGCGGGTGCTGGGCGCGACGGTGGTGCGCGAACGGCAACCGGCGATCCTGCGGTTCCACAACAGCTACATCGTGATCAACGACGAGGGTGGCCCGACCGACGACAAGCCCACCGTGCGGGCGCAGGCCCCGGCCGACCCGGACACGCTCAGCGGCGCGATGAACATCCGGGTCACCGACGTGCACGCGGTCTACGAGCAGTGGCGCTCCCGGGGCGGGGAGTTCCTGACCGAGCCGAAGGACCACGGCGTGGAGATCCGGTGTTACCTGCGGGACCCGGACGGTTATCTGATCGAACTCGGCCAGGGCACCGGGATCCTGGCCGACCCGGGCGGGACCGCCGGCGACTGAGCGCGCGCGGACCGGCCGCCGGCTGCGATGACCCGCCGGCTCAGGCGCGATGCGGTCCGGCGATCTCCCCCGACCCGCGGGGCACGAGCCGGGTCGGCACCAGGTGGGTGGTCGGCCGCCACTGCTCGCCGTCGAGCCGCCGGAAGATCAGCGCCGCGGCGACCCGCCCCATCTCGGACGGGCTCTGGGCGATGACGGTGACTGCCGGGTGCAGCAGGTCGGCGAGGGGAAAGTCGTCGAAGCCGACCAGTGCGACGTCCCGGTGCCGGCCGAGCTGCTGCAACGCGCGGATGGCGCCGATGGTGACCAGGTTCTGCGAGGTGAAGAACGCGGTCGGGGGGATGGCGGCGGCGAGCAATCGGCGTACCGCCGCCGCGGACTCCCCCTCGGTGTGCAGGTCGTGCACGATGTGCGCCGGCCGGATGCCGTGGTCGCTGAGCGCCTCCTTGAAACCCTGGAACCGTTGTCGTGCGGTCTGGATGCTCTGCAGGTCGCCGAGGTACGCGATGTCGCGGTGCCCGTGCCGCACCAGGTGGTGCACGGCCGCCGCGGCGCCGTCGTGGCCGTCGGCGAGCACCGCGTCGACGGGCAGGCCGATGGGTGGCCGGTCCACGAACACCACCGGTGTGCCGGCGCTGACCTCGCTCATCAGGTAGCTCTGGTCGTCGCTCGCCGGCACGACGACCAGCGCATCGGCCTGCCGCATGGTGAAGGCTCGGATCAGTTCGCGCTCCCGCTGCGGGTTCTCGTCGACGCTACCGGCGAAGATGAGGACCTCCCGATCGCGTGCGGCGTCCTCGAGGGCCCGGTGCAGGGCGGCGGAGAACGGGTTGGCGAGATCCTCCAGCACCGCGGCGATCGCCGCCGTCCGGCCGCTGGACCGGCGGAGGCTGCTCGCGGTGAAGTTCGGCCGGTAGTCCAGTTGGGCGATCGCCCGCCGCACGGCGGCCAGCTTCTGCGGGGAGACTCCCGGCTCGCCGTTCACCACCCGGGAGACGGTCTTGGGGCTGACCTTGGCGAGCAGCGCGACGTCGCGGAGGGTGGGTCGGGCTCGCGGGACCATCGGGGTGGGCACGGCAGGGTCCATGCGCCCTCCCTCCATCAGGGACGTCGATGCCACGTCGTGCTGCGACGCCATGGCCGTCCGGGCATGGTGGCCCGGCCCTGACATCGATGTCAAGAGCGTCCACATGGTTACGTGCGTGTTTCGCAAGAGCTGTCGAGCAGGCATTGACATCGGCGGCAACCATCTGGAAACTGCCGTGACATCGTTGTCGTGCTTGCCCGGCGAGCCGGTCCGGGACTTTTCCTTGGGAGAGAACATGATTCGACGCATGGGACGGTCGGGCGTCCTGCTCGCCGCCGCGCTCGCGGGCGGCATGGCCCTCAGCGCATGCGGTAGCGGCTCGGAGGGCGGCTCCGCCGACGGCGGCGTCGCGGTATCACTGATCACCAAGAACTCCACCAACCCGTTCTTCGTGACCATGCAGGAGGGTGCGAAGAAGGCCGCCACGGCAGAGGGCGTGAAGCTCACCGTCGCGGCCGGCAAGGAGGACGGCGACGAGGCAGGCCAGGTCCAGGCCATCGAGGACGCCATCGCCCGCGGCGACGAGGGCATCCTGATCACCCCGAACGGCCCCGGCGTGAACCCCGCCATCAAGAAGGCCCGCGACGCCGGGCTCTACGTGATCGCGCTGGACACCCCACCCGACCCCGCCGACACCGTGGACATCACCTTCGCCACGGACAACTTCAAGGCCGGCGAACTGATCGGCAAGTGGACGGCCGGCCAGCTCGCCGGCAAGCCGGCGACCATCGCCCTGCTGGACCTGTTCAACGACAAGGTCGTCTCCGTCGACTACAACCGCGACCAGGGCTTCCTCACCGGGATGGGCATCGCCACCGGCGACAAGAAGAAGAACGGCGACGAGGCGAAGACCGGCAGCTACTCCGGTGGCAGCTACACCATCGCCTGCAACGAGCCCACCAACGGCGCCGAGGACGGCGGCCGGACGGCGATGGAGAACTGCCTGAGCCGCAACCCCGACATCAACGTCGTCTACACCATCAACGAGCCGGCCGCGGTCGGCGCGCACAAGGCCCTGCAGGCCGCGGCGAAGGCGCAGGGCGTCCTGATCGTCTCGGTCGACGGCGGCTGTGACGGCGTACGCCAGGTCGCCGGCGGGGTCATCGGCGCGACCTCCCAGCAGTACCCGGTGAAGATGGCCGAGCTGGGCGTCCAGGCGATCAAGAAGATCGCGAACGACGGGCAGAAGCCCGAGGTCTCGGCGGGCCTGGACTTCTTCGACACCGGCGTCGCCCTGGTCACCGACAAGGCGAGCACCGGCGTCGAGAGCATCACCAGCGCCGACGGCGCCCAGCGCTGCTGGGGCTGAGTCAGCCGCCGACGAGGCACCCGGGACGCGCCACCCCGGGTGCCTCGCCCCGGCAGTTCGTCCACCTCCGTCGACAACGGCAGGGAGCCGCCGTGACCACCACGACACCACCGACCACCGCCGCGCAGCGGTTCGCGCTGCGCCGGCACTCGCCACTGCAACGCGTACAGCACCTGCTGCACGCGCACCCGGCGATCAGCCCCTTCCTGGTGCTGGTCATCGCGTTCGTCGTCTTCTCCACGCTCAACCCGCGGTTCGCCTCACCCAACTCGCTCAGCCTCGTGCTCCAGCAGGTCGCCGTCATCGGTGCGCTCGCGGTCGGCCAGACGCTGATCATCCTCACCGCCGGGATCGACCTGTCGGTCGGCGCGATCGTCATCCTGGCGATGATGCTCTCGGCCAAGCTGGCCGAGGGGGAGGGAATCCCGGGCGCTCTCGCGATCGTGCTCGCCATCGCGGTCGGCGCCGCGGCCGGCGCGATAAACGGCGCGCTGGTGACCCGGCTTAAGCTGCCGCCGTTCATCGTCACGCTCGGCGCGCTCAGCGTCTTCACCGCCATCGGCCTGCTCTACTCCGGCGGCCAGAGCGTGCAGGCCACCGACCTGCCGCCGGTGCTCAGCTGGACCGGAGAGTCGATCCCGGTAGGGCCGTTCCGGATCACCACCGGCGTCGTCGCGGTCGTCCTGCTCTACCTCGTGGTCGGCTTCGCGCTGTCGCGCACCGCCTGGGGCCGACACGTCTACGCGGTGGGCGACGACAAGGAGGCCGCCCGGCTCGCCGGCATCCGGGTCGACCGGGTGCTGCTCAGCGTCTACCTCGTCGCCGGAGCGATCTACGGCATCACCGCCTGGATCCTGATCGGACGCGCCGGCGCGGCCAGCCCCAACGCCATCACCGACGCGAACCTCGAGAGCATCACCGCGGTGGTGATCGGCGGTACCAGCCTCTTCGGCGGGCGGGGCGCGTTGCTCGGCACGCTGCTCGGCGCGCTGATCGTCGGCTTCTTCCGCAGCGGCCTGTCACTCGCCGGCGTCGACGACCAGTACCGCGTGCTCGCCGTGGGTCTCCTGGTGATCCTCGCCGTCGCCGTGGACCAGTGGATCAGGAAGGTGCGGGCATGACCACGACCATTTCTCCGTCCGCCGGCCAGCGCGAGGCCGCCGAGAGCGCGGAGCGCACGCCGGTGCTCTCGGCCCGCGGCCTGGTCAAGACCTTCGGCCGGGTCGTCGGCCTGGACGGGGTGGACCTCGACCTCTACCCCGGCGAGGTGCTCGCCGTGATCGGTGACAACGGCGCCGGCAAGTCGACGCTGATCAAGTGCCTGACCGGCGCGCTCACCCCGGACGCCGGCGAGATCTTCGTCGAGGGCCGGCCGACGGTGTTCAAGCGGCCGCAGGACGCCCGTGAGGCCGGCATCGAGACGGTCTACCAGACCCTCGCCGTCGCGCCGGCGCTGGACGTCGCGAGCAACCTCTTCCTCGGTCGGGAGCGGCGCCGGCCCGGGCTGCTCGGCTCGGTGTTCCGGATGCTCGACCAGAAGGGCATGCGGCGCCAGGCCACCGAGGCGCTCGCCGAACTCGGCATCGGCACCCTGCAGAACGTCACCCAGGCGGTGGAGACCCTCTCCGGCGGTCAGCGCCAGGCGGTCGCGGTGGCGCGCGCCGCCGCGTTCGGCAGCAAGGTGATCGTCCTCGACGAGCCGACCGCGGCGCTCGGCGTCAAGGAGTCCAACCAGGTGCTCAGGATGATCGAGGAGGTCCGGTCCCGCGGGTTGCCGGTCATCCTGATCAGCCACAACATGCCGCACGTGTTCGAGGTCGCCGACCGCATCCACATCCAACGGCTGGGCCGCTGCGCCGGTGTGGTGACCCCGGCCTCGCACACCATGCCGGAGGCGGTGGCCATCATGACCGGCGCGGCGACGCTCGACGAACCGCCTGCGGACGCCCGGCCCGGTGGCGCCGCGGGCGCGACGCCGACGACCGAGGCGGACGAGCAGACGTGATCACGGTCGTCGGTGAGGCCCTCGTGGACCTGATCGGCGTCGCTCCGGCGCCGGTCACCGCCCGACCGGGTGGGAGCCCGGCCAACGTCGCGGTGGCGTTGGCCCGGCTCGGCCATCCCACCACCCTGCTGACCCAGTTGGGTGCCGACGAGCACGGGCGGATGCTCCTCGCGCACCTGCGCGCCAACGACGTACGCCTGGACCCGCGCTCGGTGCGGGACCTGGCGCGGACCAGCGTGGCCCGCACGGTGCTGGACCCGGCGGGGCAGGCCAGCTACGACTTCAGCGTCGAGTGGCGGTCCTTCGCGGCTTCGGGAGACGACTCCGTACCCGTCGGTTCCTGCCTGCACACCGGCTCGCTCGCCGCGGTCCTGGCGCCCGGCGCGGACGACGTGTCGGCGTTGCTGCGGCAGGCGCGCGGGTCGGCGACGATCAGCTTCGACCCGAACTGCCGGCCCTCGCTGATGGGTGACCGCGCGCAGGCGCGGCGGCGGATCGAGACGCTGGTCGGGCTGAGCGACGTGGTCAAGGTCAGCGTCGAGGACCTCGCCTGGCTCCACCCGGGGCTGGCGCACGAGCAGGCGGCCCGCAGTTGGCTGGCCCGGGGCGCCGGCCTGGTGGTGGTGACGCTGGGGGAGCGGGGGGCCTGGGCGTGCACCGGGCGCTACGAGGTGAGTGTGCCCGCCCACCCGGTGACGGTGGTCGACACCATCGGCGCCGGCGACGCCTTCACGGCCGGGATGCTCTCCGCGCTCGCCGGGGCGGACCTGCTCGGCGCCGAGCGCCGGTCGGCGCTGGCCGCGGCCGACCGGGCCACCCTCGCCGCCGTGCTCGAGCACGCCGCCACGGTCGCCGCCCGCACCTGTGCCCGCCGTGGCGCGGACCCGCCGACCCGGGCCGAGTTGGCGGCATCGGGGAGCGGCGAGCCGAGTGCCGCGGCGCCCGGTACGGGGTGTTGACCGCCCGGTGACGGGCGTGCCGCCGGGCCGGTGTCGGCACGGTGGCCGGACGAGGCTGGACGGGCCGGGCGACGTGCTGTCGTCCGGCCCGTCCGGCGTTGCCGTGCTGGCGGGAACTCGCCCAGCCCCTGGTCCGGCCGTACCCGAAAAGCCGCTGGACGGTCACCCGCGGCCCCCCGCCGTCGTTGCTGTAGGCGCCGGACGTCGGCGGGCGACAGAGCGGAGGGGCCATGCCAGCGGGGAGAGCGTCGCCACGACACGCGCGGGATCGGCCGCCCCGACCGCTGGGCGAGCCTGCCCTGCGGCCGGTGCCGGCCGGCTGGTGGTTCGACGGGCTGCTGCTCGCCGCGCTGGCCGCGCTGACCGCGGCGCTCGTCTGGTGGCCGCCGTTGCTGCGGCTCGACATCATCGTCCGCGACTGGTGTGACCAGCACCGGCCCCGTCCGGTGTGGTGGCTGATGTGGGTCTTCGACCACGTCGGTCAGGGCGGCCTGCTCACCACGGTGACCGTCGGGGTGTCGTTCTGGCTGGCCTGGCGGCACCGGACGGTGCGCCCGATCATCCTGGCCGGGTTGGCGCCGATCATCAGCACCCTGTTGATCGTGGGGTTGAAGGCGTGGACGTCACGGGGCGCCCCGCACCACGGCTCGGTGGAGATGTTCAGCGACGGTTGGGAGGAGTACTACCCCTCCGGCCACGTGAGCAACGGCATCGTCTACTACGGCGTGCTGGTGGCGCTGCTCGCGCCCTATCTGGGCGTGACCGTGCGCCGGGTGGTGCAGTGGTTGCCCGGCGTGCTGGTCTTCATCGGCACGACCTACCTCGGGTGGCACTGGCTGACCGACAGCATCGCCGGCTACCTGCTCGGCCTGCTGATCATCCGGTTGCTGCTCCGGGTGCCGTGGCGCACGATGCCGTTGCCGCACTGGCTCGACCGGTCCGGCTGATCCGCCCGGTCGACCGGGCCCGGGCAATCGTGGGTCAGGTCATTGCTCCGGTACCGTCACCCGTGCCGCCGGGCGTCGTTTTCTGGGTCGTGGAAAATGTGCGCCCGGATGTCATTCCGGCGGTCCGTCGTGGCCGCCGCCATCTGGTTCGGCGGCCGTCCCGCGGTCGTTATGGGCCGGCGGTCCGGGTGGGCTCAGGTGGGTCGACGAGGACCCAGGAGCAGCCCGTCTGAACTGCTCAGCGCGGGATGCGCAGGGCAAGCGCCGGCTCGCAACTTGCATTTTCCGGTGTCGATGCGATCTGCGCCCCACGCAATTCCCGACCCAATTTCCATTGACGTCGGCAAATCTTGACTTGCGTGTGAATTTGGCGCACCGTGAAGTCGCCGCAGCCATTGGGGCGCCATTACCGGCCCGGTGGCCGGACTGGCGAGCCCGGTCCGTCGGCGTAACGTACCAGGAGGCGGTCATGCGGTTGAACCCATTCGACGAGCCCTATCTCACCGACCCGGCCGGCGTCTGGCGCCGCATTCTCGACGAGCCCGGCGGAGTTCATCACGACCCCGATCTGGGGCTGTGGCTGATCAGCAGCCACGCCCACGTCCGGCGGGCGCTGGCCGACCCGGCGACCTTCGGCAACGCCCTCACCCTCGCGCCCATCTACGACGTGTGCCCGGAGGCGTTGCAGCTGATCATGCAGATCGACGCTCCGCCGACGACCGCCGCCGCCGATCCGCCGGTGCACCCGCGGACCCGTCGGGCCCTGCGAGTGACCTTCGCGAACACCCCGGACCGGGTCGAGCAGCGCTACGGCCCGATCGTCCGCCGCCGGGTCGACGAGCTGGTCGCCCGGCTCGTCGACCGTCAGGGCGAGCAGGTCGACCTCGTCCAGGAATTCAGCACCGAGCTCCCGCTGCTCGTCCTGCTGGACCTGCTCGGGGTGCCGGAGCAGGACATCGGGCGGGTGCGGGACTGGGCCGACGGGCAGATCGCGCTGATCTGGGGGCGCCCGGATCCGGCCGAGCAGGTACGCCTCGCGGCGAGCCTGCTGGAGTTCTGGCGCTACTGCCAACGGCTGGTCCAGGCCCGCCTGGACGACGGCCGGTACGGCGACGACTACGTCAGTCTCGCGCTGGAGTACCGCGACGGCGACGACGACCGGTTGACCGTGACCGAGGTGGCGAGCATCGTCTTCAACCTGCTGGTAGCCGGGCACGAGACGACCGCCGGGCTGCTGGCCCACGCGTTGGACCAGGCGCTCTCGGAGCCGGACCGATGGCGGGCGATGGTCGAGGAGCCGGCCCGGATCCCGGCCTTCCTGAGCGAGACGCTGCGCTTCGCGCCGGCCATCGACGGCTGGCTGCGGGTCACGCGCCGGCCCGTGACGCTCGGCGAGGTCACCATCCCGGCCGGCGCGCGCTGTCTGCTGCTGATCGGTGCCGCCAACCGGGATCCGGCGGTCTTCGCCCACCCCGACCGGTTCGACCCAGGCCGGCCGGACGCGGCGGATCACCTGTCGTTCGGGCACGGGCCGCATTTCTGCATTGGCGCGGCATTGGCGCGACTGGAGGCGGGGATCGCCCTGGCGCGGCTGACCGCAGCCATTCCGGGGTTGCGGTTAACAACCGACCACCGCCGTTCATACAAGCCGAATGTTGCATTTCGCGCCCACCGTGCCCTGCCGGCGATCATCGATGTCGAGCCACCGGTCGGCCGCGCGGTCGCTCCGGACTCGACCGGCGCCGAGGTGCCCGCCGCATGAGGAGCGCTGCGGTCGGCCGGCTTGGCCTGCTCATTCTTCGATCGGGGCGACGGCCGGTCGGCGGCGCCGGCGGTGGCGGGCGCGGCGTCCACCGCCAGCGGAGGGCCCGTTCCTCGGCAGCGGGAATCCGTCCGCGGCAAAGGCCCACATCTGAGTCACGTCTTCACACCCGTCCGTCCATGGGTTAAGAATTGTCACCTGCGAATGCATAATCATTGCCCGACCTCGATCTGATGCCGCGCCTGCCCGGCGGTGTCGCGAAGGTGAGCACATGGATCGCACGTCCCCGTCGAACGCCGCCCATTCCGGTGCCAGCCACCGGTTTCGGGTCGAGTTGCGAGCCTGGCGCACCCGGCAGGGGCTGACCCAGCGGGCGCTGGCGGAGCGGGTGCGGTTCAGCCGCGAGACGGTCGCCGCCGTCGAGTCCGGTCGTCGCTTCGGCAGTCACGAGTTCGCCGTACGGTGCGACGAGGTGCTGGAGACCGGTGGGTGCCTGGCGGGGTTGTGGCCCCAGGTGGCGGCCGAGCAGTTGGCGGCGGACGGTCGCCGGGGTCCCCGGTTCCTGGGAGTGCCGTCGGATCCGCCGGTGCCGCCGGCCCGGCGGGACGCTCGCGACCCGGGCGCGGTCGTGGCGGCGATCGACGAGTTGCGCGAGTTGATCGGCCAGGTGCTCAGCGCGCCGCCGGAGTCGGGCGAGCGCCCGGCCGGGCGCGGCGCCGACCGGTCGTAACCGTCGCCGGCGTCGACCCGAGGCGCGGCCCGCCGGCGATGCTGACTCTGGGTACAGATGCTGGTACGGGCTGTTTGTACCAGCGGTGGGTCTGGTCTGACGGCACGGGTTCCGGCGCAATGAGACGTGCATAAAGCAACGTGCACATAGGCGATCGTCGATTAGCCCGTGGGAGTCAGTCTTGGCGACGAGCACAAGGTCCCACGCGGCCCGACCCTACCCGAGCCGACGACGCGGGTGGAAGATCGCGGCCCGGATGCGGCTCATCGTCGCCGCGCCGCTGGTCGCCGTGATCGGGTTCGCCGGCCTCGCCCTCACCGAGAGCGCCCGCCAGACCACCCGCGCCAGTGACCTCGGCGAGCTGGCCCGCCTCGGCGCCGAGGCCGGCGACCTGGCCCATCGGTTGCAGCGGGAACGCAGCGCCGCCGCCGACCTGCTCAGCCGCGGCGGACCGCCGCAGCAGGACGCCTTCGCCGACGCCACCGCGGCCACCGACGCGGTGACCGCCGGCTACCGCGCCCAGCGCGCCCGGGTGCCGTCCGGGCCCGCCGCGAGCCGGGCGATCCTGACCCGGATCGACGCGACGCTGGACTCCCTCCCTCCGCTGCGCGCCCAGGTCCGCACGGCGGCGCACGCCTCGGTCTCGGCGATGACCTTCAGCTACCGGATCGCCATCGCCGACCTGCTCAACCTCCGGGAGAGCGTCACCCTCGGCGTGGTCAACGCCCGCATCGCCGACGGCATCCGTGCCTCGGCCGCATTGTCGAAGACCGCCGAGGCGGTGGGCCAGCAGCAGGTGGCCGTGCTGCGGGCGGTCGCCGCCGGCGAGCTGACGCCCGCGCTTCAGCAGGACATCACCGCCGCCCGCACCAGCTTCACCGAGTCCAGCCTGTCGTTCCTGGCGCTCGCCCGGCCCGACTGGGGTGTCTGGTGGGAGCAGGCCGGCAGCGGGGAGGCGGCGCTGCTGCTGCAGCGGATGCAGGACGAGGTCTCCCGCACCCGGGCGGGCAGCCGACTCAGCCTCAACGTCGACGCCTGGATCACCGCCACCCAGCAGTGGTCCGGTCGCCTCTCCGACCTGCGTCAACGGGTCGACGCGGCGGTGCTCGACGACGTCCGGTCCGCGCACGCCGACCAGCGGCGCCGGGCGGCGGCGGAGGCCGCCGCCGTGGTGGTGGCCCTGCTGCTGACCGCCGTGGTGACCTGGGCGGTGGCCCGTCAGATCACCCGCCGGCTGCGCCGACTGCGCGACGCCGCGAACGCGGTCGCCTTCCAGCGGCTGCCGGAGGTGGTGGCCCGGCTGCAACAGCCCGGCAGCAGCGCCGTGGACCCGGACGAGCTGGCCCGGCGACAGTCCACCGAGGAGCTGGAGCCCTCCAGCGACGACGAGATCGGCGAGCTCGGTCAGGCGTTCAGCGCCGTACACCGGGCGGCCGTGCGCACCGCGGCCGAACAGGCGGTCATGCGGGCCAACACCGCGGACATCTTCATCCACCTCAGCCGACGCGAACAGCGCCTGGTCGACGCGGTGCTGGCCCAGGTCGACCGGGTCGAGCGGGACGAGACCGACCCCGAGCGGCTGGACCAGCTCTACACCCTCGACAACCTGGCCACCCGGATGGGCCGGATCAACGCCAGCCTGCTGGTGCTCGGCGGCGTCGGCGTCGGCCGGGTACGCCAGGAGGACGTCCCGCTGCAGAAGGTGCTCCAGGCGGCGCAGTCGCAGATCGAGCACTACGCGCGAATCCGGCTCGGCATGGTCGACGGTGACGTGGCCGTCGCCGCCGAAGCGGTCGACGAGGTGGTGCACCTGCTCGCCGAGCTGATGGACAACGCCACCGTCTACTCGCCGCCCGGCAGTGAGGCCTGGGTGACCGGCCGCAGCCTCGGTGACCGGGTGATCATCCAGATCAGCGACGAGGGCGTGGGGCTCTCTCCGCAGCGGCTGCACCAGCTCAACGAGCTGCTCTCCCGCCCACCCGCCATCGACGTGGCCGCCGTGCGGGCGATGGGGTTGGTCGTGGTGGGGCAGCTCGCGGTCCGGCTGGGGGTGAACGTCCAGCTGCGCCCCGGTCCCCGGCTCGGCACCATCGCCGAAGCTGCGCTGCCGGCGGCGATGATCCGGCCACTGCCTCCGGAGGAGTACGTGCTCAGCGCGGCGCGGCCCTCCCGGCGGGCGGCGCGGGCCGCCGCCCCGCCACCGCCGTACGCGCCGCCAACCGTGCCGCAGCCGCGGGCCGGGCGGCCGGCGTTCGACCGCGCGTTGCCCGGGGCCCCGGTGTTCCGACCGGCCGCCGCACCGCCCGACCGGGGCGACGCGGCGACCGAGGAACTGCTCATCTTCCAGCAGGTGAACCACTGGTTCGGCACCGAGCAGCCGGAGGCTCAGCCGGGCAACGGGTGGGCCAGCCCGGCCGACGACGCGTGGCGTGCCGCCGCGCAGGTCGCCGCGCCGGAGGTCGTCGCCACCACCACCACCGGGCTGCCCAAGCGGCAGCCGCAGCGGCACCTCGTTCCCGGCGCGGTCACCGTGCCGGCCCCGCCGCCGCGCCCCGAGTACCGCGACCCGGCCCAGGTGGCCAGCGCGATGGCCGCGTACGCCCGCGGCGTGGCCGCCCGCCGCCCCACCCTGACCAACCTCGGCAACCAATGACGCCACAGGGAGTGCACGTGACCGACCACCAGGACCTCGGTTGGCTGCTGGACAGCTTCGCCGAACGCGCGAGCGAGGTCAGCCATGCGATCGCCATCTCCAGCGACGGCCTCATGGTGGCCGCCACCCGCGATCTGCCGGCCGACCGCGCCGACCAGCTCGCCGCGACCGGCAGCGGCCTGGTGAGCCTGCTCCGCGGCGCCGCCGCGTTCTTCGACGCCGGCACGGTGATCTCCAACGTCACCCAGCTCGAGGGCGGGTTCATGTTCTCGATGGCCTTCAACGACGGCGCCTCCCTGCTCGTGCTCGCCTCGCCGCAGTGCGACGTCGGTCAGGTGTCCTACGAGATGACCGAGCTGGCGAACCGCATCGGCGACGCGCTCACCCCGGCCGCCCGAGCCGCCCTCGCCCGCAGCCGCTGACACCCCGGCGACACCCCTCGACGCCGGTCTGCCATCCCCTCTGGAGAGAGAAGACATGTCTGTGACCACCCCTCGGCGCAGCCGCGCCCGCACCGCCGGGCTGCTCGCCCTCGTCCTGTTCGCCGCGACCGCCTGCAACCAGGACGGGTCGGGCGCGAGCGAAACCGGGTCGATCAAGATCGGCCTGCTCGCATCGCTCTCCGGCACCTACCAGGCGGTCGGCACCGAGATCCGGGACGGCTTCGAGCTCTACCTGTCCACCCACGACGGCAAGCTCGGCGGGCGCACGGTCGAACTCGTCGTCGCCGACGAGGGCAACGGCGCGCCGACCGCGGTGCCCGCCGCGACCAAGCTGCTCAAGCAGGACCGGGTGGTCGCGCTCACCGGCATCGTCGGCGGCGGCTCGGTCGCCGCGGTCTACCCGCTGCTCAACGAGACCAAGGTGCCGCTCGTCGGGTCGAACGGTCGCCCGGAGCTCAAGGAGGTCTCCCGGATCTGGCACACCTCCTACCTCTCCGACGAGCCGGGCGCGGCCATCGCCCAGCACGTACGGGACAACGTGAAGGGCTCGGTGTACGCGATCGGCCCGGACTACCAGGGCGGCTGGGACGAGCTGCGCGGCTTCACCGAGGCCTTCGCCAAGGCCGGCGGGACGCTGGCCAACGCGGACGGCAAGACCACCTTCACCCCGTTCCCGGCCACCACCAACTTCACCCCGTACTTCGCCCGGATCAAGGCCTCCGGCGCGAAGGCAGTCTTCACCTTCTACGCCGGCAGCGCGGCCGTCGACTTCGTCAAGCAGTACGCCCAGTCGGAGATCAAGGACCTTCCGCTCTACGCCGCCGGCTTCCTGACCGAGGGCGGGGTGCTCGACGCGCAGGGCGAGGCCGCCCGGGACATCTACTCGGTGCTCAACTACTCGCCCGACCTCGACAACGCCGAGAACCGGGCCTTCGTCGCCGCCTGGAAGGCCAAGCACGACGGCTCACCGACGACCTACGCCATGGCCTCGTACGACGCCGCAGCGGTGCTCGACCGGGCGATCGGCGCCGCCGGGGACAACCCCACTCCGGAGAGCATCAACCAGGCCATCGGCCAGCTCGGCCAGATCTCGAGTCCGCGCGGCACCTGGCAGTTCTCCACCAGCACGCACTCCCCGGTGCAGAAGTGGTACCTGCGCCAGGTACGCCAGGACGGCCGGGCGCTCTCCAACACCGTCGTCGGTGATCTCGCGACCGTCGGCCAATGAGCGCGGTCGCGGCCGGCGCGTACCGGATCGACCCGTACCTCATCCCGGCACTGGACGGGGTCGCCTACGGCCTGCTGGTCTTCGTCGCCGCGTCCGGGCTGGTCTTCTGCTTCGGCGTCGCCGGCATCCTCAACCTCGCGCACGGCACGCTCTACGCGATCGGCGGTTACACGGCCGCGGCCGTGCTGGACGGCGGCTGGCCGAGCCTGGCGCTGGCGTTGGGTGTCGGGGTGGCCGCCGCCAGCGCCGCCGGGGTGGCGCTCGCCGGGCTGCTCACCCGGGCCGCCGCGGGCAACCACCTGACCCAGGCGCTGCTCACCTTCGGGGTGGCGCTGGCCGGCGGCAGCCTGCTCGTCTCGGCGTTCGGGCCGGACGACCGGCCGGTCAACGTCCCCGCCGCGCTCGACGGGTCGGTGGCGGTCGCGGGCCACCGCTACGCGGCGTACCGGCTGGTGTTCATCGTCGTCGCCGGGCTGCTCGCCGGCCTGCTCTACCTGACCGTGCGCCGCACCCGGGCCGGCATGCTGGTCCGCGCCGCCGTCGACGACCCGGAGATGGTGGCGTGTCTCGGGGTGAGCCCGACCCGGATCCGGATCGGCGTGCTCGCCGCCGCCGGGGCGCTGGCCGGCGCCGCCGGGGTGCTCGGCGCGCCGATCATCGGCCCCGGGCCGGACACCGCCGACACGGTGCTGCTGCTCTCCCTCGTGGTCGTGGTGCTCGGCGGGCTCGGGTCGCTGACCGGCACCCTGCTCGCCGCGCTCGTGGTCGGGGAGATCCAGACCCTGGGGGTCGCGCTCGCCCCGTCGGCCGCGCCCTTCCTGCTCTTCGCCGCCATGGCCGCGGTGCTCGCGGTACGCGCGCGCGGCCTGGCCGCCGCACGGAGGTCGACGTGAGGGACGAGCTGATCCGTCCGCTGCGCGGCGTCGTGGCGGCCGTCGTGCTGGCCGGGCTCGTCGTGGCGCCCTGGACGGTGGACGACTACACCGCGGCGATCCTCGCCCGCACGCTGGCGCTCGGCCTGGTCGGGGTGAGCGTGGCCCTGCTCACCGGGGTCGCCGGCATGCCCACCCTCGGGCAGACCGCACCGTACGCCGCCGGCGCGTACGCCTGCGCGGTGGTCGGCGGGAGCGTCTCCGATGTCGGGGTCGTGCAGCTCGCCGTCGCCGCGGCGGCCGGCGCGGCACTGGCCGCGTTGACCGTCCCGCTCGTGGTGTCGGCGCGCGGCGTGGTCGTCCTGATGATCACTCTGGCGATCGGCGAACTCGTCGTCACCGTGCTCGGCCGGTGGCGATCGTTCACCGGGGGCACCGACGGGCTCGCCGGCATCGCGCCGGTCCGTCCGTTCTGGGGGCTGCCGGTCCTCGCCGGCGACCGGGCCCGCTACGTGTACACCCTCGTCGTCGTCGCGGTCGTGGTCGGCGCTCTGCTGTTGGTGCTGCGCACCCGGGTCGGCCTGGTGCTGCGGGCCGGCCGGGACGACGAGGCCCGGCTGCGGGCCAGCGGCCACCGGGTCGCCGGGCAGCTCGCCGGTGTGCACATCGCCGCCGGCGCGATCGCCGGTGCCGCCGGCTCGCTGCTCGTGGTCGCCCAGCAGTACATCTCGCCGGCCGACTTCAGCTTCGACACCTCCGCCCTGCTGCTGCTCGGGGTGGTGATCGGCGGCACCGCCTCGGTCGGCGGCGCGCTGGTCGGCGCGACGCTCGTCATCGCGTCCCGGGACTGGCTGTTCGGCATCCTTCCGGGCCAGGCGCCCCTGGTGCTCGGCGCGCTCTTCGTCGCCACCGTCTACCTGCTGCCCGGCGGCGGGCGGCGACGGCCACGGCTGCGCGGCCGGCCGCAACCCGGTCGCCCCGGGCCCGGCCCGGCGCTGCGGACGGGCCCCGACCCCGCCGCACGGACGGAGGTGCGGACATGACCCCGCTGCTCGCCGCCCGGGCGATCACCGTGCGGTACGGCTCGCTGGCCGCGCTCGACGGCGTCGACCTGCGGATCGACCACGGCCAGCGGCACGCGCTCATCGGCCCCAACGGCGCCGGCAAGACGACCCTGCTCAATGTGATCGCCGGAGCGACCCGGCCGGGCGGCGGTCGGGTCTGGCTCGCCGGCCGGGAGGTGACCCGACGCGGACCGGCCGCCCGGGCACGCCGTGGCATCGGCCGGATCCACCAGCGCCCCGCCGTCTGGTCCACGCTCAGTGTGACCGAGAACGTGCAGGTCGCCGCGCTGCCACAGGCGCTGCGTCCCGGCCGGTGGCGGCCCGGCGCGGCCCGGAGCGCCGCCCGCCGTACCGCGGACACGCTGCTCGACCGGGTGGGCCTGACCGACCTGGCCGGCCGGCCCGCCGGCGAGCTCGCGCACGGCCAGCGGCGGCAGCTGGAGATCGCCATGGCGCTGGCCGGCCGGCCCCGCCTGCTGCTGCTCGACGAGCCGGCCGCCGGGCTCTCCGCCACCGAGGTCGGCCGGCTGGTCGACTTCCTCCGCGAGCTGCCCCGCGCGGTCGCCGTCCTGCTGGTCGAGCACCGGCTCGACCTGGTCTACGCGCTCTGCGACACGGTCACCGTGCTGCGCGACGGTCGCACCCTCGCCGCCGGTACGCCGGACGAGATCCGCGGCTCGGAGCTGGTGCGACGGGCCTACGCCGAGGGGGTGACCTGATGCTGCGGGTGGACGGGCTCTGCGCCGGCTACCACGGTGGGACCGTGCTGCACGAGGTGACGCTGCGGGTGGCGCCCGGCAGCATCCTGGCGGTGGTGGGCCGCAACGGTGCCGGCAAGAGCACCCTGGTGCACACGATCGCCGGGCTGGTCCGCCCGTCCCGGGGTCTCATCGAGATCGGTGGGGTGCAGGTTGCCGGCCGCCAGCCGCACCGGATCGCCCGCTCCGGCGTCGGGCTGGTCCCGCAGGGCCGGCGGGTCTTCTCCCGGCTGACCGTCGCCGAACACCTCGTCCTGGCCGCCGCGCCGTGGCGGGCCGCGACCCCGGGCGGCGAGGGTTGGACGGTCGCCCGGATCCTGGAGCTGCTGCCCCGGCTGGCGGTGCGGCTGCGCCACCGCGGCGACCAGCTCTCCGGCGGTGAGCAGCAGATGCTGGCGATCGCCCGGGCGCTGCTGGGCCAACCGCGGGTGCTGCTGCTCGACGAGCCGTGCGAGGGGCTCGCGCCGGATCTCGCCGCCCGGGTCCGGGAACTCGTCGGCAGCCTGGCCGGCACCGGGCTGACCGTGCTCCTGGTCGAGCAGCAGCTCCAGCACGCCATCGAGGTCGCCGACCGCGTCGCGGTGCTGGAGTACGGCCGGCTCGTCTACGACCGCCCGGCCGCCGAGGCGCGCGCCGATCCGGGCACCCTGGCGGCGATGCTCAGCATCGCCGCCGTCGCCGCGCCCCCGGAGCCCCGAGCGGTGCCCGGGCTCTGGGCCGACACCCCGCAGGTCCCACGACCACGTTCGGAAGGGTGAACACGATGCCGACGGAGACCATCGACAGCGACTACGCGTTCGACAACGCCGCCGCGGAGGCGGTGCCCCAGCTGCGCGCGCTGGAGGCGTTCCTGGATCCGATCACCATGCGCCGGCTCGCGCCGCCGGTGCTCACCCCGTCCGCCCGCTGCTGGGAGGTCGGCGCCGGCGGGGGTTCGGTGGCCCGCGGCATGTCCTGGGCGGTCGGCGCCGACGGCCGGGTGCTGGCCACCGACATCGACACCTCGCGCCTGTTCGCCTCGGCCAACCTCGACGTCCGTCGACACGACGTGCGCACCGAGCCGCCGCCGGGGGACGGCTTCGATCTGATCCACGCCCGGCTTGTGCTGCTGCACCTGCCCGAACGCCGGCACATCCTGCGGGCGCTGGCCGGCGCGCTGGCGCCCTGCGGATGGCTGGTGGTCGAGGAGTTCGACTGCACGGCGCCGCTGCGGGTGCTGACCGCCCCGAACGACGACGCGGCAAAGCTCTTCGGCCAGGTCACCGACGCGATGCTGGGCATCCTGCAGGGACACGGCGCCGACCTGGCCTGGGCCCAGGACGTGCACGCCGAGATGACGCTGGCCGGGCTGACCGACGTCGACACCGTCACCCACGCGGAGAGCTGGGCCGGCGGATCGAGCGGGGCGTCGCTGTACGAGACGAACTCGCGGCAACTGGAGTCGGAGCTGCTGGCCGCGGGATTCTCCGCGGGCCAACTGGACGCGTTCCGCAAGCTGCTGCGTGATCCGGCGTTCGCGGTGATGTCCTACCAGTTCGTCTCGACCCGTGGCCAGCACCTGCCCGGCTAGCCGCGCCGCCCGGGTGTCCGGGCCGGCCGGGGCGGCGATTACCGCGTTCCGGCCGGCCCCGACGTGCCAGACTCGCAGGTGGTGACGGGTCTGCGGAAGGGGCACCAGCGTGCAGTACCAGGAGTTCGTCGCCGCGGTACGCGAGCGCGGTGAGTACGGCAGCGCGGCCGAAGCCGAGCAGGTCATCCGTACAGTGCTCGGCGTGCTCGCCGCGCGGCTGACCCCCGACGAGGCGCACGACCTCGCCTCGCAGCTGCCGCAGGGCGTGGCCGAGATCCTCGAAGACCAGAGTCAGCCGACCCTGCGACTGTCGGTGCAGGAGTTCCTCCAGCGCATCGCCGCCGGTGTCGGAGCGACCACCCGCACGGCGGAGTGGGACGCCGGCGCGGTGCTCTCCACGGTGGCGGACGCGATCACCTACGGCGAACTCAACGACGTGATCACCCAGCTGCCGTCCGGCTATGCCTCGCTCTTCGGCACCAAGTCCTGAGCTGACTCGTGCGGTGCGCGCCGCGCCGCCGACTCCGGCCGGCGACGCAGGCGCACCGCCTAGATCTGCTCGGCGGCCACCGGATCGGTCCGTCGTCCGCCGTTGCCGAACATGTCGACCTGCCGCCCGGCGGTTCCGCTCTCGTCGCTGTGCCGGCCGCCCGAGGCGAACATGTCAACCCGCCGCTCAGCGGTGCCGATCTCCTCGCCGCGTCGGGCGCCGGTCTCCGCCTCGGCCGCCGGCTGACCGCCGGTCTCCGCCTCGTCGGGCTGCGGTTCGCCGATGTCCGCTCGCCGCGCCTCGGCCGTCGCGTCGTCGGCGTGCCGCGCCTCGGCCCGTGCGTCGTCGGCCCGCCGGTCGCCGATCTCCGTGACGTCGGCCGGCCGTTCGTCGGCCGCCGCGACATCCGCCTGCGCCTCGCCGCCTTCCGCGGCGTCGGCCTGCGACGCGCCGGCCGCCACGGCATCGGCCTGCGCCTCGCCGGCCTCCGCGTCGCCGGTCGGCCGCTCCGCAGCCGGTCGGGCGGCCACCATCGGGTACTCGGCGGTGGCCCCGCCGCCCGCGGCGGCGGCCATCACCGCGGCCGCCGCGAGGTCGGCGACCCGCTTGGCCTCCCGCTGCACCCGGGCGCGGACGTCCTTGGCGTGCCGCTCTGCCGAGTCGCCCGCCCGACGCGCCGCGTTGAGGCGCTCGACCTCGGCGTTGAGTTCCCGGCGGACCTCGTCGAGGCGCTGCTGCACCTGGTCCAGCTCACGATCCGCCTCGGCCTGCTCGTGACGCGACTCGGCGAGCTGCTGCCGGGCGGTCGCCAGCTCGGCCTGCAGCTGGGTCACCGCCTGCTGCCGGGCCGCGATCTCATGCTGCAGGACGGTGAGCTGTTCCTGTTGGGCCGTGTTCTGCTCATCCGCGCGCTGGCGCACCTCGGTGGCGTACTGCTGCGCCTCGGCGATGAGCGAGCCGATCGTCTGCTCCGCCGCGGTGCGCTGGCCGGCGATCTCCCGCTCGGCGGCCGTCCGCTGCTCGGCAAGGTCCTGCTCGGCGGCGGTCCGCCGTTCGGTGATGTCCCGCTCGATGTTGGCCTGCCACTGGGCCAGCTCCTGCTGGCTCTTGCTCCGGGCCGCCTGCAGCTCCTGCTGGATCTGGGTGCGCGCGGCCCGGGTCAGCGCCTCGGACGCCGCCCGCGCCTGCTCGATCTGCTGGGCGCTCTGTTCGCTGATCCGCTTGGCCTCCTGGCGGGCGCGGTCGTGGGCGGCCTCGCCGTCAGCCCGCAGCTTCTCCGCCGCCTCGCGGATCTCGGCGAGTTCGGCCTCGGCCGCGGCGCGGCGCTCCTCCTGCGCCTGCTGCTGCTCGGCGCGCCGCGAGGACAGCTCGTCCTCCAGATCGCGCAGCGCCCGAGCGGTCCGCTCCCGGGTCTCGAGCACCGTCTGCTCCGCCTCCGCGTGCAGATCGCCGGCGAGCTGCGCGGCGGTCTCGGTGATCACCGCGGCCTGCTTCTCGGCCAACGCGAGGATCTCGTCGACCATCGGGCCGAGGTCGCGGAACGTCGCCCGGTCCGGCCGGCTGGGGCGCTGACGCAGCTCGGTCAGCTCCCCGTGCAGCTGCTGGAGCTGCCCGGTCAGCTCCCGGGCGTGGCCGGTGATCCGGTCCCGCTCGGCCGTCAACGCCGTGAGCTGGCCGCCGAGCTGTTCGATGTACCGGTCGACCTGCCGTTTGTCGTAGCCCCGCAGGGTCAGTTCGAAGCTGGGTCGCGAGCTGCCGTCCTCGCGTACCGTGAACGGCTCTTCGCCGTTGGACATGCGCCATCCTCCGTACGATCCCGAGCGCCCTGCCCCCCGCGGGCCGTGGTGTCGCGCAACGCTACCGCCGCCCCGACCGAGCCCGTCGTCCCGGCCCGGTGCCAGTCCGCCGCGCCGTGCCCGGAGACGGCTCGCCGACCGCCCCGGTGGGGGCATGATGGGTGCCGGCGCCGTTCACCAGTCGGCTCTCGCATGGGGAGCGTGCCGGCGCCGACCGGCCGACAGGAGAATCATGTCCTCGATCGCGGACCAGACGATAGCCGCCCTGCGATCCGGGCACGAGGCGCTCGCCGCCCTCGTCCGGAAGCTCGGCCCGGACGACCTGCTCCGGCCCTCCGGCGCCAGCGATTGGCAGGTGTCGCAGGTGCTCAGCCACCTCGGCAGCGGTGCGGAGATCAACCTGGCGGCGCTGCGGGCCGCGCAGGCCGGTGAGCCGGCGCCGGGTGGCGACTTCAACCCGGGCGTGTGGGCGCGGTGGGACGCGATGCCGCCCGAGGAGCACGCCGCCGGTTTCCTCGAGTCCAACCAGCGGCTCGTCGAGGCGTACGAGGCGCTGGACCAGAGCGCGCGGGCCGACCTGCGCATCGACCTCGGCTTTCTGCCCGAGCCGGTGGACGTCGCCACCGCGGCCCGGATGCGGCTCAGCGAGTTCGCCCTGCACCGCTGGGACGTCGAGGTCGGCTTCGACCCGGCTGCCACGGTCGCGGCCGACGCCGTGCCGTTGCTGCTCGACCAGGTCGGCGCGATGCTCGCCTGGACCGGCCGGCCGGACGTGCTCGCCGGCCGGCAGGCCGTGCTGGCGGTGCGACTGCAGGACCCGCAGCGGTCGTACGGCCTGCGGCTGGGCGAGCGACTGGAGCTGACCGAGGTGCCGCAGCAGCCGGACGGCGAGCTGACGGCGCCGGCCGAGGCGTGGTTGCGACTCACGGTCGGGCGGCTCGGGCCGCAGTACACGCCGGACAGTGTGCGGGTGACCGGCGCGGTCAGCCTGGACGAGCTGCGTGGGGTCTTCCCCGGCTTCTGAGCCACCGTGGGCGGCCCCGCGCGCGCTCAGGCGGGCGCGGGGCCGGTGGAGTCGCGGACGACGAGGGTGTGGCCGGTGGAGCGGCGTCGCGGTCGGGTGGACCGGGGCTTCAGCGCGAGCGCGAGCGCCATCCGCCCCATGTCGGTCATCGGCAGCCGGATGGTGGTGAGGCTGGGCGCCAGGTCGGCGGCGACCGACACGTCGTCGAAGCCGACCACCGACATCCGCTCCGGCACGGAGATGCGGTGCGCGCGCAGGACCGCCAGCACACCCATCGCCATCGCGTCGTTGAGGGCGATGATGGCGGTCGTCTCCGGGTGGTCGCAGAGGATCTGCTCGGCGGCGACCCGGCCGCCCTCGCGTGTGAAGTCGGTGTGCACGACCGGGAGGTCGGCGAGGTCCAGACCGTGGCGCTGCAACGCCGAGGCGACCCCGGCCAGGCGGTCGGTGACCGTGGTGAGCCCGGCGGTGCCGGCCGCGACGGCGATGCGCCGGTGCCCCAGC
Source organism: Micromonospora sp. NPDC093243 (assembly GCF_044753725.1). NCBI lineage: Bacteria > Bacillati > Actinomycetota > Actinomycetes > Micromonosporales > Micromonosporaceae > Micromonospora > Micromonospora sp. NPDC093243. The sequence goes on along the minus strand of NZ_JBIVNT010000001.1, from coordinate 602,573 downwards.
CCGAGCAGGTGCTCCCCGAGCGCCCGCCCACCGGCCTCGTTCTCCGGCAGCACGGCGTCGGCGCCGAGGGAGTGCCGTCCGATGACGGCGACCCGCCCGCCGAGGTTCTGGTAGGCCGACAGCTCCGCTTTGGTCTCGGCCTCGACCCGGGGGTCGGTGTAGCCGGAGCCGGCGACGAGGATGATGCCGACCCGCTGCGCGATGAGGTGGCGGATCTGGCGCAGCTCGAAGCCGGGGTCGCGCCCGGAGTGGCAGATCTGCACGAGCAGCCCCTGGTCGGCGGCGACCTGGATGACCCCGCCGGCGATCTCGGAGAAGTAGGGGTCGTCCACCTGGTGCACCACCAGCCCCACTGTGGAGCTCGCCCCGCCGGCCAGGGTGCGGGCGTAGGGGTTGGCCACGTAGCCCAGCTCCTGGGAGACCCGGCGGACCCGGTCGGCCACCTCCTCGCTGACGCCGTCGCGGCCGGCCAGGGCGCGCGAGGCGGTCGCCAGCGACACTCCGGCCCGTTCGGCGACGTCGACGAGGCGCAACCTCGAGCCAGGCTTGGGCATCGGTAACTCTCCTGAAACATGGATGCTGGCGACTATTGCCAGTGACGTAGCACACAGCCTAGAGTACGAAAGCGCTTTCGTAAGCGCTTCCAGCCCGGTGCAAAGGAGCGTCCGAGGATGTCCACCCGGTTGACAAAGATGAGATGGGCAACGGCATTCGGCGCGACGATGGCCCTCGCGCTCTCCGGTTGCAGCGGGGGAGACGACGGGGGCTCGTCCTCCGGCGACGACCCGATCGTGGTCGGCATCTCGCTGCCGTTGACCGGCGACTTCTCCGAGCCCGGTAAGGGTGTGCAGCGTGGCTACCAGGCCTGGGAGAAGATCGTCAACGACAACGGCGGCCTGTTGGGCCGCAAGGTCCAGCTGAAGATCCTCGACGACCAGTCCAACGCCGACCGCGTCGTCTCCGACTACGAGCAGCTGATCGGCCAGGACCAGGTCGATGTCGTCGTCGGTCCCTTCTCGACCCGCCTCGTCGTGCCGGCCGCCCGGGTCGCGCAGGAGTACGGCATGTTGTTCGTCGAGCCGGCGGGCGCGGCGAAGGAGGTCTTCGAGCAGGGCTTCAAGAACCTGTTCTACGCCGCCCCCGCGGTGGCGAACGACCACTACAACCACCTCGCGGAGTACATCCTGGCGCTGCCGGCGGGCCAGCGGCCCACCACGGCCGCCTACGCCGCGATGGACGACCCGTTCGCCCAGGGCACCGCGTACGGCCTGAAGGAGAAGCTGGAACAGGCCGGCGTGCGCACCGTGGTCAACGAGGTCTACCCGCCGAACACCACCGACTTCAGCGGCATCGCCGCGAAGATCGCCTCGTCCCGGGCGGACATCGTGGTCGGCGGCTCCCAGTACCAGGACGGCGTCAACCTGATCGTCGCCCTCCAGCAGCTGGCCTACCAGCCCAAGCTGGCCGCCTTCTCCACGGCGCCGACCAGCCCCGAGTTCGCCGCCGCCATCGGCAACAAGACCGAGGGCATCCTCTCGCCCACCGGCTACACCCAGAAGGCGCCCTATCCGAGCAACGTCGAGTTCGTGCAGAAGTACACCGCCCAGTTCGGCTCCCCGCCGGAGGAGGACGAGGCGAACGCCTACACCACCGGCCAGGTCGTCGCGGCGGCGATCACCGCGGTGGGCTGCGCGGAGCAGGGCGAGTGCCAGCAGAAGCTGATCGACTGGATCCGTGGCAACAAGGTGGAGACCGTGGTCGGCCCGCTCACCTGGGACGCCACCGGCAAGCCGCAGGGCGCGCACATGATCCAGCAGTGGGTCAAGGGGGAGATCCAGATCGTGCTGCCCGCCGACGCCAAGGAGGCGGACATCGTCTACCCCAAGCCGGCCTGGTAGGCACCGATGTCCTCTGGCGCGCTGATCTTCCAGAGCGTCGTCCTGGGCGTGCTCCTGGGCGGGCTCTACGCCCTGCTGGCCTCGGGTCTGACCCTCTACTTCGGCATCATGCGGGTGGTGATGATCGCCCACTCGGCGTTCCTCATCCTCGCCGCGTACCTCGCCTGGTGGTCGCACACCCGGCTCGGCGTCGACCCGTTGCTGTCGCTGGTCGTCACCGTCCCGCTCTTCTTCGGCTTCGGAGTGCTGCTGCAACGGCTGCTGCTGTCCCGGCTGCGCCCGGCGACGCTGACCATGATGTCGGTGCTGCTGACCTTCGCCATCGCGGTGACGATCGAGGGACTGCTCGGCTACGCCTTCACCGGCACCCAGCGGCGCATCCAGCTCGGCTACGGCTCGGCGAACATCGAGCTGTTCGGCGCGCGGATCGCGGTGGTCAAGCTGATCGCGTTCGGCCTCGCCGCCGTCGCCCTGCTGACGCTCTACCTGCTGCTGAAGCGGACCACCTTCGGCTGGGCGCTGCGGGCGACGATCCAGCACCGCGACGCGGCCCGGCTGGTCGGCATCGACACCGACCGGGTCGCCGGCTTCGGTTTCGGCATCGGCCTGGCCAGCGCGGCCGTCGGCGGCACCGCGCTGGCGCTGGACACCACCATCTACCCCTCGCTGCACTGGCACTGGATCGGGCCGCTGATGGCGATCATCGTCGTCGGTGGTTTGGGCAGCGTGCCGGGCGCGGCCGCCGCCGCCATGGTGCTCGGGCTGATGCAGAGCCTGTTGCAGATCCCGCTGAACACCACCTGGGCGCAGACCATCTTCTATCTCGCGCTCTTCGCCACGCTGGCGTTCCGCCCGCAGGGATTCTTCGGAGGTCGGCTTGCCCAGCGCTTCTGACCCCAGCACGGCGACACCGCCGCCGGCCGCCGTACCGCCGCCGGCCGGATCGCCGCCGCCGGCGTCGCCGGCCGGTGGACCGCTCGGCGTACGACGGTCGGTGCTCACCACCGGTCGGGTCGTCCGCGGCGTCCTGCTCGTGGCGCTCGTCGCGGTGGCCCTCTCCTTCCCGTCGCTCGCCCCGAACCCCTACATCCTCTCGGCGGGCATCGTCGTGGTGAACTACGCGGTCCTGTCGACCTCGTGGAACTTCGTCGGCGGGTTCACCGGCTACATCTCACTCGGGCACGGCGCGCTGGCCGGGCTCGGCGCGTACGGCACCGGGTTGCTCGTCACGAAGGCCGGCCTGCCGAGCTTCCTGGCCCTCGCGGTCGCGGCCCTCGCGGTCGCCGCGCTGGCCGTGCCGATCGGGTACGCGGCGCTGCGGGTCCGCGGCGCCTCCTTCGTGATCGTCTCCATCGCCCTGGTGCTGGTCCTGCTACTGATCTTCCAGAGCTGGGCGTCGTTCACCGGCGGATCCCGGGGGCTGGTCGTGCCGCGGCCCTTCCCGGATCTGCTGCGCCCCGAGCACCATCGGGTCTTCTACTTCCTCTTCGTCGGGCTGCTGGCGCTCGCGCTGCTGGCGTGGTGGCTGATCGACCGCTCACGCTTCGGCCTCGGGCTGAAGGCGATCCGGGAGGACGAGGACAAGGCCGAGGCGCTGGGTACCCCGACGTTCACCTACAAGCTGGTGGTCTTCGTGGTGTCCGCCGGGTTCACCGGCTGCGCCGGCGGCCTCTACGCGCTCTGGTTCGGCGACCTCGACCCGGTCTTCCAGTTCTCCATCCTGACCGGCTCCTACATGGTGCTCATGGCGCTGCTCGGCGGGGTGCGCAACCTCTTCGGGCCGCTGCTCGGCGCTCTGGTCGTCGGCGTCGCGCTGGAGTACTTCAAGGTCGAGTACGGCAACACCCCGCTGCACCTGGTGGCGACCGGCCTGCTGCTCGCCCTGGTGGTGCTCTTCATGCCCGACGGCGTGCTGCCCGCGGTCGCGGCCCTGCGGGACCGGTTCCGCCCGGCCCAGCACTCGATCCGCGAGGTGACCGCCGCCGAGCTGCGCGAGCAGCGGGAGCGCGACGATCCCGGGGCCGGGTCACCCGAGCTGGCCGGGGCGGGCAACGGCGGCTCGGGCAACCGGTCGACGAAGGAGCGGTCATGAGCGACGGGCAGACACTGCGTACGGAGGGCCTGACCAAGGCGTTCGGGGGCGTGGTCGCGCTCGACGGCGCCAGCGTGGCCTTCCACTCCGGCAAGGTGAACGCGCTCATCGGCCCCAACGGCTCGGGCAAGACCACGTTCTTCAACTGCGTCACCGGCATGATCCGGCCGGACGGCGGCCGGACGACCTACCGGGGGCGCGACATCACCCGCGCGACGCCGCACGCCATCGCGCACGCCGGTGTCGGCCGTACCTTCCAGCTCTGCCGGGTCTTCCCGCGGATGTCCGCGCTGGACAACGTGCTCGCCGCGGTGCGCCCGGCGGGCCTGCTCGGCCAGTTGCGTGGCGCGCACGGCCGGGCCGAGGTCGACCGGGCCCGCGGCTGGCTGACCCGGCTGGGCATCGAGCACCTCGCCGACGTCGAGGCGCGGAACATGTCCTGGGGGCAGCAGAAGCTGCTGGAGCTGGCCGGCGTGCTGATGAGCGATCCGGAGACGGTGCTGTTGGACGAGCCGGCCGGCGGGGTCAACCCGGCGCTGCTCGACCGGATCGGTGGCCTGGTCCGCGAACTCAACGCCGAGGGCCGGACCTTCGTGATCGTCGAGCACAACATGGACCTGGTGATGAGCATCAGCGACCACATCGTGGTCTTCGACCGGGGTCGGCCGATAGCCGAGGGGCCACCGTCAGTCATCCGCTCCGACGAACGCGTGCTGGGGGCCTACCTTGGCGTCTGAGATCGAACTCATCGACATCCAGGCCGGCTACGGGCGCGCCGCACCGGTGCTGCGCGGCCTCTCCGTCGCGGTGCCGGCCGGCACCATCGTCTGTCTGGTCGGCCCGAACGGCGCCGGCAAGTCCACCGTGCTCAAGGTCGCCAGCGGGTTGCTTCCGCCGCGCGAGGGGCGGATCCTGGTCGGCGGCCGGGAGGTGACCGGCCAGGGCCCGCAGCGGATGCTCGCCGCCGGGGTCGCCCACGTCCTGCAGGGGCACAGCGTGTTCCGCGAGATGACGGTGGCGGAGAACGTGCTGCTCGGCGGCTACACGCTCAAGGACAAGGCGTTCATCGCCGAGCGCGTCGAGTTCGTCAAGGAGCTCTTCCCGGTGGTGGCCGAGCGGTGGGGCAGCCTCGCCGGGCTGCTCTCCGGCGGGCAGCAGAAGCAGGTGGAGTTCGCGCGCTCGCTGATGGTGGATCCCAAGGTGGTCCTGCTGGACGAGCCGTCCATGGGCCTCGACCCCAAGGCGACCGCCACGGTCTTCGAGCAGGTGGTCCGGATGCGCGACGCCGGCACCGCCGTACTGCTCGTCGAGCAGAACGCGCGACGGGCGCTGGAGACCGCCGACCTCGGCTGCGTGCTCGACCTCGGCCGGGTGCACATCTCCGGCCCGGCGTCCGAGCTGTTGGCCGACCCGCAGCTCGGCGAGCTCTATCTCGGCGGACGACCCGCCGAGCCGCCGGTCGCGCCCAAGCGCTGAACCTGAAAACGGCACCACCGCAGCACCGACATAGGGAGGTCCGACCGCTCCGGAAAACGCTTGCCCGGACGGTGGACCGACGAAGTTCGTGGCACAGAGAGGTGTACGCGATGTCGAGAGCAGGACGCGCGGTCGCCGCGACCGCCGCACTCGTGGCGGCCGGTGTGCTGGCGGGAGCCGCGGCGCCACCCGCGCTGGCCGGCGCCCCCGGCCCGCGCGACGTCCACCCGTCCCTACGAGAGAACCTGGTCGCCTTCTACGACTTCGACCACCCGGTCCCCGGCGACCCGGCGCTCGAGCGCGACCAGGGCCGGTCCGGCACCGAGATCGAACTGGTCAACGGCGGCGCGCAGATGCGGGTCGCGGACCGCGCCTACCGGGGCGCCGGCCGGGCGCTGCAGACCCGGCAGGTCGAGCCGAGCGTCGCCGGCAACGACGACTGGAAGGCCGGCATCTACTCCGCCGGCGGCGTGCGGACCATGCGACCGTTCAACGCCGTCGCCGGCACCACCGTGATGGGCTGGTTCAAGGTGGGAATGACCAGCCCTCGCCCCAACTCCAACACCGCCGACCCCGCCGACCTGTTCAACGCGATCGGGCTCGCCGGCGTGCTGACCGGCGACTCCGACGGGCACGGCGTCCGGGCGCTGCTCGAACTCATCGACGTCAACGGTGAGCTCCGGCTCGTCGCGCTCGGCCGGCGCCTCGACGGCGGCAACTCGCAGACGTTCGCGGCGGACGGGGACTGGCGCACGCTGCTGCCGGCGGGCGAGTGGGTGCACCTCGCCGCAACCTTCGACTTCGCCACCGGCTCGATGGCGCTCTACCGCAACGGCCGGCCGCTCGCCGGCTTCTACACCCGTACCGATGACCCGTGGCTGGTGAGCGGCCCGGGCCCGCACGTCACCACCGCCTCCGATCCGCGTGGCATCAAGATCGGCGGCAGCTATCCGCAGGACACCCGCGAGCAGAACCCGTGCGACTGCCGGATGGACTCGCTGATGTTCCTCGACCAGGTGGTCTCGGCGCGTGACGTCGAGAAGCAGTACCGGCACATGACCCGGGGGCACTGACCCGCCCCGCCACCCGTCCCGCAATCCCGTCCCGAGAATGGAGTGACCCTTGCGCATCTCCACTCGTCGCGCGCGCAGACCGGTGACCACCGCCGTGCTCGCGGCCGCCGCGCTAACCCTGTCGCTGCTGGCCGCGACGCCCGCCCAGGCAGCCGACCCGATCTACGATCCGATCCCCGAGGCGCAGATCCAGAGCCGCCTCGGGCTCGTCCTCGAGGAGTACACCTCCTTCCCGAAGTCCGAGCCGACGCCCGCGCCGACCGACCCGCGGCTGATGCGGCAGGCCCGGATCAACACCATCATGGAGATCCCCGACGGCTCCGGCCGCCGGGCCGTGCCCGATCTGAACGGCCAGCTCTACGTCGTGAAGAACGGGGTGCCGCACGTCTACCTCGACGTGGCGGCGACCTTCGCGCCGAAGTTCTTCTCCGGTCGCGGGCTCGGCCAGGGCTTCGGCTACGTGGCCTTCCACCCGGACTTCAAGCGCAGCGGCAAGTTCTACACGGTGCACACCGAGCAGGCGGCGCTGGCGACCGAGGTGCCGGACTGGTCGCAGAGCGGCACCATCTTCCACGGCATCATCACCGAGTGGACGGCGAGCGACCCCGCGGCGGACACCTTCGCCGGCACCCGACGGGAGGTGCTGCGCATCGGCTTCGGCGGCCAGGTGCACGGCATCCAGGAGATCAACTTCAACCCGACCGCCAAGAAGCGCGACCTCGACTACGGCATGCTCTACATCGCCGCCGGCGACGGCGGGCTCGGCGTGCGCAACACCGACCCGCAGAACCTCGCCCTGCCGCACGGCAAGCTGCTGCGGATCGACCCGCTCGGCACCAACGCGGCGAGCGGCCGCTACGGCGTGCCACCGTCGAACCCGTTCGTCGGCCGGCCCGGCGCGCTCGGCGAGATCTACGCCTTCGGCTTCCGGGATCCGCACCGGTTCAGCTGGGACCGGCAGACCGGCGCGCTCTACCTCGGCCACATCGGCGAGCACGCCATCGAGGCGATCTACGAGGTGCGGGCGGGCGACAACTTCGGCTGGAGCGAGCGCGAGGGCGCCTTCGTCTTCGACAAGACCTCGACGCGTCCCTGCGACAAGCTCTTCCCGCTGCCCGAGGACGACGAGCAGTACGGCTACACCTACCCGGTGGCGGCGTACGACCACGATCCGGCGCCGGGTTGGAACTGCACCTCGGACGTCGGGGTCGCGGTGGCCGGCGGGTTCGTCTACCGCGGCCGGGACGTGCCGGCGCTGCGCGGCAAGTACGTCTTCGGTGACCTGGTCGACGGCCGGGTGCTCTACACCGAGGCCAAGCAGATGCGCCGCGGGGAGGGGCTGGCGCCGATCCACCGGCTGGCCCTCTTCGACGCCGCCGGCAATTCGGTGCGGATGCAGGACCTCTCCGGCCCGGGTGCGCCCGCGCCCAGTGACCCCAACCGGGTCGACCTGCGGTTCGGCACCGACGCGCAGGGTGAGCTCTACCTGCTGGCCAAGGCGAACGGAAAGATCTGGAAGGCGACCGGTACCCGGGAGTTCGCGAGCGGCCAGGTGGGCAACACCAAGGTTCGGGACACCATGCGCCCCAGCAACTGGGCGCCGGTGACCCCGTCGAAGTGGCAGTTCACCGGCAAGCAGGTGATCCTGGCCGAGGCCGGCGTGGCCCGGCCCGGTCCGCGTCGCCCGTTCGAGTACGCGGTGCTCACCGCCGGCCCGGAGTTCGCCGCGGTGGACGTCACCGCCGAGGTGCGGCTGGACACCCCGGTCGAGGTGACGAACCGAGACGTGATCATCGTGTTCGGCTACAAGTCCGACACGGAGTTCTACTACGCGCACGTCTCGACGGACAACACGATCCTGCCGCACAACGGCATCTTCAAGGTCAACAATGCCGACCGGGAGCGGATCGACTATCAGTGGAACGGTCGCTCCCGTGGCGCCGCGCCGGCCATCGTGGACGCGGACTGGCACACCGTGCGGGTCAAGCACCTGCCGGCGACGGGAGAGATCGCGGTCTACATCGACGGGGCGAAGGACCCGCTGATGACCGCGAAGGACACCACGTTCGGCTCGGGTCGGGTGGGCTTCGGCTCGTTCGACAACATCGGGCGGATGCGTGACCTCACCGTACGCGGCACCCCGGCGGCCTGACCGGCCGCCGGTCCGGCCGGACGGGCAGGGGAGCGGCGGCAACGTGGCCGCCGCTCCCCGCTCCCTCGGCTCGCGGGTCGGCGCCGCCGGGTCAGGCCGGTATCCGGGGAGTGCTGGCCCGCAGCACCACCTCGCCGCCGATCCGGCGCAGGCGGGGCCGCTCGACGTCGTCCTCCAGCGCCAGCCGGACAGCCAACGCCCCGATCTCCTCCAGGGGGATCCGCACGGTGGTCAGCCCCGGATTGACGTCACGCAGGGTGGCGATGTCGTCGAAGCCGGCGATCGCCATCGCGGCAGGAAGCTCAAGCCCTCGATCACGCATCGCGGCCATCGCGCCCACCGCCATCACGTCGTTGACGGCGAACACGCAGCTGACATCGGGCGAAAGGTCGAGCAGTTGCTGCATGGCCTGGTAGCCACCGTCCCGGGTGAACGGCCCGGGCACCACGTGCTCCGGGGAGAGCCGGCCGCCCCGACGGGCCAGCGCCTCCCGGAAACCGGTCACCCGCTCGGTGGCGGTGACCAGGTCGGCCGGACCGGAGAGCACCGCGAACCGGCGGTGCCCGAGATCGTGCAGCGCCTGCCCGAGGTCGCGGGCGCCGGCGTGGTTGTCGATCGAGATGGTGTCCACCGGGAGGCGCGGCTGGCTGACCGCCACCGCCCGCCCCCCTTCGGCCTCGAACGCGGCGAGTTCGTCGGCGAGCCGATCGGTGGCGGCCCGGTCGTCGGTGCGGCTGCCCACCACGATGACGACGCTGGCCCAGTGTCGGCGGAACGCGCCCACGTAGTCGGACTCCGCCCGGGGCCGGCGCTCGGTGCTGGCCATGGTGACCAGCAGCCCGTGCGCCTCGGCCTCCCGCATCACCCCCGCGGCGACGGCGGAGAAGTAGGGGTCGGCGATGTCGTGCAGCGACAGGCCGACGATGTTGGTCCGGCCGCGGGCCATCGCCTGGGCGTGGGCGTTGGGGGAGTAGCGCAGCTCGGCCGCGGCCTGCAGCACCCGCTCGCGCAGCTTTTCGCCGACCACCCGGTTCGCGCTGCCGTTGAGGGCGCGGGAGGCGGTGGCCAGCGACACGCCGGCGCGGCGCGCCACGTCGTGCAGCGTGACGGAACCGGTCACGAAACCGTTCCTTCCCGAACTCGGCCGCGGGCGGAAATCGCTTACCGCCAGCGTAGGAAGCGGTCGTTCACCTCGTCAAACCCGTCGTCCGGCCGGTGGCCCGGATCCGCGGGGTCGAGTGCCCGTCGCCGCCGTCGACCCAACGGTGCGGCGAGGGCTTGCACGGGTGCCGGGCTCTGCCATACCGTTTCGGTAAGCGCTTTCCAAGGAGGTTCGTCGATGGCCGGTCGCAAGCTCGGAGTGGTGATGAACGGGGTGACCGGCCGGATGGGCTACCGGCAGCACCTGCTGCGGTCCGTCCTCGCCATCCGGGAGCAGGGCGGGGTGCTGCTCTCCGACGGCACCCGGGTGCAGCTCGAACCGCTGCTGGTCGGCCGCAACGAGACCAAGCTGCGCGAGATCGCCGAGCGGCACGCGCTGCCCCGCTGGACGACCGACCTGGACTCCGCGCTGGCCGACGCCGACTATCCGGTCTACTTCGACTCCCAGCTGACCCAGCTCCGGGAGAAGTCGCTGATCAAGGCGATGGACGCCGGCCGGCACATCTACACCGAGAAGCCCATCGCCGAGTCGCTCACCGGGGCGCTCGAGCTGGCCCGGCACGCCCGGCGGGCCGGGGTGAAGAACGGCGTGGTGCACGACAAGCTCTACCTGCCCGGGCTGATGAAGCTCAAGCGGCTCGTCGACGGCGGCTTCTTCGGCCGGATCCTGTCGGTGCGCGGCGAGTTCGGCTACTGGGTCTTCGAGGGCGACTGGCAGCCGGCGCAGCGCCCCAGCTGGAACTACCGGGCGCAGGACGGCGGCGGCATCGCGCTGGACATGTTCCCGCACTGGAGCTACGTGCTGGAGAACCTGTTCGGCGCGGTACGGGCGGTCACCGCCCGCGTCGTGACGCACATCCCGCAGCGCTGGGACGAGCAGGGTCAGCGCTACGACGCGACCGCCGACGACGCCGCGTACGCCATCTTCGAGCTCGACGGCGGCGTCGTCGCCCAGGTCAACTCGTCCTGGGCGGTCCGGGTCAACCGGGACGAGCTGGTGGAGTTCCAGGTCGACGGCACCGACGGCAGCGCGGTCGCCGGGCTGCACCGCTGCCGGGTCCAGCCACGGGCGGTGACCCCGAAGCCGGTGTGGAACCCGGACCTGGTGGAAACCCAGGTGTTCCGCGACCAGTGGCAGGAGGTGCCGGACAACGCCGTGCTCGACAACGGCTTCAAGGCCCAGTGGGAGCAGTTCGTCCGGCACGTGGTCGAGGACGCGCCGAACCCCTACGACCTGCTCTCCGGCGCCCGCGGAGTGCAGCTCGCCGACGCCGGGCTGCGCTCCTCCCGGGAGGGCCGCCGCATCGAGCTGCCGGAGCTGACCGCATGAGCGAGCGCAGCGGGCGAGTCGTCGGGCACCGGGCGCCCGGGCCGCACGCCGGCACCGACCGACGCGGGGTGCCGGCGTGAGCGCGACCGTGCGGCTGCCCCGCGCCGACGGGTCGTGGGAGCAGCGGCGCCTCGCCGAGCCGGCCCGCTGGCAGCGGCCGGCCGGGCCGCTCACCGCCCGGATCGCGTTCGCCGCCGCGCACGTCGTGGCCGACCCGCTGGGCGACAACGTGCCCGGCGCGCCGGCGGTGGTGGACTGGGAGTCCACCCTGGCGTTCCGCCGGCACCTCTGGTCGTACGGGCTCGGGGTGGCCGAGGCGATGGACACCGCCCAGCGCGGCATGGGGTTGGACTGGGCCGCCACCCGTCAGCTCATCGACCGCAGCGCCGCCGCCGCCCGCGAGGTGGGCGGCCGGATCGCCGCCGGCGCCGGCACCGACCACGCGCCGGCCGACCTCACCTCCCTGGACGACGTCACCGCCGCCTACGAGGAGCAGATTGAGATCGTCGAGGCCAGTGGCGCGCAGGTCATCCTGATGGCCAGCCGGCAACTGGCCCGGCTGGCCCGTGGCCCGGAGGACTACGCCAAGGTGTACGAGCGACTCCTCGGCCAGGTCTCCCGCCCGGTGATCCTGCACTGGCTGGGGCCGATGTTCGACCCGGCGCTGCACGGCTACTGGGGCTCGGCGGAGGTCCCGGCGGCCACCGCCGCGTTCCTCGACCTGATCGGGCGGCACGGGGGCAAGGTCGACGGGGTGAAGGTGTCGCTGCTCGACGCGGAGCACGAGCGGATGCTGCGGTCCGCCCTGCCGGCCGGGGTGCGCCTCTACACCGGCGACGACTTCAACTACCCGGAGCTGATCCGGGGCGACGGGACGCACCACAGCGACGCCCTGCTCGGCGTCTTCGCCGCGATCGCGCCGGCCGCGTCGGCCGCCCTGCAGGCCCTCGACCGGGGCGACCTGGCGAGCTACGACGCGACCTTCGCACCGACGCTGCCGCTGGCCCGGCACGTGTTCGCCGCCCCGACCTGGTACTACAAGACCGGCGTCGCCTTCCTGGCCTGGCTCTGCGGCCACCAGCCCGGCTTCACCATGGTCGGTGGGCTGCAGAGCGCCCGGGGCGTCGTCCACCTCGCCGAGCTGGCCCGGCTCGCCGACGACGCCCGGCTGCTGCCCGACCCCGACCTGGCCGCCGCCCGGCTGCGGGCCTTCCTCGACGTCGCCGGGGTGCCTCGATGACCGCCACGGGTGGTCCGGCACCGGCCACCGCGGACAGCACCGTCGACGGTCCCGCGCCGGCAGCCACGGACACCACCGTCGACGTGCCCTCCGGTCGGGCGGCCGTCGAGCCGACCCCGGTGCCGGGCGACCCGCGGCTGGCCCGGCTCTCGCTCAATCAGAAGACCACCGACCGGTGGTCGGTCGCCGAGGCGGTCGCCGGCTGCGTACGGGCCGGCCTGCCCGCGATCGGGTTGTGGCGCGAACCCGTCCAGGCGATCGGCGTTCCCGCCGCGGCCCGCCTGGTCGCCGACGCCGGCCTACGGGTCTCCTCGCTGTGCCGGGGCGGGTTCCTCACCGCCGCCGACCCGGCGGCCCGACGCCGCGCGCTCGACGACAACCGGCGCGCCATCGACGAGGCCGCCGAGCTGGGCGCGGAGTGTCTGGTCATGGTGGTCGGTGGCCTGCCGGACTCGTCCCGCGACCTGGCCGGCGCCCGGGAGCGGGCCGCCGACGGGATCGCCGAGCTGGCCCCGTACGCGGCGCGGCGCGGGGTGCGGCTCGGGCTGGAGCCCATGCACCCGATCTTCTGCGCCGACCGCGGGGTGCTCTCCACCCTCGGCCAGGCGCTCGACCTCGCCGAGCGGTTCCCCGCCGACCAGGTCGGCGTCGTGGTCGACACCTTCCACGTCTGGTGGGACCCGGACGTGCTGGGCCAGATCCGGCGGGCCCGGGGCCGGATCGTCAGCTTCCAGGTCTGCGACTGGATCACCCCGCTGCCGCCGGACGCCCTGCTCTCCCGGGGCATGATGGGCGACGGGCACATCGACTTCCCGCTGCTGCGCCGGGCCGTCGAGCAGGCCGGCTACCAGGGGGACGTCGAGGTGGAGATCTTCAACGCCGAGGTGTGGGCGGCCGACCCCGAGGCCGTCGTCGCCACCCTGGCCCGCCGCTACGTCGCGCACGTGCTGGCCGACTGACCAGCGCCGGGGCTCAGAGCACCTGGTCGAGGAAGCGGCGCAGCCGCGGGTGCTCGGCCCCCTCGAAGATCGCGGCCGGCGGCCCGGCCTCCAGCACCACCCCACGGTCCATGAAGGCCACCGTGTCGGCGACCTCGCGGGCGAAGCCCATCTCGTGGGTGACCACCACCATGGTCATGCCGCCGGCGGCCAGGTCCGCCATCACCCCGAGCACCCCCTTCACCAGCTCGGGGTCGAGCGCGCTGGTCGCCTCGTCGAAGAGCATCACCTGCGGCTGCAACGCCAGCGCCCGGGCGATCGCCACCCGCTGCTGCTGGCCGCCGGAGAGGTGCGCCGGCCGGGCGTCCGCCTTGCCGGCCAGCCCGACGAGGTCCAGCTGGGCCCGGGCCACCGCCACCGCCTCCTCTTCGCCCAGCCGCTTGATCCGCCGCAGCGCCAGGGTGACGTTGCGCAGCACGCTCATGTGCGGGAAGAGGTTGAACTGTTGGAAGACCATGCCGACCCGCTGCCGCAGCGCGTCCGGGTCGTCGGACAGCACACTGCGTCCGTCCAGCAGCACGTCGCCACGGTCCGGCTCGATCAGCCGGTTGATGGTCCGCAGCAGGGTGGACTTGCCCGACCCGGACGGGCCGATCACGCAGGCGGTCGTGCCGCGCGGCACGTCCAGGTCGACGCCGCGGAGCACCTGGTTCGCCCCGAAGGCGAGATGCACGTCGCGGACACCCAGGCTGACCGAGGTGCTGGTGGTCGTGGTGTCGGTGCTCATCGCTGGCTCCCTCCCGCCGCGCCGGGCAGTGTCAGGTCCACGTCGGAGGTGTCGTCGCTCGGCGGGGCGCCCGGGCGGCCGTGTCGCAGCCGCCGGTCGATCGCGTTGACCACGTGCGTCAGCGGCACGGTCAGCGCCAGGTAGAAGAGCCCCGCCAGCAGCAGCGCGGACTCGTTGCCGGTGGTGGCGGCGTAGTCCTGGCCGATCCGGAACAGCTCCCGCTCGCTGGCCACCAGGCCGAGGAAGTAGACCAGGCTGGAGTCCTTGATCAGCGCGATGAGCTGGTTGACCCAGGCCGGCAGGACCCGTCGTACGCCCTGGGGGATGATCACCATCCGCATCGACTCGCCCCAGGAGAAGCCGAGCGCCCGCGCGCCCTCCAACTGGGCCGCCTCCACCGACTGGATGCCCGATCGGAAGATCTCCCCGATGTAGGCGGCCGCGATCAGGGAGAGCGCCAGGATGCCCAGCGGGTAGGGGTTCGGGCCCCAGACCTGCATGCCGAGCGGCGCCAGCCCGACGCCGATCAGCAGGATCGTCGCGGCGGCCGGCAGGCCCCGGAACACGTCGGTGTAGACCCGCGCCGGCCAGCGCAGCCAGCGGGTGCGGGAGATGCCGGCGATGGCCAGCAGCATGCCCAGCACCGAGCCGAGCAGGGCGGCGGAGACCGCCAGGATCAGCGTGTTGGGCAACCCGACGGTCAGCATCTCGGGCAGCGCCTCGCGCATCGATTCCCAGTCGAAGAAGGTCTCCCACAGGGTGCGCAACGGATCCATAGTCGCCTCTCCTACCGCCCCGCTCGTCGTCTCGTACCGTCAGGACGCGGCCGACGCCGACGCCGACGGCGCCGCCGGAACCGCGACGGTGCCGCTGCCCGGCTTGAAGTCCGCCGGCACCGGCCGGCCCGGGTAGTACTGGGCCTGCAGCCGGCTCCACGTGCCGTCGGCGATCACCTCGTCGAGGGCCTTGTTCAGCGCCTCGCGCAGCTTGTCGTTCCCCTTCGCCACGGCGTACGCGGTCGGCGCCGGGCTGAGCTGCTTCGCGGCCACGGAGATCTTGCCCCCGCTGTCCGCGGCGGACTTCTCACCGATCTCAGCCGGGGCGATCCAGGCGTCGGCGGTGCCGGCCTTGAGCTGGTTGATCGCGCCGTTGTAGTCCGGCACCCGCACCGGGTTGAGCTGCTTGCCGGTGGCGTAGTCGTCCTGCACGGTGCCCTGTACCACCACGACCCGCTTGCCGCTGAGTTGGTCGAAGCTGGTGATCGGGGAACCGGCCGGAACGTCGAGTCCGAAGTAGCCGAAGTCGTAGCCGTTACCGAAGTCGACGGTCTTCTTGCGCGCCTCCGTGATCGTGATCGAGGAGCTGCCGACGTCGAACTTGTGGTTGTTGACCTGGGCGAGCAGCGCGGAGAAGTCGGTACCGACGAACTCCACCTTCAGGTTGATCTTCGCGGCGACCGCGCTGAGCAGGTCGTTGTCGAAACCGGTGAACTTGCCGTCCTTCAGGTACACGTTCGGCGGCGCGTCGGTGAGCGTGCCGGCCCGCAACACGCCGGGTTGGAGCAGCTCGTACGGGTTGTCCGCCGCGCTGGACGAGGCGTCGTCGCCGCAGGCGGTGAGGGCGGCGGCGCCGAGGAGTGCGGCCACGCCGAGGGCGGCCACCCGGGTCAGGGCAGGAAGAGATCGCACAGGTGTCTCCGAATGGTGTCAGCGGCGGGGCACGGGCGTGCGCCGCCGACGGTGCGCCCGATGGGCGTACCGCGGGATCGATCAGGGGAGCGGGGGCGGGCGCGTCAGCGCGAGAGGCGACACGCGGCGCTGCAGACCCACATCATGTCGACGTGGCGGCGCCGGGTCAGGGCCACCGGCGTGGGCGACGAGACCGACGCGGCGACCGGAGGAGTGCTGGTGCGGATCATTCTGGTTCTCCTGGGTCGGGTTGACCTGGGAACCAGGCCACGCTTGCACCGGAGGTTGCTCCGATGCCTGGTCTTCACCCGGGGCACCCCACCGCGGAGGAGGGTTGCCGGCCAGCGAGCCGGGGCTTGACGCTGGCGCTCATGACCTGCGCCGAGGCTAGCAGGGCGGTACGGGGCATCGTCCACCCGTTATGACCACGCTCACCCGGGCCACGCCGGGCACGGAGCAGGCACGCGCCCGAAGCCGGGCGAATCGCCCACCGGGCGTGGGCGGCGGTGACACCATCACCGGATGGTGGACGCACCGCCGAGCCTGCGGCGCGGAGGCAGAGGTCGGGTGCTGAGCGGGACCGCCGAGCGGTGAGCCGAAGTCGGCCGCCGTACCCGGTGCGCAGGCCCGCTGACCGTCAGCGCGAGGGGGCACGCGGAAGCGCCGGCGCCGGTCGGCGCCGGCGCATCGGCCGCCGGGGGTCCGTCCCGGCCCCCCGGGTGCGGGAGCCGGGACGGGTCATCGGTCAGAACGTGGAGACGTTGAGCAGCTTCTCCTGGACGCCGTCCGGGTCGCCGGCCGGCCAGTTGTACGCGGTGGTGCCGGCCCCCTGCAACGCCGACTTCACCGCGCCCGGCGAGGCGCTGGGGTGGGTGGCCTTGTAGAGGGCCGCGCCACCGGCGACGTGCGGGCTGGCCATCGAGGTACCGGAGATGGTGTTGTAGCCGGCGCCCTTCCACGTGGAGTAGATGCAGACACCGGGCGCCATCAGGTCGACGTCCGCGCCGAAGTTGGAGAAGTCGGCGATGGTGTCGTCCACGTCGCTGCGGCAGGTGGCCGCCGCGCCGCCGCCGGGCACGCCGTTGAAGTCGGCCAGGGCGCTGACCGTGATCACCTCGTCGTACGCCGCGGGCACGTGATTGGCCGCGTTGTCGGTCTCGTTGCCGGCCGCCACCACGTAGGTCACACCGGCCGCAACGGAGCGGCAGATCGCCTCGTGCATCGCGTCCCGGTTGGTGCCGCAGGCGCTGTCCGTGCCCGAGCCGCCGAGGCTCATGTTGGCGACCTCGATCTCGCTGGCATGCGCGGTCACGTAGTCGATGCCGCAGATGATCGCGGAGAACGACCCGCTACCCGCGTTGTTCAGTACCCGGACCGGCCAGATCCTCGCGCCCGGGGCCACGCCGACCACACCGGCGCTGTTGTCGAGCGCGCCGATCGTGCCGGCGACGTGCGTGCCGTGGCCGTTGCCGTCGTCGGCGCTGTTGCCGGTGGAGCAGTTCTTGGCGCCGGCCGTGTAGACGTTCAGGTCCGGGTGGTCCAGGTCCACGCCACTGTCGATGACGGCGACGTCCACGTTGACCCGCTCGTCCACGCCATTGATCTTCGCGGTGGGGCTGAGTTCGGCGTCGGCCCGGTTGATGCCGGTGGGCGTGGTCTGGGCGTCAGTGCTGACCACCCCGTCGGGCTGGACGAAGAGCACCCGGGAGTCGCGGGCGATCCGGGCCGCGGCGGTGGGGCTCATCCGGGCCGAGTAGCCACGCAGGGCGTGCTCGTAGACGTACCCGACGCTCGCGCCGCGGGCCCGCGCGTGCTCGGCGGCGACCGACGGCGAGTCGGCGCCGGCGCGGAGGACGACGATGTAGTCGCTGGCCGCCTCGGCGGGGGCGGCGGTGGCGCCGCTCGCCGCAGCGGCGGCGACGACGATGCCGGTGAGCATCGCGACGCCCAGGGATCTGCGCATGGGGTTCCTCTCCACAGCGGTTGGTGGGCGGTTGGCCCAGGGCGAGGTTGGCCGATGGGAGCGGGCTCGGACCAGATGCAACAGCCATCCGTTATGATAAATACATCAATAGGATGGAAAAGCCGCACAACGGCGGACCCGACGTCGCGGACGGCGGGCGTGGAACTCCTGCCCGGTTATCGGCGATCGGGGCGATGGCGTTTCATCGCCGGCCGCTTGGTGGCGCACCCGGGGTTGGTTACCGTCGAGCCAGCCACAGCGAGAGAGGTCCGCGAGCGTATGGAGACACCGGATCGCGACGTCGTCCGGCGCGCCGCGGCCGGTGATCCCGACGCCGTCGCCCGGGTGCTCGCGCTCATCAGGCCGATCGTGGTCCGCTACAGCCTGGCCCGGCTCGGGCAGGTCGGCGCCGGCGGGGCCACCGCCGAGGACGTCGCGCAGGAGGTCTGTCTCGCCGTGCTGCGCGCGTTGCCCCGTTTCCAGGACCAGGGCAGGCCGTTCCTCGCGTTCGTCTACGGCATCGCCGCCCGCAAGGTCGCCGACGTTCTGCGCGCGGCGAGCCGGGATCGCGCGGAGACCGTCGCCGAGGTGCCGGACGCGCCCGACCCCACTCCCGGCCCGGAGCACCGGGCGCTCACCGCCGACCTCGGCGGCTGGCTGGCCGGGCTGCTGGCCCAGCTTCCGGCGACCCACCGGGAGATCCTGGTCCTGCGCCTCGCGGTCGGCATGACGGCGGACGAAGTCGGTACGGTGCTGGGCATGACCGGAGGTGCCGTCCGGCTCGCCCAGCACCGCGCCCTCACTCGACTGCGCGCCCTCGCCGGCGACACTTTCGCCCGGGTGATCCTGTGACGACCGAACTGCCACCGCCCCAGCCGCAGGACCCGGTGCTGCGCGACGACCAGCTTCTCGATGCGATCAGCCGTGGCGAGCCGGTCCCGTCCGAGCATCCGGTCGACGACCCGATCGCCGCGTTACTGCACCGCTGGCACTCCGAGGTGGAGGCCCAGGCGCGGCAACTCGACGCGGTCGGGGACCGGGTCCCCGGCCCGGCGCCGACTGCCGGGCCACCGCCTGCCCAGGTGCCGGCGGAAGGCGCCGGTGCCCGCCGGCCGGTGCCCACCCGGCCGGGTCGGGCGGGTCGGCCCCCTGCCGCCCGGCCCGTCGGCGCGCCCGGTCGACGGCGGCGCGTCACGGCGGCCGGCGTGGCCCTGGCCCTGGTCGGCGTCGCCGGCGGGCTGTGGCTCGGTGCTGTCCGCGCCGAGCCCGGCGGGCTGCTCTGGCCGGTCACCAGGCTGGTCTACGCCGACCGTGCCGAGTCCCTGGCCACCGAGCGGGAGATCGGCCGGGCGATCGAGCAGGCGCGGCGGGACCTCACCGACGGCCGGCATGCCGAGGCCCGCGAACACCTGGAACGGGCCGCGGCGCTGCTGGGCACGATCGGCGACGGCGACGCCGCGGCCCGGCTGCGAAGTGAACTCGACGACCTGCGGCGTCACCTGCCGCCCGTGGTGCCGGCCGATCCGACGCAGCCCGGTCCGCGGGCCGTGACCGACGTGCCCGCATCGTCCGTCCCTCAGCCGCCCACGTCGACCGGCCAGGACACCGGCGCAGCCGATCCCGCTCCGGCCAGCACTCCGGCGCAACCGGAATCCGAGGACCGGCCCGCCAACCCGAGCGGCCGGACGCCGGCCCCGGCGGACCGCATCCCGCCCCACCCGACGCCGGCGAACCGGCCCGCTGACCCGAGCGGCCGGACGCGGGCCCCCGCGCCGCCCGCCCCCGCGCCGCCCGCCCCCGCGCCGCCCGCCCCCGGGCAGGACCGGCCCCGGGAGCCGGCGGCGGAAACCGGTCCGCACCCGCCTCGGAACCCGCGGCCGCCCGGCACGATCCCGCCGCCCCGCAGCGCCGGCGCGCCGCCCGCCGGCGCACCGCGGTCGGACCCGCCCCGCTCAGGACCCGACGGCCACGAACTCGGCGGCCACGAACTCGGCGGTCGGGACGAGCGGACCGGCCGCCCCCGGGCCTCCTGACTCCGGCGGCGGACAGGCGCGGAGCGGGCGGCCCGACGGCATCCGCTGGCGTACCCCGACGGTGGCGGGGTACCCGTCCCGGGACGACGCCGCCCGAGGAGGTACGCCGTGCCGGACAAGCACGAGCAGGCCGAAGAGATGCGTGACGACGTGCCGTCGACCGTCGCCCGCTCCGACGACAAGGCGGTACGGACCTACAAGAAGACGCTCGAGTCGGCCGAGGAGACCTACGGCGACGGCGAGCGGGCCCACCGGACCGCGTACGCCTCGCTGAAGCACACCCACGAGAAGGTCGGCGACCACTGGGAGCCGAAGGAGCGTCCCGGGCCGTCCGATCCGCAGGCCGCGTTGGGCGGCCCCGCCTCCCGGTCCCGCCCCCGGGAGACGGCGCAGGGGGTGGACGCCAACGCGAGCAAGGAGCACCTCGACGAGGTGGCGCGGCGGGTCGGTGTCGCGCGACCGGAGGAGTTGGCGAAGGGCGACCTGGTACAGGCGATCGAGAAGGCGAACGCGCGCGCGACCGCACGGGCCCGGCGACGACGCTGACCCCGGGCGGGACCGCCGGTCCTGGCCGGGCGGCCCACCGCGCTGCGCCGACCCGGCCTCGGCCGGCCGGCGCCGCCGATAGAGTGACGGTGGGGCACCGGACGGCACGGGGGCGGGGCGGTGCGATCGCCATGGTCGCAACCCTGCGGAGAGGTGGGCGCGCCATGACGGCGAACCGGGACATCGTCACCCGAGCCTTCGCGGACTGGTCCGCCGGCACCGGCGCGATCAGCGACATCTTCGCCCCGGATATGCGGTGGGAAGTGGTCGGCAACTCGGTGGTGGCGGGCACCTACCAGAGCGCCGACGACTTCGTCACCCAGGCGATGGGGCCGTTCAACGCGCGGTTCGACGCGAACGGCCCGTACCGGCCGGTGGCCCTCCGGGCGATCTACGAGGACGCCGACGCGAACACCGTCATCGCCGTGTTCGACGGCGCGGGCGTGACCGTCACGGGCTCGACGTACGAGAACACCTACGCCTGGTTCCTGACCTTCCGCGACGGCAAGGTGGTCGACGCGACGGCCTTCTTCGACAGCCTGGCCTTCAACGAGCTCTGGAAGATCCCGCCGGCCGGCTGACACGGGCGGGGCTCAGCCGGCCTCCCGGACGGAGGATCGGGTGCCGTCGGCGTCCAGGTCCCAACGGCGGCCGAAGGCCGGGCTTCCGGCCAACCGGATCCAGCCGAGCGATTCCGGTATGTGCGGGTCGAGGATCAGCCGGCCGTCGACGGCGTCGAGCCCCAGCAACGTGCGCAGGAAGAGCAGCGGCGCCCCGCTGGCCCAGGCCTGCGGGTTACAGGCGGTGGGGTAGGGAACCGGTTGCCGGCCGAACGCCCGGTCGTAGCCGGAGAGGGCCTCGGGCAACCGGTGCTCGGTGTAGGCGGACGCCTCCAACATGGCGGTGACGATCCGGACCGCGTCGTCGTGGTGGCCGTAGCGGGCGAGGCCGGCAGCGATGAGGGAGTTGTCGTGCGGCCAGACCGTGCCGAGGTGGTATCCGATCGGGTTGTAGCCGTGGTCGCTGGTGGAGAGGGTGCGCACCCCCCAACCGGAGAACATCTCGTCGGACATCAGCTGGGCGGCCAGCACGTCGGCCCGCTCCTGCGGGACGATGCCGCTCCACAGCAGGTGGCCCATGTTCGAGGTCATCGAGTCGATCGGGCGCCCGTCGCCGTCCAGGCCGATCGCGTAGTAGCCGCCGCGCTCCGCGATCCAGAAGTCCCGGTTGAACCGCTCCCGCAGCGCCGCCGCCTCCGTCCGCAGCCGCGCGGCCATCGCCGGGTCCTGCCAGGGGCCGTCGGCGAGCTCCGCCATCCGCAGTTTGGCGTCGTAGGTGTAGCCCTGCGTCTCGCAGGTCGCGATGGGCAGCGCCGGGATGGTGCCGTCGGCGAACTGGACGCCGTCGCGGGAGTCCCGCCAGCACTGGTTGCCCAACCCCTGCGAGGAGCGCGTCGCGTAGCCGACGTAACCGTTGCCGTGCAGGTCGCCGAACTCGTCGATCCAGCGCAGTGCCGCCTCGGCGTTCGGTCGCAGCTTGCAGATCAGCTCGTCGTCGCGGGTCCAGCGCCAGTACTCGGAGAGCAGCACCAGCCAGAGCCCGGTGGTGTCGGCGCCGCCGTAGTAGGGCTGGTAGGGCTTCATGCCGAGTTGGGTCAGCTCGCCGGTGCGGTACTCGTGGAAGATCTTTCCCGGTTCCCGGTCGGTGAAGTCGTCGGTGTCGCCGGCCTGGTGCGCGGCGAGCACCACCAGGGCGCCCCGCGCGACCTGCGGGCCGAACGCCACGGTCTGGTACGAGGTGATCAGGGTGTCCCGGCCGAAGACGGTCATGAACCAGGGCAGCCCCGCCGCCAGCAGGACCACCGGCTCGCCCCGGATCCGCTTCTCGATCCGCATCGACACCAGGTCGGCGGCGGACTTCTGGTACACCGCGACCAGCCGGTCCGACTGACCCTCCAACATCGGCACCGTCGCCAGCCAGCGGCTGGACGGGTCCGCGGCGTCCCGCTCGAAGACGTCGCCGAAGCTGCGTGGCACCGGTTCGAAGTCCTCGTCTCCGCAGCGCAGGGGTACCCGCAGCTCGCAACGCCAGGCCTGGCCGCGCGAGAGCTGCAGGTGCCAGATGAGCGCGTCGCCGTCGACCTGGTCCGCGGCCGGGTCGGCGGCCACCCGCACCGCGGCGGCGTAGTCGCCGTTGCGGTAGGCGAAGCGGAGCGTCGACCCGTCCGCCTCGTGGTTCCGGGTGATCTCCGGGGTCCGGTCGCGCCCGGACTCCTTGATCTCGAACAGGTCGGCGAAGTCGGTGCCGACGTCGAGGCGCAGCCGGAGTTCGACCGGGTCGGCGCCGAAGTAGCGCAGCTCGATCCGCTCGTACATGCCATCGCCGACGAAACGTTGCCGACGGATTCCCACCCGGTTCGCCGGCACGCCGAGCAGCTCGGAGTTGGCGAGGAAGAAGGCGGCCGAGAACGGGTCGACCGTCCCGGACCCGAGCACGAGCAGCGGGGCGTCGTTGATGCTGAGTTCCCACCGGTCGAGGAAGCGGGTGTCGTCGTGCAGCAGCCCGCCGATCGAACCCTTCGGTACGTCGCCCCGGGCGTTGGAGAACATGAAGGTCCGGCCCTCGAGCACGCCGACGGTGTTCGGCCCCAGCTCCGGCGGCAGGTCCCGGCAGACACCGCTGTGGGTCAGCAGCTCGCCGTCCGCCTCCGGCCACGGCTGAGCCGGGGTGCGTCGTCGTTCCGTAGCCGTCACGTACACCTCCAGTCGACGAACCGGACATGCCGTCACCGTCGATCAGCCTATGCGGCCCGGGGACGACGTCGCGGTGGCATTGAGCAACATGGGTGGGATCGGCGCCTGGCTCCCATCCATAGATCAAGGCCGATTGTTTTGGTACCGTCGGCGGGTACCGACTCGGGGAGGTCACATGCGTCGTCGGGAAGCCCGGTTCGTCGCCGTTCTCGCGGTCGCCGCGCTGGCGGCCCCGCTCTCCACCGGCGTCGCGCACGCCGATCCGGTGGTGCCCCGGCACGCCGTGGTCGTCTGCCAGAGCGCGAGCTTCTATGCCAACTACGACTCCGCCGGCGGCCCGCACGGGCTGAAGCGGGTGCTGGAATACGGCAACAAGATCGGCCATACTCCCGGCGCCCACCCCGTCTACAACGGCTGGGCGGCCGCCTTCGACTTCGGGCCCAACGACTGGGGCTACCTGCGCATCGAGTGCATCGGGGGGTACGACTCGTGGTGAGACTGCTCCGCCGCGCCGGCGTCGTCTGCGCCGCCGCGGTCCTCGCGACCGCCGTCGCGCCAGCCGGACCGGCGCAGGCGGCCAACGGCACGATCGGTGAGCGGGAGACCGTCTGCGCGGCTGACCTGTTCGTCCGCACCGAGCCGAACGGCGCCTGGATGGGCACGCTGTACCGTGGCCAGACCTTCCTCGTCGAGGGCCCCCGCAGCGGCGGCTACGTGTACGGCTTCGCCTACGGACACATCAACCGTCGCGGCTGGGTCCAGGACGGCTGGTTCTGCTGAGGACGCCGTACCCCGCGCGCCGCGCCGGGCTCGTCCCGGCCTCGCCACCGCTCCCGTCGCGCGGCTGAGCCCGTTCCGCCTCCGCGACCCGCGGACAGCCGCGACAGTGGAGTTGGCTGCGGGCAGGTCGCCAGGGCGACGGCGGGGGGTGCGACGTGGAAGGGGACGTGGCAGCGCTCGTGCTGCTCGTGGTGCTGGGCGCCACCGTGCTCGTCGGCACCACGATCGGGGGGCGTTACCGCGTCGCGCCACCGGTCCTGCTCATCGGCATGGGGGCGCTGCTGGCCCTCATCCCACCGCTGTCGCACGTGGTGCTCAGCCCCGAGGTCGTGTTGGTGCTCTTCCTGCCGGCGATCCTCTACCGGGAGGCCCTGACCACCAGCCTGCGGGAGATCCGGAACAACCTCGTGGTGATCGGGCTGCTCGCCGTGGTGCTGGTGGGGCTCACGATGTTCACGGTGTCGCTGGCCGCGCAGGCGCTCGGCGTCAACCCGGCGGCGGCCTGGGTGCTCGGTGCGGTGCTGGCGCCGACCGACGCCGCCGCGGTCTCCGGTCTCGCGAAGCGGATGCCTCGCCGGTTGCTGACCACCCTGCACGCGGAGAGCCTGATCAACGACGGCACGGCGCTGGTGCTCTTCGCCGTCACGGTCGGCCTGCTCGCCGGCGGGGCCGTGCCGGGGCCGCTCGATCTCCTCGGGGAGATCAGCCTCTCCTTCGTCGGCGGCATCGCCGCCGGGCTGGCGGTCAGCCTCATCGTGGTGCTGGTGCGCCGGCACATCGACGACCCGCTGCGGGAGGGCGCGTTGAGCGTCCTCACCCCGTTCGCCGCCTTCCTGCTCGCCGAGGCCGTCCACGCCAGCGGGGTGCTGGCGGTGGTGGTGGCCGGCCTGGTGCTCGCCTACGCGGGCCCGCGGGTGATCCGGGCCCGGTCCCGGGTGCTGGCCCTCGGGTTCTGGGACCTCTCCACTTTCATGATCAACGGTGGGCTGTTCGTGCTGCTCGGGATGCAGATCCCCCGCGCGGTCCGCAGCGTCACCAGCGTCTCGACCCAGCGCGCGCTGGTCATCGCGCTGGTGGTCACGCTCGTGGTGGTGGCGACCCGGCTGGCCTGGGTGTGGTTCACCCCGTACCTGTTCCGGCTCTTCTACCGCGGTGAGTCGCAGCGCGAGAACCGGGTGTCCTGGCGGGTGCGGACCGTGGCCGGCTGGTCCGGCTTCCGCGGCGCCGTCTCGCTCGCCGCGGCGCTGGCGGTGCCGCTGGCCATGACGAACGGCCGACCGGTCGAGGAGCGAGATCTGATCATCTTCTGCACCGCGGTGGCGATCCTGTCGATCATGCTGGTCCAGGGCACCACCCTGCCGCTGCTGGTGCGCTGGGCCGGCCTGACCGGCGACCAGCAGCGCGTCGACGAGGTGCGGCTGGCCCGGATAAGGGCGGGGAAGGTGAGCCTCGCGGCGCTGCCTGAGGTGGCCAACGAGATCGGCGCCGGCGAGGACGTGGTCAGCCGGGTACGGACCGACTACGAGGCGCTGCTCGACGACATCCGCGCCGCGGAGCAGGAGGAGGGGGCGCCGCGGGCCCGCGAGGTGGAGCGGCAGCTGCGGCTCGGTCTGCTCGAACGCAAACGTCGGGAGATCACCCGGATGCGCGACGCGAACGAGATCGACGACGTGGTGCTGCGCGATCTGCAGGCGGTCCTGGACATCGAGGAGATCCGGCTGCTGGGCCCGGAAGCGCCGGACTAGTGCGCGACGATCATGCAGTTGTGGTGGGGGACGCAGGGTGCGAACCACTGCGCACCGGGCACCACAACTGCATGATCGACCGTGCCGGGGGTCTGGGCTACCAGGTGGTTGGTGGGGGTGGGGGGACGACCGGGGGGCGGTCGTCACAGGTGATGGTGTTTGGCAGTTGCCAGTCGGCTAGCCAACCCCCGTCGTTGCCGCCGAGGTCGTCCAGGCTGAACTCGGAGCCGGCCGGGGTGAAGTGGAACGACCCGCAGTTGTTGACCCCCACCGCGCCCACGTGCCGGGCGTCCACGTTCTCGAAGGACGCCGAGCCGGCCGAGCGGGCGCTCACCACCGACGTGCCGGTGCCGTCGACCCGGATGTCGCGGAAGTGCACGTTGCTGATCGAGTAGAGGTCCTTCACCGACCATTCGCTGACCAGCATGATCGCGTTGTAGGTGCTGTCCAGGTAGGTGTCCCCGACCACCTCGATCCGCGCGTCGATGCTGCGGTCGAGCGCGTAGAGCCAGATGGCGCCGAGGCCGATGTTCCAGTTCAGTTCGTACGTGCCGGCGCGGGCCGTGGTGTTGCCGGTGATCCACAGGTGCCCGGTGAACGGCTCGGCCCCGAACCGGGAACCGACCTGGATGGCGCTGCCCTCGCGGACCGGGTCGGCGATCAGGTTGTTCGAGACGGTGTTGTCCGTGCCGCCGTAGATCGCGATGCCGTTGGCCAGCACCGGCGACTGCACGGTGTTGCGGTCGAAGGTGTTGCGCGCGTTCGCCGTCGCCTCCGACCACATGGCCAGCCCGTCGTCGCCGGTGTTGCGGACGAAGTTCTGTGCCACCCGCGAGTCGGTGACGCCGGTGTGGAAGTTCAACGCGTCCGCGATCTGGTCGACGATGATGTTGTTGGTGACGCGTACGTTGCGCATCGGCCCGTCGAACCAGATGCCGACCTTGGTGTGCCGGATGTGCAGCCCGTCGATGGTGGAGTCGCTCATCGCGCCGCCGACGCCGTTGACCTGGTCGGTGTCGATCCGCTCCCGGACGTCGCCCTCGATGGCGAAGCCGGAGAGGTGCACGTTGCGGCTGCCGCCGTTGGCGGCGTCCTTGCCGTAGAAGCCGACGCCGGTGTGCACCGAGCCGTCCGGCGCCGGGGCGGGCAGCGTCACCTCCCGGCCCTTGATGACGGTGTACCAGTTGCCGGCGCCCTCGATCCGCACGTCGTCGACGATGATGTGCCGGTTGACCTGAAAGGTGCCGGGCGGCAGGTAGACGCTCAGCCCGGTGCGCTTGGCGAAGGCGATGGCCCGTTCGATCGCCGGGGCCGAGTCCCGGCGTCCGGTGGGGTCGGCGCCGAAGGCCAGCACGTTCGCGGCGAGCAACCGGACGCGCGGCGGGGCGACCAGTTCGGAGTCGAGCAGGTCGATCACCGTCCACGCGGCGTTGCTGCCCGCCGGCGCGGTGAGCCGGATCCGGTCGCCCGCGCGGTAGGTGCGGTCGAGCAGCAGTCGCTGCTCGTCGTAGAAGTGGCTGGGCCGGAACGGCGTGGGGATGCTCGGGTACGGGGTGGTGGCGGCGGGCACGCAGGAACACTCGGTGATCCACCAGTCCGGGTGCAGCAGCCCGGCATTCGGGTCGTTGCTGAACGGGTACTGGTTGTAGAGCCACGCGTACTGCGAGGTCAGGGTCATCGTCCGGGTCCGCTTGCCGTTGACCGCGACGTCGAGCGGAGCGGTGATGCCGCCGCCCGAGGGCGCGTCCGGGATGCTGTAGCGCACGGTGATCGCGTTGGCCGCCGCCGGCAGGGTGAACTCGACGTACCGGCCGGGGACCAGCTTGACCGCCCGCCGGCCGGAGGCCTCCGACGGCAGCGTGTAGGCGCTCCGGTCCGGGCCGATGACCTCGCCGTTGGTCGCCGCGTTCTCCGCCTCCTGTTCGAGGAAGGCGACCGGGGCCCCACGGCCGGCGACCAGCTTCGGATCGAGGGCGGCGCGGGTCACCACCGGTGCGGCGCCGGCGTGGCCGGGCTGCTTGCCCGTGGCGGCACTGGCCGGCACGCCGGCCAGGATGCCGATCGCGGTGGCCAGCGCCGTGGCGGCGGCGACCGCCGCGGTGGGCCGGCGTCGGGTGCGCGGCAGCGCCGCGCGGATGCTCCGGGTCATCAAGGACTCATCTCTGTTCGGGGTGAGGTGGTGCGGCGGCCGCCACCGACATTCGGGCGCAGGCGGCCGCGGTTCAGGCGGAATAGACCTCGAGTTGGGAGAGCTGGCCGGCGGGCCAGCCGGTGTTGGCGGTGATCCGGACCCGTACATGGCGGGTGGCGACTGCTCCGAAGGTCAGCGTGACCTGGTTGCCGGTGGCCGGGTCGAAGACCCGCCCCGCCGAGGCGACCAGGGTGCTCCAGGTGGCGCCGTCCGTGCTGCCCTGCACCGATAGCGTCTGGGTCCGGGTCTGCCAGGCCGGTGACGGCGGCAGCCGGAGCACGACGCGCCCGATCGTGGTGGTTGAGCCGAGGTCGACCTGCACCCACTGCGGGAAGGCGTTGTTGGCGCTCTCCCAGTAGGTGTCGGGATTGCCGTCGACCACGTTGCCGCTGCCGTAGCTCTGGGTGTGGCCGCTCTCCGCGGTCGGCCGGCCCCGGGCGAGGTCGCCCTGGGGCGCCGGGTCGGTGGTCACGGTGACCGCGTTCGACGGCTGCGACTGCGCGCCGGTGGTGTCCAGCGCGACCACGGTGAAGGTGTACGCGCTGGCCGGGCTCAGCCCGCCCACGGTGGCCGAGGTGCCGGTGACCGAGGCGACCGGCTGGCCACCTCGGCGGACCTGGTAACCCGCGATCCCGTCCGCGTCGGTGGCGGCGGTCCAGGCCAGCGAGACGCTGGTGGCGCTCTTCGCGGTGACCGAGAGGTTGCCCGGTGCGGTCGGCGGGGTGGGGGTGGCCGTGCCCGCGTACACCTCGACCTGGCCGAGCTGCGCCGCGGGCCAGGCGGTGTTGCCGGTGATGGTCACCCGGACGTGGCGGGCCGTGGTGGTCGGCACGGTGACGGTGGCCGTGTTGCCGGAGGCGGGGTCGAACCGGATCCCGGCAGCCGGGGCGAGGGTGGTGAAGGTGCTGCCGTCGGTGCTGCCCTGCACCGAGAGGGTCTGGGTGCGCGCCTCCCAACCGGGCGGTACGGCGAGGACCAACCGGTTGACCGGGTGGCCGGCGCCCAGGTCCACCTGCCACCACTGCGGGAAGGCGTTGTTGCTGCCCTCCCAGTAGCTGCCCCGGTCGCCGTCGACGGCGTTGCCGGCGGTGAACGATCCGTTCTGGCTGCTTGCGCTGGTGGGCCGGCCGGCGGCCAGGTTGCCGCTCGGCGGCGGTCCGCCGCCGAGCACCGGCGGCGTCGGCCGCACCGGTGTGAGCGCGAGCTGCCCCTTGAGCATCCGGCCGCCGTCGGCGGTGATCCGCAGGTAGTAGTCGGCGGAGCAGGGGGTGCCGTCCTCGTCGAGCGCCCGGATGCCCGCGCCGGCCGGCGTGGTCGCCTGCGTCTCGCTGGTCTTGGCGATCTGGTTGCCCTCGTTGTACTCGTCGAACATCGAGACGTAGAGGCCCTGCGAGCCGAGGCGGATCATGTTGTAGAGGTGTCGCCAGTAGAAGTCGCCGTGCCGGCGGTGTCCGGCCGACAGGTCGCCCGGCATGACGCAGGGCTGGTAGTCGATCCCGTGCGCCGCGCAGTCGGCCAGGTCGGGAGTGTTGACGTTGGTGTAGTAGTCGTCCAGGCCCTCGAGGGTGGTGGCCCGGTAGATCATCCACGGCGAGATCATGTGGAAGGCGTGGTAGACCTCGGAGAATCCGGGCCGGGAGTCCTCGACGCCGCGTCGCCAGTGCGTCGGCACGCCGCCGATGACGTAGCAGCCCTGTGCCTTGAACCAGTTGACCACGTCGAGGCAGGGGGCCGGGGTGAACGGGCGGCCGGGGTCGTTGAAGCCGAAGCCCCAGATGCAGACCACCGGCTTACCGTTCTGCCGGGCGTACGCGGCCGACGCGGTGTGCGCCGACATCTTGGTCGTCCAGTCCTGTTTGATCTGCGACTGCATCGCCGTCCAGTCGGTGACGTCGTACATGATGTAGAACTTGCGACCGAACCGCTCCGCCGCGCTGCGTACCTTGGCCGCCATCGCGTCGCGGGTCGGGCCCTCGTCGCCGAACGGGTTGAACCGCTGCAACGCCGCGGTGTCGCAGCCGTGCTCCTGCATCCAGCGGAAGTGGGTGTCGACGGTCTGCTGGTCGTAGGAGGAGAAGAGCCGGGCCGGCTGGCCGTTGCCGAGGTTGGGGTACGCGGTGGTGTAGCCGTGGTCGTACTCCCGCATGTCCGGCCAGGAGATGATCGTGGTGTTGCTCGGTGAGGGTGGCTGGAACCGGTCCCGGCTCCAGTGCCACCAGCCGCCGATCGGCGCGCCGTCGCCCGGGCAACTGAACCACCCCTGATAGCCGACGGTGATCTTGCCGACCACGTCGCCGGGCGGGCTGGCCGCGGCGGCGGCGGGGGTGAGAGCTGGAACCAGATCGGGAAGGGTGGCGAGCGCGGACCCCGCCGCCACGGACCCGATCAGTGTGCGGCGGGTGAGCGCCATGGCAACCGCTCCTTCGGGGGTAGGAGGGAATTGACGGCCATCATGCCAGCCGTCGACACAGGACCGCAATACTTCGACTGCTCCATGAAAGACACCGGCCACAATCCTGTAAGAACTGGATGGTACGGCTGGCGGCCCCCGCCTCCCCGTAACGTCGGCAGGGACGGTGAAGCCGGGCCGGGTGGGGCGCGATGGCGATGACAGCGGACGGTGGCGCCGAGCCGGCGGCCACCGCCACCTCACCGGGCCGCCCGGCCTTCCTCGAACTCTTCTTCGACCTGGTCTATGTCTTCGCGCTCATCTCGCTCGTGAAGACCCTGGCCGAGAACCTGACCTGGACCGGGTTCGCCGAGGTACTGGTGCTGCTGCTCGCCTTCACCCTGGTCTGGGCGATCACGACGTGGGCCGCCGACAGCCTCGACCTCTCCCGGCCGCTGGTCCAGGCGCAGTTCATCGCGGTGGCGGCGGCCAGCCTGTTACTGGCGGCCGCAGCGCCGGAGGCGTACGACGGGCGAGGCCTGCTCTTCGCGCTCACCTACCTGGCCATCCACCTCGGCTCGTCCGGTTACTACCTGCTGTTCGACCGGAAGGCGCCCGAACCACGGCGCAGCGGAAGGATCCTCTTCTGGTACGCGATCGCCGCCGTCGGCTGGGTCGGCGGGGGACTGACCGACGGCCCCACCCGTCTGGCGCTCTGGGCGGCGGCCGTGACGACGGAGTACACCGCCGCCTCACTCGGCTGGCCGGTGCCCCGGCTCGGCCGATCCCAGCCGCAGGAGTGGCGGCTGATCGGCGAGCGGGTCGCCGAGCGGTACCGGCAGTTCGTCATCATCGCGCTTGGTGCGGCACTCTTCGTCACCGCGACGATGTACAGCCTGCACGACCACACGGCGGGCCGTGCCATGGCCCTGGTGGTGATGTTCACGGGTGTGGTGCTGATGTGGCGGATCTACATCTACCGCGCGGGGGAGTTGCTGACCGAGGCGATCGCCCGGGCGACGAACCCGTCGCTGCTCACCCAGAGCGCCGCGGTCACCCACCTGATCATGGTGGCCGGCATCGCCGGGGTGGCGGTCACCGCCCATCTGGTCGTCGCCCGTCCGTTCGGGCCGACACCGGCCAACTGGGCGACGGTCATCCTGGGCGGACCGGCGCTCTTCCTGGTCGGCCGGGGGGTGCTCGACTACACCGTGTTCGCCCGCATCTCCCGGTCCCGGCTGGTCGGGCTGGCGTTGCTGGGCGCCGTCGCCCCGGTCGCGACCCGGCTGCCGCCGCTCGGCGTCGCCCTGCTCTCGGTGGCCGTCCTGCTGCTCATCGCCGCCGCGAACCTGGTGAGCACCCGCCGGCACGCGCGCTCGCCCAGACCCCCCGCGCACGGCTGACGCTCACCACGCCGGCGCGGCCGCTCGCGCTGCCAGCGTCCCGCCCCGCGCTGCCGATGCTCAACGCGCCGGCGCGGTTGCGCCGAACAGCCGCAGTCGGGGAGCCCACGTCTCCCCGACCAGGATGAGAAGCAGGACCAGGTTCGCGACGACCTGCACGGCCAACGGCGGAAGCTGCGCCGCCGCGGGTGCCAGCCCACCCAGCACCACCACGCCGAGCGCCCGCGACCAGAGGAGTCGGCCGGTGACGACGGCGTCGAACAGTGCGCTGCCGAGCAGGAACAGCGCCGGCCCGCCGAGAATGAGCGCCACCCAGCTGGCCGACGTCGGCCCGAACGGTCGCTCGGTGACCAGCGAGATGCTTGTCGACACCACCAGCACCCCGGCCACCATGACCAGGTGGCTGTAGGAGGTGGAGGTGCCGGGGCGGACCCGCTCGACCACCGTGACGTTCGGCGGTGCGAGAAGCTGCCGTACGCGGTGGAAGTAGAGTAGGAACAGCAGTACCGCGCTGCCGAACCCGAGAGCGCTCGCCATCGTCTGGCCGGCCTGGAACTCGCTGAGGGACAGCCCTCGGCCGGTGGTCAGGACCAGCTCGCCCAGCGCGATGATGAAGATCGCCCGGTGCCGCTCGGAGAGGTGCGTCCCGGTGAAGATCTGGCTGGCCAACTCGGTACGTCCCATCCTCGGCGTCGGCCAGCCGAACCGAGCCGAGCCGAGGTCGATCGCCACCGCGAGCGCCCAGAGGAGCAGCCGGCTGGTGCCCTCCACGAACACCCCGGCCACCCACGGCGTGGCGGTGACTCCGAACCAGAAGAAGACCCGGATGCTCCTGGCCTGGATCGGCGGGTTCACCCGGGTGCCGGGGATGAGCACGGCGTCGCGCACCAGGTGGATGCCGAAGTACGCCGCGACGAAGAGCCACCCGTAGCGGCCGAACGCCTCCGGCACCGCGATGGCCATGAGCAGGGTGCCGAGCATGACCGCCAGGACCGTGGCCTGGATGATCGGCAGCCGCGGATCGAACAGGTCGGTGAGCCACGCGGTCAGCACCCAGACCCACCAGGCCGCCATCAGCAGGACGGCGGTCTGCGCCGCGCCCCGGAGGCTGAGGTCCTGGGCGAAGCCGGCGGCGAGCCGGGAGAGCATGAAGATGTAGACCAGGTCGAAGAAGAGTTCCAGGAAGGTCGGATACTCCGGCTCGCCGCGCCGGCGCAGGATGCGGGGGAGTGGACTGGACGTCACCGCGGCTGCCTCCTCTGGCGGTGCGCCGGAGAAGCCGCGACCGGTCTCGGGCCACCTGCCACGCTAGCGAGCGGCTCGACCGGTCGAGCCGGAACGGGCGGGTCGTCGCCGGAACGGGCGGTGCGCCGGCCGCCGGTCGGGTGCGACGGTCCGGCCCCCGGATCGACCGGTCGAGCCGCCGGTCGGCGCGCCGGGGGCCGCGGCAGGCTCGCCGAAAGGACATCGACTGCGTTTTCCCACGGTTAGGCCCGATGTGGCCGGGTAGATCCCGGTCTGCCACGCGGGTGGCGGGCCGCTCCCGGCCGGATCGCGGGGCGGGGGCTACCGGGACGCCTCGGGGGGCGATGTCGGATGGACCAGCGCGGTTGAGCGGGCCAGGAAGGCCCGCCGGTGTGGTGGAGCTGCGGGTGCACGGGATCACCGGCGCGAGCGCCGAGCGGGCGTTGGACCTGCCACCGACGGAGCAGGTCGCGGGCGACCGGATCGGCGGCTTCTACCGGCCCCGGAGCCCGGGCGCCCGGGGTGCGGGCGAGGTGACGCGGGAGGCGTACCGCTGGGGTGATCTGCCGTCCGGGACCGTGCTGCGCACCCTGGCGCTGGTGTTCCTGCTGCCCTTCATGCTGGTCAACGTGGCGATCTGGATGCGTCCGGCGAGCCCCGGCTCGGAGGCGGTCGTCAGGTCCCTGTGCCGGCTGCTGGCCCTCACGCTCACCGCGCTGTACACGCTCGCCATCGCCGGCGTCGCCCTGGACCTGCTCGCCTGGAAGTGCCTGGCCACACCACAGTGTCTGGCCGGGCGCAGCTGGTTGTCCTGGTTGGGCGGGCAACCGGCCGGACCGCGGCTGGCGGAGTTCACGCTGGTCCCGGTCGCCGCCATCGGTCTGATCTGGTGGCTCAGCACCCGCCCGGGTCGGGCGTTCGAGGCGTTCCGTGCCCCGGAGGAGGAGGTTTCCGGGCACCGGCTCGGCGCGGTCGGCCGGTGGGACGCCGAGCCGCTGGTGGGCCGGCTGCGCTCCATCCACGTCGCGGCGGCGTTCGCGACCCTGAGCGTCACCCTGCTCGCCGCCCGGGCCGCAGCCGGCGCCTCGGCTGCCACGGTCGCGCTGGCGGTGCTCACCGTGGCGGTCCTGGTCGCCTGCGTGATCCTGCTCTGCACGCCACCGCTGATCGACCGGGCCGCCGCGGACCGGCGACTCGACCGGATCACCCGCACGCTGCGGACGATCGCCATCGTCCTGACCGGCGTGGTCGTGGCCCACGTGCTGACCAGCCCGGCGCCGTGGCGCGAGGCGGCGAACCTGCCCGGCTACGAGCCGATCCTCATCTGGCTGTTCGCCACCCAGACGGCGCTGCTCGCCGCCCTGGGCGCGATGCTGCTCTGGCAACGGGACCGAGAGCCGGGTGCCAAACCGCTGGCAGGGCTGGGAGCGCTGGTGATGGCCGCCGCGGCGATCAGCCTGGCGGTGGCGTTCTCGGCCGAACTGGTCTACCGGGTGGCCGACTTCCTGGACCGCGACGCGCCGACCGGAGAGGGCATCGCCACCGGCCCGCCGCAGGCCTACACCTGGGCGATCTACGGGTTCTTCCGAGCGTTGCTGCTGACCCTGATCGTCGTGGGCCTGGTGATCCTGATCTCCCGAGGCGGACGGCACCGCGCCGCGGCGGCGGTCGTCGCGCAGGACTACCCGGACCCGCCGGCGGAGGCCGGACCCCGACTACGGCAGGTACGCCGGGCCATCGCCCGGGCCCGGTTCACCGAGACCCTGATCCCGCTCGCCGCGGTCTACGGCTGTCTCACCGGCCTGGGTACGGCCACCACCACCATCGCTCTGCTGCAGTGGTATCCGGGTGACCTCATCGAGCGGTTCGCCGGGGTGCCGGCGGGCCTGTTCACCTTCGGCATCGCGGCCGGCAGCTGGGCGATCGCGGCGGTCATCCTAGGCCTGATCATCGGCGCGATCTTCGCCTACCGGACCATCGAGTTCCGGCGCAACGTGGGCATCCTGTGGGACCTGGGCACCTTCTGGCCCCGAGCCGCCCATCCGTTCTCGCCACCCTGCTATGCCGAACGGGCCGTGCCGGAGCTGACCCGACGGATCACCTACCTGGTCGAGAGCGGCAACGCGGTGCTGCTCACCGGGCACAGCCACGGTTCGGTCCTGCTCGCCGCGACGGTGCTCCAGTTACCGGCACGGGTTGGCGGCCGGGTCGCCCTGCTCACCTACGGGTCACCGCTGCGCCGGCTCTATGCCCGGCTCTTTCCCGCCTACATCGACAGCGCGGTGCTGCACGAGATCGGCGGCCGGATCGGGTGGCGGTGGGCGAACCTGTGGCGGGACACCGACCCCGTCGGCGGCTGGATCTTCTCCGCCCACCGGCCGAGCGCGCCGCCCACCGTCGGCGGCCCGGCGGGCACGGTGGACCGCCGGCTGAGAGACCCCCGAGACGTGGTGGCCCCACCGGGCGACAGCGTCCCACCCCCGATCCAGGGACACGGGCCGTGCGAGGCCGACGAGCCGTTCATCGAGGCGGTACGCGAGCTGGTGAAGCGTCTCCGGGAGCCGGCGGACCCGAGCGCCGGGTCGACGTAGCGGACGCCGGGGCGGCGCCGCCTGCTCCGGATCGGGCCCAGGACGAGGCGCCGCGCCCGAGTGGCGGGGACGGGCCACCGGCCCGGGCCGCGCGACAATGCCCGGATGGACGCCGAGGAAATCACGGCCGAGGCGATCCGGCCGCTGCGCCGGCCGGTGCTGGTCCAACGCTGGCGGGATCTCACCTTCCTGCACTGGGCGGTGGACCCGGAGGTGGTGGCGCCGCTGCTGCCGCCGGGGACCCGGCCGGACGTCCTGGCCGGACAGACGTACGTGGGGCTGATCGCGTTCCGGATGGTGGGGCTCGGGCTGTTCGCCGGGCCGGGGCTGCCCTACCTCGGCACGTTCTGTGAGACCAACGTGCGGGTGTACAGCGTCGACACCGCCGGGCGTCGGGCCGTGGTGTTCCGGTCACTGGACGCCGCCCGGCTGGTGCCCGTCCTGGTCGCGCGGGTCAGCCTGCGGCTGCCGTACCTGTGGTCGCGGATGCGGTTGCGCCGCGACGGTGACCTGCTGACCTACACCTGCCGCCGGCGCTGGCCCGGGCCGCGCGGCGCCAGCAGCGAGCTGAGCGTCCGGGTCGGCGCCGCGCTCGCCGAGCCGAGCCCGCTGGAGCACTTCCTCACCGCGCGCTGGGGGCTGCACACCCGCGCCCACGGGCGGACCCTGCACCTGCCCAACGTCCACCCTCGCTGGCCGCTGCACCGCGCGGAGCTGGTGCACCTGGACGACCAACTGGTCCGCGCGGCCGGGCTGCCCGCACCGGCGTCGGCGCCGGTGAGCGTGCTCTACTCGCCCGGCGTCCCGGTGCGCTTCGGCGCGCCCGCCGTCCTGCGCTGACCTGCGGCGGATCCAGCTCGGCGGCACGGGCGCGAAGGACCGTTCCGGGCAGCCCGCCGGCGCCTCCCGGGACTGGTGATTTCACCGATGCGGCGGCCGGCAGCGCCGCCGAAGACTTGCACACGTCGATATATCCCACCGCTAGGGAGTGCCCGACGTGTCATCACCAACCACCACCCGTCCCCGTCCGTCCGCCGTCCGGGTCGCCCGGCTCGCGCTGGCCGCCGCCCTGGCCGCCGGTGCCGCGCTGGCCGCGCCGGCCGGTACGGCCCAGGCCGCCGAGAACCCGTACGAGCGGGGTCCGGCACCGACCGTCTCGCTGCTCGAGGCCAGCCGCGGCCCGTTCGCCACCGCCTCGCAGAACGTCTCGTCGTTGAGCGTCACCGGCTTCGGCGGCGGTGTCGTCTACTACCCGACCAGCACCAGCGAGGGCACCTTCGGCGCCATCGCCATCTCGCCCGGCTACACCGCCGCCTGGTCCAGCATCAGCTGGCTCGGTCCCCGGATCGCCTCGCACGGCTTCGTGGTGATCGGCATCGAGACGAACTCCCGGCTCGACCAGCCGGACAGCCGGGGCCGGCAGCTACTGGCCGCGCTCGACTATCTGGTTGAGCGCAGCTCGGTGCGGAGCCGGATCGACGGCAGTCGGCTCGCCGTGGCCGGTCACTCGATGGGCGGCGGGGGCAGCCTGGAGGCGGCCTCGGACCGGCCGTCGTTGCAGGCCGCCGTGCCGCTCGCGCCGTGGAACCTGGACAAGACCTGGTCGGAGCTCCAGGTGCCGACGCTGATCATCGGTGGCGAGTCCGACAGCGTCGCCCCGGTCTCGTCGCACTCGGTGCCGTTCTACAACAGCATTCCGTCGTCGGCGGAGAAGGCGTACCTGGAGCTCAACGGGGCGAGCCACTTCTTTCCGCAGACGGTGAACACGCCCACCGCGCGGCAGATGGTGGCCTGGCTCAAGCGGTTCGTCGACAACGACACCCGCTACGAGCAGTTCCTCTGCCCGGGGCCGAGCGGCACGCAGATCGAGGAATACCGCAACACCTGCCCGAGCGCCTGACGGTGAGCAGCGGGGCGGCCGCCGCGGCGGCCGCCCCGTCGCGCCGGGATCGAAACATCGAAGGTATTGACGCGGTAACGCGGAAATGTACACTGCGAGTGTAAATAACACCCGCCATTGAGCGAGGGATGGCTGATGGAGGACGGGCTCGCGCTGCACCACATCGGGGTGCGTTTCTCAGGCCTCACCGCCCTCGACGACGTCTCGTTGCGGGTGCCTCCCGGCCGGGTGGTCGGGGTGATCGGCCCCAACGGCGCCGGCAAGACCACCCTGTTCAACGTCATCTGTGGCTTCATCCGGCCGGAGGCGGGCTCGCTCACTCTGGACGGTCGGCCCCTGCGACCGCGACCGCATCAGCTCACCCGGCTCGGCATCGCCCGGACCCTGCAGGGCACCGGGCTCTTCGCCGGCCTGACGGTGCTGGAGAACGTGATGGCCG
Source organism: Micromonospora sp. NPDC093243 (assembly GCF_044753725.1). Taxonomy (NCBI): domain Bacteria; kingdom Bacillati; phylum Actinomycetota; class Actinomycetes; order Micromonosporales; family Micromonosporaceae; genus Micromonospora; species Micromonospora sp. NPDC093243. The sequence continues at coordinate 564,760 of NZ_JBIVNT010000001.1, read as the reverse complement.
GGGCCTCGCACACCGCGCGGGCGGGCTTCCTGCCGGCCCTGCTCGGGCTGCCCGGCAGCGATCGCGACGAGGCGCGGCTGCGTCGGCACGCGCTCGACGTCCTCGCCGGGCTCGGCATCGCCGCGCACGCCGGCACGATGCCGGGCACGCTGCCCTTCGCCGTACGCCAGCGGGTGGCGCTGGCCCGCGCGCTCGCCGCCAAGCCCCGGCTGCTGCTGCTCGACGAGCCCGCCGGCGGGTTGGGTGCCGACGACATCGCCGAGCTGGCCGAGCTGATCCGGCAGCTGCCCCGCCGCGACCCCGATCCGTGCGCGGTGCTCCTGGTCGAGCACCACATGGACCTGGTGATGTCCGTCTGCGACGAGCTCGTGGTGCTGGACTTCGGGCGGGTGATCGCCGCCGGCACCCCCGACGAGGTCCGCGACGACCCGGCCGTCACCGACGCCTACCTCGGCGCCACCGTCGAGGAGGCAACATCATGAGCGAGCGGAGCGAGCGAATCATCAGGCGCAGTGCGGTCGAGCCTCGTGCCGTCGGCGACCGAAGGGAGTCGACGGCATGAGGGAGCGGAGCGAGCGAATCATCAGGCGCAGTGCGGTCGAGCCTCGTGCCGTCGGCGACCGAAGGGAGTCGACGGCATGAGCGGGGAAGACCTCCTGGTGGTGCGCGGGTTGGTCGCGGGCTACGGCGCCGCGCCGGTGCTGCACGCCGTCGACCTCACCGTCCCGGCCGGCACCATCGCGGCTGTGGTCGGCGCCAACGGCGCCGGCAAGACCACCCTGCTGCGCGCCGTCTCCGGCATGCTGCGCCCGTCGGCCGGGCAGGTCCTGCTCGACGGCGACGACCTGCGCGGCACGCCGGTGGAGCAGTTGGTGCGCCGCGGGATGGCGCACGTGCCCGAGGGACGTGGGGTGATCGGCGAGCTCACGGTGGACGAGAACCTGCGCCTCGGCGGGCTGTGGCGGCGCGACCGGGCCGACGCGGACCGGGCCCTCGACGAGGTCTACCAGCTGTTCGAGCCGCTGGCCCGGCGCCGGCGGCATCTCGGGCACCAGCTCTCCGGCGGCGAGCGGCAGATGCTCGCGCTCGGCCGGGCGCTGGTCGGTCGGCCCCGCCTGCTCCTGCTCGACGAGCCGTCGCTCGGCCTGGCGCCGCGCGTGGTCGCCCGGGCGATGGCTCTGCTGCGGCAGCTGCGGGACACCACCGGCCTGACCGTGCTGCTGGTCGAGCAGAACGTGCGCAGCGCGCTCTCGATCGCCGACCAGGGGGTGGTGATGTCCCTCGGCCGGGTGGTCACCACCGCCCCCGCCGAGCGGCTGCGCGACGACGTCGAGCTGCGCCACGCCTACCTCGGTTTCTGACCACCCCGGAGGGAGAACTGTTGGACCGCTTCGTGTTCCTCACCCTGGACGGCCTGTCCCGGGGGGCGGTCTACGCCGCGTTCGCGCTGGCCCTGGTGCTGATCTGGCGGGCGGCGCGGGTCGTCAACTTCGCCCAGGGCGCGATGGCCGTCGCCGCCGCGTACGTCGCGTACGGCGTGGCTGCCGCGACCGGCTCCTACTGGCTGGGCTTCCTGGCCGCGCTCGCCGCCGGTCTACTGCTCGGCGCGGTGGTGGACCGGGCGTTGATGCGCCACATCGACCACGCCTCGCCGCTCAACCCGGTGATCGTCGCGCTCGGGCTGGTGCTGCTGATCCAGGCCGTCCTCGGGATGGTCTACGGCAGCGAGTTCCGGCCCGCCGAGACGCCCTTCTCGCGCGGTGCGTTCAGCGTGGGCGGGCTGGCCGTGCTGTCGCCGTACGACCTGTTCGTCTTCGCCACCGTCGGGGTGGTGGTCGGCGCGCTCGCCTGGATCTTCGCCCGGACCGCGGTCGGCCTGCGGATGCGGGCAGCGGCCTTCGCCCCCGAGGTGTCCCGGCTGCTCGGGGTCAACGTGGGCGGGATGCTCACCCTCGGCTGGGCGCTCGCCTCGGCGGTCGGCGCGCTGGCGGCGATGCTGGTCATCCCGACCGAGCTCGGCCTGCATCCGCACGCGATGGACCTGGTCTTCGTCTCGGCGTTCACCGCGGCCGTCGTCGGAGGGCTGGACAGTCCACCCGGGGCGGTGGTCGGTGGGCTGGTGGTCGGCCTGCTGCTGTCGTACGTCAGCGGCTACGCCGGCAGCGACCTCACCCCGCTGGCGGTGCTGGTCCTGCTGCTGGCGGTGCTGCTGGTCCGGCCCGGTGGGCTCTTCGCCCCGGTCGCGGCGAGGCGGGTGTGAGCGCCACCCGGGCGGCCACCCCGCCCCGTCAGCACAGCGCCGACGAGGCGCGGCAGGCCGGTCCGCCGCATCGCGGCGGCACTCTGCTGCGACACCTCGCCGTCGTCGCGGTCGCCGGGCTGCTGGTCTTCGGGTTGAGCTACGCGGTCGAGCCGTTCCGCAACTTCCAGCTCGCCACCGTGGCGGCCTACCTCTGCGCCACCGCCGGGCTGACCGTGCTGACCGGGCTCAACGGTCAGCTGTCGCTCGGGCACGGGGCGTTGATGGCGACCGGCGCCTACACCGTCGCCTTCGGCCAGAACGCGTTCGCCGACCGGGGGTTCACCGGCCACTGGCTGCTGCCGATCTCGCTGGCCGCGGCGGTGCTCACCACGGTGGTGGTCGGCGCCGTGGTCGGCGTGGCCGCGGCCCGGCTGCGCGGGCCGTACCTGGCCGGGGTCACCCTGGCCGTGGCGGTGGTGGTGCCCGCCCTGACGGTCACCTTCGACGGCGTCTTCAACGGCGAACAGGGATTGTCGGTGCCGGTCGAGCCGCCACCGTTGGCGCTCGGCGCCTACTTCCCCTACGAGCGGTGGCAGCTCTGGATCGCCGCCGGGGCCACCCTGCTCGCCCTGCTGCTGCTGGCCAACCTCGTCCGAAGCCGCTACGGGCGCACGTTCCGGGCGGTCCGCGACGACGAGGTGGCCGCCCGTCTGGCCGGCATCCACGTCGCGCGTACCCAGGTCCTCGCGTTCGTGGTCAGCGCCGCGACCGCTGGGCTCGGCGGCGCGTTGCTCGCGGTGCTGGCGCAGAGCGTGTCTCCCGGCGCGTTCTCGCTGACCCTGTCGCTCTTCCTGCTGATGGCCGTGGTGATCGGCGGTCTGGGGCGGCTCGCCGGGGCGGTCTGGGGCGCCGTGCTGCTGGTCGCCCTGCCCGACCTGAGTCACTCGGTGACCGAGTTGCTCACCCTCTCGCCCGCGGCGGCGCAGCGGCTGGAGGGGAACCTGCCACTGGCGATCTTCGGCGTCACCCTGATCGTGGTCATGATCGCGGCGCCCGGCGGCGTGCAGGGTCTGCTCTCCCGGCTCGGTCGCGCCCTGCTAGCCCGCCGGCCGGGCCGGCGGTCCTGATCTTTCGGTCCGGCCTCGGCCGGGCGCCCCACCTCACCACCACATCCAGATGACGAAAGGCCGGTGTTCCCATGCACCGCACGGCACGAGGCGGTCTCGCCATCGCCAGCACCATCGCCCTGCTCGTCAGCGCCGCCGCGTGCAGCGGTGACGGCGGGTCCAGCCCCGGACGCGGGTCCGTCCCCGGCGTCACCGACACCGAGATCGTGGTCGGCACCCACATGCCGCTCACCGGGCCGGCCTCGGCCGGCTATTCGAAGATCGCCCCGGCGACGAAGGCCTACTTCGACTACGTCAACGCCAACGGCGGTGTGCACGGCCGGAAGATCACCTACAAGATCATGGACGACGGGTACAACCCGGCGAACACCCAGCAGGTGGTCCGCCAGCTGGTCCTGCAGGACAAGGTGTTCGCGATCCTCAACGGGCTCGGCACGCCGACGCACACAGGCGTGCTCGACTTCCTCAAGAGCAACCGGGTGCCCGACCTCTTCGTCGCCTCCGGCAGCCGCAGCTGGGACCAGCCCGACAAGTATCCCGGCACGTTCGGCTTCAACCCGGACTACACGGTGGAGGGCAAGATCCTGGCCAACCACGTGAAGACCGCCCTGCCCGGCAAGAAGGTCTGCTTCCTCGGCCAGGACGACGACTTCGGCCGGGACAGCCTCGCCGGCGTGGAGAAGGTGCTCGGCCCGGTGGCGGTCAAGCAGACCTACGTCACCAGCAACACCAACGTCGCCCCGCAGATCGGCGCGTTCAAGGCGGCGGCGTGCGAGGTGGTCATCCTCGCCACGGTCCCCGGGTTCACCGCGCTCTCCATCGGCACCGCCGCGCGGCTCGGCTTCAAGCCGCAGTGGATGGTCTCCAACGTGGGCGCCGACCACCCCACCCTCGCCAAGCAGCTCGGTGAGGCCGCGCCGCTGCTGGAGGGCATGATCGGCACCAACTACCTGCCGATGCAGAACGACACCGCCAACCCGTGGATCCAGCTCTTCACGAAGGTCAACAAGGAGCACAACGGGGACGCGCCGTTCGACGGCAACACCGTCTACGGCATGTCGGTCGGCTACCTCTTCGTCCAGGTGCTGCTCGCCGCGGGCAAGGACCTCACCCGGGAGTCGGTGACCGAGGCGGTGAGCAAGGGCGGCTACCAGGGGCCCGGGCTGGCGCCGCTGCGCTTCTCGGCGACCGACCACTCCGGCTACGGCGGGCAGCAGTTGAGCCGGGTCAGCGGGGGAACGCAGAGCTACTTCGGCCCGGTCTACGAGACCGACGAGGCCGACGGGCCGGTGAACGAGTACACCGCGACGCCGGTGCAACCGCCGGCGAACGGGGTGCCGACCGGGTCCTGATCCACACCGATCGCCGGCCGGGTCCGGCCGTGGCACCGCCGCCACGGTCAGGCCCGGCCGGCCGTCGTGCCCGCGGGCCGGCGGCGGCGAGGTCGGCTATCTGCATCGTCGATGCTGCTTTCTGAAGGGGGCGGCGATGCGGTGTTCGTGATCGCGCCGGTCGGTCGTTGACCCCGGTCGATCGGCCTCCTACTATCTGCACTGTGAATGCAGATTCAGCTCGGCTGTCCGGCCGGGTCGCCCTCGTCACCGGCGCCAGCCGTGGGATCGGGCTCGCCATCGCCCGGCGGCTGGTGGCCGAGGGCGCGCGGGTCGGCCTCACCGCCCGGCGACCGGAGACGCTCACCGAGGCGGTCGCCGCGCTCGGCGGCCCGGCGCACGCCGTGGCGGTGCCGGGCCGCGCCGACGACGCCGAGCACCGGGCCGAGGCGGTGCGCCGGGTGGCCGAGGCCTTCGGGCCGATCGACATCCTGGTCAACAACGCCGGCATCAACCCGGCGTACGGGCCGCTCGCGACGCTCGACCTGGCCGCGGCCCGCAAGATCCTCGACGTCAACCTGGTCGGCGCGCTCGGTTGGGTGCAGGAGGTCTGCGCCGCGGGCCTGACCGAGCGGGGCGGTTGCGTGGTCAACGTCTCGTCGGTCGCCGGGCTCGCCCCGTCGACCGGCATCGCCTTCTACGGGGTGAGCAAGGCCGCCCTCAACCATCTCACCGCCTGCCTGGCTGTCGAACTCGGTCCGACGGTCCGGGTCAACGCGGTCGCGCCCGGGGTGGTGAAGACCCGCTTCGCGGCGGCCCTCTACGAGGGTCGGGAGGAGGAGGTCGCGGCGGCGTACCCGCTCGGGCGCCTCGGGGTGCCGCCGGACGTGGCCGCCGCGGTCGCCTTCCTGGCCTCGCCCGACGCGGCCTGGATCACCGGGCAGACCATCGTCTGCGACGGCGGCGCGACGCTCACCGGCCGGGCTGCCGGATGACCCCGCGCCGGCAGACGGTCGGGCCCTCGCCCGGTGCTCCGGTGGCGCTGATCGCCGCGCGTCTAGACTCGCCGGTGCTGCCGGGTGGGCCGCGGCGGTGGTGAGGGGGCAGAGGCGAATGGGCAGGGCCGAGGCGCCGGTACGGGTCGACGGACGGACCGCCCGCGCCGAACGCACCCGGGCGGCGATCGTCGAGGCGCACCTCGCCCTGATCTCCGAGGGGGACCTCCGGCCGACGGGCGAGCGGATCGCCGAGCGGGCCGGCATCTCGCTGCGCACGCTCTGGACGAACTTCAAGGACATGGAGACGCTCTTCGAGGCCAGCGGGGCCGAGGTGCTCCGCCAGCAGGACGCTGCCTACCGGCCGATCTCGCCGGCGCTGCCGCTGGCCAGGCGGGTCGACGCGTACTGCCGGCAGCGGGCCCGGCTGCTCCAGCTGATCGCGCCGTCGGCACGGGCCGCGCAGATGCGTGAGCCGGTCTCCGACCAGCTGCACCGCAACCGGCTCAAGCACATCGGGCGGGTGCGCGACGAGGTCGAGCGGCTCTTCGCCGCCGAGCTGCCGCCGTCCGGGCCGGGCCGCAAGCAGTCGGTCGACGCGATCGTGGCGGCGAGCATGTGGCCGGCCTGGTCGATGCTGCGCGACGGCCTCGGGCTGGGGGTGGACCAGGCCCGCGCGGTGATGGCCCGCACGGTCGGCGCGCTGCTGGCCGCCGCCGGCGACTGACCCCACGGACGCCTCTTTCCAACCGGTTACCTATAGGTAACACTGAATGCATGGTTACTGCATCAAGAGTGCAAATAACCGTGCTACGGGGCCGCGACGAGGAGTGCCGGGCGATCCGCCGGCTGCTCGACGGCGTGGCCGACGGCGGCGGCGCCCTGGTGCTCCACGGCGAGCCGGGCTCCGGCCGGAGCGCGCTGGTCGGCTACGCCCACCGGCACGCCGAGGGCTGCGCCGTGCTCGCCGCAGCGGGGCTCGCGGAGGAGGCGGCCGTGCCGTACGCCGGGCTGCAACGCCTCCTCGACCCGGTGCTCGACCGGGTCGGGGCGCTGCCCCGCCCGCAGGCGCGCCTGCTGCGCCGGACGCTGGCCGGCGGCGGCTGCCCGACCGAGCGCCGGCTGGCCCTCTGCCTGGCGGTGCTGCGGCTGCTCGCCACCGTCGCCCGGGACCGTCCGGTGCTGTGCACGATGGACGACGTCGATCGGGGCGACCCGCCGACCGCCGAGACACTCGCCTTCGTCGCCCGGCGGCTGCGTCGGCTGCCGGTCGCCGTCCTGCTCACCGCGGCGACCGCGTCGCCCGGCGGGCTGCCCACCCACCGGCTTCCCCCGCTGGACGAGCGGGACAGCGCGGCCCTGCTCGCCGACCGGCTGCCGGAACCGCCCGCCCCTGCGGTGGCCTCGGCGCTCGCGACCGCGGCCGGGGGAAACCCGCAGGCCCTGGTCGACCTCGCCGGCACGCTCAGCCACGACCAGTGCCGGGGTGACGCGCCGCCGCCCGCCGCGCCACCGGCCGACGGCGCGCTGGGCCGCGCCTACCGGGCCCGGCTGGACCAACTACCCGGCGACACCCGCCGGGTGCTGCTGCTCGCCGCGCTGGACCCCGACGCAGACCCCGACACCCTGCTGCGGGCCGCCCGCGCCGGCGGGGCGGCGATCGCCGCGCTCGCGCCGGCCGAGGTGGCCGGCCTGGTGCGGGTCGAGGCGCACCGGATCACCTTCCCGCAGCCGGTCGTACGGGTCGTGGTCGCGGCCACCGCCCCGCTCGCCGAGCGACGGGCGGCACACCTGCTGCTGGCCGGTGTGCTGGACGACCCCGCGGACCGGCTGCGCCGGGCCCTGCACCACGCCGCCGCCGCGACCGGTCCCGACCCGGCGCTCGCCACCGAGCTGGAAGCCGCCGCGCTCGCCGACGGAAGCGACCCGGCCGACGCGTCCGGCGCCCTCGAACGGGCCGCCGAACTCACCGACGAGCCGGCCCGCGCCGCCGAGCGTCGGGTCGCCGCCGCCCGCCACGCCTGGCAGGCCGGATCCCCGCAGCGGGCCCGGCTGCTCCTGGCGGGCCTCGGCGTCGGCCCGCTGTCGCCGTCCGTCGCCGGCCGGGCCGAGCTGCTGCGCGGCGAGATGGCGCTGCGGTGCGGCCCGGTCCCGGCCGCGGCACCCGCGCTGCTGGTCGCGGCGGAGACGCTGGCCGACACCGACCGGACGCTGGCCCTCGTCGCGCTGGCACGGGCCGGCGAGCTCGCCTCCTACTCCGGCCAGCAGTACCGCTACGCCGATCTCGCCCGCCGCTCCCGCGCGCTGCTCCGCCCGGGCGACCCGCCGGTCACCGAGCTGACCAGCGCCTACCTGAACGGGGTGGGCGCGACGCTACGCGGCGACCACGAACACGGTGGCCCCGCGCTGCGCCGGGCCGTCGTGCTCGGCGGCCAGCTCTCCGGGCCGGCAGTCACCCCGGCCGCGCTGACCTGGGCCGCGGCGGCCGGGCTCCTGGTGGCGGTGGACGGCCCGGCGCACCGGCTCGCCGACCACGCCGTCGAGCTGGCCCGGAGCCGGGGTGAGCTGTCCGCGCTGCCCCGGGCCCTGGAGCTGCGGGCCGTCGCCGAGTACTGGCTGGGCCGCCACGAGGCGGCGGCCGAGACCTCCCGGGAGGGTCTGCGGCTGTCCCGCGCGACCGGGCAGATCGCCACGGCCGGCGTCCACCTGGGCATGCTCGCCGTGCTCGCCGCCGTCCGCGCCGATCGGCAGACGTGCCTGCGCCGGCTCCGGGAGATCGGCGAGGCACCCGGGCCGCACAGCCGCCCCCGGGCACTGGCCCAGTGGGCCGTCGCGGTACTCGACCTGACCGAGGGCCGGCACGCCGCCGCCGCGGCGCGACTGACCGGGCTGGCCCGCCCCGGCACCGGCCACGGGCAGGTGCTCGTCCAGGTGATGGCCACTCCGCACCTGGTGGAGGCCGCCGCTGCCGACCCGGCGCACCGGCCCGCGGCGAACGCCGCGCTGGCCGTCTTCGACCGCTGGGCGAGCAGCACGGCGAGCCCGTCCCGGCGGGCGCTGTCGGCCCGGTGTCACGCCCTGCTGGCCCGCAAGGGCAGCGGGCAGGCCGAGGAACACTTCCACGCCGCGCTGCGGCTGCACCCGGCGGACGCGGGCGCCTTCGAGCGGGCCCGTACCGCGCTGCTCTTCGGCCGGGAACTGCGCCGTGCCCGTCGCCCCCGCGACGCCCGGTCGCACCTGCACGACGCCTGGGCCGCGTTCACCGTGCTCGGCGCGGACGCGTGGGCCGAACAGGCCACCGCCGAGTTGCGGGCCGCCGGCGAGTCCGTCGGCGCCCCCGACCCGGCCGCCGCCCGGCTGCTGACCGGCCAGCAGCTGCGGATCGCCCAACTGGTCGCCGAGGGCGCCACCAACCGGGAGATCGCCGCCCGGATGTTCCTCTCGACGCGGACGGTCGACCACCACCTGCGCAACATCTTCCACCGGCTCGGCATCCGGTCCCGGACCGAACTCGCCCGGGCCCTCGGCTAGCCCGCGCGGCCCGCTCGTTCCTGGAGATCGCGCACCGACGTACGGGCCGTCGGGCTGCCTCGGCCGCGCCCGCTCAGGGCAGCACGAGGGTACGCGCGCCCTCGCCCCGGGCCATCCGGTCGAACGCCTCGGCGGCACCGTCCAGGGTGGTGCGGTCGGTGATCAGCGGGGCGAGGTCGAGGGTGCCGTCGAGCACCGCCCGGGCCAGCTCGGGCAGGTCCCGATCCGGGTCGGACGAGCCGTAGACGGAGGAGCGCAGCGTCCGGGCCGAGTGGAAGATCTCCAGCGCGCTGAGCGGGACGAGGTCGTCCTTGGCCCCCATGCCCACCACCGTCACCTGCCCGCCCCGCCGGACGGACCGCCAGGCGGTGCGGATCGTGCTGCCCCGCCCCACGCACTCGAACGCGTGATCCACGCCCCGGCCGTCGGTCCGCTCCCGCACCGCGCGGCTGAGCTTGTCGTCGGCGAGCAGGAAGTCGGTGGCACCGGCCGCGATCGCCAGGCCGGCCTTGGCCGGCGAGACGTCGACGGCCAGCACCGGGTCCGCGCCGGCCGCCCGGGCGGCACCGACCACCGACAGCCCCACCCCGCCGAGCCCGATCACGGCGACCGACTCGCCGGGCGCCACCGCCGCAGTGCGGCGGACCGCGCCGACCCCGGTGAGCACGGCGCAGCCGAGCAGCGCCGCCGCCTCGAACGGCAGCGCGGCGGGGACCGGGATCACCGCGTTCTCGGGCACCACCACCTCCTCGGCGAGGGCGCCGAGGCCGAGCGTGACGTGCAGCTGCTCGCCGGCAGCCGTCCGGCCTCGGGGCGTGGCGGGCGACCCGAGACCCGCGCACAGCCACGGCTCGCCGTGCCCGCAGTACCAGCAGTTCCGGCAGGGAGGCGCCCAGTTCAGCACCACATGCGCGCCGGCCGTCACCCGGGAGACGTCCGCGCCGACCTCGGTGACCACACCGGCCGCCTCGTGGCCGAGCGCCAGCGGATACGACGGCGCGAGCGTGCCGTTCACCATGGACAGATCGGAGTGGCAGACCCCGGCGGCCCGGATGCCGACCCGCACCTCACCCGGCCCGGGCGCGGGCAGCTCGATCTCCTCCACCCGCAGCGGCCCCCCGACCTCGCGGACGACCAGCGCCCTCATCGCTGGATGGCCTTGGTCTGGAGGAACTCGTCCAGCCCGTGCCGGCCCAGCTCGCGGCCGATGCCGGACTGCTTGTAGCCGCCGAACGGGGCGAACGGGTTGAAGGGCGCGCCGTTGATGTCCACCGCACCGGTGCGCATCCGCCGGGCCACCCGCACCGCGCGTTCCTCGTCGCCGGACCAGACCGCGCCGGCCAGCCCGTACCGCGAGTTGTTGGCGACCGCGACGGCGTGTTCGTCGTCGTCGACGGGGATCACCGCCAGCACCGGGCCGAAGACCTCCTCCTGGGCCAGCGCGCTTGCCGGGTCGACGTCGGCGATCACGGTGGGCGCGACGAAGAATCCCCGGTCGGGGACCGGGGCGTCCGGGCCGCCGGCGACCAGCCGGCCGCCGTCGGCCAGCCCGCGGGTCACGTGGCCCTGGACCCGCTCCCGCTGGGCGGCGGAGACGAGCGGACCCAGCCGGGTGGCCGGGTCGAACGGATCACCGAGCCGGTACCCCTCGGTGGCCTTGGCGGCCAGCGCCAGCGCCTCGTCGTAACGGGACCGGTGTACCAGCATCCGGGTCCACGCCGTGCAGGTCTGCCCGGAGTTGAGGAAGGCGTTGCCCACCCCGACCTTGACCGCGGTGACCAGGTCGGCGTCGTCGAGGATGACGTTCGCCGACTTGCCGCCGAGCTCCAGTGCGACCCGGGCGATCCGCTCCGCCGCCAGGTGGGCGATCCGGCGGCCGGTCGCGGTGGAGCCGGTGAAGGAGACCATGTCGACGTCCGGGTGCCCGGCGATGGCCTCGCCGACCACCGGGCCGGTGCCGGTGACCAGATTGACCACGCCCGGCGGGAAGCCGGCCTCGTGGATCGCGTCGAAGAGCAGGTACGACACCAGCGGGGTCAGCTCGCTCGGCTTGAGCACCACCGTGCAGCCGGCGGCGAGCGCGGGGGCCAGCTTCGCCACCACCTGGTGCAGCGGATAGTTCCACGGGGTGATCGCGCCGACCACGCCGACCGGCTCGCGGACCACCGTCGAGTTGCCCACCGTCTCGTCCGCCGGCGGGTGGGCGGCCAGCTCCACGTAGCTGTGCAGCACGGTGAGCGGCAGACCGGCCTGGACCCGGGTGGCCAGCTTCAGGGGGGTGCCCAGCTCCAGGGCGATGGTGCGGCCGATGTCGTCGGCGCGGGCGGAGAGGGCGGCGTGCAGCCGGTCCAGGTGCGCGGCCCGCTCGGACGGCGCGGTCGCGGCCCAGCCGTCGAAGGCGGCCCGGGCGGCGGCCACGGCGCGGTCGACGTCGGCCGCCGTGCCGGCCGGTACGGTCGCGACGACCTCCTCGGTCGCCGGATTCTCCACCGGCAGGGTCGCCTCGTCCGGCGCGGTGACCCAGTGGCCGTCGAGGTAGAGATTGGTCCGTGCGAGATCCATCGCGCCCCTCACGTAGGTCGCCCGAAACTAGCAGTGCAAGTTTGGACCCTAGTACGCCCCGGCGGACGGCGGGAGGGGCGGCAACGGGCCGACGTGCTGTTCGTAGGTGCGGGACAGCCCGTCGATGAGCGCGTCGAGGCCGAGCACGAACGCCCCCTCGTCGACCTGCTGCTGGTGCTCGGCGAGTCGGTGCGCGTGGGTCAGGTGCGGGTACTGCTCGGCGTAGAGCCCGGGATCCTCGACGAAGCCGCGTGCGAACGAGCCCAGCGCCGACCCGGCCACGAAGTAGCGCATCAGCGCTCCGATGTGGGTGGCCCGGGCGGGCGGCCAACCGGCGTCGACCAACCCGCCGTAGACCGCGTCCGCCATGGCCAGCGCGGCCGGCCGCCGTCCGGGGCCGCGGGCCAGGTACGGCACGATGTTCGGGTGCGCCGCGAGCGCCGCCCGGTAGGAGTGCCCCCACCGGCGCAGCGCCTCCCGCCAGTCGACCTGGCCGAAGAAGGACACGTCGACCTGCCCGGTGATGCTGTCCGCGACGGCGTCGAGGATGTCGTCCTTGGTGGCGAAGTGGTTGTACAGCGACGGCCCGCGCACCCCGAGCTCGGCGGCGAGCCGGCGGGTGGAGAAGCCCTCCAGTCCCTCGGCGTCGATCAGCGCCGCGGCGGCCTCGACGATCCGCTGCCGGCTGAGCAGCGCCTGTCGCGGCCGGGGCATCGCGTCCTCCTCTGCTCGTGCTCCGCCGGAGGTGTGCCGCTCCGCGGAAGTGCTGGCTCGCCGGAGGTCTCCGGGTCCGCGGGAAACTCTGCCACAGCCGGGTCTGGACGGACTTAAACTTGCACCGCTAGTTTAAGGGTCATGGATCTGCAGCTCTCCGCCGAGCAGGCCGCGGTCCGCCGGCTCGCCGCCGAGTTCGTCGACCGCGAGGTGCGGCCGCATGCGGCGGAGTGGGATCGGCGCGAGGCGGTCGACCCGGCCGTCGTCGGCGCGCTCGGCGAGCTGGGCTTTCTCGGCCTGACCATTCCCGAGGCCGACGGCGGCTCCGGCGGCGACCACCTCGCCTACTGCCTGGTCCTGGAGGAGCTGGGCCGCGGGGATTCCGCCATCCGTGGCATCGTCTCGGTCTCGCTCGGCCTGGTCGCCAAGGCGATCGCCGGCCACGGGTCCGCGGCGCAGCGGGCCGAGTGGCTGCCCCGGCTCTGCTCCGGTGCCGCTCTCGGCTGCTTCGCGCTCACCGAGCCGGACAGTGGCTCGGACGCCGCCGCGCTGCGCACCCGCGCCGAACGCGACGGCGACGACTGGCTGCTCACCGGGACGAAGACCTTCATCACCAACGGCACGACCGCCGACGTGGCGCTGGTCTTCGCCCGCACCGGCGGCCCCGGTCACCGCGGGATCACCGCCTTCCTGGTGCCGACCGGCAGCGCCGGGCTGACCCGGCGGGAGATCCACGGCAAGCTCGGCCTGCGCGCCCAGGCCACCGCCGAACTGCGGTTCGACGGCGTACGGGTGCCCGACGCGGCCCGCCTCGGCGACGAGGGCGCCGGCTTCCGGCTGGCGCTCGGCACCCTCGCCAAGGGACGCATGTCCGTCGCCGCCGGCTGCGTGGGCATCGCCCAGGGCTGCCTGGACGCCGCCGTCGCCTACGCCGGGCAGCGCACCCAGTTCGGTGGGCCCATCGCCGGCCACCAGCTGGTGCAGCAGCTGCTCGCCGGCATCGCGGTGGACACCGCCGCCGCCCGGCTGCTGGTGTGGCAGGTGGCTGACCTGATCGACCGGAGCCAGCCGTTCGCCACCGAGGCGTCGATGGCCAAGCTCTTCGCCAGCGAGGCGGCCGTGCGGGCGGCCAACAACGCGGTGCAGGTCTTCGGCGGCTACGGCTACATCGACGAGTACCCGGTCGGCAAATACCTGCGCGACGCCCGCGTCACCACCCTCTACGAGGGCACCAGCCAGATCCAGCAGCTCCTCATCGGACGCGCGCTCACCGGCGTCAACGCCTTCTAGCAGCATCCCCACCACCCGGAGGAACCATGGACTTCGCGCTATCCGACGAGCAGCGGGCCATCCGCGACACGGCCCGCGACTTCATCGCCCGGGAGGTGATGCCGCTGGAGCAGGAGCTGCTGCGGCGGGAGCGGGCGCACCAGCCCGGGCTGGACCGCAGTGAACTGCGTGAGCTGCAACTGAAGGCGCGCAAGTTCGGCTTCTGGGGACTGGCAACCGCCGAGGAGTACGGCGGCATGGACCTGCCCGCGGTCACCCAGTCCCTGATCTGGACCGAGATCGGCCGCTCGTTCGTGCCGTTCCGGTTCGGCGGCGAGGCCGACAACATCCTGTTCCGGGCCAACGAGGAGCAGCAGCGCGAGTACCTGCTGCCGACCATCGAGGGGGAGCGGCTCAGCTGCTTCGCGATCACCGAACCGGGCGCCGGGTCGGACGCGGCCAACATCAAGCTCAGCGCCCGCCGGGACGGCGGCGACTGGGTGCTCAACGGCGAGAAGACCTTCATCACCGGCGGCCACGAGGCCGACTTCGCCATCGTCATCGCGGTCACCGACCCGGAGAAGGGCGCCCGCCGTGGTGGCGCCACCGCGTTCCTGGTGGACCGGGCGATGGGCTGGCGGTCGGAGTTCATCCAGACCATGGGGGAGGGCGGCCCCGCGTCGCTCGTCTTCGACGACGTCCGGGTGCCCGAGCGCAACATCCTCGGCGAGATCGGTCAGGGCTTCACCCTCGGCATGGAGTGGATCGGCAAGGGGCGCTACATCATCCCCTCGCACGCGATCGGCATCGCCGAGCGGGCGCTGCGAATGGCGATCGACCAGGCCAACACCCGGGAGACGTTCGGCCGGCCGATCGGCGAGAACCAGGCGATCCAGTGGATGATCGCCGACTCGGAGACCGAGCTGGAGGCGGCCCGGTGGCTGGTGCTGCGGGCCGCCTGGACGGTCGACCAGGGCATGGACCCGCGGCACGCCTCCTCGATGTGCAAGCTCTACGCCGCCGGCATGGTCAACCGGGTGGTGGACCGGGTGATGCAGATCCACGGCGGCATGGGCTACACCCGCGAGCTGCCCATCGAGCGGTGGTACCGCCAGGTCCGCCTCTACCGGATCTTCGAGGGCACCGACGAGATGCAGCGGCTGATCATCTCCCGTGACCTGCTGCGCGGCTACACCCGGCTGGGCGGGCACCTGGCATGAGGACCTTCGCCTCCATCGACGAGCTGGCCGCGGCGGTCGGCGAGACCGTCGGCCCCGGGCCCTGGCAGACCGTCGACCAGAGCCGGGTCGACCTCTTCGCCGACGCCACCGACGACCACCAGTGGATCCACGTCGACCCGCGCCGTGCCGCGGCCGGCCCGTTCGGCGGCACCATCGCCCACGGCTACCTGACCCTGTCCCTGCTGCCGGCGCTGGTCGGTCGGCTCTACCGGGTCGAGGGGGTGGGGATGGGGGTCAACTACGGCCTGAACCGGGTGCGCTTCCCGGCCCCGGTGCGGGTCGGCAGCGCGGTGCGGGCCAGCGCGACCATCGCCGAGGTGTCCTCGGTGGACGGTGGGGTGCAGGTGGTCACCGCGGTCACCGTGGAGAGCGACGCGGGCGGCAAGCCGGCCTGCGTCGCCGAGACGGTCAGCCGCCTCTACCGGGGCGCCGCCCGATGACCGCCCTGTCGCTGGCCATGGTGCTGGCCGAGTCGGCGCGCCGGCACGCCGACACCGTCGCCGTGGTGGACGGGGAGATCCGGGTGACCTACGCCGAGCTGTGGCTGGAGGCCCGCAGCTACGCCGCCGGGCTGCGGGAGCTGGGCGTCGGACCCGGCGACCCGGTCGCCCTGCTCGCCCCGAACGTGGTCGACTTCCCCCGGGTCTACTACGGCGCCCTCGCCGCCGGCGCGGTGCTGGTCCCGGTGCACCTGCTGCTCACCCCGGACGAGGCCGGGCACGTGCTGCGCGACAGCGGCGCGAAGCTGCTGGTCTGCCACACCTCCCAGCTCGCCCTGGGCGCGGCGGCCGCGGAGTCCGCCGGCGTCGCGCTGGTCACGGTCGGCCCCGCCGCGACCGGCGTCGCGGCCCGTCGACTGGAGGACGTGAGCGAACCGCTGGCGCCGCTGCCGTCGTACGTCACCCGGGCCGCCGAGGACACCGCGGTGGTGCTCTACACCAGCGGCACCACCGGGGTGCCCAAGGGCGCCCTGCTCACCCACCTCAACCTGGTCATGAACGCCACCGTCAACGTCTTCGACGCCAACGACGCCCGGGAGACCGACGTGGTGCTCGGCTGTCTGCCGCTGTTCCACAGCTTCGGCCAGACGGTGGCGATGAACGGCACCTTCCGGATCGGCGCGACCCTGGTGCTGCTGAGCCGGTTCACCGGCCCGGAGGCGATCGACCTGATGCTGCGCGAGCGGGTGGACGTCTTCCACGGCGTGCCGACCATGTACGTGGCGCTGCTCGAAGCCGCCCGGGGGCGCACCGCCCTGCCCCGACTGCGGCTCTGCGTCTCCGGCGGGGCGTCGCTGCCGGTCGCCGTCCTGGAACGCTTCCACGCCGCCTTCGACACCACCGTCTTCGAGGGGTACGGGCTCTCCGAGACCTCGCCCACGGCGACCACCAACCAGCCGCACTTCGGCACCCGGGCGGGCACCATCGGGCATCCGGTCTGGGGCGTCGAGGTGGAGATCGCCCGCGCCGACCTGGACGAGCGGGTCGAGTTGCTGCCGGCCGGGGAGCTCGGCGAGATCGTCATCCGCGGGCACAACGTGTTCGCCGGCTACCACGGCCGGCCGGAGGCCACCGCCGAGGCCGTGGTCGACGGCTGGTTCCGCAGCGGCGACCTGGGCCGCAAGGACGCCGACGGGTTCATCAGCATCGTCGACCGGAAGAAGGACCTGATCATTCGCGGGGGCTTCAACGTCTATCCACGGGAGGTCGAGGAGGCCCTCGCCCGGCACCCGGCGGTCGGCCAGGTGGCGGTGATCGGCGTGCCCGACCCGCGGCACGGCGAGGAGGTGTGCGCGGTAGTGGTGCCCGACCCGGCCGGGCCCGCGCCGAGCGAGCAGGAGCTGATCGACTGGGCGCGCGAGCACCTGGGCCGACACAAGTACCCGCGTCAGGTCCGCTACGTCGACGCGCTGCCGATCGGCCCGAGCCACAAGGTGCTCAAGCGGGAGCTGCGCCGCACCCTCTCCACCTCGCCGATCGAGTGACCGCGGCGCACGGCGAGGGGTGCGGGACGCCGGTGGGGCTGGGTGCCGGGGCGCTTCGCCGTCAGGGCCGGTGGTCCTCGTCGGCCGGGATGATCGACTCTCGCTGTTCGAGGGCGTCGGCCGGGTTGGCGTCCTCCGGCAGCAGCGTGAGCGAGTCCGTTTCGCCGGCCGGCGAAGCGCTCTGCTCGGCCACGTCCGCCTCGCTGGCCTCCACCGGGGTGCTGGTCGCGGTGACGTCCTGCTCCGCATCGTCCACCACGGGCTGACGCTGCTCGATCGCGTCGGCCTCCGGTGGTTCGCGCAGCGGATCATCCGGGTTGACGGTCATCTCGCATCCTCTCGGCGGGCGGGCCACGGCACTGGTCGCACCCCTTAGTTCCCCGATGGCGGGCCGGAAACCCGGGCACCGGCGGGTAAACCGGGTGTTTTCCCGCAATGGCGCCGGGTACCCGCCGGGCATGCCCGAGGGCCACCTGATCCACCGGTACGCGCGAGAGCAGCACTCCGCGCTGGCCGGCAGCGTTCCGGCGCTGTCAAGCCCGCAGGGCCGATTCGACCCGCGCCCGTACGCCGGGCGGACGCTGCGGGCCGTCGAGGCGTACGGCAAGCATCTGCTCTACCACTTCGACGACAGCCCGGCCCTGCACGTGCACCTCGGCATGCGCGGGCTCTTCCTGCGCCACGACGACCCCGCCGTGCCACCCCGCGGGGGAGTGCGCCTGCGGCTCGTCGGCGAGCGCGTCGCGTACGACCTGATCGCGCCGAGCCGGTGCGAGCCGCTTCCGGTCGACGGTGAGCGCGCGTTGCGGGCCTCCCTGGGCCCGGATCCGTTGCGGGCCGATGCCGATCCGACCGAGGCGGTGCGGCGGATGTCCGCGACCGGTGGTGCGATCGGCGCGGCGGTGCTCGACCAGGCGACCTGGGCGGGCATCGGCAACGCCTGGCGTGCCGAGCTGCTCTTCCTCGCCGGCCTCGACCCGGACGCGCGCGGGATCGGGCCGGCGCCGGCGCGGCGGCTCTGGGAGCTCGCGGTTCGCTACCTGGCGCTGGGCCGCGACGCCGGACAGGTGGTCAGTGACCCGACCGCCCCCGACGAGCGCTGGGTGTACAAGCGCGACGAGTGCCGCCGCTGCGGTGCCCCGGTCCGCCGCTGGCAACTGGCCGCCCGCACCGCCTACGCCTGTCCCGTCGACCAGCCCGCCGCAGCGGTGACGCACGGTGGGAGGGCCGACTAGCTTGTTGCGCTACCTAGGTGGCGGCGCTATCGTCCCCACGTGATCTTTCGAGCGGCCCGCACCACCCGGTCCCGGTAGGGCCGGGATGGACCAGGAACGGCGGGCGCAGTGGTTGCGCGGGGTGCTCGACCTCTGCGTTCTCGCGCTGCTCAGCCGGGGGGAGTCCTACGGCTACCAGCTGTCCCAGGCGCTGCGCGCCCACGGGCTCGGCGCCGTGCAGGGCGGCACCCTCTACCCGGTGCTGCTGCGCCTGCAGCGCTCCGGACTGGTCAGCGCGCACTGGCGCGAAGGGGAGACCGGCCCGGCCCGCAAGTACTACCGGATCAGCCCGGCCGGCAGCGAGGCGCTGCGCACGGCCGGCACCGACTGGACCGCCTTCGCGGCGAGCGTGGGCGCGATACTGAGCGAGGAGCAGATGCGGTGAACCACCACGCCTGGCTCGCCGCCCTCACCGGCGAGCTGCGCCGGCACGGGGTGGGGCCCGACCTGACCGGCCACGTCGTCGCCGAGGCCGCCACCCACCTGCGGGAGAGCGGGGAGCCGCCGCTACGGGTCTTCGGGCCACCGGAGGCGTACGCCCGGGCGGTCGCCGACAGCCTCGGCGGGCCCGACCTGCGCCCGCCCCGCCGACAGCCGGGCCCGGTGCGGCTCGCCGCGCAGGGCGTCACCAAGCGCTACCGCGGGCGAACCGTCCTCGACCGGGTCGACCTGACCGTCCGCGCGGGGGAGATCGCCGCGGTGGTCGGCGCCAACGGGGCGGGCAAGAGCACCTTCCTGCGGATCTGCGCCGGCATGCTCAGCCCGGACGCCGGCACCGTGCGGGTGCACGGCACCCTCGGCTACTGCCCGCAGGACGGCGGCACCGCCGAGTTCCTCGACCCGGACGAGCACTTCGTGCTCGTCGGGGCGGGCCGCGGGCTGGACCGGGGCGCGGCCCGGCGGTCCGGCCGCGCCGGGGCCGCCGCGCTGGACTGGGCCCCGCCGGCCGGCACGCAGACGCGACACCTCTCCGGCGGCACCCGGCAGAAGCTGAACCTGGTGCTGGCCGGGCTGGGCGAACCCGACGTGCTGCTGCTCGACGAGCCCTACCAGGGCTTCGACCGGGGCACCTATCTCGACTTCTGGCACGAGGTGTGGCGGTGGCGCGACGCCGGCAAGGCCATCGTCGTCGTCACCCACCTGCTCAACCAGCTCGACCGCGTCGACATCGTGCTCGACCTGACCACCCCCGGGGAGCGCCGCGCATGACCAAGATCCTCGTGGTGGCCGAGTCCGCGCTGCGGGAACTGCTGCGCCGGCGTTCGGTGCTGCTGATCCTGCTGCTGTTGCCGCTCGCCTTCTACCTCAGCCGCCGCGGCGACTACCTCGGCCAGTCGATCCGCTTCGTCTGCCTGGGGCTGGGCTGGGCGCTGAGCACCGCGGCGCTCTTCGCCGGCAGCGCGGCGCGCGGGATGGAGCCCCGGCTGCGGCTGTCCGGCTACGGCAGCCTGCACCTGGTGCTCGGGCGGCTGCTCGCCCTCTGGACGGTGGGTGTGCTGCTCTCCGCGCCGTACTTCGTGCTCATCCTCGTCGACCAGCACGACGTCCGGTACGGCGCCATCGC
The DNA here is from genome assembly GCF_044753725.1 of Micromonospora sp. NPDC093243. Taxonomy (NCBI): domain Bacteria; kingdom Bacillati; phylum Actinomycetota; class Actinomycetes; order Micromonosporales; family Micromonosporaceae; genus Micromonospora; species Micromonospora sp. NPDC093243. Next base: position 544,926 of record NZ_JBIVNT010000001.1, on the reverse strand, counting down.
CCTCATCATGGCGCTGACCGTGGCGGTGGCCGCCCCGTTCGGGCTGCTGCTGAGCGCGGTGCTGCCCCGCGAGCTGGAGGGGACGCTGGTGCTGCTGACCGTGGTCGGCCTGCAGATGGTGATGAACCCGGCGAACAACATCACCCGGGCGTTGCCCTTCTGGTTCAGCCGGGAGATCGGCACGTACGCCATCGACCACACCGACGGCGGCTACCTGAGCCGTGGCCTGACCCAGGGGGTGGCGGTCGCGGTCACGCTCACCGTCCTGGTCGCCGTGGCCGGCGCCGTACGGCTGCGTCAGCGCCGCCACCTGCGGTTCGCCTAGCGGTCGAGGGCCAGCTCGTCGGCCCGGTCGGTGAGCGCTCGACGTTCGGCCGGCGCGTCGCTCATCGCCGCGGCGGCCCGGAACAGCCGCACGGCGCGAGCCCGGTCGCCCTGGCGGGCGGTCAGCTCGGCCTCGGCGGCGAGCGCCGGCGGGTAGCCGTCCAGCGTGCCGCCGGCGCGCGCCCCGGCGAGCAGGGCCAACCCGCTCGCCGGCCCGTACGCGAAGCCGTGCGCCACGGCCCGGTTCAACTCCACCACCGGCGAGGCGGAGCGTCGCGCCAGGCGGTCGTACCAGCCGGCGATGGCCGGCCAGTCGGTCTCGGCGCTGCTGCGGGCGGTGGCGTGACAGGCGGCGATCCGCGCCTGGAGCGCGTACGGGCCGTCCTCGCCGGCCCGGCGCAGCACGTCGAGCCCCTCGGCGACGGCGGCGTGATCCCACCGGGACCGGTCCTGCCGGTCGAGCGTGAGCAGGTTGCCCGCGGCGTCGCGCCGGGCCGACCGGCGGGAGTGCTGGAACAGGAAGAGCGCGAGCAGCCCGGCGACCTCCGGCTGACCGGGCAGCAGTCTGTCGACCAGCCGGGCCAGGCGGATCGCCTCGTCCGCGAACGCCGGCTCACCGTCGGCGTCGTAGCCCCGGGTGAAGAGCAGGTAGAGCACGGCCAGCACGCCGGGCAGCCGCTCCGCCAGCGCCGGGCCGCTCGGCACCCGGTAGGGGATGCCGGCCTGGGCGATCTTCGCCTTGGCCCGGGTCAGCCGCCGGGTCATCGTCGACTCGCTGACCAGCAGGGCGCGCGCGATGTCGACGGTGGCCACCCCGCAGACGGTCCGCAGGGTGAGCGCCACCCGGGCCTCCATCGCCAGGGCCGGATGGCAGCAGGTGAAGATGAGCCGCAACCGGTCGTCCACCACGTCCTCCTCCCCGGCCCTCGGCGGCGCCACCTCCTGCTCGGTGAGCAGCGCCAACTCGCGCAGCTTGCGCCGCTCGGTGTCGGCCCGGCGCAGCACGTCGACGGCCCGGTTCCGGGCGACCGTCATCAGCCAGCCGCCCGGATTGCCGGGTACGCCGTCGCGGGGCCAGCGCTCCAGGGCGAGCGTCAGCGCCTCCTGGGCGCAGTCCTCGGCGAGCGTCCAGTCGCCGGTCACCCGGATCAGCGCCGCCACGATCCGCGGAAACGACTCCCGACCCGCGGCGGCCACCGCCCTGGACGCCTCCGTCACCGGATCAGGCGTCCAGGTCCATGAAGGGCCGCAGCTCGATCCGGCCCGCGTAGGCCATCGGGTGGCTGCGGGCCACCTCGATCGCCTCGTCGAGGTCGGCGCACTCCAGCAGGTCGAAGCCCACGATCACCTCCTTGGTCTCGGCGAACGGGCCGTCGCTGACCAGCAGCTCACCGGCCCGGACCCGGACCGTGGTGGCCGCGGCCGGCGGGGCGAGCGCGTCGCCCTGCAGGCGCTGGCCCCGGGCGTCGCGCTCGGCCACCCACTGGTGGATGTCCGGCGCCGCGCTCGGGTCGGCGTCCGGCTCGGTGTCGGTGCAGACGAACATCATGTACTTCATGTCGTACTCCTCGGTGTGTGACTCCACCAGGGTGACGATCGGGCTGCCCCGTTCCGGACAGCGACCCGGAGAGAAAATCTACCGGCGGCCTCGGCGCGGCTCCCGGCCCAGCGGCGGCTCACCGGGTCGGTCGGGCGGCGGCCGGGTTCACCGTCGGGCCGAACGCGGTGAGGAACCGGTCGCGGAACGCGTCCATGGGCCAGACCGGCGCGTCCGGGCCGGGCCGCAGGCCGTCCTGCCAGCCCCATCCGGCGATCCGGTCGAAGACCGCCGGATCCCGGGCGACGATGGTGATCGGCACGTCCCGGCTGGCATTCGGGCCGGTGACCACCGGGGCCGGCTGGTGGTCACCGAGGAAGACCAGCACCAGGTCGTCGTCGCCGTACGTCTCGACGTAGGAGATCAGGGTCTCCAGCGAGTACCCGATCGACAGCCGGTAGCCGGCGCGTACCTCGGCCGTCGAGCGGCGGACGGTGTCTCCCGGCCCCTCGGTGCTGGCGGCCGCGTGGGCGAAGACCGAGCCGTCGCCCACCTCGTCCCAGCCGACCAGCCGGGGCACCGCCGTCCACGGCGAATGGCTGGAGATCAGCGGGATCTCCGCCATCAGCGGCGGCCGGTCGGCGCGGGCGCGCTCGGTGCGCTGGAAGGTGGCCAGGGTGTACTGGTCCGGCATCGGGGCGTAGCTGAACTTCGGCCCGCGGTAGCCGAGCCGCTCGGCGTCGTAGTAGCCGTCGTAGCCGAAGAAGGTCCCCTCCGGCCAGGGCTGGGTGGCGGCCGGCATCACCCCGACCGTGCGCCAGTCGGCCCGCCGGAACGCGCCGTTGAGGGTGAGCCGGTCGCTGGCCAGCAGGCTGCGGTGGCGCTGCTCGTTGTCGATCCACAGCCCGGAGAGCAGCGTGTCGTGGGCCAGCCAGCTCCCACCGCCGGCCGTGGGGGAGGTGAGGAAGCCGCTGCGGGCGGCGTACCCGTCGGCGCGTAGCCGGCGGTTGCCGGCGTCGAGCAGCGCGCCGATCTCCGGGGCGAACTCCGGGTCCTCGACCGCGTCCCGCCCGTAGCTCTCCACGAACGCGAGGAGCACGTCCTTGCCGCGCAGCGCGGTCAGCAGCTGGTCGCCCGGGGTGTCCCGGAACGGGTCGGTGGCGATCTCGGCGGTGAACGTGGTGCGGTCCCGCAACCGGGCCTGCACCTGGGCGACGTGCGCGCCGACCAGGGCGCTCGCGCCGGTGTCCGCGACCGGCAGGCCCGGCGCGACCCGTACCCCGAACGCGGCGCAGGCCACCCAGGCGACGGTCAGCGCGGCAACCGCCCGGGTCGCGGCCCGGTCGTGCCGGACCACCAGCCGGGTCAGCCGGCGTACCGCGAGCGTCATGACCAGCAGCAGGCCGGCGGCGAGCAGCAGCGCGCCGGCCGCCGCGCCGACCGCGCCGGCCCGGCCCACCGAGTCGGTGACGAAGCCGAACGCGTCGTCCAGCAGCGCCCAGTCCAGGACCAGGTCGAACGGCCGGGCCAGCGCGGAGTCGAAGCCCAGGTCGGCGAGCTTCAGCACCGCCAGCAGGCCGAGCAGCGGGCCGGCCAGCGCGACCGCCACCCGCCGGCCGCGCCCGGGCAGCGCCAGCAGCAGGGCGAGGCCCAGCAACCCCTCCAGCGGGATACGCAGGAAGGCGCCGGGCGTCAACCGGTCCATCCGGTCCGGGCCGACCAGGGCGGCGAAGACCAACAGGCCGGCCAGCATGGTGAGCAGCCCGGCCGCGACCGACCGCGTCACCCGCCACCCGCCACCGGCGATCGGGGTACGCGACGCCGCCGCGTCGCCGACCGGCCGGTCCTCCGTGCGCTCGCCGGTGTCGGTGGACCGCTCTGCCTCGGCGCCCATCAACGTCCCCACTCGTCGGCGCGGGCGGCGCCGACGGCCAGCGCCGGCGGTCGGGCCGTCGCCCCGCCCGGCAGCACGCGCACCCGCTCCGCCACCAGCTGGACCGGAACCACCCCGGCGACGTGCCCGGTCGGGCGGGGGCGGGGTCGCAGGGGACGGTGCCGCCACAACCAGAACACGTCGCGCGCGAACGACTCGACGAGCAGCGCCAAACCACCGGCCACCAGCAGCGTGGCCCACCGGTGCGGCAGCACGCCGGCCAGCGCGACCGCCAGGACGATCCCCTGCGCCGCCGCGGCCACCTTGCGCCACTGCCGGGCGGGCAGCGTCGCGCGCAGCCACGGCAGCGCCCAGCCGGCGACGACGAAGGCGTACCGCATCCCGCCGATGGCGAGCACCCAACCGCCGGCGTCCGGCGCGACGTGCACGCTGAGCACCAGCAGGAGGAAGGCGTCGGCCTCCATGTCGAACCGGGCGCCCAGTGCGCTGGCGGTGCCGGTCCGGCGGGCGACCCGACCGTCGACCGCGTCCAGCAGCAGCGCGACCGCGGTGAGGGTGGCCAGCAGCCCGACCGGCGTGGGACGGCCGATCGCCGCGTCCACGACGAGCGCGGTCACCCCGCCGGCCAGGACGGCCCGGGTCAGCGTCACACGGTCCGCCGGTCCGAGGCGTACCGCGCCCGCGCGTCCCAGCCCTCGGCTGAGCGCGACACAGGTGACCAGGCCGTAGCCCGCGCCGACCAGCCAACCCGGGCCGGTCAGCCCGACCGTGGCGGCCAGCGCGCCGAGCAGGACGATCTGGGCGGCCAGCCCGATCAGCGGACCAGTTCGAACTGTGGGCACCGTGCCTCCGTGTTTATGATCGACGACCCTGACAGGGAACACGGATGACAGGGCCGTTCGGTTCGGTCAGGCCCGAGGTGAGGAGCAGCCGGTGACCCGTGAGGCGCACGCCTTCTGGCTTCGGACGCCTAGACAGGGGGAGATCCGGCCGGTCACGCTGCCGGCACCCGGGCCGGACGAGGTGCTGGTGCGGACCTGCTACTCCGGGGTCAGCCGGGGCACCGAGACGCTGGTCTTCGCCGGCCGGGTGCCCGCCGACCAGTACGCCGTGATGCGCGCGCCCTTTCAGGAGGGCGACTTCCCGGCCCCGGTGAAGTACGGCTACCTCAACGTCGGAACGGTCGAGCAGGGCCCGGCCGACCTGCTGGGCCGTACCGTCTTCTGCCTCTACCCGCACCAGACCGGGTACGTGGTCCCCGCCGAGGCGGTCGTACCGGTGCCGGACGGGGTGCCGCCGGCCCGGGCCGTGCTGGCCGGCACGGTCGAGACCGCGGTGAACGCCCTCTGGGACGCCGCGCCCCTGCTGGGCGACCGGGTGAGCGTGGTCGGCGCCGGCATGGTGGGCTGCTGCGTCGCGGCCCTGCTCGCCCGCTTTCCCGGTGTGCGCGTCGAGCTCGTCGACACCGACCCGAGCCGGGCCGGGATCGCCGGCGCGCTCGGCGTCGACTTCGCGTCGCCGGCCGACGCGGCCACCGGACGCGACCTGGTGGTGCACGCCAGCGCCAGCGCGGCCGGCCTGCAACGCTCGCTGGAGCTGCTGCGTCCGGAGGGCACCGTGGTCGAGCTGAGCTGGTACGGCGACCGCCCGGTCGAGTTGTCGCTGGGCGGAGTGTTCCACAGCGGACGGTTGAGCATCCGTGGCAGCCAGGTCGGCACGGTCGCGCCGGCCCGGCGGGGGAGTCGGAGCTTCACCGACCGGCTGGCGCTCGCCCTGGACCTGCTCGACGATCCCGCATTCGATGCCCTGATCACCGGCGCGTCCCGCTTCGCGGAGCTGCCGGACGTGCTCGGCCGCCTGACGTCGGGTGAACTGCCCGCGCTCTGCCACCTCATCACCTACGACGGGGAGTGATCCGTGTTCAGTGTGACCGTCCGTGACCACATGATGATCGCCCACAGCTTCCGCGGCGAGGTCTTCGGGCCCGCGCAGCGGCTGCACGGCGCGACGTTCGTGGTGGACGCCACGTTCCGCCGCGCCGACCTGGACGCGGACGGCATCGTGGTCGACATCGGCCTGGCCACCGAGCAGCTCAAGGCCGTCCTCGGTGAGCTGACGTACCGCAACCTCGACGACGAGCCGGCCTTCGCGGGAACCAACACCACCACCGAGGTGCTGGCCCGGACGGTCGCCGACCGGCTCGCCGAGCGGGTGCACGCCGGTCAGCTCGGCGAGGGCGCGCGCGGCCTGGCCGGCATCACCGTCACCCTGCACGAGTCGCATGTGGCGTGGGCCAGCTACGAGCGATCTCTGTGAGCGCGAGGAGTGAGCTTGCGAGCCCCGCAGTCGCGAACGAAGGCCGCACTGTGAGCGCGAGGAGTGAGCTTGCGAGCCCCGCGGTGAGGTTTGAGGCCGGGTCGGTCGGCGTCCGCGAGGTGCACGTGGTGCTGCCGAACGACATCGACGACCCGGCCACGCCGAGCGGCGGCAACCAGTACGACCGGCGGGTCTGCCGGGGGCTGGCCGAGCAGGGCTGGCGGGTGCACGAGCACGCCGTACCCGGTGACTGGCCGCAGCCGGACGCGACCGCCCGGGCCGCGCTAGCCGGGGTGCTCGCGGCGCTGCCGGACGGCGCGGCGGTCCTGCTCGACGGGCTGGTCGCCTCGCCGGCACCGGAGGTGCTGACCCCGCAGGCCGCCCGGCTGCGGTTGGTCGTCCTGGTGCACATGCCGCTCGGTGACGACGCCGAGCAGCGGACGTTGACCGCGGCGAGCGCGGTGGTCGTCACCAGTGACTGGACCCGCCGGCGGCTGCTCGACCGGTATCCGCTGCCCGCGCAGCGGGTGCACGTCGCCGCGCCCGGGGTGGACCCGGCACCCGTGGCGACCGGCACCGGCACCGGCACGTCGCTGCTCTGCGTGGCGGCGGTGACCCCGACCAAGGGGCACGACGTGCTGGCCGACGCGCTGGCGCTGGTCGCGGAGCTGCCCTGGAGCTGTGTCTGCGTCGGCGCGCTCACCCGCGATCCCGGTTTCGTAGCCGACCTGCGGGCCGGCCTGGGCCGCTCCGGGCTCGCCGACCGCGTCCGTCTGGCCGGACCGTGCACCGGGGCCGCGCTGGACGCCGCGTACGCCGCCGCCGACCTGCTGGTGCTCCCCTCGCGCGCCGAGACGTACGGCATGGTGGTCACCGAGGCGCTGGCCCGGGGAATTCCGGTGCTCGGCACGGCGGCGGGCGGGCTGCCGGAGGCGTTGGGCCGGGCGCCGGACGGCGAGCTGCCGGGGTTGCTGGTGCCCCCGGACGACCCGCCGGCGCTGGCCGCCGCGCTGCGCCGGTGGCTGGACGACGCCACGCTGCGCCGCCGGCTCGCCCGCGCGGCCCGGGCCCGCCGGGACACCCTCGCGGGCTGGCAGGTCACGGCGACGCGACTGGCGTCGGTGCTGAGCGGGGTGGGTGCGGCATGAGTACCGACGTACTGCTGTCGTTCGCGGCGTGGCTGCGACTGCGGGAGGCCGCCGACGCGGCGGCGCGCGCCGACGGACTGGTCGAGGTGGTCCGTCGCCGGTTGCCGGCCGCCGGCCCGATCGTGCTGCACGACCTGGGCAGCGGCACCGGGTCGATGCTGCGCTGGCTCGCCCCGCGCCTGCCCGGGCCGCAGCACTGGATCCTCTACGACCGGGATCCGGAGCTGCTCGCCCATGCCACGGCCGGAACGGTCACCTCGGCCGACGGAGCCCCGGTCAGCGTGGCGACCCGGTGCACCGACCTCACGCGGCTGACCGCCGCGGATTTCGCCGGCGCAGCTCTGGTCACCGCGTCCGCGCTGCTCGACATGTTCACCGCCGAGGAGGTCGAGCGGGTGGTGGCCGCCTGCGCCGCGGCCGACGCACCGACGCTGCTGATGATCTCGGTTACCGGCCGGGTGCGGCTCACCCCGGCCCATCCGCTGGACGCGCAGGTCGAGGCGGCGTTCAACGAGCACCAGCGCCGTACCGTCGACGGCCGGCGCCTGCTCGGCCCGGACGCGGTCGACGCCACCGTGGCGGCGTTCGCCCGGCACGGGGTCCCCGTGCAGACCTGGGCCAGCCCGTGGCGGTTGGGTGCCGCGCAGGGCGAGCTGGCGGCCGAGTGGTTCCGCGGCTGGCTGGCCGCGGCCTGCGAGCAGCGGCCGGAGCTGGCCGCCCCGGCGGCCGGGTACGCCCGTCGTCGGCTGGCGGACGCGGCGGCCGGCCGGCTCGGGGTGGTGGTCGAACACCTGGACCTGCTCGCCGGCGGATGAACCCTTTGGGCGTCGGGCACGTGCCTACCGGAGAGGGAACGATCTTTCGACGGGAGGGCCGGCGCGGATGTTCTGGGCCTGGGCGCGGGCGCTCGGCGGGATCGGGCTGCTCGGCGCGTTGCTGTGGCAGGTGGGCGGCGGGCCCTTCCTCGCCGGGCTGGCGCTGATCGACGGCGGGGCGCTCGCCGCGGCGCTGGCGATCGGGGTGCTCACCACGGTCTGTGGCGCCTGGCGGTGGACCCTGGTCGCCGGCGGGCTCGGGGTGCGGCTGCCGCTGGGCACCGCGGTAGCGCACTGCTACCGCGCGGTGTTCCTCAACGCGACGCTTCCCGGCGGGGTGCTCGGCGACGTGCACCGCGCGGTGCGGCACGGCCGCGACGCCGGTGACGTCGGCCGGGGCGTGCGGGCGGTGGTTTGGGAGCGGACCGCCGGCCAGGTCGTCCAGGTGGGCCTCGCGCTGGTCCTGCTCGTCGCCTTTCCGTCGCCGGTGCGGCCGTACCTGCCGGCCGCGGCGGCCCTGGTGGTGGCGGGCGGGCTCGGCGCGGTGCTGCTGGCCCGGGCGTTGCCCCGCGCCGGCGGGTCGCGCTGGGCGCGGACGCTGCGCACCGCGGTCACCGACGTGCGGGCGGGACTGCTCGCCCGCCGCACCTGGTTCGGGGTGCTGCTCGCCTCCGCGGTGATGGTGGCCGGCCACCTGGCCACCTTCCTGGTCGCCGCGCGTACCGCCGGCTCGACCGCGCCGCTGTCCCGGCTGCTGCCGTTGACCCTGCTCGCGCTGCTGGCGATGGGGCTGCCACTGAACGTCGCCGGCTTCGGCCCGCGCGAGGGGGTGGCCGCGTGGGCGTTCGGCGCCGCCGGCCTGACCGCCGCCGAGGGGGTCGCCACCGCCACGGTGTACGGGGCGCTGGTGCTGGTAGCCAGCCTGCCCGGCGCGGCCGTACTGCTCGCCCGCAGGCGCGGCGCCACCCGGCCGGCGGGTCCGGCTCGCGCCGACGCGCGGGAAGGAGCCTTGCGTGGTTGAGTGTTGACACAGTGGTGAGCGGTAAGCGCGGCCGATCCGGGCCGCGCCGGACGAAGGAGACCCATGCCCGAAGCACTTCCTGTCGCGACGATCCGTACCCAGGTCACCGTGCCGCTGCGCTTCCCGGATGGCTACGCCACCACCGCCCGCCTCTTCACCTTCAAAGGGCTCGTCGACGGTCGGGAGCATCTGGCGTTCGGCCTGGGGGACTGGACGGCGGCACTGGATCGGCACGCCGCGGGTGGTCCCGCGCCGCTGGTACGGCCGCACAGCGAGTGCCTGACGGGGGACGTGTTCGGCAGCCAGCGCTGTGACTGCGGCCCGCAGCTGCGTGAGGCGGTCGAGCGGATCGCCGAGGCCGGTGGCTTCCTGCTCTACCTGCGTCAGGAGGGGCGGGGCATCGGCCTGTACGCCAAGCTGGACGCGTACGCGTTGCAGGACGCGGGGCTCGACACCTACGAGGCGAACGTGGCGTTGGGGCACGGCGAGGACGAGCGGGACTACACCGTGGCGGCGCAGATGCTGGCCACTCTGGAGGTGCCGGCCATCGTGCTGCTCAGCAGCAACCCGGAGAAGGCGGTGCAGCTCGACCGGCTGGGGGTGACGGTGACCGAGCGGGTGCCCACCGGCCTGTACCTCTCCCCGGCGAACGCCGACTACCTGGCGGCCAAGGCCAGCCGGGCCGCCCGTACCTCCGACCTTCCCGCCGTCCGATGACCTCCGGGCCGGTGCGGGCGCGGCCGTACGTGCTGCTCAGCTGCGCCACCTCGATCGACGGCTACATCGACGACGCCACCGAGCAGCGACTGGTGCTCTCCAACGCCGACGACCTGGCCCGGATCGACGAGGTCCGGGCCAGCTGCGACGCGATCCTGGTCGGCGCGGGCACCGTCCGCGGCGACGACCCGCGGCTGCTGATCCGCTCGGCGTCGCACCGGGACGCGCGGGTCGCCCGCGGCCTGCCCGCCTCGCCCACGAAGGTGACCCTCACCGCCTGTGGCGACCTCGACCCGACGTCTCGGTTCTTCACCGCGGGCGAGGCGGAGCGGGTCGTGTACTGCGCGTCGGGCGCGCTGGAGAAGACCGGGGAACGGGTCGGCGGGCTGGCCACGGTGGTCGACGGCGGCGATCCGGTGGATCTCGGGTTCGTGCTGGGCGACCTCGCCGACCGGGGGGTGCGCCGGCTGATGGTGGAGGGCGGCGGGACGGTGCACGCGCAGTTCCTCGCCGCCGGGCTCGCCGACGAGCTGCACCTGGTGATCGCGCCGTTCTTCGTCGGCGACTGCCGGGCGCCGCGCTTCGTGGGCGACGGCCGTTACCCGTGGCATCCGGGGCGGCGGGCCACCGTGGCGGAGGTCCGCCAGATCGGCGACGTGGTCCTGGTCCGCTACGCCCTCTCCGACCGCTGCCTGGGCTGATCGACCGGCCGCACCCCGGGGCGAGATCGTCGGCACCGTCGGCGATGGACTGTTTCGCTTTGATCAACCCGTTGACACGGCCGTGTCCTGCCCGGAACTATCAGCGACGTCCGATGGCCCGCCCTCGTGGTTCACGTGTCTTCATGTGACAACGATGTCAGGTCATCCGCGTAGTCCCGCACCACGCTCCGCAGCAGCAACGGTCCACTCTGCCCACACGTTCGACGGACTCGACCCGGATCGAGTCGAAAGGCCCGGCCCCCATGGCGTACCCCTCAACCGCCCGCCCCTGGCACCGCAGCCTGTCCGCCGCGACAGCCGCGGTCCTGCTGCCGGCGGGACTGCTCATCGCCGCACCCCTGGCGAATGCCGCGCCCGCCTCGGCGCCGCCCGGCAACTTCACCTCCTCGTTCGAGTCGGCCGACCCGCGACCGGCGGCGAGCACCGTCGAGGTCGGCACGGACGGAAAGCCGGTCCAGGCGAACCTGAGCGGATCGGTCACCACCCTGCCCGGCAGCCTGCTCGGCACGGTCAGCGCGGTGACCGCGAGCGCCGAGTACCCGCCGGCGGAGATCGCCGCCAATCTCAAGGACGACAACCCGTCGACCAAGTGGCTGGCGTTCAACCCGACCGGCTGGGTGACCTACCGGCTGGCCGAGCCGTCGGTGGTGCGGCGGTACGCGCTCACCTCCGCGAACGACGCGCCGACCCGCGACCCCCGGGACTTCGTCGTGCAGGGGTCGAACGACGGCAGCACCTGGACCGACCTCGACCGGCGGACCGGCGAGAAGTTCGGTGGGCGCCTGGCCACCAACGTCTACAGCTTCACCAACAGCACCGCCTACGGCTACTACCGGCTGAACGTCACCGCGAACTCCGGTGACTCGATCCTGCAGCTCGGCGACTGGAACATCAGCGACGGTTCGAACGTCAGGCCGCCGGCCACCCCCATGGTCAGCGTCGTCGGCGCCGGCCCGGTCGGTGGTTACACCACCAAGCCGGAGGCCGGGTTCACCGGGACGGCCGCCCTGCGTTACGCGGGCGGCGCCGAGGCCGACGGCCGCTCGTACGCGACGAACAAGCTCTTCGACGTCGACATCCCGGTCGGACCGAAGACCCGGCTCTCCTACAAGATCTTTCCCGAGTTCACCGGTCAGGACGCCCAGTACCCGTCCACCTACGCCGCCGTGGACCTGCACTTCACCGACGGCAGCTACCTGAGCCGGCGTTCGCCCGTCGACCAGCACGGCTACCCGCTCCCGGCGGCCGGACAGGGCGCGTCGAAGGTGCTCTACGCCGACCAGTGGAACGCGGTGCAGACCGACGTGGGCGCGGTCGCACGGGGCAAGACCATCGACCGCATCCTGCTCGCCTACGACAACCCGCAGGCCACGGAGAAGACGCGGTTCCAGGGCTGGCTCGACGACATCGAGCTGACCGGCGAGCCGGCGGCGATCGACGGCTCGAGCCGGACCAACTACGTCGACACCCGGCGCGGGACCAACTCGACGGGCGGCTTCTCGCGCGGCAACAACCTGCCGATCACCGCGGTGCCGAACGGCTTCAACTTCTTCACCCCGGTCACCGATGCCACGTCCAACTCGTGGGAGTACCAGTACCACCGGAGCAACAACGCGGCCAACCTGCCCACGCTGCAGGGCCTCGCGATCTCACACGAGCCCAGCCCGTGGATGGGTGACCGCAACCAGATGTCGGTCATGCCGGTCGCCGGCGACGGACCGCTCACCGGGCCGCCCGCCGGCCGGGCGCTCGCCTTCAGCCACGCGGACGAGACGGCGCGGCCGGACCTCTACCGGGTGCGGCTGCAGAACGGCCTGACCGCCGAGATGTCGCCCACCGACCATGCCGGGATCATGCGGTTCACCTTCCCGTCCGGGCAGGCCACCGGCAGCCTCGTCTTCTACAACGGCACCTTCACCATCGGCGCGGACGGCGGCTTCACCGGCTGGGTCGACAACGGAAGCGGCCTGTCGGCCGGTCGCAGCCGGATGTTCGTCTCCGGCGCCTTCGACCGGGCGCCCAAGGCGTCCTCCGCGACCTCCGCGACCTTCGACGTCTCGGCGAACCAGCAGGTCACGATGCGCATCGCGACCTCGTTCCTCTCGGTCGAGCAGGCGCACCGGAACCTCGACCTGGAGGTCACCGGAAAGAGCTTCGACCAGATCCACGCCGCCGCCACCGCGGCCTGGCAGGACCGGCTCGCCCGGGTCGAGGTACGGGACGCGACCGAGACGCAGTTGGTGACGCTGTACTCGAACCTGTACCGGCTGAACCTGTATCCGAACTCGCAGTCGGAGAACACCGGCACCGCCGCCGCGCCGCGCTGGCAGTACGCGAGCCCGGTGTCGGCGCCGACCGGCACGTCGACCGCCACGCACACCGGGGCCAAGATCGTCGACGGGGAGATCTACGTCAACAACGGGTTCTGGGACACCTACCGCACCGTGTGGCCCGCCTACGCGCTGCTGTACCCGGACGTCGCGGCCAAGATCTCCGACGGCTTCGTGCAGCACTACCGCGACGGCGGATGGATCGCCCGCTGGTCGTCGCCCGGCTACGCCGACCTGATGACCGGCACCAGCGCGAACGTGGCCCTGGCGCAGGCGTACCTCACCGGGGTCAAGCTGCCCGACCCGCTCGCGGCGTACGACGCGGCGGTCAAGGACGCGACCGTCGCCTCCGGGCGCGGCGAGGTCGGCCGCAAGGGCATCGAGACCTCGCTGTTCCTCGGCTACACGCCCACCACCACCGGAGAGTCGGTGTCCTGGGCGCTGGAAGGCTTCATCAACGACTACGGCATCGGCAACATGGGCGCCGCCCTGGCCAAGGACCCCGCCACGCCGAAGTCGGAGCGCAACCGGCTCAAGGAGGAGTCGCAGTACTTCCTGCAGCGCGCCCGCAACTACGTGCACCTGTTCGACCCGGAGACGAAGCTCTTCCAGGGCCGCGACGCCGCCGGCACGTTCCTCGCCGGTGACCCGCTGGACTGGGGTGGCGTCTACACCGAGACCAACGGGTGGAACTTCGCGTTCACCGCGCAGCAGGACGGCAAGGGACTGGCCAACCTGTACGGCGGGCAGCAGGCGCTGCGCGACAAGCTCGACCAGTTCTTCGCCACCCCCGAGAACGCCGACCGTCCCGGCGGGTACGGCGGCATCATCCACGAGATGCTCGAAGCGCGGGCCGTGCGGATGGGTCAGCTCGGCATGAGCAACCAGCCGTCGCACCACATCCCGTACATGTACGACTACGCCGGCGCGCCGGCCAGGACGCAGTCGCTGGTGCGGGAGATCATGCAGCGCCTCTACGTCGGCAGCGAGATCGGTCAGGGCTACCTGGGCGACGAGGACAACGGCGAGATGTCGTCGTGGCACATCCTCAGCTCGCTGGGCATCTACCCGCTGCAGGCCGGGTCGTCGCACTGGGCCATCGGCTCGCCGCAGTTCACCCGGATGACCGTCCACCGCGAGAGCGGCGACATCGTCGTCAACGCGCCGAACAACAGCACGAAGAACGTCTACGTGCAGGGCGTAAAGGTCAACGGCAAGAAGCAGGGCACGCTCTCCGTCGACGTGTCCGTGCTGGCCAGGGGCGGCACGATCGACTTCCAGATGGGCCCCGACCCGTCGTCCTGGGGGACCGGTAAGAACGACGGTCCGCCGTCGTTGACCAAGGGCGACGCGGCGCCGAAGCCGCTGCAGGACACCACCGGCCCCGGTCTCGGCACCGCGACCGCGACCGGCGGGCAGGACGCGTCGAAGCTCTTCGACGACTCGTCGACCACGCAGCTGACCTTCGCCTCGGCGACGCCGCAGGTCAGCTGGGCCTACCGGGGCGGCAAGCAGACGCCGGCGTACTACAGCCTCACCTCCGGGGCCGGTGCGGGCGATCCGGCGGACTGGCGGTTGCAGGGCTCCAACGACGGCGTCACCTGGACCACCGTGGACTCCCGCGCGGGCGAGGTGTTCGCGTGGCGTAACCAGACCCGGCCGTTCGAGATCGACAGGCCAGGGCGGTTCGCGCAGTTCCGCCTCGTCGTGACGAAGAGCGTCGGCGCCGCCCAGACCAACCTCGCCGAGGTCGAGCTGCTCGCCGGCGGCGACCTCGACCTCGGTGGCGGGGCCATCACGGTGACCGCCGCGGACAGCGTGCACGCGACCTCCGGCGCATCCGTGTCGGTGCCGCTGGCGACCGTCACCGGCGGCACCGCCAGCGGTTACCAGGCCACGATCGACTGGGGTGACGGCTCGCCGACCACCCCGGGCACCCTGACGCTCAGCTCGCGGGCCGTCTACAGCGTCAGCGGCACGCACACCTACGCCACGCCCGGTTACCACCAGGCGAGCGTCACGGTGACCGACGGCTCCGGCCAGGGCTCCACGACGGTCGGCGTCGACGTGGCCTACACGCCGAGCTCCGGGCTCACCGCGGCGTTCGACACCGTCTGCATCGGTGACGAGGGCATCCGCGCGGCCAACTGCGACGCGAAGTCGTGGGCGTACTCCCGGGCCGCCCTGGCGGCGGCCGGGGTGACCCAGGGCCAGCGGCACCAGGTGCCGGGCACCGCGCGGCACTTCACGCTGCCGGCGATCCCGGCAGGGCAGCCGGACAACGCCGCCGGCAACGGGCAGACGATCGAGCTCGACCTCCCGGACGACGCCAGGAGCATCTCGTTCATCGGCGCCGGCACGCAGGGCAACCAGGACAGCACCGGCACGGCGACGTTCAGCGACGGCAGCACCGCCAGCATCCCGATCCAGATGAGTGACTGGACGCTGGGCGGCAACGCCAACGGCACCCCGTCGTACGGCAACACGGTCGTCGCCAAGGCGGCGTACCGGCTGAGCGGCACGAGCCGGGACGGCGCCCAGCCGTTCCTGTTCGCCACCACGCCGTACCAGATCCCGGCGGGCAAGACGCTCGTCTCGGTGACCCTGCCGGCGCAGACCGGTGACCCCGCCTCGGCGGGTCGGATCCACGTGTTCGCCATCGCCGACGACGGCACGCCGGCGCCCGCGCTGGCGACCGTCGCCCCGAAGGACCAGACGGCCACCGCCGGGCAGGTCCTCTCGGCGGACCTCGGCTCGGTCACCGGGGGCGTTCCCGACCCGGCGGGCTACCACGCGCGCGTCCAGTGGGGTGACGGCACGGTTCCGCAGGACGTCACCGTCGGCTCGTCCGGCGTGCTGAGCGGGCAGCACACCTACCCGCAGGCGGGCACGTACACGGTGCGGGTGACCGCGTGGGACACGCGGTCGAGCAGCACGGCGAGCTTCACCGTGACCGTGGCGGGTGGCGGGCGCCAGCCGACGATCGCACTGCCCGGGTCCGCCACCGTCGCCACCGGTGACGCGATCACCGTCAACGGCGGCGGGTTCGCCGCCGGCGAGCAGGTGACCGTGACGCTCGGCACCAGCCCGGCGCGGAGCATGAAGGTCGAGGCCTCCGCGGCGGGAGCCGTCCGCGCCTCCATCGCGACCTCGGGTGACGCGCAGCCCGGCCGCTACGCCGTCACCGTCACCGGCGCGTCGTCACGTACCCCGGCGACGGCCACCGTGCAGGTGACCGGGGAGCAGGACGTGCCGACGATCCGTGCGCAGGTGGGGCTCTCGACCACGGCGGGGCCGCGCGGCACGGCGATCACGCTCGACGGTTACGGATTCGCGCGGAACGAGGCGGTCACGATCACCTTCGGTGACGGTCTCGCGAAGAGCACGGTGCGCGCGAACGGCGACGGCGTCATCGCCGGTATGACGGTCAGCGTTCCCGGGGCGGCGCGGGTCGGCTCGACCAGCATCACGCTGGCGGGGGCCGACTCGAAGACGCGGGTGCAGTTGCCGTTCACGGTCACCGGTTCGAACTGAGCCGGAGACCACCCAGCCGCCCTGGGCGGGCCGTGCAGACGGCCCGCCCAGGGCGGAGCTGGTCCGCGGGGCGGCTCAGCGCAGCAGCACCGGCCCGGCGTCGATCGGAGTGCGGAACAGGGCGTACGGCTTGCGGCGCAGGTCCTGACCGCCCTGGTAGTCGGCCTGCCGGTGCAGCTGGTTGGCGGTCACGTAGAGATGCCGGTCGACGGCGACCGACATGGTGTCCGGCCAGAGCAGCCGCGGATCGTGCACCACCGTCTCGAACTGCCCGTCCGGCAACCGGCGCAGCACCGCATTCTGCTCGTACGCGGTGAGGTACAGCCGGCCCGCGTCGTCGCTCTCCAGCCCGTCCGAGCCGGAGCCCTTGTCGCCCTCGTCGATGACGGTGTCGGCGACCTCCTCCTCCGGCAGCGACGCGTCCGCCAAGGCGTCGGTGGAGACGCTGTGCCAGCGGCGCGACATCAGCGCGGAGTAGTACAGGCGGGACCCGTCGGCGGAGATGGCGATGCCGTCCGAGCCGAACGTCAGGGGCTTCGGCGGCCCGTCCGGTGGCCGCTGGAGGAACGGCCGCCCCTCGACCACCGGCAGGTATCCGTGCAGCGGATCGGCCTTCGTGGACGGGTGGTCGTGCAGCCGCCGCCAGGAGCGGCCGCTGTGCAGGTCGACCACGACGATGCCGTTCGGGCCGCTCATGGCGGAGTCGGTGAGGTAGGCGAGGCCGGCCGAGCCGCGGCGCAGATCGAAGCGGACGTCGTTGAGGTAGCTGGTGGGCAGCGCCACCTCGGGCGGGAACGTGATCACCTGGGCGACGGTGTCGGTCGTCAGGTCGACCCGGACCAGCTTCGGGCCGCCGGGTCGGGTCGGCCGCATCATCGGGCTGCCGGTGTCGACCACCCAGAGCCGGTCGGCCGGGTCGACCACCACCGACTGCACCGAGACGAAGGCCTGCGCGTCGTCGTCGCCCGAGGGCGAGTTCCACCGCTCGTCCGGGTACGCCACCTCCCGGCCGTCGCGCAGCTCGGCCACCGTGGCCGGGGGTTCGTCGCCCCACTGGGGGAAGTTCACGAAGATCCGTCCGGTGTGCGAGACGGTCACCCCGGTCGGCATCGGGCCGGTGAAGGCGTGCACCAGCTCCAGCTCACCGACCGGCTCGACGCCCACCGGCCCGCTCACGCCGCGCCCCCGGCGCGCCATCGGAGGGTGGCGGATCTGACGCGGCTACCCATGGACGTACCCCCCTCGGTGGTGGCGCGACCCGTTGGCCGCACCGAACCGACCCGTGCTTCCCACCCCACCCCACCTGAAACCGAACCCCGCCCGCCCCTTGCCGCCGTCGATCATGCAGTCGTGGTGCCAACCTGATCCCGTTGTGCACCTTTCGTCACCCACCACAACTGCATGATCCACCGGGGCGGGGCGGGCGGGGCGGGGCGGGGCGGGGCGGGGCGGGCACTGGGTCAGGGGGTGGGGTTAGGGGGTCGGGGTGGGCGGGGGCGGCGGAGGGCGTAGAGGGCGGCGCTGATTAGGAAGAGGGCTGCGGTGATCGTCAGCCAGCGGGTCAGGAGCGGTACGCGCTGCTGGGCGGTGGCGGCCCGGTAGGTCTCGTCGCCCCAGCCCAGCAGCCCGGGCAGGTAGACCAGGAAGAGCAGCCCGGCGCCGAGCGCCGGCACCCGGATGTGGTTGAGCAGGGCCAGCCGGCCCGGCCCGGCGGGTCGCCGCCCGACGCCGAGCGCCCCGCGTAGCGCCCGGTCGAGCGTCGCGTAGACCGGGAAGAGCACCAGGTCGTGGGCGATCACCGCGCCGACGAACCAGAGCAGCATCCGGCCGGCCGTCGCCTCCCCGGCGATCCGCTGCGCGACCCAGCCGGTCAGCGCGAAGCAGGCCAGCAGGACGAGCAGGTGCCGGGGGCCGGCGCCGTACCCGGCCCGCAGCCGGGCGGTCCGGTCAGCCATCGGAGCGGGCCCGGAACTCGATGTCGGTCACCCACTTGGTGC
The DNA here is from genome assembly GCF_044753725.1 of Micromonospora sp. NPDC093243. Taxonomy (NCBI): domain Bacteria; kingdom Bacillati; phylum Actinomycetota; class Actinomycetes; order Micromonosporales; family Micromonosporaceae; genus Micromonospora; species Micromonospora sp. NPDC093243. The sequence goes on along the minus strand of NZ_JBIVNT010000001.1, from coordinate 526,571 downwards.
AGTGCACCCCGGGCAGCGCCGGCACGATGATCCGCGCCGGGAATCCGTGGTCGAGGGAGAGGTCGACACCGTTGACCCGCAGCGCCAGCAGCGAGTCGGCGTCGAGCACCTGATTGGCCTGGAGGGTGGCCTGCCGGAACAGCCCGGCCCGCTCCAGCGAGCGGACGTGCGCCGCGGCCGGGTCGGGCAGCCCGGCGAGGGCGGCGAGGTCGCGCAGCCGTACGCCGGTCCAGGTCTGCTGGGTGGACCACCCCTCGACGCAGGCGATCGGCAGGCTGGCGGTGTGCTGGGCCATCGCCAGCAGGCCGGCCCGGTCGAGCGTGACGGTACGACCGGCCCCGCGCAGGGTCAGCCGCCAGCCCGACCCGGTGTCGGCGGCCTGGATGCCCGCCGCCGCGGCGCTCCGGTTGACCGGGAACCCGTTGGGCCCGCCGCCCGGGTCGCGGCCCCGCGGCAGCAGCAGGGCGGTGCGGCGCAGCGGCCCGTCCAGGCTCTGCCCGAAGGTCAGCGCGGCCAGCAGCAGCGAACCGCCGCCGACCAGCGCGATCGCGCCGCGGCGGCTGACCGTGGCCGGGCCGGGCCGGGGTGGCACCAGGCGGTCCGGGTCGGGCGGTTCGGGCCGGGTCCGCGCGCGCGGGGTACGCAGTTCGGCCCGCGCCGGGCGGGACCGCAGCGCGGTGACCAGTCGGGGCAGTTTCAGCACCACGTGTACGACCAACGCGGCGGTGAAGACCCAGGCCCCGAAGTAGTGCGCGGTGTAGAAGTCGAAGCCGAAGAGGTACGAGTACTGGATGTTGAGCAGGCCGGTGGCGATCTGGAAGAGGATCCCGCCGACGAGCAGCAGCAGCGACAACCGCTCCAGCAGCTGCGCCACCGAGCGGGCCGGCGGCCAGTCGAAGAGCTTCGGGATCACCGACCAGAGCTTGCCCAGCACCAACGGGATCAGCACGATGCCGAGCCCCACGTGCAGGCCCTGGGTGAGCCGGAACAGCCAGGACGGCCGGGTCGGCCAGTCGAACGGCGGCAGCCGCAGCCAGCCCACGTCGGTCGGGAACGCCTGACCGAACTGCGGGCTGTAGGCGGCGTAGTCGAGCAGCCCGGTGACGATCACCAGGGGCAGGGTGACGAGCAGCGCCAGGCCGTACACCGAGGTCAGCCACGGGCCGCGCAGCGGGCTGCGCCAACCGTGGGTGACCGCGTCCGTGCCGGGCGGCCGGCGTCGGTCGAGCGCTCGCCAGAACCGCCGGGGCGCGCCGTACCCGTCGGTCGGGTCGTCCACCGCCGGGCCGGGACGGTCCGCGCCCGACGGTCCGGGGTCGCTCGTGGGCACCGGTCCTCCTTCCTGTTTCGCGGCCGGCCGACGGTCCGTGCGGCCGGTCCTTCCGGCGCCCGGCGCGCCGGGGTCCGTCGTCTTCCGCAGGCTATGCGCGGGTACGGCGGCCCGGTCGGGTTTGCCGCATTACCGAAGCCTTACCGCCAAGTCCCCGGCCGGGGACGACCTGTTGCGAACTCCTTACGGGATCGCCGAGCCGGCCCGCCGACGACCCGGTTGACCTACCGTCACCAGACATGCGGGTACTGGTCACCGGCGCGGCCGGGTTCATCGGATCGCACGTCGCGGACCTGCTCGTCGACGAGGGGCACGAGGTCGTCGCGCTGGACGCGCTGCTGCCCCAGGCGCACGGCGACGCGGCACCCGCATGGGCCCGCCGGCACGACCTGGTGGCCGGGGACGTGCGGGACGCCTCACTGCTGGACCGGCTGCTGCCCGAGGTCGACGCGGTCTGCCACCAGGCGGCGATGGTCGGGCACGGGCTCGACCCGTCCGACGCCCCGGAGTACGCCAGCCACAACGACCTCGGCACCGCGGTGCTGCTCGCCGGGATGTACCGGGCCGGCGTGTCCCGGCTGGTACTGGCCAGCTCGATGGTGGTCTACGGCGAGGGCCGGTACGTCTGCGCCGGCCACGGGACGGTCCGCCCGTCGCCGCGCCGGCCCGAGGACGTGGCCGCCGGCCGCTACGACCCGGCCTGCCCCCGGTGCGGCGAGCCGCTCAGCCCGGCCCTGGTGCCCGAGGACGCGCCGCTGGAGCCGCGCAGCACGTACGCGGCCAGCAAGCTCGCCCAGGAGCACCTGGCGGCGGCGTGGGCGCGGCAGACCGGCGGCGGGGTCTGGGCGCTGCGTTACCACAACGTCTACGGCCCGCGGATGCCCCGCGACACCCCGTACGCCGGGGTGGCCTCGATCTTCCGGTCGGCGCTGGCCGCCGGGCGGGCTCCCCGGGTGCTGGAGGACGGCCGGCAGCGCCGCGACTTCGTACACGTCAGCGACGTGGCCCGGGCCAATCTGCTCGCCCTCACCGCGCCGACGCCGGAGGGTCTGGTGCCGGTCAACGTCTGCTCCGGCGAGCCGCACACGGTCGGCGAGCTGGCGCGGACACTGGCCGCCGCGATGGGCGGGCCGGCCCCGGTGGTGGCCGGCGGCGCGCGGGCGGCCGACGTGCGGCACGTGGTCGCCGATCCCCGGCGCGCCGCTGACCTGCTCGGCTACACCGCCCGGGTGAGCTTCGCCGAGGGGGTGGCCGGCTTCGCCACCGACCCGCTGCGCGAACCGGCGGCGCTCCCCGCCTGACTCCCGCCGACCCGCGCCGGCGGTGGCCTGTCCCGGCGGCGGCCCCGCCGGCGGCGGCCTGTCCCGGTGAGCGTGATACCTCTCAGGCATCAATATGCCGGTGAGGTATCAGCCTCGCGCGGACATCTGCCGCCCAGGCGCGGGCGCGGTGGCCGTGCGCGGGGAGGTACGAACGGCGGTCAGGAGACCGTCCAGAGCAGGTGGTTGACGGCCAGCGCGGTCACCACCTGCCCGGCCAGCCACCAGCGGCGGCCACCGGCCGGCAGCAGCGCGGTGGCCGCCAGCAGCCAGACCGCGAACGGTAGCCAGATCCGCTCCACCTCGGCCTTGCTCAGCCCGGACAGGTCCGCGCCGGCGACCGCCACGGAGGCGGCCAGCGGGAGAACGACGCTCGGCCCCGCTCCGCGTACCGCCGCGACCAGGGCCGCGACCCGACCGCCGCGCCGGGCCGCGCGGGCCGCGATCGGCGCGCCGGGTCGGCCCCAGCCGGCGCGCGCCGCGGCGCCGGCCGCCACCACCGCCCGGCGCAACGCCGGCCCGAGCACCAGGCCGGCGCAGAGCAGCAGCGCCGCCAGGTTCGCCCAGACCCAGTAGCCGTACGGCCGTTCAGCGGCCCAGCCCTGGTAGTAGCGCTCGACGACCAGCCGGTACCCCTGCCACCAATGGAAGCCGGCGAGGGTGAACGCCAGCGTCACCGCGGCGACCCCGACGCCGGCGGCGAGCAGCGAGCGGAGCCGGGCCGCCGGGCGCAGCGCCAGCACCGCCAGCGCCAGCACGCCGACCAGCACGAAGCCGTACGAGAGGAACAGCGCGAAGCCGAGCAGCGCGCCGCCGAGCGCGGCGGCGCCCGGGCCGCGTACCGCCAGCAGGGCGAGGCCGGCGGCGACCACGCCGGCGAAGATGCCGTCGGCCGACGCCCCCACCCAGACCGCGCCGGGCAGCAGCACCAGGAACGGCAGCACCGCCCGCGCCGCCTCGGCCGCGCCGAGCGCCCGCAGCGCGACCGGCACCGACACCGCCACCGACGCCCCGACCAGCACGCAGGCGAGCCCGGCCGCCGCGCCCCCGCCCAGGCCCACCCGGTCCAGCCAGACGAAGACCAGCAGCGCGCCCGGCGGATGACCGGCCGTGTGGGTGGACCACGAGTCCGGCTGGAAGTCGAGGATCCGCCCGGTGAAGCCGGCCAACATCGCCGGGATGTCGGTCACCCCCGGCACCTCGTGCAGGTACTCCGCCTGCGCGGTGAGTCGGCGGGCGAGCCCCGCCGACCAGCCGTCGACCAGGGCCAGGGAGAGCGTCCAGGCGACCGCCGTCAACCAGCCGGAGGCAAGCAGGACCCCCCATCGGGCGTGCTGCGCCCAGCGCATCCCCCAGCCGAGCACGGCGACGGCGACCAGCACCGTCGCAGGGGTGCCCCAGCCCAGGTGCGGTCGCCAGGTGGCGTAGAGCGGCGCGGCGTCGGCGTACAGCCCCGCTCCGCGCGCGTTGAGCAGTAGACCCACCAGGACCGCGGCGGCGAGCAGCGCCGCCTCCACGGCGAGCACCACCGCGTCGGCGCCGCCGCGCCGGACCGGGGTCCGCGCGGGGGCGGTGGTGAGCGTGGGAGTCGAGGCCATGACGATCGGACGGTACGGCCGGCGGGCGCCGCCCGGGGGCGGAACCGCCGGGACGTCACCGCACGGTAAGAATCGCCCGCGCGGTAAGCGTTCGGTAAGGACGTTCCCACCCCGGACGCCCTGGTCGCGCCCTAGCGTCGGCGATATGCCTGCCCCGATCGACAGTGCCCCGCCGACCGTCATCGACGTGGTGCTGCCCTGCCTGGACGAGGCCGCCGCGTTGCCCGGCGTGCTCGCCGCCCTGCCACCCGGATACCGGGCCGTCGTGGTGGACAACGGCTCCCGGGACGGCTCACCGGAGGTCGCCGCCCGGCACGGCGCCCGGGTGGTCCACGAGCCGCGCCGGGGCTACGGCGCCGCCGTGCACACCGGGGTGGAGGCGGCCGGTACCGAGCTGGTGTGCGTGCTCGACGCCGACGGCTCGTTCGACCCGGCCGACCTGCCGGCGCTGGTGGCCCCGGTGGCGGCTGGCACGGCGGATCTCGCGGTCGGTCGCCGCCGGCCGGTCGGCGCCGGCGTCTGGCCGTGGCACGCCCGGGCCGGTACGGCGCTGGTCGCCGCGCTGCTGCGTCGCCGGGGCGTGCCGCTGCGCGACCTCAGCCCGATCCGGGTGGCCCGCCGCGACGCGCTGCTCGCCCTCGGCGTCACCGACCGGGCCTTCGGCTACCCCCTCGAACTGCTGATCCGGGCGGCCGCCGCCGGCTGGCGGATCCGGGAACTCGACGTCCCGTACGCGCCCCGGACCGCCGGCACCCGGTCGAAGGTCTCCGGCTCGGTCCGGGGCACCCTGCGCGCGACCCGCGACTTCGCGGGCGTGCTGCGCACCGTCGGCGGTCCCCGGTGACCATCCTGCTGGTGGTCGCGAAGGCGCCGGTGCCGGGCGCGGTGAAGACCCGGCTCTGCCCGCCGGCCAGCCCCGCCCAGGCGGCCCGGATCGCCGCCGCCGCGCTGCGGGACACGCTGGACACGGTGCGGGCCACCCCCGGGGTGACCCCCGTGCTGGCCTGGACCGGCCGGTTGGACGACGCCGTCGACGGGGCGGCGCTGGCCGAGACGCTCACCGGCTGGACGATGCTGGAGCAGCGCGGCGCCGACCTGGGTGAGCGGCTCGCCAACGCGTACGCCGAGGTCGCCGCCGCGTATCCGGGCCGGCCGGTGCTCCAGATCGGGATGGACACCCCGCAGCTGACGCCGGCCCGGCTGGCCGCCGCGGTGCGTCGGCTGGACAGCGTGGAGGCGGTGCTCGGCGCGGCGCTCGACGGCGGCTGGTGGTCGCTGGGCCTGCGCGATCCGCGGCACGCGACGCTGCTGCGTACGGTGCCGATGTCCACCCCGGAGACCGGCCGGGGCACCTGGTCGGCGCTGGGGGAGCGGGGCCTGCGCACGGCCGCGCTGCCGGTGCTGCGCGACGTCGACGAGTGGCCGGACGCGCTGGCGGTCGCCGCGAGCGTGCCGAGCGGCCGGTTCGCCCGGCAGGTCGGCGCGGTCCGCCGCGACCTGGTCCCGTGGGGGCGCGGATGAGCTCCGACGGGTTCGGCACCGCACTGCGCGACCGGGCGGACGGCCACTGGCTGGTGCACGGCGACGGGCGGCGCAGCCGCCTGCCGGTGCGCCGCTGGCACGGCCCGGCCGAGCCCGCCGCGACCGAGGTGGTGGCGCGCTGCGCCGGCCCGACGCTCGACCTGGGATGCGGTCCCGGTCGGCTCACGGTGGCGCTGGCCCGGGCCGGGATCACGGCGGTCGGCGTCGACGTCTGCGGGTACGCGGTCGCCGCCGCCCGGGCCCGGGGCGCGGTGGCGATCCACGGTGACCTGTTCGACCCGCTGCCGGGCGAGGGGCGCTGGGCGCACGTCGTACTGCTCGACGGCAACATCGGCATCGGCGGTGACCCGGTCGCCCTGTTGCGCCGCTGCCGGGCGCTGCTCGACCCCGCCGGCACCGTGCTGGTCGAGCTGGAACCGCCCGGGGCCGGGCTCTGGCAGGGGCAGGCCCGGGTGGCCTCGCCGCGCCGGCCCGGCCAGCCCGCCCTCGGTCCGGCGTTCCGCTGGGCCCGCCTCGACACCCGGGCGGTGCACCAGGTCGCCAGCCGGGTCGGCCTCTCGGTGCGCGAGGTGTTCCGCCGCGACGGACGCTGGTTCGGCGAGCTGACGGTGCCGCCGGCCGCCGGGTGACCATCGCGGCGGGTGATTGCCCGCGCTGATGCGGCCCTGGGGCTGCTGTGCCGGCCCGGCTAGGTGGCCGCGGCGGGCAGCCGGACGACGAACCGGCAGCCGCCGGTCACGTTCTGCACGTCCACCCGCCCGCCGTGTGCCTCGACCAGCCCCCGGACGATGGCCAGGCCCAACCCGCCGGAGCCCTCCCCGTTGGAGCGGGGGGTGCGGGCGGGCTCGCCGCGGAACGCCACGTCGAAGAGGCGGGGCAGGTCGTTCTCGGGGATCCCGCCGCAGGTGTCCGCGACGGCCAGCCAGGCGTCGTCCCGCCCTCGGCCGCCGTCGACGTGGACGGTGCCGTCCTCCGGGGTGTAGCGCACCGCGTTGAGCAGCAGGTTGCCGACCACCCGGGCCAGCTCGGGCTCGCTGGCCAACACGGTCGGCCAGCCCGACTCGGCGGCGACCAGCCGGATCCGCCGGGCGGCGGCGAGCGGCGCGGCGCCGGCGAGCGCGTCGGAGACCACCTCGCCGAGCGGTACCGCGCTCAGCGACAGCCGCAGCGCGCCGGCGTTGATCCGGGACAGTTCGAAGAGGTCGTCCACCAGCCGGGTCATCCGGTCGGTCTGGACCCGGATCCGCCGGTGGTACTCGGCCACCGTCGCCGGGTCGTCGACAACCCGGTCCTCCAGCGCCTCGGCCATCGCGCGCAGCCCGGCCAGCGGGGTGCGCAGGTCGTGGGAGACCCAGGCGACCAGGTCCCGGCGGCCCTTCTCGATCCGGCGTTCCCGCTCCCGCGCCTGGTCGGCCCAGACCGCGGCGACGGCGAGCCGCCGGCCGAAGGACCAACCGATCGCGAGGCTCACCGCCGCCGCGGCGGCCACGGTGAGCAGCACCACCTGCAGGTCGTGCGGGGACAGGAACATCGCCTGGGCGACCACCACCACGCCGGCAACCACCGCCGCCACGGTCACCGCCAGCAGTACGCAGACGTGCACGGTGATCGACCGGTGCCGCAGCAGGCGCAGCGCGAGCGCGCCGACCAGGCCGACGCCGAGCGCCGCCGCCAGCGCCATGAGGAAGATCAGCGCGAGGTCACGCATCGGCGGGTTGGTATCGGTAGCCGACGCCCCAGACGGTGACGATGCGGCGCGGCTCGGCCGGGTCGTCCTCGATCTTCTCCCGCAAGCGTCGCACGTGCACGGTCACCGTCGACTGGTCGCCGAAGTTCCAGCCCCAGACCCGCTCCAGCAGCTCCGCGCGGCGGAACGCCCGCGCCGGATGGCGCATCAGGTGGGCCAGCAGGTCGAACTCGCGCAGCGTCAGGGTCAGCTCCCGGCCGTGCAGGGTGGCCAACCGTGGTCCGGTCGCCACCTCGAGGCCGGCGTCGGCGAAGACCTCGGCCGCCGGGGGAGCGGGCTCGCCGGCCCGGCGCAGCACCGAGGTGACCCGCAGCACCAGCTCTCGTGGCGAGAACGGCTTGCCCAGGTAGTCGTCCGCGCCCAGTTGCAGGCCGAGCACCCGGTCCGCCTCGTCGCCGCGGGCGGTGAGCATGATGATGGGTACGCCGTCCGGCCGCTCGCGCAGCCGCCGGCACACCTGCAACCCGTCCAGTCCGGGCAGCATCAGGTCGAGCACCACCAGGTGCGGCCGGCGCTCGTGCACCGCGTCGAGCGCGGCGAGGCCGTCCCCGACGTGGCTCACCTCGTAGCCGGCGTGCTCCAGGTAGCGGCAGACCACGTCGCTGACCGTCCGGTCGTCGTCGACCACCAGCACCCGCTGCCCCACGCGCACCTCCCGGCCGCCAGCCTAACCAGGCCGTCCGCCGGGCCGAGGCGACGAGATGTTGCGGCTTCCTTACGGCGGCCGGCGCTGACCGGCACCTCAGTAGCTCGGCGGTGGCTGCGTACGATGCGGGGTCGGCATCCCTCGTCGCGGCGGAGGTATCGGTAGATGGCAGGCCAGCACGAGGGCTTCGCCCTCGGTGTCGACCTCGGCACGTCCAACACGGTCGCCGTGCTGCGCTGGCCGGACGGGCGGACCCGTGCGTTGCTGGTGGACGGTCAGCCGATCATGCCCTCGGCCGTGTACGCGGACTCCGACGGAAGGCTCCACGCCGGTCTGGACGCCCGGCGGCTGGCGCAGGAGGACCCGGCCCGGTTCGAGCCGAACCCGAAGCGCCGGATCGCCGAGCCGGCCGTCCCGCTCGGCGACCGCGAGTTCGCCCCCGCCGAGCTGCTCGGCGCGGTGCTGCACGCGGTCGGCCGATCCGCGGTGGCGACGGTCGGCTTCCTACCCCCGGCCGTGCTCACCTGCCCGGCGGCCTGGGACGCCCCGCGCCGGCACGTGCTCAATGACGCGCTGCTGCGCGCCGGCTGGCCGCAGGCGGCCGAACACACCCTGGCCGGCCCCACGCCCCCCGGAACGCGGCTGCTGCGCGAGCCGGTGGCCGCCGCCCGCTACTACACCGAGGTGCTGCGTCGTCCGGTGCCGGTCGGCGAGGCGATCGCGGTCTTCGACTTCGGCGGCGGCACCCTGGACGTCGCCGTGGTCCGCAACGACGGCGCCGATCCGTGGGGTGACTCCGGCTTCACGGTGATCTCCTGCGGCGGCCTGCCCGACCTCGGCGGGCTGGACGTCGACCTCGCGCTCGTCGAACGCGTCGGCGAGCTGGTCGCCGGGCGGCACCCGGAGCAGTGGGCGCGGCTGACCGAACCACGCGACGCCACCGGGCGGCGCGATCGCGTCCAGCTCTGGGACGAGGTACGCGGCGCGAAGGAGATGCTCTCCCGCGGCACCACCGCGCCGGTGGCGGTGCCCGGGATCGCCGAGGCGGTGCGTCTGACCCGCGACGACGTGGAGCGCGCCGCCACGCCGCTGCTGCGCCGCGCGGTGGCCGCCGCCCGTGCGGTGATCGCCGAGGCCGGCCTGACTCCCGAGCAGCTGGCCGGGCTCTTCCTGGTCGGTGGCTCGTCCCGGATGCCACTGGTGGCCCGGATGCTCCATGCCGACCTCGGGATCGCGCCGACCGTGCTGGAGCAGCCGGAGCTGCCGGTGGCCGAGGGCGCGCTCACCGACCTGCCGCTGCGCCGCCCGGCCGGACGCCCGCCCCAGCCGATGCCCGCCCCCGCCGCGCCGGCTGCCGCGCCCGCCGTACCCGCGCAGGCCGCCCCGCCGCCCGCCGTACCCGGACAGGCCGCCCCGCCGGCCGCTGTCACGGCACCGACCGTGCCCGCCGCGTCGCCCGGGCCGGCGGCGGACGACCCGACCCGGCCGGCCTCCGGTCCGGGTACGACGGTGCCGGCCGGTGCCCCGGCGGTGCCGGCGACCCTGGCGGCGACGATGCCGGCCGGTGTCGGCCTCGGACCCACCCTCGCCGACCTGGCCGAGCACCCGACGGCGCTGCCGGAGCCCGGAGGCCCGGTCTCCGCGCCCCCTCTCGGCGGCCCACCGCCCCTGCCGCCCTACGGCAGTCCGGCCTCGCCCTCGCCCGGTGGCCCGTCCGCCCCGGCGTTCGGTAGGCCGACATCCCCGGCGTTCGGCGGTCCGTCCGGTCCGGCGTTCGGCGGGCCGCCCGGGCCACCGTTCGGCGCCGCCGCGTCCGGCCCGCCGGGCGGCGGGCCGGTGTCGCCGGCTCGGCCCGGTGGGCGGGCCGGTCGCCGGCGGCGGGTCTGGTGGATCGCGCTGGGCGCGGTCCTCGCGCTCGCCGGGGTGGGCGCCGCGGCGGCGCTCTACCTGACCCGGGACCGCTACCCGGGGCTGGAGTGGCAGGAGGCGCTGACCGAGGTGGCCCGGCCGAAGGCCGGCGACGAGCGGCCCACCGGGATGTGGACCGCGGTGCTCGGCGACCGCGCCTACCTGGCGTACCAGCGGGCCGACAACCAGCTCGAGGTGGTCGCGGTCGACGCTGGCACCGGTGACGAGCTGTGGCGCAAGCAGACCGGCTTCGTCGCGGACGACTGGGAGCGGCTGGTCGCCGTCCCGGGCGCGGTGGCGATCTTCGCCGACGCGCCCGGCGACAGCACCCCGCGCGAGCTGGTGATCCTGGACGGTGCGACCGGCGAGCGGCGCTGGAACCGCCCGGTGCGCGGCGACGACGAGGTCTTCTTCACCGAGCGGACGGCGGTGCTGGTCGACCGGACCGAGCACCGGCTGGTCGGCCTGTGGATGGATCACGGCCGGGAGCGGTGGAGCCAGCCCAACCCGAAGGAGCAGTACGGCAGCACCCGGACCGAGGTCCTGCCGGTGGGCACCGACGCGGGAGCCGGCGGGCCGGCGTACCTGGACGGCGGGTCCCGTGACCCGTGGGAGGACGGGCAGACGCGGCGGCTGGTGCAGGTCGGCGCGGACCGGTCGGTGCGACTGGTCGACATGGACAGTGGCGGGATCGTCCGCGAGTGGGGCGCGGTCGCCGACCTCGACGACCTGCTGGCGGCCCACGAGGACCGGCTCTACGTGGCGAACAACGACAGCGGCTATCAGCTGCTCGCCTACGACCTGAACTCGTCGGCGAAGCCGGTGCTGCTCTACCGCTCCCCGGACGACCGGCGCCGGCCGAAGGCGCTGGTGGCCTGCGGCGAGCGGCGCGCCTGCCTGCTGGAGGTGCCGGATTCCGAGGCCGCGCGGACCGAGGTGGTGGCGGTCAACGAGAAGGGCCGGGTCAACTGGCCGGCCCCGAACGCCTCGACGCTGGTGCCGCTCGGCGAGCGCCTGCTCGTGCAGCGCAGCGACCCGGCCACGACGAGCACCATCTTCGACGCCGAGGGCAAGGCGGTGCTGCGTGACCGTGACGGTGTCGGGGTGCGGGTCGACGCCGGCAACGTGCTCGTCTTCGCCAAGCCGCCGAGCACGGTGCAGGACGACCGCAGCATGGCCGGGGTGTGGGCGGGCACCGGGGAGGTGGCCGAGCTGGGCCAGCTCAAGGACGTACGCAGCGCCACCTGCTCGTGGAACACCCGGGTCATCGCCTGCGGAGCGGAGAAGGACTTCGTGCTCTACCGCTTCGCCTCCGACTGACCCGGGTGGTCACGCGTGGCCGATCAGTCGAGGCAGAACTCGTTGCCCTCCGGGTCGGCCATGATGATGTGACCGGCGCCGAGCGGGGGAGCGGGCTCGTGGCGGCTGAGCCGGGTGGCGCCACGGGAGACGAGCCGTTCGGCCTCCGTCTCCAGGGCGGCCATCCGCGCGTCTCCCTCGAGCCCCGGGGCGGCCCGTACGTCGAGGTGCACCCGGTTCTTGACCTGCTTGGGCTCCGGCACCCGCTGGAAGAACAATCGCGGCCCCGCGCCCTCGGGGTCGAGCAACGCCGAGGCGTCGTTGCGGCGCTCGGGCGGCACGCCCATCGCCTCCAGCGCCTGCTCCCACGACTCGAAGCCCGGGGGCGGGTCCTGTAGCCGGTAGCCGAGGGTGTCGGCCCAGAACGCCGCCAGCCCGGCCGGGTCGGCGCAGTCGAAAGTGATCTGTACGTCGCGGGCCATCTCAGCTCGCCTCCCGTCGGGTCTGCTGGTCGGTGTGCAGGTGGAGGTCGCGAAGCAGGCAGACCTCGGCCAGATGGTGGATCAGCTCACGGTTGATGTGCAGCACCAGCGCCGCCATCGGGTGCTCGGCGTACGGCCCCTCCGCCTCCCCGCACGGGCGGGCGAGACCGGCTTCGCCGAGCGACTCGACCCCGGCCTGCCAGGTGGCGTACTCCGTGTCGAGCTGGGCCAGCGCCGCCTTCGCGGTCGCAGCGTACTCGAACGACTGGTAGTCGGTGGGCGCGCGAGAGAAGTGCGCGGCGTTTCGCACCGCGAGCACCCCGACGATCACGTGCCCGAGCCGCCAGGCGATCGTCGTGAACGGTGGCGGGTCGGGCTGCGACATCGCGAAGTCGATGGTCATCGCGCCGGAGCCGGCCTGCACCGGCGCCGTGCCGGTGCCGCGGGGGCGCACGCTCCAGGAGCCGGGCGAGGGCTCCCAGAAGTACTCGTCGTCGGTGAGCCCGTCGAGGCGATCGCGTAACTGGTGGGTCCAGTGCCAGGCGAGCTGGTCCCGTAGCAGGGAGTTCCAGGTCGGGTCGGTCATGGGTGCAGCCTGCCGCAGATTGCGGACAGGATCGTTCCGTGATCTGTGGAACGATCGACGCGTGACCGTCGAGGCGACGACCGAGCGGGTGTTGCGGTTGCTGGCGCTGCTGCAGCGCCGGCCGTCCTGGACCGCCGTCGAGCTCGCCGTCGAGCTGGGGGTCACCGACCGCTCGGTGCGCCGCGACGTCGAGCGGCTGCGCGCGCTCGGCTACCCCGTGCACGCGACGCCGGGCGTCGGTGGCGGCTACCAGCTCGGCGCCGGCACCCGGCTGCCGCCGCTGCTGCTCGACGACGAGGAGGCGATCGCGACCGCGGTTTCCCTGCGGCTGGCGTCGGGCGGCACGGTCGCCGGAGCGGGCGAGGCGGCGCTGCGAGCCCTCGCCAAGCTCGACCAGGTGATGCCGTCCCGGCTGCGCGCCGAGGTGCGGGCGGTCTACGGCGCCACCGAGACGCTGGTCGGCCCCGGGGTCGAGATCGACGCGGAGCTGCTGGTCACCCTCGCGCGGGCCTGTCGCGACGCCGTGCGGGTCCGGTTCCGCTACCCCGGCCGCGACGGCGGGGAGGGCGAGCGCACGGTCGAGCCGGTGCGGATGGTGACCACCGGCCGCCGCTGGTACCTGATGGCCTGGGACGTCGACCGCGACGACTGGCGCACCTTCCGGCTGGACCGGATGCGCGGGTTAAAGACGACGACCTGGCGCTTCCGGCCGAGGGAGCATCCGGACCCGGTCGCCTACGTGCAGCGCTCCGTGACCGAGTCGCCGTACCGCTATCTCGCCCGGGTGCGGGTGCACGCCCCGCCCGACCGGGTGCGGCAGCTGGTGCCGCCCCAGGTCGGGCGGGTCGAGGACGATCGCGACGGGTGGTGCGTGCTCGTCGTGGGCGGGGACGACCTGCACTGGCTCGCCGCGCACGTGGCCCGGCTGGGCTTCGAGGCGGAGGTGCTGGAGCCGCCGGAGCTGCGGGAGGCCGCCGCCCTGCTCGCGCGCCGCCTCGCGGCCATCGCCGGGACCGGCTAGTCGCGGTGCAGGACGACCAGGTCGGCGTCGTGGCTCGGGGTCCACTGCACCGGCAGGCCGACCGCGCCCAGGTGGCTGCCGGAGTAGCGCTGCTCGCCGTGCCGATACCGCGCGTCCGGGTCGAGGCCGCGCAGCGGCAGCCGCACCGGGCGCGACGGCAGCAGCCCGACGCCGTCCGACCGGCCGGTGTGCCAGGCCAGCACGACGACCGTCCGCCGGTCGGGCGAGGTGTACTGCACCGCGCAGCGGGCCTGGTCCGGCCCCCCGATCAGGTGCACCTCGCCCTGCGTGACCACCTCCCGGATCTCCTTGTACCGGGCGATCCAGCCGGCTGCCTCGGCCCGCTGCTCCGGGGTCCAGTGCCGGATGTCCGCGCCGATGCCGAGCACTCCGGCCATCGCCAGCACGAACCGGAACGCCAGCGACCGGGGCCGCGGGTCGAAGATCCCGGGCGCGTCGGTCACCCACGAACTGAGCAGGTGCGGGGCGTTGGCGTGCAGGAAGCCGTGCTGGATGGCCAGCCGGTCCATCGGGGCGGTGTTGTCGCTGGGCCAGAAGATGTCGGCCCGGGCGGCCATCGCCAGGTCGGTGCGGGCGCCACCGCCCGCGCACGATTCGATGAGCACGTCCGGGTGGTCCTTGCGCAACCGGTCGTAGACGCGGTGCAGGGCGGCCACGTGCGCGCCGTCCAGGTCGACCGCGCCGTGGGCGCCGGCCCGGCCCGGTTCGGTCCGCGGCCGGTTGAAGTCCCACTTCAGGTACGCGATGTCGTAGCGGCGCAGCAGGTCGTCGAGGGTGCCGTGGACGAACTCGGCGACCTCCGGGCGGCCCAGGTCGAGCAGGTACTGGTTGCGGATCGGAGTGAGCGGCCGACCGTCGACGCGGTACACCCAGTCGGGGTGCTCGGCGTAGAGCCGGGACTTGGGGCTGACGCACTCCGGCTCCACCCAGAGCCCGAACCGCAGCCCCAGCGCGCGCACCTCGGCGATGAACGCCTCGAAGCCGTCCGGGAAGCTGGCCGGGTCGGGTGACCAGTCGCCGAGGCCGGTGGTGTCGTCGGTGCGGCCGAGGAACCAGCCGTCGTCCACCACGAAGGTCTCCACGCCGAGGTCGGCGGCGATCCGGGCGAGCGCGAGCTGGCTCTTGGCGTCGACCGAGAAGTAGGTCGCCTCCCACGAGTTGTAGAGCACCGGCCGGGGGGTCAGCCGGTCCCCGGCGAGTAGCCGCTGATAGCGGTGCCAGACCCGGGCCAGCCCGTCCAGCCCGTCGGCGCTGTACGCCCCGGCGACCTCGGGCAGGGTCAGCTCGGCGCCGGCCGGCAGCTCCAGTGGCCCGTCGGCCAGTTGGCGGCCGGCCCGTACCCGGGTCAGCCCGCCGGTGTCGCGCTCGGCGGTGATCTCCCAGGAGCCGGTCCAGGCCACCGCGACGCCCCAGGTGGGGCCGTCCGGTGCGGCCCGGTCGCGCACGGCCAGCCACGGTACGTGCAGGTGGCCGGGGACGCCCTGGCTGCTGCCGATGGTGAACCCGCCGTGGCCGAGGTCGACGTGGTCGAGTTGGAACTCCTGCGCCCACTGGCCCCACTGGTGGCTGAGCACCGCCCCGTGCGGGGTCGGCACGCAGAACCCGGCCGAGCCGGCCCGGACCAGCCGCAGCGGTTCGGCGCCGGTGTTGGTCAGCTCCACCCAGCGTCGTACCACGTCGGTGCCGGTGGGCACGGCGTAGCGCAGCACGGCGCGCAGCCCGGTGACCGGGTCGGCGAAGTTGACCGCGAGCGTGCCGGCGGCCGCGTCGTGCGCCGCCTCGGCGAAGCCGAACGCCACCCGCCGGTGCCCGCTGGTGGTCTCCACCACCAGGTCCGCGCCGGTGAACGGCCGATCGGCGTCGGTGGCGTACTCGACCGGGGCGGCGTCCCCGGCGGTGAGGAACGGCACCGGCCCGTCGTACGCGACGGGCGAGGGCCCGTCGCTCACCCCGTGCGGGCCCCACGCGGAGAGCTCCAACCAGCGCCCGTGCGCCGGCAGCGTCACGGTGTACTCGGTCCGCGCGCCGCGCAGCGTCCACCGCTGCGCCACGCCCTGCCCTGCCCCGCTCACTTGACCTCCTTGGTTCGCGACTGCGGGGCTCGCAAGAGCGGCTCACTCCTCGCGCTCACTTGACCGCTCCGATCGCCAGGCCCGAGACGAAGTGCCGCTGGAACCGCAGGAAGACCGCCACGGTCGGGACCGCGGCGATGACCGTGCCGGCGGCGATGACGCTCCACGACGAGACGAACTGACCCTGGAGCGCGAGCAGCGCCGGGGTGACCGGCATCCGGTCGTCGGTACGCAGCACGGTGATCGCCCAGAGCAGGTCGTTGAAGATCCAGGTGAAGGAGAGCGCGCCGAGCGCGGCCAGCGCCGGCCGGGTCAGCGGCAGCATCACCCGGGCGAAGATCTGCCACGGGCCGGCCCCGTCGATGGTCGCCGCCTCCTGGATCTCACCGGGCAGGTCGCGCATGAAACCGTGCAGCACGAACGTGTAGAACCCGAGCCCGAACCCGACCTGCACCGCGATCAGCGCCCAGAGCGTGTCGTACAGGCCGGTCAGTTCGCTGAACTTCTGCACCGGGATCAGCAGGATCTGCGGCGGCAGCAGGTTGCCGGCGAGCATCAGCAGCAGGATGGTGCGCCGCCCGGGGATCCGGTAGCGGCTCAACGCGAACGCCCCGACCGCGGCCAACGCCAGGCTCAGCGCCACCGACGGGATGGTCACCAGCATGCTGTTGATCAGCGCCTGGAGCTCGCCGCCGTCGGTCCACGCCTGGCGGTACGTGTCGAGGGTGAACGAGTGGGGCAGGCTGCCCACGCCGTGGGCGGCGATGTCGTCGAAGGTGCGGGTGGACATCACGACCACCCAGAGCACCGGGGCGAGCCAGAGCAGCGAGAGCAGGATCATGCCGCTGTGGAAGGCCCCGGTGCGGAACTTCTGGATCACGCTTCCTCCCGGAACGCACGCACGAGGTAGCCGAGGATGACCGCGAGTGCGAGCACGAAGATCACCACGGCGATCGCCGAGGCGTACCCGAGCCGCAGGCTCTGGAAGGCCGCCGAGTACATGTAGGTGCTGAGCAGCTCGGAGGAGTGGTACGGCCCGCCGCGGGTCAGCGACCAGACGATGTCGAACGAGCGCAGCGAGTCGATCACGATGACCGACAGCACGACGGCGTTGACCCCCTTGAGCTGGGGCACGGTGACGTGCCAGAGCCGCTGCCACGCGTTCGCCCCGTCCATCCGGGCGGCCTCGTGCAGCGCCGGGTCGATCGCCTTGAGACCGGCGAGGAAGAGCACCATCACGTAGCCGATCTGCCGCCAGAGCGCCGGCAGGATCACCGCGTAGAGCGCGGTCTCCGGGTCGGCGAGCCATGGCCGGATGAGATGCTCCAACCCGATCGCGCGCAGGATCGAGTCGGCCACCCCGTCGGGTTGGTAGAAGACCCGCCAGACCAGCGCCGTCACCACCAGGGAGAAGACCACCGGGGTGAAGAGGGCGGCCCGGTAGAAGCCGACGCCCCGGCGGTCCCGTTGCAGCAGCAGCGCCATCCCGAAGCCGCCGACGACGGAGAGCCCGCCGAAGAGCACCAGCCAGATGACCGTGTTGATGAGGGCGCCGCGGAAGGTGGCGTCGCCGACCAGTTCGACGTAGTTGTCGACGCCGATGAACTGCGGCGGGGTCTGGCCGTCCCAGCGGGTCAGCGAGAACCAGAAGCCTTGCAGCGCCGGCCAGAACACCCAGATGCTCTCGACGGCGAAGGGCACCAGCACGAACGCCGCCAGCAGCGGCGACAGTCGAGCCGACCGTCGCCGCCGCCGCGGTGTGCCGGCCACATCGGACGCCGTCGTCCGGGGTGTGTCGGCCTTGGTGGACACGTCTGTCACGTCAGCCCTTGAAGACCTTCTCGGCGCCGGCCTGCCACTCCCGCAGGATCGCGTCGATCTGGTCCGGCTTGTCGATGAACTTGGTCAGCGCGGTGTCCGCCGTCGGCTGGAGCGCGTCGCTGGAATCGCGGTTGAAGAACTGGGTCAGCTCCGCGGCGCTCTCCAGCATCGCCTTGCCCTTGCTCACCAGCGGGGAGTCGGCGGCCTTGGCCTTCGGGTGCGCCGGCAGCACGATCCCGGAGCTGGACCGGACGTACTCCTCCTGGGCCTCGACCGAGGCCAGGTAGCTCAGCAGCGCCTTGGTGCCGGTCGCGTTGCCGGTCTTGGCGCTGGCGAAGAAGCCGTCGGTCGGCGCCTCCTCGGCCACCGGCACCGCCGGGTCGATGATCGGGAATCGGAAGAAGTCCAGGTCACCCAGGGCGTCCTTGGGCGCGGCGTCGGCGAAGAAGGTGCCGATCAGGAACATCCCGGTCTTACCGGCGAGCAGCGCGGTGGTCGCCTCCTGGAACGGGTACGCCTTGCCCTTCGGGTCGAAGTAGGGCAGGGCCTCGCGCCAGCGCAGGAAGACCGCCTTGACCTTCGGGTCGTCGAAGCGCTGCTTGCCGGCGAGCAGCTCGCGGTGGAACTGCGCGCCGTTGATCCGGATGTTGAGGTAGTCGAACCAGGCCGAGGCGACCCAGGGGGTGTCGCCGAGGCCGATGCCGATCGGCGGGACTCCCTTGCTCTGGATGGTCTGGCAGACCGACAGGAACTCGGCCCAGGTCTTCGGCTCCTGCACGCCCCACTTGGCGAAGTTGCTCTTGCGGTAGAAGAAGCCCCACCAGTAGTTGGTCATCGGCACGAAGACCTGCTTGCCGCTGGCGTCGGTGGAGAGCGTGCGCAGCGAC
The DNA here is from genome assembly GCF_044753725.1 of Micromonospora sp. NPDC093243. Taxonomy (NCBI): domain Bacteria; kingdom Bacillati; phylum Actinomycetota; class Actinomycetes; order Micromonosporales; family Micromonosporaceae; genus Micromonospora; species Micromonospora sp. NPDC093243. The sequence continues at coordinate 508,292 of NZ_JBIVNT010000001.1, read as the reverse complement.
TGCGGGTACTCGCCCAGCCCCTGCCAGACGTCCGAGACGTCGAGCAGCAGCCCCTTGCTGGCGTAGTCGTTGGCCACCGAGCCCGCGTACCAGGTGTAGAGGTCCGGCGGGTTCGCGGAGGTGAGGTAGGTCGGCAGCTGGGTGCGGAAGGTCTCCGAGGCGATCGTGTTGACCGACGCGGTGCCCTTGCCCTGCTTGTTGAAGCTGTCGATCAGCTTCTCGATCGCCGTCTTGGCCTGCGGCGACGAGAGGTTGGACTGGAGGGTCACGGCCTTGGAGCCGCCACCGCCGCTCGCGGGCCCGCTGGCGGAGCTGGCGCAGGCGGTGAGCAACGGGCCGGCGCCGAGCACGCCCAGGCCGGCGAGCCCGAGGTGGCCGAGGAGCCGGCGGCGGCCGGGGTCGAAGTCGGTCACGCGGTGTCCCTTCCTCATCGACACGCTGCGTCACTCGCTTGTGTGTCGGTGGTGTGAACGATGTGACCAGAAGGTTGCATCCGAGCCGGCTGACTGTCAAGATGTATTCGTAATTAATGGTTAAACGGCTCGGTGTGGGGTGTCGATGAGTCCGGACGCGCGTCGGTTGGACGGTAGAACAGCGCTGGTCACAGGCGCGTTCGGGGGCATCGGTGCGGCGACGGCTCGACGCCTGGCCGCCGAGGGTGCCCGGGTCGCCCTGCTCGACGTCCGCGACTGCACACCGCTGGTCGAGGAGTTGACCGCCGCCGGCGGGCAGGCACTGTCCGTGCTGGCCGACGTCGCCGACGAGGCATCCTGGACGGCTGCGGTCGACCGGGTGCGCGCCGGGCTCGGCCCGGTCGACATCCTGGTCAGCAACGCCTACGCGGTCGAGGTCGCGCCCGCGCACCAGACCAGCCGGGCGTCCTGGGACCGGCAGCTCGGGGTCAGCCTCACCGGCGCGTTCCTCGGCGTCCGGGCCTGCCTCGACGACCTGGTCGCCCGCTCCGGCGCGGTGGTGCTGGTGTCGTCGGTGCACGCGCTGGTGGGCCTCCCCGGCCGACCGGCGTACGCCGCGGCCAAGGGCGCCCTGGTGTCCCTCGGGCGCCAGCTCGCCGTCGAGTACGGGCCCCAGGTCCGGGTCAACAGCGTGCTCCCCGGCCCGATCCTCACCGGCGCCTGGGACGGCATCGACGAGGAGGACCGCCGCCGCAGCGTCGCCCAGACGGTGGCGCAGCGCTTCGGCACACCCGACGAGGTGGCGGCGGTGGTGGCGTTCCTCGCCTCGCCGGACGCCGCCTACGTCACCGGCGCGAGCCTGGTGGTGGACGGCGGTTGGACCGCGGTGAAAGCCTCGGCCTGAGAGATCGAAACCGACGAGCGAAAAGGCGCGAATAGATTGGCACAGTACGCGGGCCGCGGCGTCCACGGGCAGACCGTCGAGGTGATCGCCCGCCGCATCCTCAGCGGCGAGATCGCCGAGGGCGCCACCCTGAACATCGCCGCGTTGCAGGAAGAGTTGGACGTCAGCCTCACCGCGCTGCGGGAGGCGCTCAAGGTCCTCACCGCCAAGGGCATCGTGGACGCCCGGCAGAAGCGCGGCACGTTCGTCCGGCCCCGGGCCGACTGGAACCTGCTCGACGGCGACGTGATCCGTTGGCAGTTCGCCGACGGCGCAGACCCGCGGCTGCTGGACAAGCTCCAGGAGGTCCGCGCCATCATCGAACCGGCCGCGGCGCGGCTGGCCGCCGCCCGGTCCACTCCGGAGGACGTGCTGGCCCTCGACGCCGCGCTCGCGGAGATGACCGAGGCGCACGGCGACCCGAGCGCCGCCGTGGCCGCCGACCTCACGTTCCACCGCGCGCTGCTCGCCGCCACCCACAACGAGCTGCTGGTCCGGATGGAGGTGGTGATGGAGACCGGGCTCGCCGAGCGCGACCGGCTGGTGCACGGCCGCGACAGCGACGACGACCCGGTCCCGAGCCACCGCGCGGTGGTCGACGCGATCCGGGCGGGCGACGAGAGCGCGGCCGAGACGGCCATGCGCGACCTGCTGGCGAAGGCGGTGCGGGACGTGGAAAAGGTCCGCGGACAGAAGGGCAACCAGTGAGGATCGAACGGATCGAGACCTTCCTGGTGCCCCCGCGCTGGCTCTTCTGCCGGGTGGAGACCGACACCGGGCTGGTCGGCTGGGGTGAGCCGGTGGTGGAGGGGCGGGCCGAGGTGGTCCGCACCGCGGTCGAGGTGCTCGCCGAGTACCTCCTCGGGGAGGATCCGCTGCGCATCGAGCAGCACTGGCAGGTGCTCACCAAGGGCGGGTTCTACCGGGGCGGCCCGGTGCTCTCCAGCGCGGTGGCCGGGCTGGACCAGGCGCTCTGGGACATCGCCGGGCAGGCGTACGGGGTGCCGGTGCACGCCCTGCTCGGCGGGGCGGTCCGGGACCGGGTGCGGATCTACTCCTGGATCGGCGGGGACGAGCCCGGCGAGATCGCCGACGCCGCCGCCGCGCAGGTCGCCGCCGGACTGACCGGGGTGAAGATGAACGCCTCCGGGCAGCTCTCGCCCATCCCCACGTCGGCTGAGATCGACGCGGTGCTCGGCCGGGTCGTCGCCGCCCGGGAGGTGCTCGGCGACGACCGGGACATCGCGCTCGACTTCCACGGTCGGGCCGGGTTCGCCGCGGTCCGGCGCATCCTGCCCGAGCTGGCGCCGCTGCGGCCGTTCTTCGTGGAGGAGCCGGTCCTGCCCGACCAGGCCCACCACCTGCGCGACATCGTCGCCTGCTCACCGGTGCCGGTGGCCACCGGCGAGCGGCTCTACGGGCGCGCGGAGTTCCTCACCCCGTTGCAGGCCGGGGTGGCGGTGGTCCAGCCCGACCTGTCACACGCCGGCGGCATCTCCGAGGTACGGCGGATCGCGGCGCTCGCCGAGACGTACGGCGCGCTGCTCGCCCCGCACTGCCCGCTCGGCCCGATCGCGCTCGCGGCGAGCCTTCAGGTGGCTCTCGCGACGCCGAACTTCCTCATCCAGGAGCAGAGCATCGGCATCCACTACAACGCCGATTCGGAACTGCTGGACTACGTCGTCGACCCGGAGCCGTTCCGGTTCGTCGACGGGCACATCGTCAAGTTCGACGGGCCCGGCCTGGGCGTCACCGTCGACGAGGCCGCGGTCCGCAAGGCCGCGAAGAGCCCGCACGCCTGGCGCAACCCGGTCTGGCGGCACCCCGACGGCTCGTTCGCCGAATGGTGACCCCGACCGACCCGCCGCCCCACCTGCCCCGCCCCGCCCGGCCGACCGGCGCCGACGGCAACCCCGACGGTGACCAGGAGCCGGCCGTCCACCCGGCGGCCGACGTCGAGCGGCCGGTGCCGCTGCGCGTCGGTGTCGACCTCGCACTCGGCGGACGCTGGACCAGCCTCGCCGGCGGCGGCCGGGAGTGGCTCTGGCGGGGGCCGCAGCCCGGCCGGGCCGCGGTGCGCCCCGGGGCGGCGTTCGTGGACGCCGGCGGGCTGGAGGAGTGCCTGCCCACCGTGCGCGGCCGGCCCGACCACGGCGACGTCTGGTCCCGGCCGTGGCGCGCGACCGGGCCCGACACCGCCGTCGTCGAGAACCCGGACTTCACCCTCACCCGGCGGCTGGCCGAACGGTCCGGCGCGGTCGTCGCCGACTACCGGCTCGCCGCCGAGCCCGGGTACCGCTTCGTGTGGGCCGCCCACGCCCTGCTCGACCTCTCGCCGGCGGCCCGACTCCAGGCCCCGGCCGGCACCCCGACCCGGCTGCACCCGGAGGCCGCCGAGCTATTGCCGGGCGACTGGCCCACCGGCCGGCCCTGGCTGACCGGCGAGTGGCCCGCCCCGGCCGGATTGACGCTGGACGCGCTCGGCCCGGACGACGGCACCGCCGTCGGTGCGGTGCTGGTCGACTGCCCCCGGGTCCAGGTGGTGGACGGATCGGACCTGTTGACGCTGGAGCTGGAGTGCGCCGACCAGCCCCGGTCCACCGCGCTCTGGCGCAACCTGCGCGGCTGGCCGGCCGACCGGCCGTACCGCAGCGTCGGGGTGGAGCCGATGCTCGGCGCCGCCTTCGACCTGGCCGACGCCGGGCCCCGGGACGCGGCGGTGGTCCCGCCCGCCGGCGAGGTCACCTGGCGACTGACCGTCTCCGCCCACCGAAGGGGAGGACCCCGATGAACCTGACCGACGCCCTGCGTACCCATCGACTGCTCGCCATCGTGCGCGGCCCGGACCCGGACGCGGCGCTGGCCGCGGTGCTGACCCTGGCCGAGAGCGGGGTGGCGCTGATCGAGGTGTCGCTGACCGGCGCGGGCGCGCTCGGCACGATTCGCCGGGCCCGGGCCGCGCTCGGCCCGGAGTTCCACCTCGGCGCGGGCACCGTGCTCACCGTCGACGACGCCCGGGCCGCCGCCGACGCGGGCGCGACCTTCCTGGTCACCCCGGCGATCGCCGACAGCCTGGACGAGGCGCCCCGGCTGGGGTTGCCGGTGCTCGCCGGCGCGCTCACCCCGAGCGAGGTGGTCCGCGCACGGGCCGCCGGCGCCGCCGCGGTCAAGCTCTTCCCCGCCTCGTTCGGCGGCCCGGACTACCTCGCCGCGCTGCGCGACCCGTTCCCGGACACCCCGCTCGTGCCGGTCGGTGGCGTCGACGCCGAGGGCGCCCGGCGCTACCTGGAGCGCGGCGCGATCGCCGTGGGCGTCGGATCCCCGCTGCTCGGCGACGCCGTCCGCGGCGGCGACCCGGCCGCCCTGCGGCAGCGGGCGGCGGCCTTCCTGGCGGCGGTACGCGCGTGAGCGACGTGCTCACCCTCGGCGAGACGATGGCCGCCTTCCGGGCCACCGGCGCGCTGCGCCTCGGCGGCACCGCCGGCATCTCCATCGCCGGCGCCGAGTCCACCGTGGCGATCGGGCTGGCCCGGCTCGGCCACACCGTCGGCTGGGTCGGGGTCACCGGCGCCGACGAGCCGGGCGCCCTGGTCCGCCGCACGCTGCGCGCCGAGGGCGTCGACCTGACCTGGTCGCGGGTCGACCCGGACGCGCCCACCGGCCTGATCCTCTTCGAACCCCGGGTGGCCGACCTCAACCGGGTCACCTACCACCGAGCCGGGTCGGCCGGTTCCCGTCTGACGCCGGCCGACGTCGACCGCGCGTTCGACGCGGCGTCACCCCGGGTGCTGCACGTCACCGGGATCACCTGTGCCCTCGGCCCCGGCCCGTACGCGGCGGTGCGCACCGCCGTCGAGCGGGCCCGCGCCGCCGGCGCGCTGGTCTGCCTCGACGTCAACCACCGAAACCGGCTCTGGTCCGTGGCCGAGGCCGCGGCGGCGCTGCGGCCGCTGCTGCCCTGGGTCGACCTGGTGGTCGCCTCCGCCGACGAGCTGCCCGTGCTCACCGACGCGGACGACCCCGCCGCCGCGCTGCGCGCCGGGGGCGTACGCGAGGTGGTGGTCAAGCTCGGCGCCGACGGGGCGACCAGCCACCACGAGAGCGGCACCGCGCACCGCCCGGCCCGCCGGGTGCCGGTGGTGGAGACGATCGGCGCCGGGGACGCCTTCGTCGCCGGGCTGCTCTCCGCGCTGCTCGACGGCGCGGACGTGGCCGGCCGGCTGTATCGCGCGGTGACCACCGCCGCCTTCGCCGTCGCCACCCGTGGCGACTGGGAGGGCCTGCCCGAGCGGGCCGAGCTGGCGCTGCTCGACCACGAACCGGGTACCGCGCTGCGCTGACCGCCGTCGCGACCGCACCGGGCCCGCGCCGCGTTGTCGTTGGAGGAGGAGAGATGGAGCTGACCGAGCCCACCGCCTGGAGCGCGGATCGCCTCGAGCTGGGCGAGGGCGCCCGATGGGTGGACGACCGGCTGGTCCTGGTCGACCTGCTCGCCGGCCGGCTGCTGAGCACCGGTGGGGACGGCCCGGGACCACTGCGCGAGCTGACCCGGCTGGACGTGCCGCTGGGCGCGGTGGCGCCGGTGGTGGGGCAGCCGGGGGAGTGGCTGGCCGTGGCCGGCACCGGGATCGCCCGGCTCGCCGCCGACGGTGGGAACCGGTCGGTCGCCGACCTGGAGGGCGGCCGGTCCGAGCCGGCCCGGATGAACGACGCGGTGGCCGACCCGCACGGCCGGTTCTGGGCCGGCAGCATGACCTACGCCGGGGTGCCCGGCGGCGGCTCCCTCTACCGACTGGACCCGGGCGGCGTACCGGTCGCGGTGGTGACCGGGCTGACGATCGCCAACGGGCCCGCCTTCGACGGCGCCGGCACCACCATGTACCTGGCCGACACCCCGCGCGGGCACGTCGACCGGTTCACCGTGGACACCCGCAGCGGCGAGCTCGGCGCCCGGGAGCCGTTCCTGCGCCTCGACCCGGCCGAGGGCGCCCCGGACGGGATGACGGTGGACGCGGCCGACCACCTCTGGGTGGCGCTCTGGGGCGGCTCGGCGGTACGCCGCTACCGGCCGGACGGCACGCTGGAGCGGGAGGTCCGGCTGCCGGCGGCGCAGCCGACCAGCGTCTGTCTCGGCGGGCCGGGGCTGAGCCGGCTCTTCGTGACCACCGCCCGGTACGGGCTCCCCGATCCCGGGCCGCTCGACGGGGCGCTGCTCGCGGTGGACGTACCGGCCGCCGGCCGGCCCGCCCAAGCGGCCCGTACGATTCGCGGGTGATTCTTTCCGGTGACATCCGGCCCGACGTCCCGCTGGTCGTGCTGGCCGTCGAGGAGGAGGCCGCGTACCTCGATTCCGGGCTGCCGGTGCTGCTCACCGGCATGGGCAAGGTCAACGCGGCGGCCGCGCTGGCGACGGTGCTGGCCGCCGGCCCGAAGCCGAGCCTGGTGCTCAACCTCGGCACCGCCGGGGCGCTGCGCCCGGGCTGGGCGGGCATCCACGAGATCGGCACGGTGCTCCAGCACGATCTCGACACCGACCTGCTGCGGACCCTCACCGGGCAGACCTACGGCGCGCCGCTGACCCTGGGCAGCCGGACCGCGGTGCTGGCCACCGGCGACGCGTTCATCGCCGACGAGGCGGCCCGGGCCCGGCTGGCGCGGCGCGCGGACCTGGTCGACATGGAGGGGTACGCCATCGCCTGGGCCGCCGCCCAGGCCGGGGTGCCGTGCCGGCTGGTGAAGCGGGTCAGCGACGAGGCGGGCGAGGGCGCGGACCGGGCCTGGCGCGACACGGTCGACGACTGCGCGCGGGACCTCGCCGACTGGGTGCGGGCCGAACTCGGGTGAGCGCCGGGCGACTGCTCGCGGTCAGCGACCTGCACGTCGGGTACGCGGAGAACCGGGCGGTCGTGGACGGGCTGCGCCCCGGCTCCGAGGAGGACTGGCTGATCGTCGCCGGGGACGTGGCCGAGCGCTTCGCCGACATCCGGTCCACCCTGGCCCTGCTGCGTGCCCGGTTCGCCACGGTGGTCTGGGCGCCCGGCAACCACGAGTTGTGGACGATGCGCGACGATCCGGTCCAGCTGCGCGGTGACGCGCGCTACCGGGAGCTGGTCGCGATGTGCCGGGAGTTGGGGGTGCTCACCCCCGAGGACGACTATCCCGTCTGGTCCGGCCCGGGCGGTCCGGTGACCGTGGCCCCGCTCTTCCTGCTCTACGACTACTCGTTCCACGCTCCCGGCACCAGCAGCAAGGAGGAGTCGCTGCGTCGGGCGTACGACGTGGGGGTGGTCTGCACCGACGAGGCGCTGCTGCACCCCGACCCGTACCCGAGCCGGGACGCCTGGTGCGCGGCCCGGGTGACGGCGACCGAGCGCCGGCTGGCCGCCACCGATCCGACCCGGCCGACCGTGCTGGTCAACCACTTCCCGCTGGTCCGTGAGCCGACCCTGGTGCTGCGTCATCCCGAGTTCGCGCAGTGGTGCGGCACGGTGCGGACGGCCGACTGGCACCGGCGGTTCCGGGCCGCGGCGGTGGTCTACGGGCACCTGCACATCCCGCGCACCACCTCCTACGACGGGGTCCGGTTCGAGGAGGTGTCGCTGGGCTACCCGCGGGAGTGGCGGCGACGCGGCGCCCCGGCCGTGCCCCGGGTGATCCTGCCGGGGTCTTGAATGCGCGGTGGGACCGGCGGATGCTGAGGGAGTACATCGACATCTGCCGATCAATCGGAGGTCCGGATGCGCCGTCTCCCGCTCGTCGTCCTCGTCCTCGCCGCGCTGGTGCTCGGCACCCCGGCCGCCGCCCAGGCCCGACCCGACCCGGCAGGCGCGGCAGCGGTGCTCGCCGAGGTGCGCACCACCGGCACCGCCTGGGGGCTCGACCCGGCCACCGGCCGGATGACCGTCACCGTCGACGACACCGTCACCGGGCGGGAACTGGCCGCGCTGCGGGAGACCGCCGCCCGGGCCGGCGCGCAGCTGCGCCGGGAACCCGGACGGCTGAGCACCCTCATCGCCGGCGGTCAGGCGATCTACGGCGGTGGCGGGCGCTGCTCGCTCGGCGCGAACGTCCGCAGCGGCAGCACCTACTACTTCGTCACGGCCGGGCACTGCACCACCCTCGGCGCCACCTGGTACGCCAACAGCGCCCAGACCACCGTGCTCGGCTCCCGTACCGGCAGCAGCTTCCCCGGCAACGACTACGGTCTGGTCCGCTACACCGGCACGGTCGCCCACCCCAGCGCCGTCTACACCTACCCGGGGCTGCTCACCATCAACGGCGTCACCGGCGCCTACGTCGGTCTGGCGGTCTGCCGCAGCGGCTCGACCACCGGCGTACGCTGCGGCACGATCACCGGCCTGAACCAGACCGTCAACTACTCGCAGGGCTCGGTCGCCGGGCTGATCCGCACCAACATCTGCGCCGAGCCGGGCGACAGCGGCGGCCCGCTCTACGTCGCGTCGACCGGGCGGATCGTCGGCATCCTCTCCGGCGGCAGCGGCAACTGCACCTCCGGCGGCACCACCTACTACCAGCCGATCCAGGAGGTTCTGGCGGCGTACGGGCTGACCATCCCCTGACCCGCGGCGGTGGTCCGCACGAGCGTGATACCTCTGCGGCATATTGATGCCGCAGAGGTATCACCCTCACCGGAGGCACGGCGGCGGCTCGCCGCCCCCGCGCGGTGCGGCGGTCAGTCCTCCGCTCGCGCCTCGATGAGCTGGTCCCAGTCGGTGGTCACGGGCAGCAGCTCGCCGGCCAGCCAGGCCGGCGTCTGGTCGTGGTGGTGCGGGTCGCCGGGCACCCCGGACGCGCCGTGCGGCACCACCCAGCGGCTGCGCGCCCGGTCGGCGAGGTCCCAGACGTAGCGGGCCGCCGGGCCACGCACGCTGTGGTGGGTGAGCCCGGGGACGCTGGAGGTCGAGAGCACGCAGTCGTGGTCGCCGGCCAGCCGCGGGCCCGGGCCGGCGTCCGGGTCCGGCAGCGCCTGCCACGGGGTGAGCCGGTGCAGCTCACCCCAGGCCGGCAGCCCGACCCCGGCCGCCGCCACCTCCTCGACGGCCGCGCGGAGCAGCGCGTCCGCATCGACATCGGGCAGCAGTGGCGTCTCCAAGAGCGTCGCCAGCGCGAGCGCGACCCGCGGGGTCAGCGCCAGCCAGGGCTGGAACACCTCCGGGTACGGCGGCGGGTCGGCCAGCGTGGCGAGCGCCGGGTGTGCGGCGAGTCGGCGTACCAGGGCCGCCCGCACCAGGGCGAACCCGGCGGCATCGGTGCTCTCGGCGGCCATCCGGCCGTCCCAGCGCAGCAGTCGGTCGCGCAGCGCCGCGGCGGCCGGGCCGAGCCCGGTGAGGCCGGCCAGCCGGGCGAGCAGCGGGCCGGCGGCGGCGAGATGCGTGTCGGTGTGCACCGCCGCCATCTCCTCGGCCGTCCAGTCCCGGCCGCCGTCGAGCAGCTCGCGGATCCGGTCGGCCCGGTACGGCGGGGCGAACTCGACGCCGAGCGAGGTGGCCAGCCCGCGGGCGTTGGCCATCACCGCGCAGCCGTCGACGTCGGCCCGCGGCATCGGCGCGTACCAGCCCTGCCAGGCGTGCTCCACCGCCCAGGCCGGCACCACCCGCAGCCGGTTGGCCGGGTGCCGCACCGGCACCGCGCCGGCCACCCGGTGCAGCAGACCACCCCGGGTGTCGGCCGCCTGGAGCACGTTGACCGGCTCGACCCAGTGGTCGACCGCCGCGTCCACGTCGGCGACGGTACGCGCGCGCAGCAGCGCCGGCAGCGCGGCGAAGCCGAGCTGCGCCAGCACCCGGGGCGGGTAGCGGAGGCTGATCGCCGACTCCTCGTCCGGCCCGCCGGCGATCACCGGTCCGCGCGGAGTCTCGACCACCTCGACGTCGACCGGGTCCCCTCCGGCGACCTCCACGGTCTCCGTGTGCGCCGCGGCCGTCTCCCAGCCGTCCGGGCCGTACGCCTGCACCACCCCGTCCCGGCGGCGCAGCCGCTCGGCGTAGAGGTCCTGGTAGTCGGCCATCGCGTTGGTGATCGACCAGGCCACCTCGCCGGCGTGTCCGAAGTGGGCGATGCCCGGCACGCCCGGCACGGCCAGGCCGATCACGTCGTACTCCGGGCAGGCGAGCCGGATCTGCTGGTACACCCCGGGGGCCTCGATGATCCGGTGCGGGTCGCCGGCGAGCAGCGCCGCGCCGGTCGCCGTCCGGTCGCCAGCCAGCAGCCAACCGTTGCTGCCGGCGGTCGCCGGGTGGTCGGCGGCGAAGAGGGTCGTCGCCGCCTCACCCAACTGGCGGGCGACCTGCTCGCGCCAGAACTTGTTCGGGAAGCCGGCGAAGAGGATGTGGTGGGTCAGCCACACCGCCAGCGGTGTCCACGGCTCCCACCGGCCGGGGCTGAGCCCGACGGCGGCGAACTCGGGCGCCCGGGCCGCACCGGCGGCCAGGCCGGCGTTGACCCCGTCCACGTAGTCGCGTACCCACTCGGCGGTCGCCGGGTCCAGGGCGGCGTGGCACCGCCGGGCGGTGTCGTCCAGCCGGGCCTGCCGGGCGAACCGGTCCCAGCCGACCGCGTCGACGCCGAGGAAGGACGCGGTGCTGCCCAGGGACCGGTGCCGCTCCACCTCCAACTGCCAGGCCCGGTCGTACGCGGTGACCCGGCCCTGGGCGACGGCGAGCGCCCGCGGGTCGGCCGCGCGCAGATGCGGCACACCCCAGGAGTCCCGGAACACCCGCGCGTCGCTGTGCCCGATGCTCATGCCGGCTCCGGGGCGAGCACGGCGGCCCGGCGGCGGCCCGCCGGGACGACCAGCGGCGTGCCGGTCTCCGGATCCTCGATCACCCGGCAGGGCAGCCCGAAGACCTCCGCCACCAGCTCGGCGGTGACCACCTCGCCGGGCTCGCCCGCGGCGACGACCCGCCCGTCGCGCATCGCGATCAGGTGGGTGGCGTAGCGGGCGGCGTGGTTCAGGTCGTGCAGCACCGCGACCAGGGTCCGGCCCTGCTCCTCGTGCAGCCGGGCACAGAGGTCGAGGATCTCGATCTGATGGGCGATGTCCAGGTACGTGGTCGGCTCGTCCAACAGCAGCAGCGGAGTCTGCTGGGCCAGCGCCATCGCGATCCACACCCGCTGCCGCTGCCCGCCGGAGAGCTCGTCCACCGCCCGGTCGGCCAGGTCGGCCACCCCGGTCGCGGTCATCGACTCGTCGACCACCCGCTCGTCCTCGCGCGACCACTGCCGCAACAGGCCCTGGTGCGGGTAGCGTCCGCGGGCCACCAGTTCGGCGACGGTGATGCCGTCCGGGGCGATCGAGGACTGCGGTAGCAGGCCGAGGGTGCGGGCCACCTGGCGGGCGGGCCGGCGGTGGATGTCCTCCCCGTCGAGCAGCACCGCACCGGCGGTCGGCTTGAGCATGCGGGACAGCGCCCGCAGCACCGTGGACTTGCCGCACGCGTTGGGCCCGATGACCACCGTGAACGACCGGTCGGGCACGGCGACACTCAGCCCCTCGGCGACGACGCGCCGGTCGTAGGCGAGGGTCATCCCGGTGCCGCTCAGCCGTGTCGTGCCGGTCTCCATCGAAGCTCCGTTCTCGTCGCGGGCCCTCACGGCGCCGCCTTTGTTCGCGGCTGCGGGGCTCGCAAGCTCACTCCTCGCGCTCACAGTCGCCCCGCCCTTCGTTCCATCGCCAGCAGCCAGACCAGGTAGGCCCCGCCGAGCGCGCCGGTGACCGCCCCGACCGGGAGCTGGTGATCGGTGAACGCCCGCTGGGCCAGCAGGTCGGCTCCGACCAGCAGTGTCGCGCCCACGCACATCGAGGGCAGCAGGTTCGGCCCCGGCGCGCGGGTGAGTCGCCGGGCCAGGTGCGGCGCGGTCAGCGCCACGAACGACACCGGCCCGGCGGCGGCCGCGGCGAAGGAGACCAACAGCACCGCCGCGGCGAGCAGCACCAGGCGCAGCCGCCGCACCGGAACGCCGAGGGCGCTGGCGGTGTCGTCGCCCAATTCCATCATCCGCAACGCCGGGCCGCAGCCGAGCAGCACCACCGGCGTCAGCACCGACAGCACGGTGAGCAGCGGCAGCGCGTCGGACCAGCCGCGCCCGTCCAGGCTGCCGGTGAGCCAGAGCATCGCCCGCGCCGCGTCCATCAGCGGCGCGCGGGTGAGCAGATAGCCGTTGATCCCGGTGAGGATGGCCGACATCCCGATGCCGACCAGCACCAGCCGGTAGCCGTGCACACCGTTGCGCCACGCGATCGCGTAGATCAGCAGGCCGGTGGCGAGGCCGCTGGCCACCGCCGCGCCGGAAAGCGCCAGGCTGCTGCCGCCGAGCACGACCACCACCAGCGCGCCGGTCGCCGCGCCCTGGGTGAAGCCGAGCACGTCCGGGCTGCCCAGTGGGTTGCGGACCAGGGCCTGGAACACCGCGCCGGCCAGTGCCAGCGCCGCGCCGACCAACAGGGCGGTGACCAGCCGGGGCAGCCGCAGCTCGGTGACGATGAACTCCTCCGCCGGGGTGCCCCCGCCGGTGAGGGTGCGCAGCACGTCGGCGGGGGTCATCGGGTAGTCACCGCCGGCGATGGCCAGTACGCCCAGCCCGGCGGCGAGCACCGCGAAGCCGGCGCCGACGGCGAGCGCGCGGGGGCGGAAGCGCAGCGAGAAGCCGCCCGGGGTACGCAGCACGGTCATGGCGTGCCCACCCTGCGCCGGGTGACCAGCCAGAGGAAGAGCGGCCCGCCGAACACCGCGGTGACCATCCCGACCTGGAGCTCGCCGGGTCGGCCGAGCACCCGGCCCAGCACGTCGGCGCCGAGCAGCAGCACCGGCGCGAGCAGCGCGCAGTAGGGGAGCAGCCAGCGCAGATCCGGTCCGGTCAGGGCGCGGACCAGGTGCGGCACGAGCAGCCCGACGAAGACGATCGGCCCGCAGGCGGCGGTGGCCGCGCCGCAGAGCAGGGTGACAGCCACGATGACGGCCGCCCGGATCAGCGCGGGCCGCGCGCCGAGCGCCCGGGCCGCGTCGTCGCCCAGCGCGAGGGCGTTGAGCGGCCGCGCGGTGGCCAGCGCGACCAGCAGGCCGACGAGCAGGAACGGCAGCACCCGGTTGACCGTCGCCGAGTCGGCGGTGGCCAGCGAACCGACCGTCCAGAACCGGAGCCGGTCCAGCGAGGCGGAGTCGAGCAGCATCACCGCGCTGACGTACGAGAAGAGGGTGGCGTTGAGCGCCGCGCCGGCCAGCGCGAGCCGGGCCGGGGTGGCCCCGCGCCCGCCGCCGACCGCGTAGACCAGCGCGGTGACCACCGCCGCGCCGAGCAGCGCGAACCACACGTATCCGTTGAGGGCGGTCACGCCGAGCAACGCGGAGGTGGCGACGGCGGCGGAGGCGCCGGCGTTGATGCCGAGCAGCCCGGGATCGGCCAGCGGGTTGCGGGTCAGCGCCTGCATCACCGCGCCCGCCACCCCGAGCGCCGCGCCGGCGAGCAGGCCGAGCAGGGTACGGGGCAGCCGCATCCGGTGCACCACCGCGTACTCGGCGGAGTCGGAGTGCAGCAGGCCCGACCAGACGTCGGCGAGCGGGAGCTGTTTCGCGCCCACCGCGATGCTGAGTACGGCGACGGCGACGAGCAGCAGCACGGCGGCGACCAGGCCCGCGCTGCGGGTGGCGACGCGCCCCCGCCGAGATGGGGTCGGTGGCGGCGACAGCGCGGGACGGCCACCCTCGGGTGGTGACTCGATGACGGACAGTGTGAACTCCGGGGTGGGGAAACGCCGAACAGGACTTGACAGCGAATTAGGTTAGGTTAACCTAACCCCGCTGTCCATGGTCACCCCCCGACCCTGATCGAAAGTCGACCCCATGCCTGATTCCGTATCTTCCCGTCGCCTGACCCGCCGTGGCCTGCTGGCCGGCGGTGCCGCCACCTTCGCCGTCCTGATGACCGGCTGCGGAGGCGGGGAGAAATCGCCCGAAGCGGCGGCGGGCAACAGTGCGGGCCCCTGGTCGTTCACGGACGACCGGAGCGAGAAGGTGACCGCCAACAGCCGGCCGGCCAGGGTGGTGGCCTTCACCGGCACCGCCGCCGCGCTGGTCGATTTCGGACTCGACAAGCAGATCGTTGGCGTGTTCGGCGAGACCAAGCGGGCCGACGGCACCGTCGACCCGCAGGCCGGCGAGCTGAACGTGGAGAACGTGGAGATCCTCGGCAATGTGTGGGGGGAGTTCAGCGTCGAGAAGTACGCCGCCCTGCGCCCGGAACTGCTGGTCACCCACATGTACGACCCGGGCGCCTTCTGGTACGTGCCGGACGAGAGCAAGAGCAAGATCCTCCCGCTGGCGCCGAGCGTGACGATCACCACCGCCCGGGTGCCGATGACCAAGCCGATCGAGCGCTACGCCCAGCTCGCCGAGTCGCTCGGCGCCGACCTGTCGGCGAAGAAGGTCACCGACGCCAAGGCCCGCTTCGAGGCGGCGGCCGAGTCGGTCCGCCAGGCGGTCAAGGCCAACCCCGGCATCAAGGTGATGGCGGCCTCCGGCAGCCCCGACCTGTTCTACGTCTCCAACCCGAAGGTCAGCACGGACCTGATGTACTTCGCCGAGCTGGGCGTCGACATCGTGGTGCCCACCAAGCTCGAGAGCGGCGACTACTTCGAGGCCCTCAGCTGGGAGAACGCCGGCAAGTTCCCGGCCGATCTGATCCTGCTCGACAACCGCAACACCGCGTTGCAGCCCAAGGACCTCGGCGCCAAGCCCACCTGGGCGCAACTGCCGGCGGTCAAGGCCAACCAGGTCACCCCCTGGGACGCAGTGCCCCGCTTCTCGTACGCCGGCGCGGCGCCGCTGCTGGAGAACCTCGCGAACGCCATCCGCGCCGCGAAGAAGGTGAGCTGATGGCCCTCGGCGGTGCGCTCGCCGTGCAGTACCGCCTCTACGCCGCGCAGGTCGCCGGCGTGCGCCGGATCGGCGCCAGCACCATCCGGGTCACTTTCGGCGGCCCGGAGCTGGCCGGTTTCGACGGCGGCGGGCGCGACCAGAGCGTCTCGCTCTTCCTGCCGCACCCCGGGCAGGACGCTCCGGTGCTCCCGGCCGAGGAGGGCGACGACTGGTTCGGCGCCTACCGGGCGCTCGACCCGCAGACCCGGGCGGTGATGCGGTCGTACACCATCCGGGCGCAACGCCCGGAACGCGCCGAGGTGGACATCGACTTCGTCAGCCACGGCGATGTCGGTCCCGCCTCACGCTGGGCCGGGCGGGCCCGGCCCGGCGACCGGGTGGTGCTGCTCGGCCCGGCGGTCGCCGACAACCGCAGCGTCTGCTTCCGGCCGCCCGCGGAGACCGACCTGATCGTGCTCGTCGCCGACGAGACCGCGCTGCCCGCCGTCGGCGGGATCCTCGACTGGCTGCCCGCCGACACCCCGGTGCGGGCCTGGATCGAGGTGCCCGACGCGGCCGACATCCAGCAGCTGCCCGTGGGGGCGCGGGCCGAGGTGCGCTGGATCGTGCGGGGCAGCACCCCGCCCGGCAGCGGCCTGCTGGTCGACGCGGTCCGCGCCGCCCGCCTGCCGGCCGGCACCCCGTACGCCTGGGTGGCCGGCGAGTCCTCGATGGTCCGTGCCGTGCGCCGGCACCTGGTCGGCGAGCGGGGCCTGGACCGCCGCCGGGTCACCTTCTCCGGCTACTGGCGACAGGGCGTCAGCGAGGACGCCCTGCGGGCGGAGGCACTGGCCGACGCCGCCGCCTGAGCCAGCCGATCCACCGCAGCCCCGATCCACCGCAGCCCCGTGCCTCCGGCGCCCCACCGGAGGCGGGTTCCGGCTGCCCTCATCCACTCCGTCCGCAACCGAGCGTGGAGGACCTGCCCATGACTCTGCCGGCACACACCGTGGAGGCCGTCCCGGCCTCGCCGGGATCAACCGCCCGCGCCCACCTGCTCAACGGCGACTCGGTCGCCCGCTACCGCGCGGCGCTCGCCGACGGCGTCGACCGGGTCGCCCGCCGGGTGGCCGGCGCGGAGCGTCCGTTCACCGGGGTCACCCCCGACGCGTTGGCCCCGCAGATCGCCGGGATCGACCTGGACCGGCCGCTCGGCGACGCCGGCGCCGCCCTCGACGAGCTGGACGACGTCTACCTGCGCGACGCCGTCTGGTTCCACCACCCCCGCTACCTGGCGCACCTGAACTGTCCCGTGGTGATCCCGGCCCTGCTCGGCGAGGCGGTGCTGAGCGCGGTGAACTCCTCCCTGGACACCTGGGACCAGAGCGCCGGGGCGACCCTGATCGAGCGCCGGCTGATCGACTGGACCGCGACCCGGATCGGGTTCGGCCCGACCGCCGACGGGATCTTCACCAGCGGCGGGAGCCAATCGAACCTGCAGGCGCTGCTGCTGGCCCGGGAGGAGGCCTGCCGGTCCGCGTCCACCTGGGACGCCCGGCGCGAGCTGCTGCCCCGGCTGCGCGTCATCACCTCCGCGGCCGGGCACTTCAGCGTGCAGAAATCCGCCAAGCTGCTCGGGCTCGCCCCGGACGCGGTGATCACCGTCGAGACCGACCCACAGCGGCGGATGGTGCCCGCCGCCGTGCAGCGGGAGATCGCCCGCTGCCGGCGCGACGACCTGGTGGTGATGGCGGTGGTGGCCACCGCCGGCACCACCGACTTCGGCTCCATCGACCCGCTCGCCGACATCGCCGCGATCTGCGCCACCGCCGGGGCCTGGCTGCACGTCGACGCCGCGTACGGCTGTGGGCTGCTGGTCTCGCCGACCCGCCGGCACCTGCTCGACGGCATCGAACGGGCCGACTCGGTGACCGTCGACTACCACAAGTCCTTCTTCCAGCCGGTCAGCTCCAGCGCCCTGCTGGTCCGCGACGGCGCGGTGCTGCGCCACGCCACCTACCACGCCGACTACCTCAACCCGGCGCGGATGGTCGAGCAGCGCATCCCCAACCAGGTGGACAAGAGCCTGCAGACCACCCGCCGCTTCGACGCGCTCAAGCTCTGGCTCACCCTGCGGGTGATGGGTCCGGACGCGCTCGGCGCCCTCTTCGACGAGGTGGTCGACCGGGCGGCCGGCGCCTGGGAGCTGGTCAGCGAGGACCCGCGGTTCGAGGTGGTGACCCGCTCGTCGCTGAGCACCGTGGTGTTCCGCTACCTGCCCACCGGGCCGGGCCGTGAGCTGGCCGACGCGGCGAACCTTCACGCGCGGGAGGCGCTGGCCGCCTCCGGGGCCGCACTGGTCGCCGGCACCACCGTGGACGGCCGGCACTTCCTCAAGTTCACCCTGCTCAACCCCGAGACCACCCTCGACGACGTCGGGCACGTACTGGAACTCATCGCGCAGCACGCGAGCCGGTACGTGCACGAGCGGACCACCGCCGCCGACCTCACCTGCCAGGTCGGCTGACCGCGTCAGCCCCGAACCCGCGCCTGGAGGGCCGGATGTCCACACACGACTTCATCGCCATCGGGCTCGGCCCGTACAACCTGGGCCTGGCCTGCCTCACCGCGCCGATCTCCGAACTGGACGGGGTGTTCCTGGAATCCCGGCCGGGCGTCGACTGGCATCCCGGCATGCTGCTGGAGTCGGCCCGGTTGCAGACCCCGTTCATGGCCGACCTGGTCAGCCTCGCCGACCCGACCTCGCCGTTCTCGTTCCTCAACTACCTCAAGGAGATCGGCCGGCTCTACCCGTTCTACATCCGGGAGAGCTTCTACCCGCTGCGCAGCGAGTACGACGGCTACTGCCGCTGGGCCGCGGCGAAGCTGCCCAACCTGCGCTTCGGGCACCGCGTCACCACGGTGGAGTACGACGAGGCCGACGGCTGCTACACCGTGCGCGCCGAGACCTCGGACGGGACGAGCACCTACCGGGCCCGGCACCTGGTGCTCGGCACCGGCACCCCGCCGTACGTCCCGGAGGCCTGCGCGGGCCTCGGCGGCGGCCTGATCCACAACTCCCGGTACCTCGAGCACCGCGACGCGCTGCGGCTCAAGCGGAGCATCACCGTGCTCGGCAGCGGGCAGAGCGCGGCGGAGATCTACCACGACCTGCTCGGCGACATCGACACCTACGGCTACCGGCTGAACTGGGTCACCCGCTCGCCGCGGTTCTTCCCGCTGGAATACACCAAGCTCACCCTGGAGATGACCTCGCCGGACTACGTGGACTACTTCCACGCGCTGCCGGAACCGACCCGCTACCGGCTGGAGGCCGAGCAGAAGGGCTTGTTCAAGGGGATCAGCGCCGACCTGGTCGACGCCATCTTCGACCTGCTCTACGAGCGCAGCGTGCCCGGCCCGGTGAACACCCGGCTGCTCACCAACACCGAGCTGACCACCGCCGAGTACGACGAGGCCGGCGACGTGTACACGCTGGGGCTGCGCCAGGTGGAGCAGGAGCGCGACTTCACCCTGCGTACCGAGGGGCTGGTGCTGGCCACCGGCTACCGCTACCGCATCCCGGCGTTCCTGGAACCCGTCCGGGATCGGATCCGCTGGGACGCGCACGGCCGCTTCGACGTGGCCCGCAACTACAGCATCGACCACACCGGCCGGGGCATCTTCCTGCAGAACGCCGGCACCCACACGCACAGCATCACCTCGCCGGACCTCGGCATGGGTCCCTACCGCAACTCCTGGATCATCCGGGAGCTGCTCGGCCGGGAGCACTACCCGATCGAGAAGAGCATCACCTTCCAGGAGTTCGGCGCTCCGGCGGGGGTGTCATGACCGACGTCTTCACCCGGGTCGACCCGGGGCTGGGCGAGTTCACGCTGCGGCCCGTCGACCCGGACACCGACGCCCCGCTGCTGCACCGCTGGGTCACCCACCCCAAGGCCGTGTTCTGGCTGATGCAGGACGCCGACGAGGCCGGGGTCGCCGCCGAGTACCGGCGGATCGCCGAGCACCCGCACCACGAGGCGTACCTCGGATCCTGGCGTGGCCGCCCGGCCTTCCTCGCCGAACGGTACGACCCCGCGCACGTCGAACTCGTCGGACTGCACGAAGCGCGCCCCGGCGACGTCGGCATGCACTTCCTCTGCGCACCCACCGACGACCCGACGCACGGCTTCACCCGCGCGGTGATCACCACGGTGCTGGCCTGGATCTTCGCCGATCCGGCCACGCACCGGGTGGTGGTCGAACCGGACGTGCGCAACACCGCGGTGCACGCGTTGAACGCCGCCGTCGGCTTCGAGGTCGTCGGCACCGTCGCCAAGCCCGAGAAGGACGCCCTTTTGAGCATCTGCACCCGTACCCGATTCCTGGCCGCCACCGGCGCGCCCATCCCGTCGGGGACCCCGGCGTGAGCGCCGCCGACCCGGTCGCCCACCTCACCCCGGCGCACTGGGCGCGGGCCAACCGGCTGCTGGTCCGCAAGGCGCTCGCCGAGTTCGCCCACGAACGGCTGCTCACCCCCGAGCCGACCGAGCCGCCCGCCGGCGCGCCGGCCGGCGAGGGCCGCCGGTGGTACGCGGTGCGCAGCGACGACGGCGCGGTCACCTACCGGTTCGCCGCCCGGGTGCTCACCCTGGAGCACTGGCAGATCGACGCCGACAGCATCACCCGGTGGCGCGGCGACGAGGAGCTGCCGCCGGACGCCGTCGAGCTGGTCATCGAGCTGCGCACGGCGCTCGGCCTCTCCGCCCGGGTCCTGCCGGTCTACCTGGAGGAGATCACCTCCACGCTCGCCGGCATCGCGTACAAGCTGGACCGGCCGCCGGTGCCCGCCGCGCAGCTCGCCGGGGCCGACTTCCAGACCATCGAGACCTCGATGACCGAGGGTCACCCGTGCTTCGTGGCCAACAACGGCCGGCTCGGCTTCGGGATCGACGAATACCACCGGTACGCCCCGGAAGCGGCCCAGCCGGTCCGGCTGATCTGGCTGGCCGCGCACCGCGACCA
This sequence comes from Micromonospora sp. NPDC093243, assembly GCF_044753725.1. Taxonomy (NCBI): domain Bacteria; kingdom Bacillati; phylum Actinomycetota; class Actinomycetes; order Micromonosporales; family Micromonosporaceae; genus Micromonospora; species Micromonospora sp. NPDC093243. Next base: position 488,034 of record NZ_JBIVNT010000001.1, on the reverse strand, counting down.
CGCCGCGTTCAGCTGCGCCGAGGACCTCGACTACGACACTCTGATCCGCGGCGAGCTCGGCGCGGAGACGCTGGCCGCATTCGCGCAGAGCATGGCCGGGCTCGGCCTCGACCTCGCCGACTACCTGCTGATCCCGGTGCACCCCTGGCAGTGGTGGAACAAGCTGGCGGTCACCTTCGCCGGCGAGGTGGCCCAGCGCCGGTTGGTCCACCTCGGTCCCGGCCCGGACGAACACCTCGCCCAGCAGTCCATCCGCACCTTCTTCAACCGCTCCGAGCCGGGCCGGCACTACGTCAAGACCGCGCTCTCGGTGCTGAACATGGGCTTCATGCGGGGCCTGTCGGCCGCGTACATGGCGGCAACCCCGGCGATCAACGACTGGCTCGCCGAGCTGATCGCGGCGGACGAGGTCTTCAAGGCCACCGGGCTCACGATCATCCGGGAGCGGGCCGCCGTCGGCTACCGGCACCGGCAGTACGAGGCTGCCACCGACCGGTACTCGCCGTACCGCAAGATGCTCGCCGCCCTGTGGCGGGAGAGCCCGGTGCCCGGCCTGGAACCGGGCCGCCGGTTGGCCACCATGGCCTCGCTGCTGCACGTCGACAGGGACGGCAACTCGCTCGCCGCCGCGCTCGTCGAGCGGTCCGGGCTCGCCCCCGAGACGTGGCTGCGACGCTACCTGGACGCCTACCTGACCCCGCTGCTGCACGCCTTCTACGCGCACGACCTGGCGTTCATGCCGCACGGGGAGAACGTCATCCTGGTCCTCGACGAGCGGGACACGGTCGAGCGGGTGATCTTCAAGGACATCGCCGAGGAGATCGTGGTCATGAGCGCCGACCGGCCGCTGCCGCCGGCGGTCGAGCGGATCCGGGCCGACGTGCCGGAGGAGATGAAGCTGCTCTCCATCTTCACCGACGTGGTGGACTGCTTCCTGCGGTACCTGAACGCCGTCCTGGTCGAGGCCGGGGTGCTCACCGAGGAGACGTTCTGGCGCACGGTCGCCGCCTGCGGGGCCGACTACCTGGGGAGCGTGCCGCAGCTGGCCGAGCGGGCCCGCCGCTACGACCTCTTCGCCGACGAGTTCGCGCTCTCCTGCCTCAACCGGCTCCAACTGCGCGACAACCAGCAGATGGTCGACCTCGCCGACCCGTCGGCCGCGCTGCAGCTCGTCGGCACGCTGGCCAACCCACTGGCGCCCCACGCCCCGGGGCGCTGAGCCGGGGCAAGCGCTCGCGGCGTCGACGACCGGACGCCGGCCCCGACCACGCGGCGAACCGGGCGGTCCACCTGGACCGTCGGTTCCCCGGGTGCCTCGGGGCCGGCGCGCCCGCTCAGAACTCCTGATACATCACGTGCAGGCCGACCCGGCCGAGGCTCGGGTGGCGGAACGCCCCTGGCACCGTGCCGATCACCGTGAAGCCCTCTCGCCGGTACAGCTCGACGGCCGACCGGTTCGTCTCGACCACCGCGTTGAACTGCATGCCCGCGTAGCCGTTGCGGCGGGCCCAGTCCACCGCGTCCCGGCACAACGCGGTGCCGACGCCCCGCCCGCGCCCGTCCGCGGCGACCATGAAGCTCGCCGTGGCGACGTGCGATCCGGGGCCGGGTCGGTTGGCGCCCATCTTCGCCGTGCCCAGCACCCGTGCGCCGTCGGCCGCGACCACGGTGCGGCCCGGCGCGGCCTCCACCCAGATGCGGTACGCCTCGTCGGCGCTCAGCGCGGGGTCGTAGGGGAAGGTGTCCCCGGCGCGGACGACCTCCTCGACGATCGGCCACACCTGGTCCCAGTCCTGCGTCGCGAACTCCCGGATCTGCACGGTGGGCATGCTAGGAGCGCCACCGCTGCCCGGCAACGGGTTTGCCGACGCCGCCGGCCGCTCACCGGGCCCGGCTCAGTCGCCGCCGAGCGCGTCGAGTTCGGCGTCGAGCAGGTCGGCGAGACCGGCGTGCCGCTCCGGGTGGGTCTGCGGGGTCATGCCCCGGCTGGGCATCTCCACCGTCATCAGCAGGTAGAGGTGCAGCCGGTAGAGGCTGAGCCGGCGGCGGGCGCCGGCGTCGAGGTCGAACGGCTCGGCGCTGGCGCTGCGGTAGCCGCGCAGCACCGGATGGTCGGGCTCGTCCTCGGCCCGGCGCAGCAGCAGCGGAGAGACCAGGTCCAACAGCGGGTCGCCGTAGAGGAAGCGCTCCCCGTCGACCAGGCCGGTCATCCGCAGCCGGCCGTCCGGGCCGGGCGCGGCGAGGACGTTGCCGTCCCAGCAGTCGAAGTGCAGCAGCGCCGGCCGGCGTACCGCGTCCAGCGCCGCGGCGTGCCGCCGGAGCAGCGCGCGGACCCGATCGGGCCCACCCGGCAGCCGGACGTCCCAGTCGGCGGCGTCGGCGAGCAGCGCGTCGACCATGGACACGAAGGCCGCCCGCCACGTCGACCCGGACGGCCGCGCGTCGTCGTAGCCGAATCGGGCGCCGCTGACCCGGTGCAGCGCGGCCAGCGCCACCCCGAGATCGTGCCGGGCCGGCGCGTCGTCGGCTCCGCCGTCGGCCGCCAGCTCGGCCAGTGACCGGCCGGGCAGCAGGCCGGTGACCAGCCACTCGCCGTACGCCGGGTCGATGCCGTGGTGCAGCACGGGCGGCACCGCCACCCGCGGGACGCGTTCGGCCACCAGCCGGAAGTAGCGGGCCTCCGCGGCGCAGAGGCCGCGCTCGTAGCGCAGCAGCCGCACCCCGCCCGGCGGCGCGACCTTCAGCACCACCCGGCGGCCGTCGTCGAGGCGTACCGCCCAGACCGCGGCGAACCCGCCGCCGGCGAGCGGGCCGCACTGCGCGACCGTCGAGCTCGGGCCGAACGAGGCGCGGATCAGCCGGGACACGTCGTCCGGGGTGAGGGGACGCTGGGTGGGGCTCGGCGCGCTCATCCGGCACCGTCCGGCCGCACCGTGACCAGCCGGTGCGCCGTCGAAACCCGCGGCATGGGGGCCAGGGTAGTAGGGCTGCCGCCTTCCGCGCCGCCCCGCGACCCCGGGCCGCGCCGCCCCGCGACCCCGGGCCGCAGCGACCGCGCCCGCTCGGCCGGAGCGCCGTTCAGACCAGCGGCACCTGGGCCGGGGGCTCGGTCACGGTCCGCCCGTCGCCCGGCACGGCGGCGCCGGCGCGGATGGTCCGGCTCGGTACGACCGGCGCGTCCCGGCCGGTGCCGTGCCGCCCGGGACGGTTCGTGGCCTGCTCGTGGTAGTCCTGCTCCACGTTGACCGACCAGACGTCGTGCGCCGCGCCGTCCGCGATGTTCTCGACGGTCAGCATCGCGGTCAACATCGAGTGGTCCTGGTTGTTGTACCGGTGCATGCCGTTGCGCCCGACCGGGTGCACGTTGGGCACCTCGCGGGCCAGCCAGGTCCGGATCACGTCGATGTTGTGCTGGTAACGCTCGTCGTACACCGGGTAGGCCTTGGGCATTCGCACCACGTAGCCGGCCTCGACGGCGCCCGACCGGGCCAGGCCGAGCCGTTTCAGCTCGGCGGTCGCCATGGCCACCAGGTCGGCGTCCGGGGTACGCCACATCTCGTCGTCCTCGAACACGAAGTACTCCAACCCGAGGCAGGTACGCCCGTCCTTCACCAGGTGCGGTGACCATGAGCCGAAGTTCTGGATCCGGCCGACCCGGACGGCCGGGTCGTGCACGTAGATCCAGTTGTCCGGGAACGAGAACTTCGCCGGCACCACCAGCGCCACCGTCAGGAAGTCGCGGTAGCGCAGGTCGGCGGCGCAGGCGAGCACCTCTGCCGGCGCCGCCGGGCGCAGCGCGGCCACCAGCTCGGAGATCGGCATCGAGGAGATCACGTGCTCGGCCGGCTCGGACCGCTGGCCGCCCCCGCCGTTGACGGTGACCGCGACGGCCCGCCGCCGGGCGGGATCCCGGTGCACCGCGGTCACCCAGGTCCCGGTGTCGATCCGCCCGCCACGGCCGCGCACCTGTTCGGCGCAGCGCTCCCACATCATGCCCGGGCCGTACTTCGGGTACTGGAACTCCTCGATCAGACTTGTCACGTCCTCGCGGCCGCGCCCCAGCGGCAGCGCGTTGCGGACGGCCTTGGCCAGCGACAGGTTCTTGATCCGCTGCGCGGCCCAGTCCGCCTGGAGCTGGTCCGCGGGCATGCCCCAGACCTTCTCGGTGTACGTCTTGAAGAACATCGAGTACAGCCGCCAGCCGAAGCGCGCCGACACCCAGCCTTCGAAGTGCGACTGGTCCCGTGGTGGGCGCAGCCGGGCCCGGGCGTACGAGCCCATGCAGAGCGCCGCCTCCCACAGGCCCAGGTTGCGCAGGGCGTTGAGGGCGCTCAGCGGGTAGTTGAACAGCGCCCCCCGGTAGAAGATCCGGCTCATCCGGGGCCGGAGCAGGAAGTCCTCGTCGGGCAGGATCTCGTGCCAGAACGCTTCCACCCGTGGCACCTTCGTGAAGAACCGATGCCCGCCGATGTCGAAGCGCCAGCCGTCGCGCTCCACCGTCCGGCTGATGCCGCCCACCACCTCGTCGGCCTCGAACACGCGTACCGGCTCGCCCCGCCGGAGCAGCTCGTACGCCGCCGTGAGGCCTGCCGGCCCCGCGCCGATGACCACCGTGCCGTGCTGCTCGCCCATTCGCCGCGCTCCCTGTAGCCGGGCCGCTGTCCAGGCGCGCCGCCTACCCGCTATCAGGGCGATGTCACCCGCCGGAGCGGATGAACCCCACCCGGCGCCGGTGTTCACCGGGGTGCCGGGGGTGTCAACGGCGCGGCAAAGGGGATTCGGCGGGGCGTTCGCGGCCTCACGGATCGGCCGCGGGCCGCGGGGGACACCATGGCCGAGCGGTGGCGGAACACCACGTGCGCGCGGCGTCGCGTGGCGGGCCAGCGCGCCCGGCTGGCGGAGCTCTCCGCCCGGGCGGTCCGGGTCGGCCGCCGGGTGCCGGCGCCGTGGCCCTTCGTCCTGGGGCTCTTCGTCGGGTCCAAGGTCGTGCTCACCCTGGTCGGGCTGGTCGTCCTGCATGCCTGGGACGGCATCCCCGGCGCCCCGCCGGCCGACGAGACGCTGATGTGGGCCCAGCAGCGGGACATCTCCGGACACCGCTGGATCTCGCTCTGGTTCGCCTGGGACTCGTTTCTCTACCTGCGGCTCACCGAACTTCCGCTGACCGAACCCTGGCGCGACTTCGGCTTCCCGCTGCTCTACCCGTTCCTGGCCCGGCCGGTCGGGGCCGTGCTGGGCGGAGACAACGCCCTGGCGCTGCTGTTGATCAGCAACGTCGCGTTCCTGTTCCTGCTGTACTTCGGCTACCGACTGGGGGAGCGGCTGCTCGGCGACGATGCCGCGGCCCGGCGATTTCTCCGCTATCTGCTGCTCATGCCGGCGGCCTTCCTCTTCCACGCGGCGCTGACCGAGTCGCTCTTCCTCTGCCTCGCCCTGGCCGCGTTCCACTACGCGGAACGACGGCGATGGCTGGTTGTCGGCGTGGTGGGCTTCTTCCTCGCGCTCAGCCGTTCGGTCGGGTTCTTCGTGCTGCTGCCACTGGCCCTGTTGCTGCTGCGACAGCACGGCTGGCGGTTCGACCCGCGGGCCCTGCGGGAATACGTCCGGACCGGCTGGCCGCTACTGCTGCTCCCCGCCGGCTGGCTCACCTTCATGGCGTTCTGCCGGTGGCAGAGCGGCGACTGGTTCGCCTACCAGCACGCCCAGCAGACCGGCTGGGGAATCAGGGTGCAGAACCCGTTCGGGGTACTGGCCGGCGGGCTCGTCGCGGGGCCGCTCGACGCCGTCCGGGTGTGCTTCGCGATCGCCGTGCTGGCGGTCCTGGTCGTCGGGCTGCGCCGGCGCGAGCTGCCCTACCTCGTCTACGGGCTGCTCATGGTGCTGGTGCCGCTCTCGATGGGCCCACCCGTGTACAAAAGCCTGCTGCGATACCTGCTCGCCGCGTTCCCGGTGTGCCTGGTGCTGGCCCGGTGGGCCCGCAACGCCACGCTCGACGTGTGGCTGACCGCCGTCCTGGCGCTCGTCCAGGGCGCCCTGTTCGTGCTGTGGCTGACCTACTGGACGCACGTCATCATCTGAGTGGCCAGCGGTGACGCCCTCCTGTCGGTGCCCGTCCCTAGACTCCGCGGCCATGGTGATGGTGAGGTTCGTCGACGAGACCACCGCCGGCTCCCGGGCCGACGCGTGGCATCTGGAGATCTTCGAGGAGCGGCTCGCGCTGCGGGAGCTGATCCGCCGCCGGGTCTTCCAGGAGGTGGCCGAGTACAACGCCCGGCAGCCCGAGCTCTTCCGCGGACTGGTGCAGCCCGGCGGCGCCGAGCAGACCCTCAACGGCTACCGGCTGCGCCAGCCCCGTCGGGTCGACGCCGAGGAGCAGTTCACCCGCGCCGTCGAGGCGTTCGGTCGCAACGGCTTCGTGGTGCTCGTCGACGACCGGCAGGTCGACCAGCTCGACGCCGAGGTGCAGCTCAGCGCCGGCACCGAGGTCTGCTTCCTCAAGCTCGTCCCGCTGGTCGGTGGCTGATGACCACCACCTCCTTCTACCCGGAGCGCGTCGAGGCCGTGCGCCGGCACGCCGCCGACGACGACACCGCCGCGCTGGTCGCGGAGCTGGCCGAGATCGCCCGCCTCAACGGCGGCCACTGGGGCTACGACGGCCGGGCGGTCACCGACGTGCTCGACGGGCTCCCCGGCGACCGGCGGATCCGGCTCGCGACCGCGCTGGTCGACCGGCTCGAGGCCGGCGACCCCGACGACGGCACGTCGCTGGACACGCTGCTGACCATCCTGGTCCGACACCTTCGCGCGGTGGTCCCGGTCGCCGACGCGCGGCGACTGCTCGGGTACGCCGCGCGGCAGTGGGCGTGGTGGCCGGCCGACGAACTCGGCGGGCTCGCCCGGGTGGTCTACGACGCCGACGGGACACTGCCCGGGGAGCTCGTCGCGGTCCTGCGCCGCACCCTGCTGAACGTCTACCGCAGCGGTGCCGTCCTCCAGGACCTGGTCCGGGAGGTCCGCGAACCGCTGCTCAACCCGGGCGAGGCGTGGGCCGACCGGGTGCTCGCCGAGCTGCCCGGCCTCGACGCCGGCTGGCCGGAGCTGGTGGCCCACACGCTCACCGCCACCGCGGCCCGGCCCACCGCCAAGTGGGAGCGGCAGGCCGGCACGCTGCTCGACCGGGTCGGCCGGGACGTGTTCCGCGACGTCGCGCTCGGCTGGCTGTCCCTGGTCGGCCGGCCGCGTACCGCGCCACTGCGGCCCGCCGCCTTCGGCTACGACATCTCCCAGGCGTACGACCCCTACAACGCGACCGCGCTGCGCGGCCTGCTGTGGCTGCTCGCCCTGGCCGGTGCCGACGACGCCGGCGCCACCCGCGAGCTGGGCCGGCTGGTGGAGACCTCGCTGCGCAAGGTGCCCGGCCTGGGGCCGCGCAACCCGAAGGTGGCCAACGCGGCGGTGCACGCGCTCTCCCGCCTCGACGGCGAGCACGCGCTGGCCCAGCTCGCCCGGCTGACCGCCCGGATCACCTACAAGGGCACGCTCAAGGAGGTCAACGCGGCGCTCGACCGGCGGGCCACCGCCCTCGGGCTGTCCCGGGCCGAGGTGGAGGAGCTGGCGGTGCCCGCGTACGGCCTGACCGAGGTGGGGCGCCGCGTGGAGACGCTCGGCGACGCCACCGCGGAGCTGGTGGTGGAGGCCGGCGCGGTCGCCCTGCGCTGGCGCAAGGCCGCCGGCCGTCCGGTCCGGACGGTGCCCGCCGCGGTGCGCCGTGACCACGCCGACGAGCTGCGCGAGCTCAAGGCGGCGGTCAAGGACGTCGACAAGATGCTGGCCGCGCAGGCCGAGCGGCTGGACCGCCAGTTCCTCGCCCAGCGGCACTGGCGCTTCGCCGCCTGGCGGGCCCGCTACCTCGACCATCCCCTCGTCGGCACGCTCGGGCGGCGGCTGATCTGGCTGGTCGACGGCGTGCCGTGCGGCTTCGCCGACGGCGCGCTGCGCACCGTCGACGGTGCCGCGGTGGCACCGGGCGACGATGCCGAGGTGCGGCTCTGGCACCCGATCGGCCGTGCGGTCGCCGAGGTGCTGGCCTGGCGTGAGTGGCTGGAGCGGCACGCCGTGGTGCAGCCGTTCAAACAGGCCCACCGGGAGGTCTACCTGCTCACCGCCGCCGAGGAGCGCACGGCCGTCTACTCCAACCGGTTCGCCGCGCACGTGCTGCGCCAGCACCAGTTCCACGCGCTGGCGGCGGTGCGCGGGTGGCGCAACCGGCTGCGCCTGATGGTCGACGACAGCTACCCGCCCGCCAGCCGGGAGCTGCCCGAGTGGGGCCTGCGTGCCGAGTACTGGGTGGAGGGCGCCGGCGACGAGTACGGCACGGACACCACCGAGGCGGGCGCCTACCTGCGGGTGGTGACCGACCAGGTGCGCTTCTACCCGTTGGCCGCGCCGGAGAACAACGCGCACGCCGGCGGCGGTGGCTACGAGCAGTGGGTCCGTCCGGGCGCGGATCCGGTCGCGCCGCGGCCGCTGGAGCAGATCCCGCCGCTGGTGTTCAGCGAGGTGATGCGCGACGTCGACCTCTTCGTCGGGGTGGCCAGCGTGGGCAACGACCCGACCTGGCAGGACGGCGGACCGGCCGGGCGATACCGGGAGTACTGGCACTCGTACGGCTTCGGTGAGCTCTCCGGCACCGCGGAGACCCGACGGGACCTGCTCGCCCGGCTGGTGCCCCGGCTGGCGATCGCGGACCGGTGCCGGGTCGAGGGACGGTTCCTGCTGGTCCGGGGAGACCTGCGCAGCTACCAGATCCACCTCGGGTCGGGCAACATCCTGATGAGCCCCAACGACGAATATCTCTGTATCGTGCCGCAGCAGTCGGCGGCGGTCGGGGCCGGCGACGTGTTCCTGCCGTTCGAGGGCGACCGGATGCTCGGCGTCATCCTCAGCAAGGCGCTGATGCTCGCCCGGGACACCGAGATCACCGACCCGACGATCCTCGCCCAGCTGCGCCGCCGCTGAGCGGGCGCGCCGACCGCGTCCCCGCCCGGCCCGGGCCTGCACCGGGTCGGGCGGGGACGGCAGGATGATGTCCCGGGTCGGCCGCCCCCCGTCGACCCTCGACCACCCACCGGAGGTCCGGTTGTTCGCGTTGCCCCTCACCACCGACGTCGAGCTGCGCCCGCTCGAGCCCTGGCGGGCCGAGGAGTTCCTCGCCCACCTGGACCGGGCCCGGGAGCACATCGCCCCCTGGGTGCCGGCCACCTTCGTCGCCACCGACCTGGCCGCGGCGCGGGCCGTGCTCCAGCGCTCGGCCGACGCCTGGGCTCGCGACGCCGGCGGCGTCTGGGGGCTCTGGTGGCGGGGGACGCTGGTCGGCGGCGTCATGCTCGTCTCGTTCGACGTGAGCCGGGGCGTCTGCGAGGTCGGCTGCTGGTCGGAGCCGGCCGCGCAGGGGCGGGGCATGGTCGGCCGCGCGGTGCGTGCGCTCGTCGACTGGGCGGTGCGGGAGCGCGGCATCCAGCGGGTGGAGTGGCGCACCAGGGCGGACAACGTCCGCAGCATCGCCCTGGCCCGCCGGCTGGGCCTGCGCCGCGACGGTACGCTCCGGCAGGTCCTTCCCGGCCCGACCGGCCGGCTCGACCTGGAGATCTGGTCGGTGCTGGCAGACGAGTGGCAGGCCACCTCGCCCGCCGGCGAGCAGCGGGCCGGGTCGCCGGCCGGCGAGCGGGCCGCTGACTCAACCCGGGGCGAGCACGCCGTCGAGTGACCGGGGCGCCCGGTCCAGGTCCAGCGCCTCGACCAGCGCCCGCGCGTACGCGCTCTTGCGTCCGGAGCGTGTCCCGAGGAACCGGCGGAGCTGGGCCGCGGTGTCACGACCCCGCTGGGCGGGCTGCCGTTGGAAGAGCCGGAACGAGCGCAGCTCACCCTCGGCGGCGACCACCTCCTGCACACCGTCGACACCGACCGCCCGGATCAGCTCGTCCTCCAGGTCGGCGACGCAGACGTGGAAACCGAGGGCGGTCAGCGCATCCCGCGACAGGTCGGCCCCGAACCCGGATCGTTCCAGCCCGCGCCGGACGAAGCCCTCCTCGGCGTGGTCGTAGAGGCCGGTGAGCCGCAGCCCCCGGCCGGCCGGGCCGAACCGGTCGAGGAAGTGGCCGATGTTCGTGACGCCGCCCATCGGCAGCACCTGCACGCCCTCCGCGGCCAGGTCCCGGCCACGCCGGGCCGCCAACGTCTCGACGGCGACCCGGTCGCTCACCCCCTCGACCAGCACCACCGTTCGCGCGTCGGGGCCGGCGATGGTGTCGATGAGCACGGGCGCCTCCAGGTTCGGGGCCATCATCCCGCGTCCGGATCGGGGTGCCCAGCGCATTTCCGCCGCCGGCGACGTCGTGCGGTGCCGGTGGCCCGCCCGGCGTCGGGCGGGCCACCGGCGGTCAGGGCAGCGCCTTGAGGAAGGGCCCGTGGTTGAGCCGGAACTCCCAGTTGTAGTAGCGGTCCCAGTTGATCGACCAGGTCATCAGGCCGCGGAAGGCGGGGTTGGTGCCGCTGCGCGGGGTGTAGCTGCCGCAGCTCTGGCCACGGACGAGGCAGGTGACGGCCGCCTGCACGCCGGCCGGGGCGAGATAGCCGTTGCCGGCGCTGACCGAGGAGGGTGCACCGAAGGCGACCTGGTCCTCGCGCAGCGGGGGGAAGACCGCGGCCGTGTTGCCGGCCACCGGGAAGCCGGCGAGGAGCATGTCGGTCATCGCGACGTGGAAGTCGGAGCCGCCCATGGTGTGGTACTGGTTGTCGAGCCCCATGATCGGACCGGAGTTGTAGTTCTGTACGTGCAGCACGGTGAGGTCGTCGCGCAGCGCGTGGATCACCGGCAGGTAGGACCCGGCCCGCGGATCCTGCCCGCCCCACGGCCCCGGCCCGTAGAACTGGTAGCCCAGTTGGACGAAGAAGGTCTCCGGCGCCATGGTCAGCACGAAGCCCGCGCCGTAGCGCTGCTTCAGCGTCCGGATCGCCGAGATCAGGTTGACGATCACGGGGGTGCTCGGGTTGCGGAAGTCGGTGTCCCCGGCGTTCAGATAGAGCGAGTGCCCCTCGAAGTCGATGTCCAGCCCGTTCAGCCCGTACCGGTCGATGATCGCGGCGACGGATCGGACGAAGGTGTCCCGGGCGGCGGTGGTGGTGAGCTGCACCTGGCCGTTCTGTCCGCCGATGGAGAGCAGCACCTTCTTGCCCTGCTGCTGTTTGGCCCGGATCGCCGCGGTGAACTCCGCCTCGGTCTCGACCCCGGGACACTCACTGGCCGGGCAGAGCTGGAACCGGATGTCGCCGGAGGTCACCGAGGTGGGCTCGCCGAAGGCGAGGTTGACGATGTCCCAGTCGGCCGGGACGTCGGCCATCCGCAGGTAGCCCGAGCCGTTGGCGAAGCTGGCGTGCAGGTAGCCGATCAGTGCGTGCCGGGGCAGGCCGGTCGCCGGGGGCGTGGTCGGCGGGGGTGTCGTCGGCGGTGGCGTGGTCGGCGGGGGTGTGGTGGGCGGGGGTGTGGTGGGCGGCGGGGTGGTTCCGCCGCCGCACGGGGCCCCGTTGAGGGTGCAGTCGGTGGGCGAGCCCGACCCGGTGGCGAGGAAGCCGAAGGTGACCGAGGCGCCCGGGGCGATGGTGCCGTTCCAGGACCGGTTGCTGAAGGTGTGCCGCTGGCCGGAGCTGCTCACGGTGGCGTCCCAGTAGGAGCCGAGCGTGGTGCCGACGGGCAGGGTGAAGGCGACCTGCCAGCTGGTGAGCGTGCCGGCCCCGCCGTTGGTGACGGTGTATCGGCCCTCCCAACCGGTGCCCCAGTCGGCGGTCTTCGTGAAGGTGGCGGTCGGCCCGGCGGCGCGCGCCGGCCCGGCCAGGGTGAGCGTGGTGGCGGCAGTGGCGAGCGCCGCCACCGCGGCTAGCAGCAGGGTTCGGGCATGGCGGCGCATCCGGACCTCCCGGGGCGAGGGCCGTCTGATCGACGGATGCACAATTATTAGGATTGTTAACTGTCTATGTCCAGCCCCCTCGCGCGCTTCGTTCTGTCGTACCCCGACGGCAGCATGCATTCATGGCTGTCCCCGCGTTGACCCCTCCGTCCGACCAGCCGCGCACCGTGCCGCTGCGTGAGGCGCGCACCCGGTTCACCCAGCTCGTCGCGCTCGCCGAGCTGACCGACGCCGTCACGGTGCTCACCCGCGACGGCGATCCCCGTCCGATCGCCGCGATCGTGCCGGCGGCCGCCGCCCGCAGCGCCGCCCAGGCGCGGGCCGACGCCGACCGGCTCGCCGCGGTCACCGCCGGCTGGGCCCGTCGCCTCGACGAGCAACACAAGCAGAGCGCCCGCCGGCACTCCGCCGAGCTGCGCGCGGTGCGTGCCGCGCTGGCCGAGGCGTGGGCCGAGCTCGACCGCCGGGTCGCACCGGGCGGCGATCCGGCGCTGGCCCGGCTCCGGGCCGCCCACGGCGACCTGCTCGCCGGCTGAGGTCCTCCTCGGCGCGGTGACGGCCGCGCCGCGTCCCGCCGGCGGGCCTGGGCCGCCCGGCTTCGGCGCAATGCCGGCCGGGCCACCTCCGGCGGCGGGCTCAGCCGGTGGCCGGATAGGCGTGCGTCTCGGCCGCCTTCACCGCGGCCCAGACCGGCTGGCCCGGGGCGAGCCGCAACTGGGCGGCGGCGGCCGGGGTGATGTCCGCGGCCACCACGATCGGGCCGTCCAGCCGCACCCGCAGGTAGTCGCCGTGCCGCTGGATGCCGCCGACGGTGGCCGGCCACGCGTTGCGCGGGCTGCCGTCCGGGCGGGTCGGGTGCACGGCCACCGCGGCCGGCCGGAACGCCACGAACGCCTCGCCGTCGACCCGGTCGGCCACGGTGAGGGTCAGCTGCTCGGCGACCCGCACTTGGCCGGCGCTGGCCCGGCCGCGGTGCAGGTTCAGCCCGACGAGCCGGGCGACGTAGTCGGTGCGCGGCTGGGCGGTGACGCTCGCCCCGTCGCCCTCCTGCACCACCCGGCCACCCTCCACGATGACCAGCCGGTCGGCCAGGGCCAGCGCGTCGAGCGGATCGTGGGTGACCAGCAGGGTCGCGCCGGGGTGCGCGGTGAGGTGGCGGTGCAGCTCGGCGCGGGTCTCCAGCCGGGTCCGGGCATCCAGCGCGGCGAGTGGCTCGTCCAGCAGCAGCAGCGACGGGGCCACGGCGAGCGCGCGGGCCAGCGCGACCCGCTGTGCCTGCCCGCCGGAGAGCTGCCGTGGCCGGCGGTGCGCCTGGTCGGCCAGCCCGACCCGGTCCAGCCACTCTCGCGCGGCGCCCCGGGCGGCGCTGCGTCCGGCGCCGTGCCGGCGCGGGCCGAAGGCCACGTTCTCCAGCGCTGACAGGTGCGGGAAGAGCAGGTAGTCCTGGAAGACCACACCGATCGGGCGGCGTTCCGTGGGCACCCAGGCGGCCCGCGCCGGCCGGTCGAGATCCGCGCCGCCGAGGGTGACGTGCCCGTCGGTGAGGGGTTGCAGGCCGGCGAGGGCCCGCAGCGCCGTGGTCTTGCCGGCGCCGTTCGGCCCCAGCAGGGCGACCACCTCGCCGGCGGCCACCCGCAGCGGCACGTCGAGGCGGAACGTACCCCGGTCGACCACGAGCCGGGCGTCGAGCAGCGGACCGGTCACGGGGCGGTGATCCAACGGTCGCGCAGCGCGGCGAGGATGGTGACCGAGACGGTCAGCAGCACGAGGCTGAGCACGATCGCGGACTCGAGGTCGGTCTCCAGCGCCAGGTAGACCGCCAACGGCATGGTCTGGGTCCGGCCCGGGTAGTTGCCGGCGAAGGTGATGGTGGCGCCGAACTCGCCGAGCGCCCGCGCCCAACAGAGCACCGCGCCGGCCGCAAGCCCCGGCCCGACCAGCGGAAGCGTCACGTGGGTGAAGGTGGTCCACCGGCCGGCGCCGAGGGTGGCCGCCGCCTCTTCGTAGCGCGGGTCGGCGCCGCGCAGCGCCCCCTCCACCGCGATCACCAGGAAGGGCATCGCCACGAACGCCTCGGCGAGCACCACGCCGGTGGTGGTGAACGGCAGGGTGACCCCGAACGTCGCGTCGAGCCAGCCGCCGACCAGCCCCCGGCGGCCGAAGACCAGCAGCAGGGCCACCCCACCGACGACCGGCGGCAGCACCAGCGGCACGGTGACCAGGGCGCGTACCAGGCGGCGGCCGCGGAACTCGACGCGGGCGAGCAACCAGGCCAGCGGGACGCCGAGCAGCAGGCAGAGCAGCGTGGCCAGGGTCGCCGTCTGCAACGACAGGCGCAGCGCGGTCAGCACCCCCGGCTCGGTGAGCCGCTGCGGCAGCGTCGACCACGGCGCGCGGACCACCAGCCCGGCCAGTGGCAGCACCAGGAAGAGCAGCCCCAGCGCGGCCGGGAGCAGCAGGGGCAGCGGGACCCGGCCGCGCCGCGCGCCCGTACGTCGGTCGGCAGGGACGGCGGGCGGAGCGTCGGTCGTCGTGGTCACGAGGCCTGGAAGCCCGCCTCGGTGAGTACGGCGCGGCCCGCCTCCGAGCGGACGTATCCGACGAACGCCTGGCCGCCGACCCGGTTGGGGGCGCCCTTGAGCAGGACGATCGGGTAGTCGTTGATCGCCCGGGCGGACTCGGGGAACTCGACGCCGGTCACGTCCCCGGCCGCGGCCTTCGCGTCGGTGCGGTAGACCAGGGCGGCGTCGACCTCGCCGAGTCGCACCTTCGCGAGCGCGCCCTTGACGTCCTGTTCGAGGGTGACCGGGGTCAGCTTCACCGCGGCCGCGTCGAGCGCGGTGCGGGCGGCCGCGCCGCACGGCACCTGTTCGGCGCAGAGCGCCACCTTGGTGCCCGGCCGGGTGAGGTCGGCCAGGTTGGTGATCCCCTTCGGGTTGTCCCGGGCGACGGCGATGACCAGCTGGTTGCGCACGAACGTGCTCGGCTCGCCGTCGGCGTTGCCCGCCTCGGTGACGGTCGCCATGTTGCGGGGCGCGGCCGAGGCGAAGACGTCGGCCGGCGCGCCCTGGTTGATCTGGGTGGCCAGGGCGGAGCTGCCGCCGAAGTTGAACACCACAGTCGTGCCCGGGTGGGCGGCCTCGAAGTCCTTGCCGATCTGGATGAACGACTCGGTCAGCGACGCGGCGGCGAGCACGGTGACGGTGCCGGTGACGCCGGAGCCGCCGGCCGCGCCGGCGGTGTCGTCGCCGTCGCCACACCCGGCCAGGGTCAGAGCCAGGGCGAGCGCCCCGGCCAACGCCGCCCGCATCGGTCGGTTGCTCATGCGCCAGCCCTCCCTCTCGTCCCGGCGGTCGGGGCGGCCCGTTCCACCACGACCGTGGTCGACTTGATCACCGCCACGGCCACCGAACCGACCCGCAGGTCCAGCTCTTCGACGGCCTCCCGGCTCATCAGGGAGACGATCCGGAACGGCCCGGCCTGGATGTCGACCTGGGCCATCACGGTGTCCTTGAGCACGTTGACCACGATGCCGCGCAGCCGGTTGCGGGCCGAGGAGGAGTCGGCCCCCTCGTCGGGGTCGGCGCTCTGGCTGCGGGCGAACGCGGCCAGGTCGACCCCGTCGACCACCCGGTGCCCCTGCGCGTCCCGGTCGGCCGGCAGCCGGCCGGCGTCGATCCAGCGGCGCACGGTGTCGGTGCTGACGCCGAGCAACTCGGCGGCCTCGCCGATCCGGAACCGTCCCATCGGGCCACCCTAGCGTCCGCAGGTGCGAGTACGAAAGGCCGCTCGGGCTGGCTTCTGCGGCATCGTAGGTCGAGAAGCAACCGCAGCTGCGAAGGTGCTGCCGGCCGACCGGGCCGGACAGCGGCCTCGACCTGCGGCGGCGCCGCCCGACCCGGTCGGTTCGGGCGGCGCCGGCTGTTTCAGCAGTTGCGCAGCTCGGGTGACTGGTTGAGCAGTTGGCTGCGGGGCGACACGAACTCGCGGTAGGTGCTCGTGTCGACCGCGGCCGGGCGGAACGCGGCGACTCGGTGACAGTTCTGGAAGGCCAGCCGGACCCCGAAGTGCCGCTCCAGGCCGGCTCGGATCGCGTCGCTGGCCAGGGCGCGCAGCAGTTGACCCCGCTCGGCGTCGGACGGCGGCGGAATCGTGTTGTCGGCGTGGTCGGCGCCGGTGGCCTCGAGTTCGGCGACCACGCGGCTCACCGTCGACCAGGCGTACGGCAGGGAGTCGCGGACACAGGCGGCGAAGTCGGCGTCGTCGATCGGGCCGCGGTCGGCGGCCTCGAGCAGTGCGGGCGGGACGGTGAGGGACATGGTCATCCTCCATTCAGAAATGACAACCGTTGTCATCAACGGCGTGAAGGGAGCACACCACGCGGCCACGGCGGGGTCAACAGTGGACCGGCGTGCCGGTCTCGAACACGCCGGGACCCGGCGCGGGTGATTGGCGGAGCTGGCGGCGGCTGCCGGGATCAGACCCGGCGGGTCCGGCCCTTCAGGTGCCGGCCCAGCTCCCGGGCGATCTCCCGGTTCGCGTCCCGCTCCGCCAGCGCCTGCCGCTTGTCGTACGACCGGCGGCCCTGGGCCAGGGCGAGTTCGACCTTGGCCCAGCCGTTGTCGAAGTACATCGACAGCGGCACGAGGGTGAAACCGCCCTCCCGGGTCTTCTCCACGATCCGGGCGATCTCCACCCGGTGCAGCAACAGCTTGCGGGTCCGCCGCGGTTGGTGGTTGGTCCAGCTGCCGAAGCCGTACTCGGCGATGTGCAGCCCGTAGAGCATGATCTCGCCGTCGCGCTCCTGGGCGAACGCGTCCACCAGCGAGGCGCGCCCCTCGCGCAGCGACTTGACCTCCGTGCCGACCAGCACGATCCCGGCCTCGTACGTCTTGAGCACGGTGTAGTCGTGCCGGGCCTTCTTGTTCGAGGCGATCAGCCGGCACTCAGGCTGCCTGGAGGCGTTCACCCGGCCGAGGATAACCGCCGCCCCGCCCGCCGGCCCCACTCGCGGGCCCCGCCACCTGCCGCTCAGCCGCCGGTGGCGCGGAGGCGGCGAACCAGCTCCCGCACCATGGCGAGGAACCGGTCCTCCGACTCGCACGGCCAGTGGCCCAGGATCGGCGGCGGCACGCTCTCACCCGGCGGCACCATCACGTCGCTCGGGTCGATCTGCCGCCGGTCGACCTGAGCCGCCGGGTCGTCGGCCGGGGCCGGCTCGCCGTTCCGGTGCGGGGAGAAGATCCAGCCGCCGATCTGGTCGGTGTCGCGCCAGATGTTGATCCATCGCCAGTCGACCCGCCGCCCGACCTCCCGCAGCACCTCGTCGTTGATGTACGCGGGGAAGAGGTGAGCGTAGAGCCGGCGCAGCGGCGAGCCGTAGGTCAGCAGGGCGACGCGGTCGCCGACCTCGTCCGGCAGTTGCAGCACGGTCGCGGCGAGCAGCACCGACCCGTGGCTGTGCCCGGAGAGCAGCACCCGGTTTCCCTGCCCGACCAGATGGGTGATCCGCCGGGCCAGCTCCGGCACGGCGCGTTCGGCGTAGCAGGGCGGCGCGAACGGATGGGCCGCACGGGGCCAGAATGTGCCCAGGTCCCAGATGACGCCGACGTAGCGACGGAACTCGGCGGTCCGGTAGGCGAAGATGCCGCCGACCACCAGGCCGAGCAGGACCCCCGCGATCACGTAGCTGCCCAACCCGATGAAGAAGTTCACCATTTCGCCGGGGATCCTCACGAAGCGGTGCGCGAGTTCCGCCGGATAGCGCCCCATCACCCCGAAGACGCTGGTCACCAGACCCAGCGCGATGAGGCAGGCATAGACCACGGTGAGCGGCTCCAGCCGCTCGGTGAACCGGGCCTTGGCGATCGTCCGCTGGACCTGCCGCAGCCGGGGCTCCGCCTCCGGTGGCGCGTTCGGGAAGTCGAGGGCGACGATGTCGGCGGCGACCCGCATCCGGGCCCGGTGGGACAGGACGGTGGTTACGCAGCCGACCGCCACGGTGCCGACCACCGCCACCAGGAACCCGAAGATCGCCCACTTGAACGCCAGCGGTGGGCTGGTCACGAGGTGGTCGGCGGTGGGCTTGTCGCGGTCGAGCAGGTCCGACACCCGGTAGACCAGCTCGGCGGAGAACGCCACCGCCAGCCCGGTGGCCACGGCGGCGACCGCCGGTGCGCCCGGCCCCCGCACCGACGGGCCGCGTCGACCGGGTTGGCGCAGCGCGACGAGGCCGATGGCGCCCAGCAGCGCCGTCTGAGCCACGAAGACCCAGGCCATCGTCGCGCCGTAGCGCGGCAGGCCGACGGCCGGCGGCCACGGCGTCGGGTCGAGCAGGATGTACAACACGACCAGCAGGGTCAACACGCCGGCGACCGTCCGAAGACCCCGGGTCAGCCGATCCACGCCCGCGACGCTGCCCGGCCGGTCGATCACCGGGTGCGCGGTGACCAGCGCCACGCAGGCCACCAGGATCACCCCGACGAGGGCGCTCAGCACGACCCAGGCGACGGTGACCCCCGAGCCGGCCCGGGCGGCCAGCAGGCTCGCGTCCAACGTCGCGAACGCGGCCGCGACGTGGATCGAGCGCAGCCGGCCGACGAACGGACCCGCGTCCCACTGGCCGATCGCGCCGAGCTGGTGCACGTTGTACCCGGCCGCGGTGGACGGGCGGAAGGCGGCGAACGGCCGGCTGGGGCGAGCCCCGAGCCACCAGACCACGCCGATGGCTGCCGCCGGCACCAGCGCGAGCACCGCCAGGCGCAGGCCCATCCGCTGTCCACCGAGCCAGGACAGCCAGTCGCGGCCGGAGAGACAGTTCGGGCTGGACATGCAGCGCCAGGCCACCATGTCCAGCGCCACTCCGACGACGGTGAGCACGTAGAGCGCGGTCAGGGTGAGCCCGAGCACCCGGCAGAGCACCTTCATCGCGAGGTGCGAGCCGCCCCGCTTCGGACCCATCCAGACCGCGACGTTGCAGAGCATGAACGGCAGCAGGAACACCAGCGACAGCGTGCGCACCGCGGTCCCCGACGGCAGGTCGCTCCAGCGGTACGCCTCCGGGATCAGCCCGTCCGGACCGGTGCTGTCCGGGTAGCCGGGGCGCGGCCGGAAGAATCCGCCGTTGCGGTCCCCGGCCACCTGGTGCGCGTGCGGCCGGTCCAGCACTTGGGCGGCATCCGCACCGGAGACGCCGTGCACGCGCAGCTCCACGACCTCGCCGGAGGTCGCCGGCCCGGTCGACGACGCTGGCGTCTCCGACATCGGCCCCCCGAGGTGTCTACGGCAACCGGCACCGCTCGCCCGGCCCGGCCGGTGCCCGGCCCCGGTTACCCGCCCCGGCGCGGCCCAACCGTCGCGGCTGCCCCGGCCCGACGCCGCAGGTGGGGGGACAGGTGCGTTCCCGGTGGCGGGAGTGGTTTCATGGGCGCCATGGCGAACCCGGTGATCCTGACCATCGACGACGACCCGGTGGTCTCCCGGGCGGTGGCCCGTGACCTCCGTCGTCGCTACGGCGAGCGCTACCGGATCGTCCGGGCCGGGTCGGGCCCGGAGGCGCTGGAGGCGCTGCGCGAGATCAAGCTGCGCGGTGAGCGGGTGGCGCTGTTGCTGGCCGACTACCGGATGCCCGAGATGACCGGTATCGAGTTCCTCGAGGCGGCGATGGACCTCTTCCCGGCCGCC
The DNA here is from genome assembly GCF_044753725.1 of Micromonospora sp. NPDC093243. Classification (NCBI taxonomy): domain Bacteria; kingdom Bacillati; phylum Actinomycetota; class Actinomycetes; order Micromonosporales; family Micromonosporaceae; genus Micromonospora; species Micromonospora sp. NPDC093243. Next base: position 468,388 of record NZ_JBIVNT010000001.1, on the reverse strand, counting down.
CGCCGGGTGCTGCTCACCGCGTACGCCGACACGGACGCCGCGATCGAGGCGATCAACGTGGTGGACCTCGACCACTACCTGCTCAAGCCCTGGCACCCGCCGGAGGAGAAGCTCTATCCGGTGGTGGACGGCCTGCTGGAGACGTGGGCGGCCACCCCGGACGCGGCGCTGAGCGAGATCCGGGTGGTCGGGCACCGCTGGTCCGCGCCGTCGTTCAAGGTCCGCGACTTCCTGGCCCGCAACCTGATCCCGTACCGCTGGCTGCTCACCGACGACCCGGAGGGGGCGCGGCTGCTGGCCGCGGCCGGCGCCACCGAGGACGAGGTGCCCCTGGTGGTGACCGCCGACGGCAAGACCCTGGTCGGCCCCACCCCGGCCGAGTTGGCCGGCGTGGTCGGCCTCACCGTCGAACCGACCACCGACTTCTACGACCTGGTGGTGGTCGGCGCCGGTCCGGCCGGCCTCGGCTCGGCGGTGTACGGCGCGTCCGAGGGTCTGCGCACGGTGCTGGTGGAGCGCCGGGCCACCGGCGGTCAGGCCGGGCAGAGCAGCCGGATCGAGAACTACCTGGGCTTCCCCGACGGTGTCTCCGGCGCACAGCTCACCGACCGGGCCCGCCGGCAGGCGTTGAAGTTCGGCGCGGAGATGCTGACGACCCGGGAGGTGGTCGGCCTGACCGAGGGCGGCGGGGCCCGACTGCTGCGCTTCGGCGACGGCACCGAGATCGCCGCGCACACCGTGGTCCTGGCCACCGGGGTCTCCTACCGCGTGCTCGACGCGCCCGGGCTGGCCGAGCTCACCGGTCGCGGAGTCTTCTACGGCTCCGCCGCCACCGAGGCGCCGAGCTGCGTCGACCAGGACGTCTACATCGTGGGCGGGGCCAACTCGGCCGGCCAGGCCGCGGTGCACTTCTCCCGGTACGCCGCCCGCGTACACCTGCTGATCCGGGGTGCGGACCTCACCGCCTCGATGTCGCGCTACCTGATCGACCAGCTGGACCGGATCGACCGGATCACCGTGCACCCGCACACGCGGGTGGCCGCCGGCGCGGGCGGGGACCACCTGGAACGACTCACCCTCTGTGACACCCGCACCGGCGAGCAGCGCACCGTCGACACCTCCTGGCTGTTCATCTTCATCGGGGCGGAGCCGCGCACCGACTGGCTGGACGGCGTGCTGGTACGCGACTCGCGCGGCTTCATCGTCACCGGCCCCGACCTGGTCACCGGCGGGCAGCGGCCGCCGGGCTGGTCGCTGACACGCGACCCGTACCACCTCGAGACGAGCCTGCCGGGGGTCTTCGCCGCCGGAGACGTGCGGGCCGAGTCGGTCAAGCGGGTCGCGTCCGCCGTCGGCGAGGGCGCGATGGCCGTCTCGCTCGTGCACCGTTACCTGGAGGCGCAGTGACCACCCCGACCGACCGGCTGGGCCCGGAGCAGCTGCGCAGCCTCTTCCTGTTCGAATCCCTCGACGACGACCAGTTGGCCTGGCTGGCCGAGCACGGTCGGGTGGAGCAGCGCGCCGGCGGCACCGTCGTCTACGCCGAGGGCGAGGCGGCGACCTGCTTCTTCGTGCTGCTGCACGGCGTGGTGACGATGACCCGCCTGGTCGGTGGCGACGAGGTGGAGGTGACCCGCACCGAGCAGCGCGGGGTGTACGGCGGGGCCACCCAGGCCTACCTGGACGACGAGAGCGAACAGCTCTACCGCAACACGCTGCGGGCGGTCGTCGACTCGGAGTTCTTCGTGCTGCCGGCGGAGAGCTTCGCCGAGGCCGTCCGCTCCTGGTTCCCGATGGCGATGCACCTGCTGGAGGGGCTCTTCGTCGGCATGCGGGCCAGCCAGACCATCGTCGGCGAACGGGAGCGGCTGCTCGCCCTCGGTTCGCTCTCCGCGGGGCTGACCCACGAGCTGAACAATCCCGCCGCGGCGGCGGTGCGGGCCACCTCGGTGCTGCGCGACCGGGTGGCCGGCATGCGGCACAAACTCGCCATGATCGCCGATGGCCGGCTGGACGGGCGGGGCCTGCAGGCCCTGGTCGAGTTGCAGGAGGAGGCGGTGGCCCGGGTGGCCGCCGCGCCGAAGCTGAGCCCGATGGCCGCCGCCGACGCCGAGGACGCGCTCAGCGACTGGCTGGACGAGCACGGCGTGGGCGGCCCCTGGGACCTGGCGCCGACCCTGGTCGGCGGCGGTGCCGACATCGACTGGCTGGCCCGGGTGAAGGCCCATGTCGGCCCGGCCGACCTGGAGGCGGCCGTGCGCTGGCTCACCTACACGGTGGAGACCGAACTGCTGATGCGGGAGATCGGCGACGCGGTCACCCGGATCTCCGGCCTGGTCGGCGCGGCCAAGCAGTACTCGCAGCTGGACCGGGCGCCGTTCCAGGTGGTCGACGTGCACGACCTGCTCGACGCGACGCTGGTGATGTTCAAGGCCAAGATCCCCGCCGGGGTCAAGCTGGTCCGGGAGTACGACCGCGACCTTCCGCCGGTGCCGGCGTACGCGGCGGAGCTGAACCAGGTCTGGACCAATCTGATCGACAACGCGCTCGGCGCGATGGGGGAGAAGGGCACTCTGACCGTCCGGACCGGACGCTCCGGCGACCAGCTCACGGTCGAGGTCGTCGACACCGGGTCCGGCATCCCGCCGGAGGTCCGCCCGCGCATCTTCGAGCCGTTCTTCACCACCAAGCCGGTCGGCTCCGGCACCGGGCTCGGGCTGGACATCTCGTACCGGATCGTGGTCCGCAAGCACCACGGCGACATCCGGGTGGAGAGCGTGCCCGGCAACACCACCTTCCGGGTGCTGCTGCCGCTCACCGCGGAGCACCCGCCCACGCCCTGACCGGACACGCGGTTGGCACAGTCGTTCGACACGCCGATGACAGGCAGACACGACGCGGTCGCGGACCGTAGGCTCCCGGCGATACCGCCGCCAGAGGAGGCGCCGTGGAGTCGATGGCCCGTCAGCGTCCCCCGTCCGGCGATCCCCCGCCCCAGCGGTCGGCCGACGACGCCGCAGGTGTCCTCCCGGAGCTGGAGGACTACGCCTGGATGCACCACGCCAGCGAGTTCGCGCACACCAGCTTCTGGGCGGTGGCCCGCCGGCTGCCCCGGCTGGTACGCGAGGCGGTGGCGCTGGCCTGGGCGGCCAGTCGACGGGACACGGTCGCCTCGATCGGGCTGAACGTGGCCGCCGGGGTGCTCACCACGTTCGGCCTGCTCGCCACCACCAATGTGCTGCGTGAGCTGTTCGCCGTCGGCCCGACCCCGGACCGGGTCCGGGCCGCGCTGCCGGCCCTGCTGGTGGCCGCGGTCGCCGTCTTCGCCCGTGGCGGCCTGCTGATCGCGGCGGGCTGGGCCCAGGCCCGGCTCACCCCGCAGATCAACTACGCGGTGGAGCTGCGTCTCTTCGAGACCACCACCGCCGTCGACCTGGCCGCCTTCGACGACGCCGGGTTCGCCGAGGAGATGGACCGGGCCCGCGAACGTGGGATGACCGAAGCGGCGTACATCGTGGACCACACCGTCAACCTGGTGACGGGCGTGGTCGGTCTGCTCGCCACCGCCGCGGCGGTGGCGGTGATCCAGCCGGTGCTGCTGCCCTGCCTGCTGCTCGCCGCGGTGCCGCAGGCGGTCACCGCGGTCCGGATGGCCCGCCGGCAGTACCTCGCCATGCTGGCCCGCATCAACCGACACCGGCGGATGGCGATGCTCGCGCACCTGATGGCCAACCGGCACACCGCCGCCGAGGTGCGCGTCTACCAGATGCGCGACTTCCTGCTCTCCGAGTACCGGGCGATGATGGCCGTCGAGACCCGGGCCCACCTGCGGCTGGTCCGGTCGCAGACCGGCACCCGGGTGATCGGGGCGAGCATCGCCGGGCTGGCCACCTTCGGTCTCTACGCCGTCCTCGGCGCGCTGCTGCTCGGTGGGCTGGTGGCGCTCGCCGCGGCGGCCACCGCGCTGCTCGCCCTCCAGTCGGCGCGCACCAGTCTCGGCGTCGCGGTCCTCGCCACCAACTCGCTCTACGAGGACGCCCTCTACTACCAGGACTACCGTGACTTCCTGGAGCGGGCCCGGAGCCGCGTCGCGACCGTCGGCGACGGCCGGGTCGACGGGTTCGACGCGATCACGCTCGACCGGGTGAGCCTGCACTATCCGGACACCGACCGGCCGGCCGTCGACGAGGTCAGCCTGAGCGTGCGCCGGGGCGAGGTGGTCGCGCTGGTCGGCGAGAACGGCTCGGGCAAGACCACGCTGGCCAAGCTCATCGCCGGCCTCTACCGCCCGACCGCCGGGGCGGTGCGCTGGGACGGAGTGGACGCCGCCGAGTTGGATCCCCGGCTGCTCGGCGCGCACGTCGCGGTGATGACCCAGGAGTGGTGGAAGTTCCCGTTCACGGCGGGGCAGAACATCCGCATCGGACGGCACGACCGGGAGCCGGGGCGGCCGGGACCGACCGTGCAGGACGCCGCCCGCTCCGCCGCCGCGCACGAGATGATCGCCGGGCTGCCGTACGGCTACGACACCCTGCTCGACCGGGAGTTCAAGAACGGCCAGGACCTCTCCGGCGGGCAGTGGCAGCGGCTGGTGGCCGCGCGCGGGCTCTACCGCGACGCCGCCCTGCTGATCTGCGACGAGCCCTCGGCGGCGCTGGACGCGCGGGCCGAGCACGCGCTCTTCCAGCATCTGCGCCGCCGGCCGGACCGGGCGGTCGTCCTGATCACACACCGGCTCGCCAACGTCCGGCACGCCGACCGGATCTTCGTTATGGACCAGGGCCGCCTTCTCCAGCAGGGCAGCCACGACGAGCTGATGGCGGCCGGTGGCCTCTACCGCGAGCTCTTCGAACTGCAGGCCAGCGGCTACCTCGCCGGTTCGCCCGAGGGCGAGCCGGGTGTACCGCGCTGACCCGTCCGACCCGGCGGCATCGGTCCGGCGTTGACTTCCAGTGCACGCGAACTCCTAGCGTGGGCGCACCGCGGCGGGTTCGCCGCGGTGCGATCGACGGCAGGGAGCACAGGCATGCGTTACCGCGTTCTCGGCGGCACCGGCATCGAGGTGAGCGTCCACGCACTCGGCACGATGATGTTCGGCTCGGTGGGAAACCCCGACCACGACGAGTGTGTCCGGATCATCCACGCCGCCCTCGACCGCGGGATCAACCTCGTGGACACCGCGGACATGTACTCCGCCGGCGAGTCCGAAGTGATCGTCGGTAAGGCGCTGCGCGGGCGCCGGGATGACGTGGTGCTCGCGACCAAGGTGCACTTCCCGATGGGGGAGGGGCGCAACCGCGGCGGCAACTCCCGACGCTGGATCATGCGCGCCGTCCAGGACAGCCTGCGCCGGCTGGGCACCGACTGGATCGACCTCTACCAGGTCCACCGCCCGGATCACACCACCGACGTCGAGGAGACCCTCGGCGCCCTCACCGACCTGGTCCGCGCCGGCACCATCCGCGCCTTCGGCTGCTCGACCTTTCCGGCGGAGGAGATCGTCGAGGCGCAGCACGTCTCCGAGCGGCGCGCGCTCGGCCGCTTCCGCACCGAGCAACCGCCGTACTCGTTGCTGGCCCGGGGCGTCGAGGCGGACGTGCTCCCGGTCAGCCGGCGCTACGGCATGGGCGTACTGACCTGGAGCCCGCTCGCCTCGGGCTTCCTCTCCGGACGGTTCCGCGACGGCCGGCCGGTCGACCTGACCAGTGGGCGGGCCGCCCTCACGCCGGCCCGCTTCGACCCGGCCATCCCGGGCAACGCCGCCAAGTACCGTGCGGTCGAGGAACTGTCCGGTCTGGCCGAGCGACTGGGCTGCACGCTGCCCGAGCTGGCGGTGGCCTTTCCCGCCGCGCATCCGGCGGTCACCTCGGTGATCATCGGACCGCGCACCATGGCCCAGCTCGACGGGCTGCTCGCGGGTGCCACGCTCACCCTCGATGACGCGGCGCTCGACCGGATCGACGAGATCGTGCCGCCCGGGGAGAACCTCTACGCCCCGGACGGCGTCTGGCGTCCACCGGCGTTGACCGATCCGGCCCGGCGTCGGCGTCCGGTCGCCGAGCGCGCCGCGGCCTGACGGTTCGGCCGCGACGAGCGGGGCGGGTGGCGTACGCCACCCGCCCCGCGTTTGCTTTCCGGGTTGTCCGGATGCTGGGCGAGCCTTGTATTCCTATCGGCTAAATAGGAATATGGGTGCGTGCCGATCGGTCTGCTGCTCATCTCCCGCCGGGTCGTCGACCTGATGCGGGTCGCCTCCGGGCTCTGTACCGGCTCCGGCGCCCGGCCGGCCTGACACGCCCGGCCGGCCCGGCCCGGCGGCGCTGCTGCCCGAGGGCCCCGGTCGCCGGGCGGTGTCCCGAGAAGATCCCGCTTCGTCCCGGCTCGACGCCGCGCCGCCGCTCGCTGACGCCGCTTCGCTCGCTCGACGCCGCGCCGCCGCTCGCTGACGCCGCTTCGCTCGCTCGACGCCGCGCCGCCGCTCGGCTCGCCGCCGGGTTGCCGCTCGGCCTACACCGGCTCGACCCGGCCCGCTCGGGCCCGAGCCGGCCACCGCCACGGCTCGCCCCTGCCCCGCCTTCCCCTCCCTGCCGCCTGCGTTGCCGCAATCGCGAAGGAAGACCTCATGAGCATCGACGAAACACCGTCCACGCCACCCACCGCGCCCGAGAGCCGCTTCGCCCTCAACGAGGACTGGGCAGCCACCCTCCTCGGCCTGCTCCTGCTCGGGCTGGTCCTGCTCGGCGTGATCCCCACCGGGCTGGTGCCCTGATGACCACCGACGCCACCCGCGCCACGGACCCGAGCGCCCCGACCGACGCGGCCGCCACTCCCACGGCCGACCCCGCCACTCCCAGGGCGGATGCCGCCACTCCCGCGGTCGACGCCGCCACTCCCGCGGCGGATGCCGCTGTCGAAACCCGGCCCGATCAGGCCGTCGAGAGTCGGCCCGGTCCGACGGACCGGGCTGGCGAGGCCCGATCCGACCAGGCTGTCGAGACCCGGCCCGACCCGACCGGGCCGCCGCTCGTTCCGGCCGGCCCCCGCGCCGGCGCGTTCTGGGCGTGGACGGGGCTCGGCCTGCTGATCGTCCTCGGCCTGGCGGCGCTGACCCGCTACCTGGAACAGAACGTGCCCGTCTTCGCCGAGGGCACCGCGCTGGAGGACATCGCCGCCGCGATCGAGTACCCGGTCTACGCCATCGTGCTCGGTCTGCTCGGCAACGCGGCGGTCACCCTGTCCGGGCTACGCGACCGGATCGCCGCCGCGTTCCGCACCGAGTTCTTCATCAAGACCGGCCTCGTCCTGCTCGGCGCCTCGATCAACCTCGCGGTCATAGCCAGCGCCGCCGGCCCCGCGATCGCCCAGGCGGTTCTGCTGATCAGCGGGGTGTTCCTGTTCACCTGGTGGCTCGCCGGCCGGCTCGGGCTGGACGACAAGCTGCGCGCGCTGCTCGCCTCCGCCGTGTCGATCTGCGGGGTCAGCGCCGCGATCGCCGCCGCCGGGGCGGTGCGCGCCCGGCGGGAGCAGCTGGCCTACGCCGCCAGCCTGGTCATCGTCTTCGCGTTGCCGTCCATCTTCATCCTGCCCTGGCTGGCCGACGTGCTCGGGCTGGAGCCGGCGGTGGCCGGTGCCTGGATCGGCGGCAACATCGACACCACGGCGGCGGTGACCGCGGCCGGGGCGCTCGCCGGCGAGGAGGCGCTGCAGATCGCCAGCATCGTCAAGGTCACCCAGAACGCGCTGATGGGCGTGGTGGCGGTGGCCCTCACCGCGTACTTCACCCTGCGGGTCGAGCGTCAAGCGGGTGCGGCCCGGCCGAAGCTGGTCGAGCTGTGGCACCGGTTCCCGAAGTTCGTGCTCGGGTTCATCGCCGCGTCGGTGATCGCCACCTGGTACCTCGACGCGGCCGGCTCGGACGGCAAAGCCACCATCGCGGTCGTCAACGACCTGCGGGTGTGGTTCCTGATCCTGGCCTTCGTGAGCATCGGCCTCGAGGTGCGGGTGACCGCGCTGCGGGAGGCCGGCTGGCGGCCGGTGGCCGTCTTCGCCAGCGCCACCGTGTTCAACCTGCTGCTCGCCCTCGGCCTGGCTTCGCTGCTGTTCCGCGACTTCGCCGCCTGATCACGCCGGGTGCCCAGGGCCGCACGCCGTGCCCGGGCACCCGGCGGCTCCGGGCCCGCCCGCACGGCCCGTCGGGCTCGACGGTCAGCCGGCGACCTGGGCGGCGAGGAAATCAGCCAGCACCCGGGTGTGCGTGGAGAAGGCGAGCTCGGTCGGCTCGGTGAGCACCAGCCACTCGGTCGCCTCCTCGGTGGGCGCCGACGGCGGCAACTGCTCGGCGCGCTGCTCGGGCAGCACGCCGAAGACCATCATCGTGCCGCCGGCGGGCGCGCCGTGCACCGCGAAGAGCGTCGCGTCCTCCGCCGCGGCGAGCAGGCCGGTCTCCTCGCGCAACTCCCGGACCAGCGCCTCGTTCCACTCCTCGCCGTACTCGATGAAGCCGCCCGGAAGGGCGAGCTGGCCCCGGGCCGGCTCGATGTCCCGGCGTACGACGACCACGCCGAGGCCGGCGGCGGTGCGCACCGGCAGCACCGCCACCGAGACCGGCAGCGGATTGCGCCAGACCGTCTGCCCGCAGACCGGGCAGACCCGCGGCCAGCCGGCCGCCGCCGGGTACGCGGACCCGCAGAACGAGCAGTGGGAGTACGGCGCACCGGTCATGCCGCAGCACGTTACCCGCGCCCCGTCCCGCGCCGCCGCTCCCGGTCATCTGGCCGGCCGACGTGAGCGCGACCGCCGTGCGCTCCGGGTCGGACAGTCGGCGGGCGCCCAAGGTCCACTCGGCTTACCTGACGTCGGGCTGTCACGTGACCCGGACGGCCCGACTTCCCTGAACCCGAGTCGATCAACGAGACCGTGGCCGGGGCACGGGCATTCTTCGTCGCGGCCACGGTGTACCGACCGGGAACGAAAGGGTTGGACCACCCGAGCGCGCCGTCGACAGCCTCCCCGGGACGGGGGAGGGCGAGATGTCGGAGACGATCACGCTGTGGCGACCCACGGGGCCGGAGGAGCTGGCGCTGGTGGCGGCGTCAGGCTGGCGCGCGTGGCCCGCCTCGGCTGCCCGACCAACCGGCACATCGTCGGCCCGATCGAGGTGGTGCGCGAGTTCCGCGCAGCGGCGAAGGCGGACCCGCCGGGATGAGATCAACTCCAGGTCGCCGATGTGGCGGTATCCGGGAGCCCGGGATACCGCCACGTCGGCGAGATGGAGTCGATCACTGCGCGCCGCACCGAGCGGGTCCGGCGCGGGGCGCGCCGGGTCAGGCGGCCGGGACGCCGGTGTAGAAGGCGGTGGTGCGGTCGGTGGCGCCGCGGGCGGCCTCGGGATCGGTGCCGGCGGCGACGCTCGCCTCGCCCCAGAGTTCACTGCTGGCCGTGATGAACCGCCGCCCCTCGTCGGAGACCGACCAGGCCTCGGCCTCCTCCGGCGAGACCCCGGAGCCGTCCCCGGCCAGGTACGAGGCGAGGCCGAGCAGGGCCAGGTCCCAGCCGACGCCGACCGCGCCGGGGCCGAACTGGGCCCACCGGTCGTCGTCGACGTGCGCGATGTGGTCGAGTTCGAAGCGGGTCCGGTCGCCGTCGAGCGCGGTGAACCGGACCTCGATCCAGCTCACCTCGCCGCCGAACTCCCAGGTGGCGGCGAAGCTGTTGGGCGGGTCGCACCGTTCGACGGTGCCGCTGGCGTTGCCCTGCAACTCGTAGCGGCCGTTCAGCCGCAGGTCACCGGAGATCGGCATGAACCAGCGGGGGATGCGTTCGACGTTGGTGCAGGCGTCCCAGACGTCCTCGAGTGGCGCGTCGTACGTCTGGCTGAGCGTGCTCACGCGGGCCTCGCCGGCTTCCAGCGTGCGGCTGCCGACCTGGCGGCGGACGGCGTTGATCTGCTCGGTCACGTCCATCATCGTTCTCCCTGCTCTTCGGTGGAGTCGGTGGATTGCTCGCGCAGCCGCCGTTCGCGCTTGCCGCGGGCGAGTTCGGTGGCCAGTGCGGCCAACGGCGGGGCCCAGAACCGGCGGAAGTGGTCGAGCCACTGGTCGACGTCGCGTAGCGGCCGCGGGTCGACCGCGTAGAGCCGCCGCGTCCCCTCCGGCCGGACGGTGGCGAAACCGTTGTCCCGCAGCACCTTGAGGTGCTGCGAGACGGCCGGCTGGGAGATGCCGAACTCGCGCTGGACCACCGCGCTGAGGGCGCCGGCGGTCGTCTCGCCCTCGGCGAGCAGTTCGAGGATCCGGCGCCGGACGGGGTCGCCCAGCACATCGAAGGCGTGCACCCGAAGAGTTATATCAGCCGAAGCTTAATTAAGCCAAGTCTGAAGCACCGAGCAACTTGTCGAGGCGGATCGGCAGGTCACGTACCCGGACGCCGGTCGCGTGCCGCACCGCGTTGGCGATCGCCGCCGCCGTGCCGACGATTCCGATCTCGCCGATGCCCTTCACCCCGGACGGGTTCAGCTCCGAGTCCTCCTCCGGCACCCAGTACGCCTCGATCCGCTCGACGTCCGCGCAGCCGGTGATGTGGTACGTGGCCAGGTCGTGGTTGACCCAGTCGCCGTACCGCTCGTCGAGCACACCCTCCTCGTGCAGCGCCATGGACAGGCCCATGGTCATGCCGCCGATGAGCTGGCTGCGCGCGGTCGTGGGGTTGACCACCTGGCCGGCGGCGAAGACCCCCAACAGCCGGCTGACCCGGACCTCGCCGGTGTCGGCGTCCACTCGGACCTCGGCGAACTGTGCGCCGTAGGCGTAGCGGGCCAGGGGCCGCTGGGCCCTCACCTCGTCCGCGGTGCTCGCCTCGACGGTCAGCCCGTCGGCCGGCAGCTCGCCGGAGTGGTGCGCGAGCTGGTCGCGCAACCCCTGGCAGGCACGTACCACCGCCCAGCTCCACGACGAGGTCCCCATCGAGCCGCCCGCGACGCCGGCGGGCGGCAGATCGCTGTCGCCGACGAGGATCCGGACCCGCTCCGGCGGGACGCCGAGCGCGTCCGTGGCCACCTGCCACAGGGCCGTCCGGGCGCCGGTGCCGATGTCGGCGGCGTTGATCCGGACCAGGTAGCTCCCGTCGGGCAGGGCGGTCGCGGTGGCGGCGGCGGCCCGCGCCCGGGCCGGGTAGCTGGAGCCGGCCACGCCGGTGCCGATCATCCACCTGCCCTCGCGCCGGGCGCACGGTCGTGGGTTGCGCTCGGCCCAGCCGAACCGCAGGGCGCCCTCGGTGAGGCAGGCGACGAGGTTACGGCTGCTGAACGGGTGGCCCTGGTCCGGGTCGACCGCCGGATCGTTGCGGATCCGCAGCTCGACCGGGTCCACCCCGCACGCCGTGGCCAGCTCGTCCATCGCCGACTCCAGGGCGTACGCCCCCGGGCACTCGCCCGGTGCCCGCATCCAGAACGGCGTCGGCACGTCCAGCCGCGCCAGGCGGTGGGTGGTGCGCCGGTGCGGGCCGGCGTACATGCTGCGGGTGTAGACCGCGGTCTGCTCGGCGAACTCGGTGATCATCGAGGTCTGGCTGATCGCGTCGTGGCAGATCGCGGCGATCCGGCCGTCGGCGTCCGCGCCGAGCCGGACCCGCTGGATGGTCGGGGTGCGGTAGCCGACCGGTCCGAAGATCTGCTGGCGGGTCAGGGCGAGCCGTACCGGCCGGCCGACGTGCTGGGCCGCCATCGCGGCGAGCACCACGGCGGCCTTCGGAGATCCCTTGCTGCCGAACCCGCCGCCGACGTGTTCGTTGATTACCCGGACCGACTCCCTGGGGATCCGGAAGAGCTCGGACAGCGAGACCTGCACCGGCGTCGAGCCCTGGTTGGAGTCGTGCACCAGCAGGTGCCCGTCGCGCCACTGCGCCGTCGTGGCGTGCGGCTCCATCGGGTTGTTGTGGTACGCCGGCGTCCGGTAGGTCGCGTCCACCTGCACCTCGGCGGCGGCGAACCGGGCGTCGAAGTCCCCCTCGGCGGTGTCCGTCGGATAGTTCGGGTTGACCTTGTCCGGGCGGTAGAGGCCGGGGTGGTCGGCGGTGAGGACCGTGCTGTGCGGCTCGGTGTCGTACTCGATCCGGACCAGCCGGGCCCCTTCCCGGGCCGCCTCGATGCTCTCCGCCATGACCACCGCGATCAGCTGGCCACGGTAGTGCACAACCGGATCCTGGAGCAGGTACAGCTCCGAGTCGACGTCCGGCGCGAGCCGGGGCGCGTTGCCGTGGTGCAGCACCGCGAGCACGCCGGGCACGGCGAGGGCCGGGTCCGGGTCTATCCGGGTGATCCGGCCGCGCACCGCGGCCGCCGGCACCGCCCACCCGTACGTCACGTCGTCCACCGGGTACTCGACGGCGTACCGCGCGGTGCCGGTGACCTTCTCCGGGCCCTCCAGGCGGGGATGCGCCCGGCCCACCGCGCCGGTGCTCATGCGCCCGACTCTGCCAGCTCGGTCAGCGCGCGGACGGTGATGGCGCGCACCAGCGGCACCTTGAACCCGTTGTGCCGCAACGGACGGGCCGCGTTCAGCTCGGCGTCGGCGGCCAGCGCGGCAAGCTCCGGCGTGAACGGGCGGCCGCGCAGTTCCGCCTCGGCCCGGTAGGCCCGCCAGGGCCGGTGCGCCACCGCGCCGTAGGCCAGTCGTACGTCGCGCACCACGCCGGCGTCCAGGTCGAGCACCGCGGCCACCGAGCCGACCGCGAAGGCGAACGAGGCGCGGTCGCGCACCTTGAGGTACGCCGAGCGGCGGGCGGCCGGCAGCGGCGGGATCCGGACGCCGGTGATCAGCGCGCCGCGGGGGAGGGTCGTCTCCCGCTCGGGATGCTCACCCGGTGACCGGTGCAGCTCGGTGACCGGCACCTCACGTGCTCCGCCGACCTCGACGACCTCCACGACCGCGTCCAACGCGGCGAGCGCGACCGCCAGGTCCGACGGATGGGTGGCCACACACTGCTCGGACCAGTCCAGGATGGCCAGGTCGCGGTTCTGCCCCTGCCGGGCCGCGCAACCGGTGCCGGGCTCGCGCTTGTTGCACGCCTTGGCGGTGTCCTGGAAGTAGACGCACCGGGTGCGCTGCAACAGGTTGCCGCCGGTGGTCGCCATGTTGCGCAGCTGGCCGGAGGCGGCGGCGAGCAGCGCGCGGGCGAGCACCGGGTAGTCCCGGCGGACCACCGGGTGCGCGGCCAGGTCGCTGTTGCGGGCGGTCGCGCCTACGCGCAGCCCGCCGTCGGGCAGTTCCTCGATTCCGTCGAGCGGCAGCCGGCCCACGTCGACCAGCAGGTCGGGTCGCTGCACGCCGAGCTTCATGAGGTCCACCAGGTTCGTCCCGCCGGCCAGGTACGCCGCCTCCGGGTCCGCGCCGAGCAGCGCCACGGCCTCGGCCACGTCGGCCGGCCGGCGGTAGCGGAACGCCCTCACCGGGACGCCGCCGACTCGATCACCGCGGCGACGATGTGCGGGTACGCCGCGCACCGGCACAGATTGCCGCTCATCCGTTCGCGGACCTCCGCCTCGGTCAGCCGTACCGGGCCGGTGAGGTCGTCGCTGACCGCGCTCGGCCAGTTCTCGGCGACCTCGTCGAGCATTCCCCGGGCCGAGCAGAGCTGCCCGGGCGTGCAGTAGCCGCACTGGAACGCATCCTGCGCGATGAATGCCTCCTGCAACGGGGAGAGGCCGTCCGGACCGGCCAGCCCCTCCACGGTGAGCACCGAGCAGCCGTCCAGGGTGACCGCGAAGATCAGGCAGCTCTTCACCCGCCGGCCGTCGAGCAGCACCGTGCAGGAGCCGCACTGGCCGTGGTCGCAGCCCTTCTTCGCACCGATCAGGCCCAGCTTCTCGCGCAGCGCGTCGAGCAAGGTGGTGCGGTTGTCCAGGGTCAGCTCGCGCCGGGTGCCGTTGATGGTGAGGGCGACCCGGGACGAGCGCCCGTCGTCAGCCGTCGCGGCGTTCCCGGTCCCCTCCTGCACCGGTTCATAGTAGCTTTACCGGGTCTAAGCGGGAGAAATCCGGCAGGACGCTCCCGGAAGGGGGGAGGCCGGGTGCGGGACGAGAGTGTGGCGGGTCTGCTGCTCGCCGCCGGGGCCGGCCGCCGGTTCGGTCGCCCGAAGGCGCTGGTCGAGTACCGCGGCGAGCCGCTGGTACGACGGGCGGTGCGGCTGCTGCGGGCGGGTGGCTGCGCGCCGGTACACGTGGTGGTGGGCGCCGGCGCCGACGAACTGCCCGCGCTGCCCGATGTCGAGCTGGTTCACAACCTCGACTGGCAGCGGGGGATGGGCCTCTCCCTGCGCAGCGGCCTGGCCTCGATGCCCGAGTGGGTGGCCGCCGCCGTGGTGGTGCTGGTCGACCAGCCGCTGCTCACCCCGGCCGCGGTACGCCGGGTCCGGGCCGCGCACGCCGCCGGCGCCACCGTCGCGACGGCCACCTACGCCGGCCGGCCCGGACACCCCGTGCTGCTGGGCCGCGCCAGCTGGCCGCTGCTGGACCGCTACGCCACCGGCGACCGGGGCGCCCGCGACCTGCTACGGGCCCGCCCCGACCTGGTCGCCCGGGTGCCCTGCGACGACGCCGGCCACCCCCTCGACCTGGACACCCCGCACGACCTGGCCCGCGCCGCCGCCCTTCCCGCCGCCCTTCCCGGCGATCATGCAGTTGTGGTGCCGAACGAAAGCCGCGAATGAGGCTGGGCCAGGCACCACAACTGCATGATCAACGCGGTGGGGGAGGGGTCAGCGGCGCCACTTTTGGTTGGCGCTGCCGGTGCAGTCCCAGATCTGGAGGCGGGTGCCGTCGGCGGAGCTCATGCCGGTGGCGTCGAGGCACTTGTTGGCCTGGGGATTGACGATGTCACCGGCGGCGGAGAAGACCCAGCGCTGTGCCCCGCTGCCGTTGCAGTCCCAGAGCTGGACCCTGGTCCCGTTGGCCGTGCCGCCGCTGGCCACGTCGAGGCACTTGCCCAGCGCCCGCACCGAACCGTCGCCGGCCCAGGTCCAGCGCTGCGCGGTGGTGCCGTTGCAGGTCCAGAGCTGCACCGCTGTGCCGTTGGCGCTGTTGGCCCCGGCCACGTCGACACACTTGTTGCCGATGCCGACGATAGGCGCGCCGATGCCGCCTCCGCCGCCGGTGTCCCAGGCCTGCACCCGGACGTAGTCGACCGTCATCGTCTGCGGGAAGACCGTGCTCCCGTCGGGCGAGCCGGGCCAGTTCCCGCCGACCGCGACGTTCATGATCATGAAGAACGGGTGGTCGAAGACCCACCGGTTGCCGCGCAGGTCGGCCGGGGTCTTGCGGGAGTACTGCACGCCGTCGAGGTACCAGGTGATCGAGTCCGGCGCCCAGTCGATGGTGTAGGTGTGGAACGCGTCGGCGAGCGCCTGGCCGCCGGGCAGCGAGGTCTGGGCGCCGACCGCGTTGCCGCCCGAGTAACCCGGCCCGTGCAGCGTGCCGTGCACGGTGGACGGCTCGTAGCCGACGTTCTCCATGATGTCGATCTCGCCCCGGTCGGGCCAGTTGTTGCTGCTGGTGCCGAGCATCCAGAAGGCCGGCCAGATCCCCTGTCCTCGGGGGATCTTGATGCGCGCCTCGAACCGCCCGTACGCCTGAGCGAACGTGCCCGCGGTGAGCAACCGGGCCGAGGTGTACTGGCAGCTGCCGTACCAGCAGGAGAAGTTGCTCGGGTTTTCCCGCCGGGCAGTGATCACCAGGTTGCCGTTACCGTCCAGCGCCGCGTTGCGGGTGCTGTTGGTGTAGTACTGCAGCTCGTTGTTGCCCCAGCCGCCGCCACCGATGTCGTAGCGCCACTTGCTGGCGTCCGGCGCTGAGCCGGCCGCCCCGTTGAAGTCGTCGGACCAGGTCACCGCGCCGGGCGTGGCCGCGGCGGGAGCCTCGGTGGTCGCGGTGAGCGCGACGCTGAGCCCCACGCCGGCGATGGCGAGCGCGGCGATGGCGCGAATTCTGCGCACGGGAAGCCTCCCTGCGGTCTCGGATTGTCCCCGGACCTCGGCCCCGCCTCGGCGTACCAACCGGATGAGAAACTGTGAAGACACCGGGGAGATTGACAATTAACAATCTATTCACCGGTTGGAACAGTGTCAAGAGAGCGCTCTCCGGCCCTCCGGGCCGCCGGGTCTAGCGGCGACGCCCACCGACGAGTCGCCCGAGCGGGCCGGCGCGCAGGCCCTCGCTGGTGAGCGCGTGATAAGCGATCATGACGATGATGCCGACCAGCCCGAGCACGGGATCGACGAACCAGCCGAGCAGGCCGGCCAGCCCGTACAGGAGCAGCCCGGTGATCGGGCGGGCGCGCTGCGCGCGGGCGTGCGCGACGTCGACGCCGGACGCCAGCAGCGCCGGGCGGCGGTGCAGATAGCCGAAGAAGAGCAGCCAGGGCGCGGACATCAGGGCCGCGGACGCGGCGTACAACGCCACGGCCGCCCGCTGGTCGGCGGTGTCGCCTTCGGCGAACGCGGAGGCCAGCACCGCGGTGGGGAACGGGATGATCACCGCGCCGAAAAGGATGCCGAGGTTGATCCAGTTGAGCGCCAGGGTGGTCCCGCGGATCAGTCGCAGCAGCGCGTGGTGGTTGAGCCAGATCACTCCGATGTAGGCGAAGGAGACCACGAACGCCAGGTAGGACGGGCCCTCGTGGCCGAGGGCGGCCAGCAGGTCGCCGTGGTGGTATTCCGGTACCCGCAGCTCCAGCACCAGCAACGTGATGACGATGGCGAACACCCCGTCGCTGAACGCCTTCACCCGGTCGGTCTCCGACATCCTGAGCCCCTCGTCAGTCGGCCCGGACTGCTCTGCTGCTGCGCTCACTGCCGCAGGTTATCGGCAGCCGGGCCGGGCCGGGCGGCGGTTCGTCCGATCGCGACCGGCGAGGCCGGTATCGGGTCGGGCCCTGGGTGCCGCCCGGCGCGGCACCCAGGGATCCCGGGCCCCGTCGGCCCGCTCTCAGCTCACCGGCGCGGCGGCTCCGGTCGCACCGGAGAGCCGCTGGTGGGCACGGATCAGCTCGGCGTAGCGGTAACCGCTGGCCTTGACCGTCCGCCGCTGGGTGGCGTAGTCCACGTGCACCAGGCCGAAGCGCTTGTCGTACCCGTACGCCCACTCGAAGTTGTCCAGCAGCGACCAGACGAAGTAGCCGGCGAGCGGTACTCCCCGGGCGACCGCGGCGGCGCAGGCGGCCAGGTGCTGCTCCAGGTGGTCGGTGCGCTCCTTGTCCTCCACGGCGCCCTCCGCGGTGACCTCGTCATGCCACGCGGAGCCGCTCTCGGTGACAATGATCTTCCCGGGCCGGTACTCCTCGCTGACCGCCACCAGCAGTTGCTCCAGCCCGGCCGGGTACATCTCCCAGCCCATCGCCGTCTCCACCGAGCCGGGCACCGGCACCTGCCGGGCGTGCGGCGGCGGACCGGCCGGATCGTCGGTCACCACCTGGCGGAAGTAGTAGTTCACCCCGAGGAAGTCGGTGGGCGTGGCGATCACGGCCAGGTCGTCGCCGCGCACCGGCGGCTCGACGCCGTACGTCTCGACCATGTCGGCGGGATAGCCGCGCCCGTGTACCGGGTCCAGCCACCAGCGGTTGACGTGACCGTCCATCCGCCGGGCC
The DNA here is from genome assembly GCF_044753725.1 of Micromonospora sp. NPDC093243. Taxonomy (NCBI): domain Bacteria; kingdom Bacillati; phylum Actinomycetota; class Actinomycetes; order Micromonosporales; family Micromonosporaceae; genus Micromonospora; species Micromonospora sp. NPDC093243. The sequence goes on along the minus strand of NZ_JBIVNT010000001.1, from coordinate 450,755 downwards.
GCCGCCACGTCCTCCGGCCGGTCCGACGCCGGCTCGATCGGGCTGAGGTTGAGCACCAGCCCGACCGAGGCGGGCCGGGCCGCGTTCGCCCGCACCGCCTGGGTGGCCAACCCGTGCCCGAGCAGCGTGTGGTGCGAGGTGTGCACCGCCCGGGTGAGGTCCCGGTCGCCGGGGGCCATCCGGCCCTCCAGGTGCCCGATCCAGGAGACGCAGAGCGGCTCGTTGACCGTGTTCCAGTCGGTGACCCGGTCGCCGAGGCGGGCGGCGACGACCGCGGCGTAGTCGGCGAACGCCTCCGCGGTGGAGCGCTGCGGCCAGCCGCCGGCGTCCTGCAGGGCCTGTGGCAGGTCCCAGTGGTAGAGCGTGACGAACGGCCGGATGCCGTCGGCCAGCAGGCGGTCGACCAGCCGGTCGTAGAAGTCGAGCCCGGCGGCGTTCACCTGGCCGACGCCCTGGGGCAGCACCCGCGGCCAGGCCACCGAGAACCGGTACGCGTCCACCCCCAACCGGCGCAGCAGCGTCATGTCCTCCGGCCAGCGGTGGTAGTGGTCGCAGGCGACCGCGCCGGTGTCGCCGTTGTCGACGTTGCCGGGGATCGCCGAGAAGGTGTCCCAGATGGACGGCGACCGCCCGTCGACGTCGACGGCACCCTCGATCTGGTACGCCGCGGTGGCGACACCCCAGAGGAAGTCGGGCGGCAGCTTGGACAGGTCCGGCACGGGTTGGTTCTCCTTAGCGGTGGAATTGCTCACTTGACCGCGCCAGCGGTCAGGCCGGCGACGAAGTAGCGCTGCAGGGCCAGGAACCCGGCGACGACCGGGATGCTGACCACCAGCGACGCGGCCATGATCTGGTTCCAGTAGACGTTGAACTGGGTCGAGTAGCCCTGGAGGCCGACCGCCAGGGTGCGGCTGCCCTCGTCGGTCATCACCGAGGCGAACAGCACCTCACCCCAGGCGGTCATGAACGCGTACACGGTCACCGCGACCACGCCGGGCACGGCGGCCGGCAGGATCACCCGGAACAGGGTCCGGAACGGGCCGGCGCCGTCGACCTGGGCCGCCTCGTCCAGTCCACGGGGAATGGAGTCGAAGTAGCCGACCAGCATCCAGATCGAGAACGGCAGCGAGAAGGTCAGGTACGTGATGACCAGTCCGGTACGGCTGGCGTACAGCTCGATCCCGGTGGCGTTGCCGAGGTTGACGTAGATGAGGAAGAGCGGCAGCAGGAAGAGGATGCCGGGAAACATCTGGGTGGAGAGCACGGTCACCGAGAAGATCCCGCGGCCGCGGAACCGGTAGCGGCTCACCGCGAACGCGGCGAAGATCGCCACCGCCACCGAGCAGACCGCGGCGATGCTCGACACGATCAGGCTGTTCACCAGATAGCGGGCCAGCGGAACGGTGCTCCACATGTCGATGAACGGCTGCAACGTCGGCCGGCTCGGCCACCAGGTGAAGCCGTTCTGCACGTCCTGCAACGGCTTGGCCGCCGAGGTGACCATCACGTAGAGCGGGATGACGACGAAGAGGGTGAGCAGGGTCAGCACGATCCGCCGGCCCCAGCGCTCACCGGCGGTCTCACGCATGGTCCCTCCGGCGGTTCGTGATCAGCAGGTAGCCGGCCGAGACGACCAGCAGGAACAGCAGCAGCGCCACCGACATCGCCGAGCCGGACCCGAAGTCCCAGGTCTTGAAGGAGCTGCGGTAGATGTGGATGGAGATCAGGTCGGCCTGCTCCGGGGCGGAGCCACCGAAGAGCACGTACGGGGTGTTGAAGTCGTTGAACGTCCAGAGGAAGAGCACCAGCAGCAGGACCAGGTTGACCGGCCGCAGCATCGGCAGGGTGACCGAGCGCAGCCGCCGCCAGAACCCGGCGCCGTCGATCGCCGCCGCCTCGTACATCTCGCCCGGGACGTTCTGCAGCCCGGCCATCAGGCAGAGGAACGCGAACGGCCAGTTCCGCCAGACCGACACCACCAGCAACGACCAGAAGCTGTTGTCGCCGATCAGCCAAAACGGGCGCTCGTTCAGCAGCCCGAGCTGGTCGACCAGGACGTGGTTGACCAGGCCGGTGTCGCGCTGGAGCAGGAAGCTCCAGGTGATCACGGCGGTGTAGACCGGCAGCGCGTACGGGGTGAGGAAGAGCGCCCGCAGGATCGCCCGGCCCCGGAACGGCCGTTGCAGGACGACCGCGCCGGCCATCCCGAGCAGCCAGGCCAGCCCCACCGAGAGCAGGGTGTAGACCAGCGTGATCCAGAACGAGTGCAGCAGTTCGCGGCCGGCGGCGCTGTTGAAGTCGAGCGTCGCCCGGTAGTTCTCCAGCCCGACGAACGGGGCGGTTGACCAGTTGCGGATCTGGAACTGGGTCAGCTCCAGCATGCTCATCCAGACCCCGACGACCATCGGGATCACGTGGATGGCGAGTTCCAGCACGATGGCCGGGGCGAGCAGCAGGTACGGCAGGAGCGAGCGCCGCGGGCGGCGGGGCCGCCGGGGGCGGTCGGGCGGTGTTGCGGCCCCGGGTTCGCGCCGGCGAGCCGCGCCCGGCGCGGTGGTGCTGGTTGCCATCAGGGTCCTTTCGCAGGTGGTGGCCGCGACCGGGCCGGTCGAGCGCCCGGCCACGGCCACCGATGACGCCAGGTCAGCGCATCTTCTGCTGCGCGTCGGTCAGCTTCTTCTTCACGGACTCCTCGGTGACCGGCTTGCCGCCGGCCGCGTCGGCGAAGAGCTCCTTGATGGCGGTGCCGACGAGGGTCTCGAACGTGCTCTCGTCCGGCACCTGGGGCAACGGGGCGGCGGTGGTGCCCAGGGTCTCCTGGATGACCTTCTGCTCCGGGGCGGTGAACGCCGGGTCGGAGCCGGCGGTCTTCACCGCGGGCAGCGAGCCGTACGTCTTGTTGAGGATGGTCTGCTCCTCGTCGCTGGTCATGAACTTCACGAAGCTCAGCGACGCGTCCTTGTTCTTGGTGTGCTTGAAGATCGCCATGTTGATGCCGGCGACCATGCTGTTGACCTTCTTGCCGCCGGCCGGCGGGCTGGCCATGAACGGCACCGGCGCGATGCCGTACGCGTCGGCGGCCATGTTCTGCGTCTTCAGGTTGGAACCGGCGGACTGCCAGAGCAGCATGGCGGCCTTGCCGTTGGCGAAGTCGGAGACCGACTGGTTCTGCGCGTACTCGGCGTTGCTCGGGTTGGTGATCTTGTCGGCGGCCATGAAGTCGACGTACCGCTTGATCGCCGCGACGTTCTGCGGGGTGTCGAAGGTCGGCTTGCCGGCCGAGTCGAACCACTCACCGCCGTACTGCTGGCTGAAGGTGAACGCGTGGTGGGCGTTCTCCGACGGGTTGGCCCCCTCGATCGCCAGGCCCCACTTGCCGCCGGTGGTCAGCTTCTTGCCGTACTCGGCGAGCTGCTCCCAGGTGGTCGGCGGCGCCGTGATGCCGGCGTCGGCGAACGCCTTCTTGTTGTAGTACAGGCTGTACGCCATGCTGTAGAGCGGCACGGCGGCCGGCGGCTTGCCGGGGGCGCCGGCGGCGGCGAGCGCGGCGGGCACGATCCGGTCCTTGCCGCCGACGGCCTGCAGGGTGGCGTCGTCGAACTCGACCAGCGCGCCGGTGGCCTGCAGCGATGCCGACCAGGTGTTGCCGATGTTCACCACGTCCGGGCCCTGGCCCGAGGTGGCGGCGGCGAGCAGCCGGTTGAGCAGGTCCGACCAGGGGACCACCTCAAGGTTGACCTTGATGCCGGTCTGCTTCTCGAACTTGTCCAGCTCCGGCTGGAGGGTGGCCTTGTCGGCCTCCAGGCTGGCGCCCTGGTTGCTGGCCCAGTAGGTAAGCGTCTTGGCGGAGCCGGCGTCGTCGCCGGAGCCGCCGCACGCGCTCAGCGTGGTGGCCGCCAGGACGGCGGCGGCGAATATCCCGAGGTGTCGTCTCGTCGACACGATCAGCCCTTCCGGTGCAGTGGTGGAGGTCCGCCGGCGCTGCCGTCGAAGGGGTGGGGGCGACGGGGTGGCCGGCCGGGGCGGACGGAGTTCCGGGTGGCGTCGGCGGGAGTCCACCGGCGTTTCCCGGGAGTTATATCACGGCTTAATGAATGTCGTCATTAAAGTGGTTGTCCAGTGGGTCGTCAAGCACGGGGCAGTTACAGTGCCTCGGACGACCGACGGGATCGAGGTGACGAGTGGAGCTGGCGCGAGCCACCAACCGGAGCGTCCGGCTGCGCAACCGGTCCGCCCTGCTGACCAAGCTCTTCCTCGATGGTCCGCTGACCCGCCAGGACCTGGTCCGCAGCACGGGCCTGAGCCAGCCGGCCGTGAGCAACGTGGTGGGCGACCTGATCGAGGAGGGGCTGGTCGTCGAGGCCGGCGCCGCCGAGTCCGACGGCGGTCGGCCCAGCATGATGCTGCGGGTCGCGCCCCGGTTCGCGTTCGTGATCGGGGTGGACGTGGGGGAGACCCGGGTCCGGGTCGAGCTCTTCGACTTCGTGATGACCCTGTTGGCCAGCGTGGAGTACCCGCTCGACCCGGCCCGCACCGAGCCGGCCGTGGTCGCCGGGCACGTGCTGGCCGGGATCGACGCGGTGACCGGCGAGGCCGACGTCGCCCCGGCCGACGTGCTCGGCGTCGGGATCGGGGTCTCCGGAGTGGTCGAGCAGGGCGCGCAGGCGGTGGTGCACGCCCAGGCCCTAGGCTGGGACCGGGTGCCGCTGGAGCGGCTGATCAGCGCCGGGACCGACCTGCCACTGCACATCGACAACGGCGCCAAGACGCTCGGCCAGGCCGAGATGTGGTTCGGTGCCGGCCGGGGCGCCCGGCACGCGGTCTTCGCCCTGGTCGGCTCAGGGGTCGGGGCGGCCGTGGTGGCCGGCGGCGTCACCTACCGGGGCGCGTCCAGCAGCGCGGGGGAGTGGGGGCACACCACCCTGGTCTACGGCGGCCGGCCGTGCCGGTGCGGCGCCCGTGGCTGCCTGGAGGCGTACGTCGGCGCGGAGGCGATCATCGATCGTTACCGGGAGGCGCGCCGGGGCCGCCCGGTGCCCGGCGAGGACGAGGAGTCCCAGGTGGCCGCCCTGCTCGACGCCGCGGCGACATCGGCCACCGCCCGTCGGGTGCTCGACGAGACGGCCGCCTACCTGGGCGCCGGGGTGGCCAACCTGATCAACCTGTTCAACCCGGAACGGGTGGTGCTGGGCGGTTGGACGGCGATGGCTCTCGGTGAGCTGCTGCCCGCGGTCCGCGAGGCCGCCGGTCGGCAGGCGCTGCGCCAGCCGTACGAGCAGGCCTCGATCGAACTGTGCCGGCTCGGCGTGGACGCGGTCGCGCTCGGCGCGGCCACGCTGCCCATCGCCCGGTTCCTCGGCGACGGCGGCGTGCGCCGCTGACCGCCGGCACCACCACCACCACCACCACTGCCTCCGCTGCCGCTGCCGCTGCCGCTGTCGCCACGGCCACCGTCACCGCTGCCGCGTGCCTTCGCCGAGACGAACCAGCGCTGTCATCGCCCACGGTCGGAGCAGGCAAGGGCGTCGTCGCCGCTGTCGAACTGCTCCAAATATGAACATCCCCCTACCTGTCCGCCCACCGCGCCGGTGATGTCGGCGTCCTCGGCGTGGTGATATTCGGCGCCCCGCGTCAGGGAGGGGAGCGGAGCGGGAAGGGGCGGAAGGGAAGCGGGGGGGCGGGGGAAGCGGGAGGGAAGGCAGGCAGCGGGGTGGGGAGGGCAACGGGGGTGGGCC
>NZ_JBIVNT010000001.1:0-444921 GCF_044753725.1 Micromonospora sp. NPDC093243 | reverse complement strand
CGCGGGGGTGGGGCAGGAAGCGGTCAGCGGGGCGAGCAACGGGGGTGGGCCGCGGGGGTGGGGCAGGAAGCGGTCAGCGGGGCGAGCAACGGGGGTGGGCCGCGGGGGTGGGGCAGGAAGCGGTCAGCGGGGCGAGCAACGGGGGGCGGGCCGCGGCGGTGGGGCAGGAAGCGGGCAGGGGCAGTGGGGGTGGGGCAGGAAGCGGGCAGCCGGAGCGGGAGTGGGCGGCGGGAGCGGGGAGGGGAAGCGGCAGCGGGGAGCGGAGCCGTGAGCGGGCAGGGGGAGCGGGTGGTTCATATCTGGAGCAGTTCGACAGCTCCGGTGACCCCGTGGTCCCCCGAGGTCGTCGGGCGGTGGTCGCGCGCGAGCGGACGGGACGGATCGTCCATGACCGACCTTCGGGATAAATAACAGTGTTATAGATCGATGTCTTGACGGCGTCGCAACCGCGCCGTAACACTCCTACGAGAGCGCTCTCCGACCCGCGGCGTCGCCCCCGGCGGCACCACCCGGCGCCCCGTGGTCGTGCTCGAACCCCTTCCCGTCGCGCCCGGCGTCCGCAGCCCCCTATCGACAGGCAAAGTCATGACATCACGCGCAATATCCGTACGCTCGGCAAGGCGCCGGCGACCCGCGGTCCGGCGCCTGCTCATCGGGTTGACCGTGGCCCTGGTCGCGGCGCTCAGCCCGGCCGTCGCGGCGCCGGCACAGGCCGCCCCGACGCTGCTGTCGCAGGGCCGCCCGGCCACCGCGTCGTCCACCGAGAGCGCCGGCACCCCGGCCGCCGCCGCGGTGGACGGCAACACCGGCACCCGCTGGTCCAGTGCGTTCAGTGACCCGCAGTGGCTCCAGGTCGACCTGGGCGCCCGGGCCACCCTCAGCCAGGTGACCCTGGTCTGGGAGGGCGCCTACGCCCGCGCGTTCCAGCTGCAGACCTCCGACGACGGGGCCAGCTGGACCACCATCTGGTCGACCACCACCGGCGTCGGCGGCACCCAGAACATCAACGTCACCGGCGCCGGCCGCTACGTGCGGATGAACGGCACCGCCCGGGGCAGCGCCTACGGCTACTCGCTCTGGGAGTTCCAGGTCTACGGCGAGACCGGCGGCACCACACCGACCTGCGGCAGCACCAACGCCGCCCAGGGCCGGCCGGCCACCGCGTCCTCCACCGAGAGCGCCGCGCTGGCGGCCTCGGCCGCGGTGGACGGCAACACCGGCACCCGCTGGGCCAGCGTGGCCAGCGACCCGCAGTGGATCCGGGTCGATCTGGGCAGCACCCAGTCGATCTGCCGGGTGGTGCTGAACTGGGAGGCCGCCTACGCCCGCGCGTTCCAGGTGCAGACCTCCGCCGACGGCTCCGCCTGGACGACGATCTACAGCACCACCACCGGCACCGGCGGCACACAGACCCTCGACGTCACCGGCAGCGGCCGGTACATCCGGATGAACGGCACGGCGCGGGGCACCGCGTACGGCTACTCGCTCTGGGAGTTCCAGGTGAACACCACCGGCGGCGGGACCGTGGACCCGGTGCCACCGACCGACCCGCGCAACCCGAACCTCGGGCCGAACACCTTCGTCTTCGACCCGAGCACCCCGACGTCGACCATCCAGAGCCGGCTGAACACCCTCTTCGCCCAGCAGGAGCAGAACCAGTTCGGCCCGCAGCGCTACGCGGTGCTCTTCAAGCCGGGCACCTACACCGCCGACGTCAACCTCGGCTTCTTCACCCAGGTCGCGGGGCTCGGCATGAGCCCGGACGACGTGAACCTCAACGGGCACGTCCGGGTCGAGGCGTTCTGGATGGGCGGCAACGCCACCCAGAACTTCTGGCGCTCCGCCGAGAACCTGTCGGTCACCCTGCCCGCCGGGGTGAGCGTGGAGCGGTGGGCGGTGTCGCAGGCCGCGCCGTACCGCCGGATGCACCTGCGCGGTGCGCAGAACCAGATCCAGCTCTGGAACGGCGGCGACGGCTGGTCCAGCGGCGGCCTGATGGCCGACACCCGCATCGACGGCCTGGTCGTCTCCGGCTCGCAGCAGCAGTGGTACTCGCGCAACAGCGAGTTCGGCAACGGCTGGACCGGCTCGGTGTGGAACATGGTCTTCCAGGGCGTGACCGGTGCGCCGCCGCCGAACTTCCCGAACCCGTCGCACACCGTCATCGCGCAGACCCCGCAGGTGCGGGAGAAGCCGTTCCTCTACGTCGACGGCACCGGTGAGTACCGGGTCTTCGTGCCCGCGCTGCGCACCAACTCCACCGGCACCAGCTGGTACGGCAAGACCCCGGCCGGCTCGTCCATCTCGCTGTCACAGTTCTACGTGGTGCAGCAGGGCACCAGCGCGGCCACCATCAACGCCGCACTGGCCCAGGGCAAGCACCTGCTCTTCACCCCCGGCGTGCACCGCGTCACCGAGCCGATCCAGGTCAACCGCCCCGACACGGTGATCCTCGGCCTCGGCCTGGCCACCATCCAGGCCGACAACGGCAGCGTGGGCATGCGGGTGGCCGACGTGGACGGAGTAAAGGTGGCCGGCATCATGTTCGAAGCCGGCACGACGAACTCGCCGGTGCTGATGGAGGTCGGCCCGGCCGGGTCGGCCGCGAGCCACGCCGCGAACCCGACCTCGCTGCACGACGTGTTCTTCCGCATCGGCGGGCCGCACGTCGGCAAGGCCACCAATACGCTGACCGTCAACAGCGACAACGTGATCGGCGACCACATGTGGCTGTGGCGGGCCGACCACGCCGCCGCCGGCGTACCCACCGGGTGGACGCTGAACACCGCCGACACCGGCCTGACCGTCAACGGCGACAACGTGACCATGTACGGCCTCTTCGTCGAGCACTACCAGAAGTACCAGACCGTCTGGAACGGCAACGGCGGCCGGACGTACTTCTACCAGAACGAGATGCCGTACGACCCGCCGAACCAGGCGGCCTGGATGAACGGCGCGACCCGGGGCTACGCCGCGTACAAGGTGGCCGACGGGGTGACCAGTCACCAGGCATGGGGCACCGGTAGCTACTGCTACTTCAACGTCAACCCCGCGGTGGTCGCCGACCGGGCCTTCGAGGTGCCGAACAATCCGAACGTGCGGTTCACCAACATGGTGACCGTGTCGCTCGGCGGTGTCGGCACCATCAACCGGGTGATCAACAACACCGGCGGGACGGCGAACGCCGCCAACCAGCAGGTGTATCTGACCACCTACCCGTAACCAGCGCAGCGAACCGACGGGCCCGGCCGGGCATTGTGGCCGGGCCCGTCGGCCTGCGCCCGCCGCGCCGCACGGCCGGCAACCGTCGGGTACGCGACTGCGCCGGTGCGCCGACGATGATCGCCAGGCAGGTGTGCGGGCATCGACGGTCCTATACTGGGCGTACCGGTCGTGGAACCCGTGAGCGGAGGCGGGCGTGCCACTCTTCTTCCTGAGCTACGCCCAAGACGACAACCGCAACGGTCACGTGCAGGACTTCTTCAACCACCTCCGCGACGCCGTCGCCGGCCTGGCCGGCGTCGGTTGGGACGAGGCCGGGTTCATCGACGGTCAGATGCCGCTCGGCACCACCTGGTCGCAGGAGCTGGCCGACGCGCTCTCCAGCAGCGCCTGCCTGATCGCGCTCACCTCACCGCACTACGTGGTCAGCGACTACTGTGGACGGGAGTTCCGGGTCTTCGCCGACCGCATCGACGAGCACGAGCGGCAGTTCGAGGTACGCCCACCGGCGCTGGTGCCGATCCGCTGGATCCCCTGTGACCGCCTGCCGCGGGTGATCACCGGCTTCCAGTACCGCAACTTCCTGGCCGACTCCGTCTACGCCGAGGACGGCCTGCTCACCCTCAAGCAGCGCCACCGTCACCACGACAAATACCACGACTTCGTCGACGCGCTGGCCAAGCACATCGTGCGTACCGCCAAGGCGCACACCCTGCACCGTCCGGCGCAGCGACCGGTGCTGGCGAAGGTGACCAGCGCCTTCGACGAGCCGGCGCAGCCCCGGGCGGAGGCCGGGCCGCTCCCGGCCAGCCACACCCCGCGGGCGACCAGCGTCCGGCACGTCTACTTCGTGCTCGCCGCCGGCAGCTCGGCGGAGCTGGTCGGCACCCGTCCCGGCGCGGAGGACCGCTACGGCGCGGTGGCCCGGGACTGGCGGCCCTACCAACCGGAGCTGCCGGTGCCGATCGGCAGCTGGGCCGGCGCCATCGCCACCACCAAGCGTTACGGCTGGACGGTCGAGGACGCCACCGACCTGGCCGCGGTGCGGGAGTGGGCCCGCGAGCACAACCAGATCGTGGTGCTGGTGGTCGACGTCTGGTCCGCCGACCTGCCCCGCTACCAGCTCACCCTGATGAGCCACGACCGCGAGGTCGACTCGGTCGCGCCGGTGCTGGTGCCCTGGACGGCGGCCGACGACGCCGCCGCCGGCGGCAACCGGCGGATGTGGGACACCCTGGCCCGGATCCTGCCGCACCACGTGCTGCGCAACGACCGGGAGGTGTGGCGCACGGAGATCCCCAGCTCGGCGCGGTTCCAGGAGGAGCTGGAGGACGTGCTGGTGGTGGCGCAGGGCCGGATCTACCGCACGGGCACGGTCTACCAGGAGCCGCCCTCCGACGGCCCCGGGCAACGCCCGATCCTCGAAGGTCCCTAGGGGAGGCAGGCCATGGCGGGAAACGAGGCGGCACGCGGCCAGATCGTCACGTTCTACTCGTACAAGGGTGGCACCGGGCGGACGATGGCGCTGGCCAACATGGCCTGGATCCTGGCCAGTCAGGGCCTGCAGGTGCTGGTGGTCGACTGGGATCTCGAGTCACCCGGTCTGCACCGCTACTTCCACCCGTTCCTGCGGGACAAGGAGCTGCGGGCCACCCCCGGCGTGATCGAGATGATCTGGGACTACTCGGTCGCCACCATGCAGCGCAACCGGGACGAGGACTCCCAGGAGCTGCTCGCCGGACACGCCAAGATCCAGCGGCGGGCGGTCTCGCTGAACTGGGAGTTCAGCCACGGAGGCGTGATCGACTTCGTGGCCGCCGGCCAGCAGGACTCGGCGTACTCGCGGCTGGTGAGCACCTTCGACTGGGCCAACTTCTACGAGCGGCAGGGCGGCGCGGCCTTCATCGACGCCGTCCGCGCCCAGATGCGCGCCGAGTACGACGTCGTCCTGGTCGACAGCCGCACCGGCCTGAGCGACGTGGCCGGCATCTGCACCGTGCAGCTGCCCGACATCGTGGTCAACTGCTTCACCATGTCCACCCAGAGCATCCGCGGCGCGGCGGCGGTGGCCCGCTCGATCCGGTCGCAACGGCCGGAGGATCCGCCGCTGCTGCTGCCGGTGCCGATGCGGGTGGAGGACGCCGAGCTGCGCAAGCTGGAGACCGGGCGTGACCTGCTCCGGGCCGAGTTCGCGTCGTTCCTCGACCACCTCTCCGACGCCGCCGCCGCACGCTACTGGAACACCATCGAGGTGCCCTACCGGACCTTCTACGCCTACGAGGAGATCCTCGCCGCGTTCGGTGACCGCCCCGAGCAGGGCGGCACCCTGCTCGCCGCGTACGAGCAGCTCACCTCGGTGGTCACCGGCGGGCGGGTGACCCGGCTGGAGCCGATGCCGGAGGAGGACCGGCGCCGCCTGCTGGCCGAGTTCGAGCGCTCCCGGCTCAGCGCCGAGCAGAGCGTGCTGGTCGCCTACGCCGCGGCCGACCGGCTCTGGGCGGAGTGGATCGGTGACCAGTTGGAGGAGGCCGGGCTGCGGGTCGACCGGCGCGCGCTGGACGTGCCGCTGGGCGCCGGTGGGCGGGCCGAGCTGGACCGCGCGGTCGGCGCCGCCAGTCGCGTGCTCGCCGTGCTCACCCGGCACTTCGCCGCCACCCCACTCGCCGCCGACACCTGGAAACTCGCCGCCAGCCGGGATCAGATCACCGGTGGCGGGGTGCTGGTGCCGCTGCGGGTGGACGAGGCGCGGCTGGCCGCCCCGTACAGCGATCGGGCGCCGGTCGACCTGACCGACGTGGACCCCGCGACGGCGCGGGCCCGGCTGCTGGAGGTGGCCGGCGCGCCGGTGGTCGCCGGCGGCGGTCGTCCGGTCGGGCGCTTCCCGGTGGTGTTCCCCCCGGTGTGGAACGTCCGCCAGCACGGCACCCCGTTCGTCGGCCGGTCCGGGCAGCTCGAGGCGCTGCGCGACCGGCTGACCGCGTCGCCCGACGCCGGCATGCAGGTCATCCACGGTCTGGGCGGAGTCGGCAAGACCCAGCTCGCCGCCGAGTACGCGCTGCGCTTCGCCCGCGACTACGACCTGGTCTGGTGGATCCCGGCCGACAGCGAGGAGCGGATCCGTGGCGGCCTGGCCGACCTCGCCGAGGCGATGGGCCTGGGCGTGGGCGGTGGGGGCGAGGCGGTCCGGCGGGTGCTCGACGCGCTGCGTCGCGGCGGCGCCGACCGGCGCTGGCTGATCGTGCTCGACAATGCCGACGAGCCGACCCGGGCCACCCGCGCGCTGATCCCGCAGGGCCCGGGGCACGTGCTGCTCACCACCCGCGACCAGAGTTGGAGCGAGCACGCCACCGCGACCGAGCTGACCGTCTTCGACCGGGCGGAGAGCGTGCAGCTGCTGCGCGACCGGGTACGCGGCCTCACCGACGACGAGGCCACCCAGGTGGCCGAGAAGCTCGGCGACCTGCCGCTCGCGGTCGAGCAGGGCGCGGCGTACCTGCGGGCCACCGCGCTGCCGGTCGAGCAGTACCTCGCCTCGCTGGACACCCCCGGCCTGCTGCGCATCCTGGAGGGGCGGCAGTCCGCCGGTTACTCCAAGGCGCTGGCCGCGACCTGGCTGGTCACCCTCGGGCAGCTGCGACAGGAGAAGCCGGCCGCCGCGCGCCTGCTGGAACTCTGCTCCTTCTACGCGCCGGAGCCGATCCCGGTCGCCATGCTGACCGGCGAACGGTTCGCCGCCTTCATGGCGCCGTTCGACCCGACGCTGACCGACCCGATCCTGCAGGGCCTGGTCACCGGTGAGCTGGGCCGCTACGGGCTGGCCCAGGTCGACGCGGAGAACAACACCGTGCGCATCCACCGGCTGGTCCAGCTGGTCATCCAGGACCAGCTCGACGACCCGGAGGACGCCCGGTTGCAGGCCCAGCTGCTGCTCGCCGCCGCCAGCCCGCGCGACCCGGACAAGCCGGCGAACTGGCAGCGGTACGCCGAGCTGTGGCCGCACGTCCGCCCGTCCGGGCTGCACGCCTCGACCGCCGACGAGGCCCGCCAACTGGTCGCCGACACCGTGCGCTACCTCTACCGCCGCGGCGACTACGAGACCAGCCGGGCGCTCGCCGAGGACGCGCTGGCCCACTGGCGCGACACCGACGAGGACGACCCGACCACCCTGCGGATGCGGTTCCACCTGGCCAACGTGCTGCGCGCGCAGAGTCACTTCGACCTGGCGTACGCCATCGACCAGGACGTCTACGAGCGGCAGCGCCGGATCTTCGGCGAGGACCACCTCTACACCCTGATGACCGCCCGCAGTCTCGGCGCGGACCTGCGCGCCCAGGGCCGCTACCACGACGCGGAGGCGCGGGACCGGCTCACGCTCGAGCTGAGCATCCGCAGCTTCGGCGAGGACAGTGGCCGCACCCTCACCGCGGAGAACAACCTGGCGGTGTCGCTGCGGCTGGTCGGGGACTTCCGCGGCGCCGTACAGCTCGACCAGCACATCCACGAGCGCCGGCGGGACCGGTTCGGCGAGGAGGATCCGTCCACCCTCGCCTCGGCCAGCAACTACGGCCGGGGGCTGCGGGACACCGGCGAGCTGTGGCGCTCGCACTCGGTGCTGCACCGCACCTACGCCACCCAGCAGAAGGTCATCGGCCCCGACCATCCGGAGACCCTGCGTACCGCCAAGGACCTCGCGCTCACCCTGCGCCAGCTCGGCCGGTTCGCCGACGCGCACCGGCTGATCGAGCGGACGGTGGTGCGCTACCAGCGCACCCTCGGCGGCGACCACGCCGACACCCTGTCCGCGGAGATGGCGCTGGCCACCACCTGGTCGGCGGTGGGTGACAACCAGACCGCCGTGCGGATGGCCCGGCGGCTGCGCGACGGCTACAACGAGGTGCTCGGCGAGACGCACGCGATCACCCTCGCCTGCCTGAACAATCTCGCCGTCCTGCTACGCAAGCAGGGCGACCACCTGCAGGCCCGGGAGCTCGCCGAGCGGGTCCGCGACGAACTGCTGGCCAGCCTCGGCGAGCGGCACCCGCACACCCTGCTGGCCACCCTCAACCTGGCCAACGACCTGTTCGCTCTCGGCGACCGGGAGTCCGCCCTGTTGCTCGACACCACCGCCTACGTGGAGCTGACCCGGGCGCTCGGCGCCGACCACCCGGACACCCTCTCCGCCTCGGTCAACCTGGCGCTGAGCCGGCTGGCCAGTGAGAGCGAGGCGGACGCCGGCCGGGCCCTCTACGACGACGCGTACGGGCAGTTGGTGCAGGCCTTCGGCGGGGACAATCCGCGGGTCGTGCAGGCCCGGCAGCGTGAGCGCTCCAACGCCTACATCGAGCCGGCCCTGCTCTGACCACGTAGGGCGCGCCCTGGAGTTGCGGTCAACCGGCGTCGGGCGCGGTGGGTCCGGCCAGCCAGGCGGCCAGCGCGAGCGGGTCGGCGTCGGGCAACGCCCGGCAGAGCGCGCGGACCAGATCGGGCCGGCCGGTCAGGACGCGGGCCGCTGCCGGCTGGCCGCCGCGCCGGGCGGCGAGGGCCAGCCCCACCCAGGCGTCCACGTCGCCGGGGTCGGCGGCCAGCCGTTTGCGGTAGCCGGGCAGCGCGTCCGTCGGGTGGCCGGCGGCGTACGCCCGGTCGGTCGGGTCCAACTCGGACGGATCGCCGGACGGGCCGAGCAGCCGACGCCGGACCGCTGCCTCCGGGCCGCTGCCGGTGGTCAGTGCCGGCCGGGCGGCGGCGGGCGTGACCGTCGCCGTCGATCGGCCCGCCAGCCGGGGGCGGCCCCGCCGCCAGGCCTCGGTCAGCCGGCGCACGTCGTCGGGGTCCGGGGTGAGGTTGGTCAGGCCCCAGCGCAGGGCGCCGCCGTCGGCCACGTCCCGCACGGCCGCCTCGACCCGAGCGTCCACCGGGGAGTCCCCCGGGCCCTGCCACCGGCGCAGGGTGGCGGCCATGCCGGCGACGAAGGCCCGCCCCGCAGCGGTCAGCTCGGCGCAGCCGGTCAACTGCGCGACCGCCCGGGCGGTCTGCTCCCGCCAGTACGCGTACTCGAAGGCGGCGTCGACCCCGTCGTGCCGGCGTCGGCGCCACACCTCGGCGACCCCCAGGTGCGCGTACGCGCCCTGCAGCAGGGCGCCGACCGGGCGCGGGTCGAGCCGCCACGGTGCCCGGTAGCGGGGTGGTCCGCCGGTGTCGTGCAACGGCAGCAGGTCGAGCAGCGCACCGAGCTTGGTGTGCTGGAGTTCGTGCACCAGCAGCAGCGCCAGGGTCTGCGGGTCGGCCGGCACGGAGAGCGCGATGGCGCCCAGCGCGTTCCGGCTGGTGGCGCTGACCGGGTTGCCCGACAGCGGGGGCTCCAGGGGCACCAGCGAGCGCAGCAACACGCCGAGCCCGTCGGCGTGCTCGGGCAGGTGGGCGCTGATCCATTCCCACGCCTGGCCGGTCAGCCGGGTCAGCCGGCCCGCCGCCGCGTCGTCCAGTCGGGACGCCGGCGGCCGGTGGTACTGCTGCCGCCACGGATCCTGGTCGTCGAGGAGCACCTCCCGTGCCCCGCCGAGGGGAATCCGCCGGGCCGGCGACCACTCCCCGTCCACGTCGACCCGGACACTCCGGCCGCCGGCCGCTCCGAACAGCACGACACCGCGGGCCGGGCCGCGCTCGGCGCGGGGCGCGGCGTCGGCACGGATCGACAGGGTGTCCGCCGCGCCGCGGAGGCACACGACGCCGGGGGCGAGGCCGGCCACCGCGCCGAGGGTGGGCAGCAGCAGCGTGCCGTCCGGGCAGGACAGCGCCAGTTCGAAGGTCAGCCCGGCCCGGACGGCCGCCGCGGCGGAGAGCGTGGCCAGGTAGCCGGCGTCGGCGCTGCCGGCGAGCGCCGCGCGTGCCCAGCCGGCGGCCGGCGGGTGGGCCAGCACCTCGGCCACCGCGGCCGGGTCGGTCTCTTCGGCCCGGGTGAGCAGGGCCAGGCTCTGCCGGACCAGCGGCCGGTCGACGGCGGCCCGGGCGGCGGCGACGGTCAGTAGCCGGCGCCGGCCGAGCTGCCCACCGCGCAGCACCTCGAGGGCGGTCGGGTCGCCGTGGCCGGCGGCCAGCCCGGCCAGCTGCCCGGGGGAGAGCACGGCCACCGGCTACCGCCCGGCCGGCACCCGCGCCGGCCACGCGCCGCGCGGCGTGTCGCCGGCCGTTTGCGCGCTGCCCGTGCCGCCGGCCGTCGGCGCGCTGCCCGGCGTGCCGCCGGCCGTCGGCGGGACATCGCCCACGGAGCCGCTCGACGGGGTGAGGACGGGCGGCGCGATCCGCCGGTGCAACGCGTCGACGTCGGCGGCGACCACAGAGCGAACGTGCCGGATCAACCGGTACAGGTCCGGGCAGTAGACCGACGGGTGGGCGAAGCCGGCGCCGGCCCGGAAGCGGTGCGCGTAGAGGCCGCCGCCGCAGGCGCCGACCACCGGGCAGGCCCGGCAGGTCGCGGCGAGCGCGGCCGGACCGGTCGGTCGGCCGGCCAGCGACGGATGCCGCAGCGCCTCGTCGAAGGTGTGCCGGAAGACGTCGTAGCCGGTGCGCATCGACTCCTCGGCGGTGGTCTTCAGCGTGTCGGTGCCCTCGATGGTGCCGTCGGTCTCGATCGTCATGATGTCCGGCTCCGCGCCGCCGAGCGCCTGCGTACCGCTGCGACCGCCGAGCACCAGCGCGATCAGCGACTCGAACAGCCGGATCCCGGTGCGCCGGGGCGTCTCGCGGTACCAGCGGTCGAAGACGGCGATCAGCCAGTCGCCGTACGGGGTGTCCGTGCCGCCCGGGCGGCGCCCCGGTGGGGGCTGCGACCAGTTGCCGTGCGGCAGCAGCAGGTCCAGCCGGGGCGGGGCGAACTCCAGCAGCGCCTCGTAGACCCGGACCGGATCGTTGGCCAGGTCGACCGTGCAGAGCAGCCCCGCGTAGAGGGCGCGATGCTCGGGGCGGGCCAGCAGCCGCAGCGCTGTCGCCACCTCGGCGTGACTGCCCCGCCCGTCGGCGTGCCGGCGGTGCTGGTCGTTGGCGGCCGCATCGCCGTCCAGGCTCACCCCGACGTCGACCCGGTGGGTGCCGAAGAGGTCGAGGAAGGTCTCGTCGAGCAACAGCCCGTTGGTCTGCACCCCGACGTCCAGGCTGGTGCCGGCGGGCATCGCGGCGCGCAGCGTCCGTACCGTCCGGTCGATCACCGTCGGCCCGGCCAGCAGCGGCTCCCCGCCGTGCAGTACGACCCGGACCCGCTCGGTGCCGTGCCGCGCGACGTGCGCGGCCAGCCGGTCGGCGACCCGGTCGACGGTGCCCGGCCCGATCACCCGGGGGCGCTCCCGCCACCCCTGGTCGGCGTGCCGGTAGACGTAGCAGTGGTCGCACGCGAGGTTGCAGCGGCTGTGCAGCTTGAGCACGAGCTGGCGGACCCGGGGCGCCGGGCCCACGTCGGAGCCGGCCGGAGCGTCGGCGGCACGGTCAGGGCCGGGCCGGATGGCCGACGGCAGCGCGTCGGCGGGCATGCTCAGAAGCTCGACTCGAACGCCGACACGTCGCCGGGTCGGCCCGGGTCGTCACCGGTGACGAGGGTGCCCAGCACGTGGGCGAGCACGCCGTCACCGGCGCCGGCCAGCAGATCGGCGAGAGGCACGTCGCCGAGCTGCACCAGCGCGGCGCCGGGGCTCACCGGCGCGGGCGGCTGGTCGTGGTCAGCCACCGTGGACCGTTCCACGGTCGGTGCTCCGCACCTGGGTCAGCGCTGCGCTCACTCCGCCTTTCTACACCATCGGAGCCGGCCCGGACGGCTCGACACCGCAGCCCCACCGGACCCGCGCCCGCACCGTCATCCGCTGTGCCGGCGCGGCCGGTCCGGCGCGGTGTCGATCTCACAAACGGCCCGGAAATTCCCGGGTCGGGCCTGTCGATTCCGGCCGGCGGCGTTCGTGTGGAGGATGAGAGGTCGGCGAGGGCCGGCCGCCGTGCGAGGAGGAAGACATGGCGCAGTACCTGCTCAGCATCTACCAGCCCGCGGGCGACGGGCTGCCGGACCCGGAGTTCCTGGACGGGGTGATGCGCGAGCTCGGGGTGATCCGCGAGGAGTTGGCGGCCACCGGGTCGTGGGTCTTCGGTCAGGGGCTGCACGCGCCGGAGACGGCCACCGTGCTGCGCCCGCGCGACGGCGAGGTGCTCGTCACCGACGGACCGTTCGTCGAGGGCAAGGAGTACCTCGGCGGGTTCACCATCATCGACGTGCCGGATCTCGACGCGGCGCTGGAGTGGGGCCGGCGGTACGCGCTGGCCACCACCCTGCCCATCGAGGTGCGCCCGTTCCAGGGCTGAGCCGTGGGTGACCGCGAGCCGGCCGACGTGGCGGCGGTGTTCCGCGCCGAGTACGGCCGGGCGGTCGCCGTACTGGCCCGCCTCCTCGGCGACCTCGACCTCGCCGAGGAGGCGGTCCAGGAGGCGTTCACCGTGGCGGTGCGGCGGTGGCCGCAGACCGGGCCGCCGCCCAGCCCGGCGGGCTGGATCATCACCACGGCCCGGAACCGGGCCATCGACCGGCTGCGCCGGGAGGCATCCCGTGCCGACAAGCACACCCAGGCGGCCCTGCTGAACGGCCCGACCACGCCCGCCGAGGAGGGACCGGTGCGCGACGACCGGCTACGTCTGATCTTCACCTGCTGCCACCCGGCGCTCGCCCCGGCGGCCCGGGTGGCGTTGACCCTGCGGCTGCTCGGCGGCTTGAGCACCGCCGAGATCGCCCGCGCCTTCCTGGTGCCCGAGCCCACCATGGCGCAGCGCCTGGTCCGGGCCAAGGCCAAGATCAGGGCGGCCCGGATCCCGTACCGGGTGCCGCGCGACGCCGACCTGCCGGAGCGGCTGCACGCCGTGCTCGCGGTGCTCTACCTGATCTTCACGGCGGGGCACACCGCCGGCTCGGGGCGGCGGCTGGTCCGCGACGAGCTGTGCGCGGAGGCGATCCGGCTGGCCCGGCTGCTGGTCGAGCTGATGCCGGACGAGCCCGAGGCGCTCGGGCTGCTCGCCCTGATGCTGCTGACCGAGGCCCGGCGTGGCGCGCGTACCACTGACGAGGGCGACCTGGTGCCGCTGCCGGAACAGGACCGCGGTCGCTGGGACCGCGAGCTGGTCGTCGAGGGGCAGGCACTGGTGCGCCGCTGCCTGCGGCGCGACCGGCCCGGCCCCTACCAGATCCAGGCCGCGATCGCCGCGGTGCACAGCGACGCGGCGCGGGTCGCGGAGACCGACTGGGGTCAGATCCTCCAGCTGTACGACCAGTTGACGGCGCTCGACCCCGGGCCGGTGGTGGCGCTGAACCGGGCGGTGGCGCTGGCCGAGGTGGCCGGCCCGGCGGCGGCGCTGGCCGCCGTGGAGCCGCTGGACCTGGCCGGCTATCACGTGTTCCACGCGGTCCGCGCCGACCTGCTGGTCCGGCTCGGTCGGTTCGCGGAGGCCGCCGCCGCGTACCGGACGGCCGCCGACGCGACGCGCAACGCGGCCGAGCGGGCCTTCCTGACGGCCCGGGCGCAGCGGCTGGCCTGATCCGGCCCAGGCCCGCTCGCGGCGGCGTTTGCCGGTCGGGGCGGCGGGAACGCGGGTGGCGCCGGAGTGCGGCGCCCGGGGCGCCGCCCGACGAAACGGACGCCGACGCACATGAGCTACCGGCCGACAGTCGCCACCGCGGTGCCCGACCTGACCACGCTGACCCTCGGCGTGGAGGAGGAATTCCTGCTGCTCGACCCCGGGACGGGCGAGAACCTGCCGGTCGCGGACCGGGTGCTGAGCGCACTGCCCGGCCCGGCCCGGGACCAGAGCCGGCAGGAGTTCCGGCACAGCATGGTCGAGATGGTCACCCCGGTCACCGCCGACCTGGCCGAGCTGCGCGCTCAGCTGGTGTCCCTGCGCCGCTCCGCCGCCGACGCGGCCGAGGCGGCCGGGGCCCGGCTGGTCGCGGTCGGCGCGACGCCGCTGCGCGAGCCGCACCGGACGGTGCCGGACAAACCGCGGTACCACGCCATGTCCCGCCGATACGGGCCGGTGGCGCATGACCCGGCGGTCTGCGGCTGTCATGTGCATGTCGGGGTGCCCGACCGCGAACTGGCCGTGCAGGTCTGCAACCACCTGCGGCCCTGGCTGCCGGTGGTGCAGGCGATCACCACCAACTCGCCGCTGCACGACGGTGCCGACACCGGGCACGCCAGCTGGCGGGGGATGCAGCTCGAGCGTTGGCCGAGCATCGGCCCCACCCCGTACTTCGCCTCCGCGACCGACTACGACCGCACGGTGGACGAGCTGATCGCCGCCGGCATCATGCTCGACGCCGCGATGGTCTACTGGTACGCCCGGCCGTCCGCCGCCTATCCGACGGTGGAGATCCGGGTCGGTGACGTCTGCCCGACCGTCGACGACACCGTGCTCGTCGCCGCGCTGGTGCGCGCGCTGGTCGCCACGGTGCTCGACGACGTGCGGGCCGGGATTCTCGCTCCGCCGGTACGCGACTGCCTGGTCTCCGCCGCGCACTGGCGGGCCGCCCACGACGGTCTGGACGGTGACCTGATCGACCTGCGCGCCGGCGGCGCCCGGCCGGCCTGGGCGCTGGTCGACGAGCTCTTCGCCACCATCACCCCCGCGCTGGTCCGCCACGGCGACCTGGCGTACGTGGTCGCCCAACTGGCCCGGCTGCGGGACGAGGGCACCGGCGCGACCCGGCAACGCCGCATCCTCGAGCGCACCGGCGACCTGCGCGCCGTCCTCGCCGACCTCGCCGCCCAGACCCGCGGCTGACGCACGCGCCGGCGCGGTGGCCCGTCGGTCAGCGGATGCCGTGTGCCTGGAGCCAGATCTCCAGCAGGCCGAGCTGCCAGAGTTTGTTGCTGCCGGCCGCCGCCGCGGCCCGGTCCGGCTCGGCGAGCAGGTGCGCGACGTACTCCTGGCGGAAGAGGCCACGCTCGCGGGCCGCCGGCGCCTGCAACGCCTCGGCGACCAGCTCGCGCACCGGACCGTCCACGTTGCGCAGCGCCGGCACCGGGAAGTACCCCTTGCGCCGGTCGATCACCTCGGCCGGCAGCACCTCCCGGGCCACCTCCTTGAGCACCCCCTTTCCGCCCTGGCTCACCTTGTGCTCCGGCGGGCACTGCGCGGCCAGAGCCACCAGGTCCTGGTCCAGGAAGGGGGTGCGCACCTCCAACCCCCACGCCATGCTCATGCTGTCCACCCGCTTGACCGGGTCGTCGGGGAGCATCAGGTGGGTGTCGAGCCGCAGCACCGCGTCGAGCGCGGTCTGCGCTCCCGGGGCGGCCAGGTGCGCGTCGAGCAGCTCCCGGCTGGCGTCGCGCTCCAGCGCGTACGCCGGGCCGACGACCCGGTTCAGCTCGGCGTGGTCCCGGTCGAAGAAGGCGTCGGCGAACTCCGCCGCGGCGGCCTCGCGGGCCACCCGGGCCAGCGGCTGGTGGTAGCCGTAGCCGGCGAAGACCTCGTCGGCGCCCTGCCCGGACTGGGCCACCTTAACGTGCTGGGCCACCTGCTCGGAGAGCAGGTGGAAGGCGACCACGTCGTGGCTGCCCATCGGCTCGGTCATGGCCAGCACGGTCCGGCGTACCGCCGGCACCAGGTCGTCGTCGGCCAGCCGGATGCGCTGGTGGTCGGTGTCGAAGGCCCGCGCGACGAGGTCCGAGTAGTGGAACTCGTCGCCGGACTCGTCGCCGCGGCTGTCGAAGCCGATGCTGAACGTGCGCAGGTGCCGCTGCCCGGCCTCGGCGAGCAGCGCCACGATCAGGCTGGAGTCCAGCCCGCCGGAGAGCAGCACGCCCACCGGCACGTCGGCGACCAGCCGCCGGCGTACGGCGGTGCGCAGCGCGTCCCCGACGGCCGCCTGCCATTCGCGGGCGTCCCGGCCGGCGTGGGCCGGCTCCCGGACGTACTCCGGCTGCCAGTACACCTCGTCGCGGCTGCGCCCGTCGGCCTCGACGATCCGCATCGTGGCGGGCGGCAGCTTGCGTATCCCGCGAAGGATGGTCCGGGGCGCCGGCACGATCGAGTGCCAGGAGAGGTAGTGGTGCAGGGCCACCGGGTCGATGCCGGTGTCCACGTCCCCGGCGCGCAGCAGCGCCGGCAGGCTGGAGGCGAACCGGAGCCGGCCGGGGGACTCGGCGAGGTAGAGCGGCTTGATGCCGAGCCGGTCCCGGGCCAGCACCAGCCGCCGCCGGGCCTGGTCGACCAGCGCGAACGCGAACATGCCGACCAGGTGGTCGACGAAGCGTTCACCCCACTCGGCGTAGGCCACCAGGATCACCTCGGTGTCGCTGGTGGAGTGGAAGGTGTAGCCGGCCTCCCGTAGCTCCTCGCGCAGTTGCGGGTAGTTGTAGATGCAGCCGTTGAAGACCAGCGCGAGCCCCAGGTCCGCGCGGACCATCGGCTGGGCGCCGGCCTCGGAGAGGTCGATGATGGTCAGCCGGCGGTGCCCGAGGGTGATCCAGCCGTCGTTCCACAGCCCTTCGCCGTCCGGGCCCCGCGATCGCATCGCCTCGGTCATCCGGGTCACCGCCGCGGCGTCCGGGGTCGACCCGTCGAACCGGGCCTCGCCGGTGACGCCGCACATCAGCGCCGCCGGTGGGTCACAGGGGTCAGCACAGGCACCGCGGTTCCCTCCCGTCACGCACCGGTCCCGTCCATCGGACGGGCGGCTCGGCTACCCGCAGCGGGGTTGCGCAAACCCGACGCCGCGGGCGTGCGGGTCGGTGCCGCGGCGGTTCAGCCGCGCAGGGTACGCAGGATCCGGGCGAGCTGTTCCCGGTCGACCGGGTCGAGGTCGGCGAAGAACCGGTCCGCCTCGGCATGCCGGGCGTCCCGGATGGCCGACGCCGTCCGGGCGCCCTCTGCGGTGAGCGCGACCAGGGTGGCGCGCCGGTCGTTCGGATCGGGCCGGCGCTCCACCAGACCCCGGGCCTGCAGGTCGTCGACCACCTCGGTGGCCGAGCGGGCAGCGATGCGCAGGTGCTCGGCGAGCGAGCTGGGCCGCAGCACGCCGTGCCGGGCCAGGACGCCGAGCGCGCGGGCCTGGCTGGGGGTGACGTCCCACGGCTCCAGCGACTCCCGGGTGCGGTGGCGCAGTCGGCGGGCCACCCCCCAGAAGGCCTCGGCCAGGGTCTCGTCGTCGCCGTCCGCCTCGATCACGGGGAATACGGTAGCAGCAGATACGGTTGTTCCCTCATGATGAGGTAACCTCAGCAATGCCCCCGACGAAGGCAGGTACCCCTCTTGGAGCCCACCCCCCACGGCCGCGACCGCGGCCCCCGCACCGTCAGCGCCGACGAGAAGGCGCAGGCCCGGCAGGTCTCGCTGCGTCGCGTGGCCGGGCTGTTCTCCCCGCACCGAGGCGCGCTGGGCGCGGTCACCGCGATCATCGTGGCCTCCTCGATCGTCGCGATGGCCTCGCCGTTCCTGCTCCGGCACGTGATCGACCAGGCCCTGCCGGCGCGTGACGTGACCCTGCTGGTCTGGCTGGTCCTCGGCATGGTCGCGGTGGCCGCGGTGACCGCCGTGCTCGGCGTGGTGCAGACCTGGATCTCGACCCGGGTCGGCCAAGAGGTCATGCACCGGCTGCGCACCGACGTCTTCACCCACCTCCAGCGCCAGTCGCTGGGCTTCTTCACCCGCACCCGCACCGGCGAGGTGCAGTCCCGCATCACCAACGACATCGGCGGCATGCAGTCGGTGGTCACCTCCACCGCCACCGCCGTCGCGGCCAACCTGACCACGGTGGTCGCCACCGCCGCCGCCATGGTGGCGCTGTCCTGGCGGCTCTCCCTGGTCTCCCTGGTCATCCTGCCGCCGGCGATCTGGCTGACCCGCCGGGTGGCCCGCCTGCGCCGGGACATCACCGCCCGACGCCAGCGCGAACTGGCCGACCTCAACGTCACCGTGGAGGAGGGACTGTCGATCAGCGGCGTACGGCTGGCCAAGACGTTGGGCACCGGTCCGGCCCTGATCGAGCGGTTCACCAGCTCCTCCGCCCGCCTGGTCGACCTGGAGCTGCGCAGCGAGCTGGCCGGGCGCTGGCGGATGGCCTCGATGAGCATCCTCTTCGCCGCCATCCCGGCGGTCATCTACCTCAGCGCCGGCCTGCCCGGCACCGCCGGCACGCTCAGCATCGGCACCCTGGTCGCCTTCACCGCCCTGCAGAACGGGCTGTTCCGTCCGCTGATGGGCCTGCTCAACGTGGGCGTTTCGCTGACCGCCTCGCTCGCGCTCTTCGCCCGGATCTTCGAGTACCTGGACCTGCCGATCGAGGTGGCCGACCCGAGCGACCCGGTCCGGCTCGACCCCCGTCGCGTGCGCGGCCGCCTGCGCCTGGAGGAGGTCACCTTCAGCTACCCGGGCAGCGACACCGCCGCGGTCGCCGGGGTGAGCCTGGACGTGCCCGCCGGCAGCGGCCTGGCCCTGGTCGGCGAGACCGGCTCCGGCAAGAGCACCCTCGCCGCGCTGGTCAGCCGGCTGCACGATCCGGACAGTGGCCGGATCACCGTCGACGGTGTCGACCTGCGTGACCTGTCCCTGGCCGACCTGGCCGCGATCGTCGGCGTGGTCAGCCAGGAGACCTACCTGCTGCACACCACCGTGCGGGAGAATCTGCGCTACGCCCGGCCGGACGCCACCGACGCCGAGATCGAGGCTGCCGCGCGCGCCGCGCAGATCCACGACCTGATCGCCGGCCTGCCCGACGGCTACGACACGATGGTCGGCTCGCGCGGGCACCGGTTCTCCGGCGGCGAGCAGCAGCGGTTGGCCATCGCCCGTACGCTGCTGCGCGACCCGCGGGTGCTGATCCTCGACGAGGCGACCAGTGCGTTGGACACCGAGACCGAACGGGCGGTGCAGCGGGCGTTCGACGCGCTCGCCGAGGGGCGGACTACCGTCACCATCGCGCACCGGCTCTCCACCGTGCGCGGCGCCGACCAGATCGCGGTGCTCGACCACGGCCGGATCGTCGAGTGCGGCACCCACGACAACCTGATCGACCGCAACGGTCGCTACGCCACCCTGGCCGCCTGAGCTTCGTGGCGCCGCCCGGCGCCGGGCTCGGATGCGGAGAAGATGGCCGCGGGGAAGCCCCGCGGCCATCTTTACGGTCAGCTCGGCGTGCGTTCAGCGGTTGCGCAGCGGGGCGAGCGCGGTGCTCCAGGCCACGACCTGGTCGAGCGTGGTGTTGAGCGCGTCCTTCTGGAACGGGCCCGGCTTGAAGACGCTGAAGTTCTCGAAGTCGGTGAAGAGCGACAGCGCGACCTGGGACCGCACGTCGGCCATCTGGAGCTCGCCGGAGATCAGGCGCAGGTGCTCGACCGCCCGGGCGCCACCGACCGAGCCGTAGCTGACGAAGCCGACGGCCTTGTTGTTCCACTCGGCGTAGAGGAAGTCGATGGCGTTCTTCAGGGCGCCCGAGGTCGAGTGGTTGTACTCGGGAGTGACCATCACGAAACCGTCGAACGACGCGATGGTGTTGGCCCAGCGCAGCGTGTGCGGCTGGGTGTACTGGCCCATCGAGGGCGGGTACGCCTCGTCGAGGTGCGGCAGCTGGTAGTCGAGCAGGTCGATCAGCTCGAACTCGGCGTCCGAGCGCTGCTTGGCGATCTCGAGAACCCAGCGGGCGACGGCCTCGCCGTTACGCCCCGGACGGGTGCTGCCGAGGATGATCCCGATCCTGGTCATGTGTGTGGTGCCCTTCCAGAGAAGTCCTTGCCTGGCTCGTAGACGCTAGCCACACCTTGCTTGGTCAAACAAATGTCGGAGCTATGTTTGGGGTCACACCGTTGATCGCTCAAGCAACTAGGATGGATGCATGGCCAGCCCCACCGCGGAACCGCTGCGGCCCCTCAACCCCGACGAGGAGAAGCTCGTCCGCGCCCTGGGCCAGGTGATGTACGCCCTGCCCCGGCTGATCGACGCCGACATGGTGGGCGACCGCCAGCTGCCCCTCACCGAGTACACCGCCCTGCGGGTGCTCTCCGAGGCTCCCGATCGTCAGCTGCGGATGAGCGAGCTGGCGGCGGCCTGCCAGCTCTCGCTCAGCGGCATGACCCGCACCGTCATCCGGCTGGAGACGCAGGGCCTGGTCGAGCGGGTCCGCAGCGAACAGGACGCCCGCGGCTGGAACGCCGTGCTCACCGACGCCGGCTTCGCCCGGGTGGAGGAGTCCTGGCCGAGTCACCTGGCCGCGGTGCGGCGGCGGTTCCTCGACCACTTCGAGGGCATCGACCTCGTCCAACTGGCCCGCGCGTTCGAGCGGGTCGGCAAGGCCGACTGAGCCGACGGCGCGGCACCTGCCTGCGCCTCACCGGGCGCCCACCCGGTGTCGAGCGACCGCCGGGGCCGCGGCGGTCACATAAACCGTCTCGAAACTGTCGCTAAAACCGTCTCATTATTCATTGCTCGAGGTGCCGGTAGACGGTCGCCCGCGAGACGCCCAGCGTCGCGGCGATGGCGTCCACCGAATGGGTGCCGGCGGTGTGCATCCGCCGGGCCGCCTCGACCTGCTCGCGCCCCAGCGCCCGCGGCCGGCCGGGCCGCCGCCGGGCCGCCGGCCCGGCATCCGCGCCGACCCCGGCGTCCACGGCCCCGACGCCCGCGGTCGCCCCCGGCTCCGTCAGCAGCCGGCGTACGCCGTCGAGCATGTCGGCGCGGAGCACCTCGTCGGGAACGTCGTTGAAGAAGACCACCGGGTCGCTGCACGTGGCGACCGCCTGCACCGCCCGGACCCGCTCCCGCCGCCCGGCGTTCGGCCCGGCGATCAGGTTGTTCGCCCGCATCGCGATACCCATCAGCCGGTGGTACGTGTCGCCGCGGGTGATCAGGGCGATGTCGTGGAAGAGCATGCCGAGCGGGCGACGGTGGGCCAGCATGGTGTCCACCCAGCCCTCCAGCACCGTCCAGCGGGCCTGCTCGGTCGGCTGCTCTCCCGCGACGTCCAGCAGCGCTTCCAGGTCGGCCAGCAGCGGCTCGACCAGCGCCGAGAGCAGGTGCTCCTTGGCCGGGAAGTGGTAGAGAACCGCCGCCTTGGTCAGCCGCAGCCGCTCGCCGATCTGGCGCAGCGAGGTGCGCTGGTAGCCGTGCTCGGCGAAGAGGTCGAGCGCGGCGCGCAGGATCCGGGTGCGGGTGTCGTCCGCGGGCTCGGCGGTCATGCCGGCCAGCCTAACCGGCGTCCTGACCGGTGGGCGGAAGCACCGTCGAGACGACTTTCCATCGGTCAGTACAGTGGGGACGGTCGAAGCGTCCACACGGCAGGAGGGGCACATGCCCGTCATCTCGATCGACAACCTGGTCAAGACCTTCGGCACCATCCGGGCACTCGACGGGCTCGACCTACGGGTCGAGGCGGGGGAGGTGCACGGCTTCCTCGGGCCCAACGGGGCCGGGAAGTCCACCACCATCCGCGTCCTGCTCGGGCTGCTGCGCCGCGACTCCGGCACGGCGCAGGTGCTCGGCGCCGACCCGTGGCGCGACGCGGTGCGCCTGCACCGCCGGCTGGCGTACGTGCCGGGCGACGTCAACCTCTGGCCGAACCTCACCGGCGGCGAGGCGATCGACCTGCTCGGCGAGCTGCGCGGCGGGCTCGACCGGCGCCGCCGCGACGAACTGCTCGAACGCTTCGACCTCGATCCCACCCGCAAGTGCCGCACCTACTCCAAGGGCAACCGGCAGAAAGTCGCCATCGTCGCCGCCTTCTCCTCCGGCGTCGAGCTGTACGTGCTCGACGAGCCGACCTCCGGCCTCGACCCGCTGATGGAGGCGGTGTTCCAGGACGAGGTCCGGCGGATCAAGCAGGCCGGCGCCACCGTGCTGCTCTCCAGCCACGTGCTCGCCGAGGTCGAGGCGCTCTGCGACCGGGTCAGCATCATCCGCGAGGGCCGCACCGTCGAGTCCGGCAGCCTCGCCGAGCTGCGCCACCTCACCCGCACCGCGGTGACCGTCGAGACGGCCCGCCCGGTCACCGGTCTGGAGACGCTGCCCGGCGTGCACGACGTACGCGAGGTCGACGGGCGCACCCACCTGGAGGTCGAGCCGGCGCACCTCGACGAGCTGCTCGGCCAGCTCATCCGTTTCGGCGTCCGCGCGCTGACCAGCACACCGCCCACCCTGGAGCAGCTGTTCCTGCGCCACTACGGCGACCAGCACGCCGCCGGCAGCGACCAGCACGGCGCCGACGGCGGTCGGCCGGCCGAAGCGTCGCGGGCCGGCGTCCGATGACCGCGCTCACCGGCACCCGCCGGCTGGCCCGGCTCGTGCTGCGCCGCGACCGGGTCCGCCTCGCGATCTGGATCCTCGGCACCCCGCTGCTCGGCTACGCCCTCGCCGGCAGCGTGGCCGGCGTCTACCCCGACGAGGCGGCCCGGCAGGGTTACGCCACCACGTCCGCGTCCAGCCTGGTCGCCCGCGCCTTCAACGGCCCGATCGCCGGCACCGACCTCGGCGCGGTGGTGGTCGCCGAGACGTACGTGACGCTGGCCCTGATCATCGCGCTGCTGAGCACCTTCGCGGTGGCCCGGCACACCCGCCAGGACGAGGAGACCGGCCGGGCGGAGCTGCTCGGCGCGTCGGTGGTCGGCCGGTACGCGCCGCTGACCGCCGCGCTGCTGGTCGTCGTCGCCGCGAACGTGCTGGCGGCGGCGCTGCTGGCGCTCGCCTTCGCCGGCGCCGGCCTGCCGCTGGCCGGCTCCGTCGCGGCGGCCGCCGCCGTCGGTGGCGTCGGGGTGGCCTTCACGGCGATCGCCGCGGTCACCGCGCAGCTCTCGGTCACCTCCCGGGGCGCCAACGCGCTCGCCGCCGCCGCCGTCGGCCTCGCCTTCGTGCTGCGCGCCGCCGGCGACGTGCTCGGCGAGCAGAGCGCCGACGGCACCCGGGTGGCGAGCGCCTGGCCTTCCTGGCTCTCCCCGCTCGGCTGGGGCAACCAGGTACGCGCCTTCGAAGGGGAACGGTGGTGGGTCCTCGCCCTGCCCGTCGCGCTGCTGGTCGCCGGGGTGACGGCGGCGTACGCCCTCGCGGAGCGGCGGGACCAGGGCGCCGGGCTGGTCGCCCCCCGGCGCGGCCCGGCGAGCGCCACCGCGCGGCTGCTCAGCCCCGCCGGGCTGGCCTGGCGCATGCAGCGCGGCACGCTGCTCGGCTGGGCCGTCGGGGTGGCCGTGCTCGGCCTCTCCATGGGCGTCGCCGGCGACGAGGTCAACGCCATGATCGAGCAGAACCCGGCCGCCGCCGAGGCGATCAACGCGATGGGCGGCGGCGCCAACCTGATCGACGCGTACCTGACCGCGATGCTCGGGCTCTTCGCGCTGACCATCGGGGCGTACGTGGTGCAGGCCCTGCTGCGGGTGCGCGGCGACGAGTCCGACGGGGTGCTGGAGGCCGCCCTGGCCACCGCGGTGAGCCGGAGCCGCTGGCTCGGCACCCAGGTGCTCGCCGCGACGGTCGGCGCGCTCGCCCTGCTGCTGCTCGCCGGGCTGAGCACCGGGCTCGGCTACGGCCTGGTCACCGGCGACCCGCTCGGCGAGGCCGCCGCGCTGGCCGGCGCCGCCCTGCTGCGCCTGCCGGCCCTGCTCGTGGTGGCCGGGGTGGTCACCGCCCTCTTCGGCCTGCTGCCCCGCTGGTCGGTGGTGCTCTCCTGGACGGCGCTGCTGGTCTTCCTGCTGCTCGGGCAGCTCGGCGCGGTGCTGGAGCTGCCGCAGGCCGCGCTGAACCTCTCCCCGTACACGCACGTCCCGGCCGTGCCCGCGGTCGACCCGGCGGTGTTGCCGCTGGTGCTGCTCGCCGGGGTCGCGGCGGTGTTCCTCGCCGCCGGCGTCGCCGCCTTCCGCCACCGCGACGTCCCGAGCTGACCGGGCGCTGTCGTTGCCGCAACTTCAGGGAAGTAGGTCCTTCCCGGTCCGCCGAGGCCACTACTTCCCTGAAGTTGCGCGAGCGGCGAGGTAAGCAGAGGTGCAGTGAGCGGCTACGGTGCCGCGCCGAGCCGGTCGCTGAACGCCCTGCACCGGGTTTTCCAGTCGGACTCGTTGGTGTCGCCCAGGCAGCGAGCGAGCAACGTGCGTACCCCGGCCGTCAGGTCGAGGCTGCGGATGGCCGCCTCGTGATGTTCCAGCATCGCGGCGAGGCGCCGCCGTGCGCCGACCTCGGAGAGATCCAGTCCGGCCATCGCCTGGACGGCGCCGCCGAGATCCAAATCGAGCAGCGACGGGATGAGCCGACGGGCAAGACCGACGTCGTCCGACTGGTTGGCGATCATGACGCACTGGTCCAGGAAGTCCAGCTCGGCTGGGCGCTGGGTGTACAGGTCGGGGAGCAGTTGCAGGGCGAGACGCTGCACTCCCTGTTCCGCGCTGCACAGCAATGCCAGCGCGGTGTCCTGGTCCGCTGCTCTGCGCGCGGCGAGCACCCGTACGGCCTGCTTACGCAGGCTCTTCTCCTCCAGTTCGTCCACCGCGATCGCTGCCGCCAGGGCCAGGTCCGAGGGCGTCAACCGGAGCGAGTCATCGAACATCCCCGCCGCGGCGGCCCGCCGATTCTTCTCCTCGAGATGGTTGAGTGACAGCCCGAAGAGCGTCGCGAGCTGTCGCCTCAGCTCCTCGCCGAACAGGTCGTAGGAGAATGGGATGACGGTGAACTGCCGGTCGGTCTCCAGCTCCCGGATGGTCTCCACGAGGCGTTGCTCGCCCGGGTCCGTCAGAGCGGACAGGTTCGAGACGCTCTTCCTGATGGCCAGGTATGCCTTGTAGGTGTCGTCGAGGCAGAACACCAGGAACGGCTTGCCGGCGAGCAGCGCCGCGTGCAGCTCGGTTTCCCAGGTGATCGAGCCGTACTTCTCCACGATGACGAAAACGCAGAGGTCGGCGTTGCGGACGGTGGAACGGGAATTGCTCTGCCAGGTGGCGCCGGCGGCGTTCAGGTGCAG
Organism: Micromonospora sp. NPDC093243; assembly: GCF_044753725.1. Lineage (NCBI taxonomy): Bacteria > Bacillati > Actinomycetota > Actinomycetes > Micromonosporales > Micromonosporaceae > Micromonospora > Micromonospora sp. NPDC093243. The sequence continues at coordinate 419,753 of NZ_JBIVNT010000001.1, read as the reverse complement.
GACGCGCCCGGACAGATAATGCCAGGGCTCGGCGCCGTAATCGCTGACGACCTTGACGAACTGGCCCCGGATCCGATCGGTGTCGGATGCACCGCAGAGCATTATTTGCAGCACGTGCAATCCTCTGCATCGCGTTCGGCCGGTGTCAATGACAACAACCAGACACACTATTCGGACGACGTGGCGGTGCTCATCTGTCGGACGCCGGATGGCGGACGTCACCGTGCGGCGGTGGCCTCATCGGCCGGGTCGGTGCCGGCGATCGGGCGGGTGGGGCCTCGCACCCGCTGATCGGTCAGGTCCTCCTGCCCGACTCCGTTCGGCCTCCTCCGATCCGGTCCTGCCCACGGGACCGGATCGTCCATTTCAGACGGTAACTCATCCGAAACCCTTGATGTCTCTTCCGGATCCTCCGTACGGTGAGTCTCCGCTCGCCCCAATGAGCGTGGCTCTCCATTTCGTCGCCGATCTGAAACGGCAGTCGATTCGCTGTGGTTCTCGCGAGAGGAGATCAGTATGAGCCGACCTACCTGCCACTGCGGGGTTCCGATGTACGAGCGTTCCAGGGAGCGCCAGGAGCAGTACGGCTACTGGGCGGTGTTCGAGTGTAAGACGATTCGCTGCCCCAAGTGCGGCAACGGCCGCTGCCGCAACCTCGAGAAGGCTTTCGTCCAGACCCGATGAGTCGCCGACCTGCCTGAGATCAAGGAGCGCGTCAATGGAGTTCGCGATGGCCGCCATCTACTTCGTCGGATTTTTCATCGGCATGATCATCCTCCGGGCCCGGGCGGGAGTCGGCCAGGGCCGTATCAAGGTGTTCGGCAGCGACGGCTTCGGCCCGGTGTGGTTCACCAGCCAGCTGGTGACCTTGATGTTCTGGCCGATCAGCCTCGCCATCTGGCTCGCCCGGGGCCGTCCGGAGCCGCGCGTCGTCTTCAACCACAAGGCCGAGGAGCGGCGTCGCCGGCGGGTGGCCGGAGCGTGACCGCGTCCACCGATCACGAGAGGCGGTGAACCATGACTGGTGGTCGCCCTGTCGCGCTCCCACCGGGCACCCCGGCGATGCTGGCGGACTTCGCGCGCTACGAGTGGTACCGCGAGAGCAGCGGCATCCGGGCCGAACAGGCGTGGGGCCTGCTGTCGACGCTGCTGCCGCTGAGCCAGTCCGACCCGGCCGGCCTGACCGCCGCGCTGGCCCGCGAGGTGACTCCGCTGGAGGGCTGGCCGGCGTACGGGGCCAGCCGGGCGGTGGCCGAGCTGCTCGGCCTGGGCTTCGAGGGCGACGACGCCAAGGCCGTGCTGGCCGGCGGTCTCCGCTTTCTCCGTCAACACGGCGTCCCGCCGCTGCGGGTGCGTGGTTACGAGTGGAACCACTGGGTCGACACCGGCGGGACCATCGACACCTGGCTGCCGACGGTCCCGCCACCGCCACCCGAGCGGTCCGGGCTCCGGCCCCTGGCGCCGGGCGAGGTCCGGCACGTCGCGACGATGACCACGGAGCGCGACTCGAACACCATCCACGTTCGCCGGGACCCCTCGGGTGCGTACCTGGCCCTGATCGACGCCCGCTACAGCGACGACGACCCGACCCGCTCCCGTGCCGAGTGGAAGCGGGGCAGCTCGCTCTACGAGATCTTCCGCAACGTCGGCTTGGCGTTGCAGTCGCCGCCGCACTGGGTGAGCGCTGAGCTGGAGCCCTACATCCCGCTGCCCCGACCGACGATCTGACGCGACGCCAACTCCTACCGAGCGGACCGGGACGCTGACCATGGACGACTTCGACACCCTGTTCGACACCGACGGGGTGGGCCCCGCCGCCGACCTGTTCACCGACCGGGTTGCCGAGAACATCGCATTCGAAGGCGCGGTGCTGCGCCACCTCGAACGGTTGGTGGACGGGAAGGCGGTGCTCGGCAATCCCGCCCGGGACAACGTCCTCGTCTATTACGGAGTCGGCGGGATCGGCAAGACGACACTTTCCCGCCGACTCGAGCGGTGGATCCGGGGCGATTTGCCGTCCGACGAGCACTGGGGGCCGCCCCCGAGCTTCGACCAGCACCTCCGGACGGTGCGGGTCGACTTCCACGGCTCGTCGCTGGTCAGCCCCGTCGACATCCTGCTGTCGCTGCGCACGGCGGCGTCCGGGGCGCGCAAGCGATTCCCGGCGTTCGACCTGGGTCTGGCGGCGTGGTGGGCCATGGCTCGCCCCGGCACGCCGCTTCCGGACCTGACCAGCGGCACCTTCGACGTGCGCGCGCAGATCACCGACACGCTCAACGAGCTGCTCACCGAGGCCGGGATGCGACTCGGCGCCGGTCCGCTGACCGTGCGGATGGGTACGCAACTCATCGAGGCGGTGCGCACCCGACGGATCCAGGGGACGGCGTTACGGGACTGCCGGCCGCTGGCCCGGATCATCGACGAGGTCCAGGTGAACCCCTCGCCGTACGTCGCCGCGACGCTGGCGGGACTGCTCTCCTGGGATCTCGAACGGCTCGTGGTGGGTGAACTGCCGCTGCTCGTCGCATTCGTCGACGCCTGCGAGTACGTCCAGGGCGGTAGCCGGATACAGGAGCGCCTGCTCAACCGGATCGTCCACCTGACCCCGGGGGTTCTGTGGGTCGCCACCAGCCGGAACAGCCTCGACTGGGCCGCGCTGCGGCCGGGCGGGCTGCTGCCCGCCGCCGGGCCCGAGGTGTGGCCCGGTCTGCGCCTGGAAGCCGAGGCCGAGCCGCGGCAGCACCTCGTCGGCGACCTGTCCGATGTCGATGTGGACCGGTATCTGGCCGCGGCCTCCGGTGTGTCGGGCAATCCCGTGCTCGACGAGGGGATCCGGCGCCGGATCCGCGAAGGCGCCCACGGGTTGCCGCTCTACCTCGACCTCTCGCTCGCCATCGCCAAGGTGGGCGCCACCCACGGAGTGCTCGACCCCGCCGGCTTCGGCGGTTCCCTGCCCGAGTTGGTGACCACCGTCTTCGCTGATCTCCCAGCGAACGAACGCGACATCGCCCGGACGGCCAGCCTGCTGCCCCGCTTCGATCCGGAACTCGTCGCGGAGGCGGCCGGCCACCGGCTCGCCGACGCGCAGCGGCTCTGCGCCCGCGCGTTGATCACGCGAGACGACCACCAGGTCCTGCCGTACCGGATGCACGACGCGGTGCGGGCCGCCGCCTCCGGGGAGACCGCGGACGACGCCGACGGATGGGTGGCGCAGGACCGGCGAGCCTGCGCGGAGCGGTTGCTCACCGTGTTGCAGGCCCGGCACGACGCCCTCAGCGATGTCGGCCATCGGCTAGACGTGCTGGAGATCGCAGCCGGTCTCTCCGCCTCCTTCGACCTGCGGCAGTCGTGGCTACGCGGTGCCCTGCTGGCACTTCCCGGCCTGGCCCAGACGGCCGCACGCCTGCCGCAGCCGACCCTCGACACGTGGATGGGCCAGCTGGCGATGTTCTTCGAAGGCTGGCGCGGAAAGGACGCCAGGGCCCGGATCCGATACTTCCGGTCCCTGTTGGAGCAGTCGCTCGACGCGGAGATCCGCGAGCTGACCGAGCAGTTTCTCGCGTACGGCTATCGCGGCATCTATGACTTCGAACCGGCGCTGAGCCTCTTCGAGTCCCTGCTGGCCAGCTCTCCCGATTCCGACCTCTACCGCTATCAGCTGGCCCGTACCCTGCGGGAGGTGCGCCGCTACCAGGCGCTGGAGGCGCACCTTCGCCAGTATCCGTTGGCCCCGTCGACCCGGATCCGGATGGACAGCGACATCCGCTACGACCAGGGATATCTGGAGGAGTCGATCGCCGGGGTACGCGAGCGGGTCACGTTCCTCCGGTCGCAGGGAAAGGACCGGCTCGCCCTGGAGAACCAGTGTGCCGCGCAGTGGCGGGCCGCGTTGACCGGACGAGCGGCTGTGGCTTCCTGCGAAGACCTCGTCCGTACCACCGACCGGTACGGCATGGTCGGCCTGGTGCGCAGTGCCATGGCGGCCAAGGCGGTCTGCCTGGCCGGCGCGCCGGGCTTCGTGTCCGCCGTCGCCGAGCTGCACTCGGTGACCGAGGCGGTCGGTGGCAAGGTGGGACACCGCGAGGTCGTTCCCGTCCTGCTGGACGCGCTGCGTCGCGGTGACGACGCCAAACTCCTGGCGGAGCGGGACCGCTGGGTCGCGGAGGAGCGGCACTGGTCGACCAATCTGGGCGTGGTCAACCTGATGTTCGAGTACGCCGGGCTGGGCAGGATCAGGTTCGCCTCCGAGCCGACTCCCGACATCGACACGACCGCCCACCGGGAGCGCTGGCTGGCGGCCATCGACCGGCTCGTGGCAGGACAAGGATGAACCCGGCGGCGACTCGGGTTCGGCGAGGTCACGCGACCTCCCCGGCCCCACCCGTTACCGCTACGAGCCCCCGCGCGCGGCGGGCGGGGTGGGTGATCGACTCCAGTTCGCTGACATGGGGGTATCGCCGCGAGCCGGATACCCCCGTTTCGGCGACCTGGAGTCGATCACCCTGACGCCCGCCGGGTCGCCCGGTCGTCGCCCGGATCCCGATTACGGCGGTTGTCCGGTTCGTAGGCTGCCGGTTGCGTGCGGTGTCCGGATTCGGCGCTCCGTGTCCCGTGGTCAGGGCCACCCGCGTGGCGGAATCATGGCCGGGCCCGGGTCGTTGAACATGGTGTGCCGCGCGGCCTCGCCGCCGGCCCGGGACTCGACCCCCGCCCGCCGGGAATGACCGGCCGCTCGGGTCGGTTGACCACCCGGTACCGCGGGCCTGAGCGCCGCCGGGAATGACCGGCCGCTGGGATCGGTTGACTACCCGGTACCCGCAAGACCCGGGCCCCGCCGGAATGGTTGGCCGGCCCGCACGGTTACATCCCCCCGGGACATCCCCCGAGCAGGTCACCACGACCGCCGGGCGTGCGTCCCACCCCCCTTTTTCTTGCTTACGGGCACACCGCGCCCCCTTATGCGCGTGGCCCGTGCACCTGACACCCCCGAGCAGAGGAGCACGCCATCATGCGTACCGATCTGATCCGCAAGACCGCACTGACCGCTGCTGGGCTCGCCTTCACCGGCGGCGCCATCGCCGGGCCGGTGACCACCGCCTTCGCCGCCCCCGCCACCGACAAGCCGAACACCTCGGCGTCGCAGCAGGGCGACCGCAAGCATGGTGAGCGGGAGCTGGGTGTGCGCTACGAGGCGCAGCCGAACTTCTACTACTGCGGCCCCGCCGCGACCCGTAACGCCCTGAGCGTGCAGGGCAAGAACATCAACGTTGATGACATGGCCAAGGAGATGGGCACCACCGAGGCCGGCACCAACTCCATCAACGACATCACCCCGGTGCTGAACAAGGAAACCGGCAAGGCCGACGCCTACCACAGCGTCGAAATCCGCAACAGCAACGCCGATGACAAGCAGACCGACACGCTGCGCGCCGACATCGTGCGCACCGTCGACGACGGCCGCGCCGTGGTCGCCAACATCGCCGGCACCAGCACCGACACCGACGGCACCACCCACTCCTTCGAGGGCGGGCACTACATCAGCGTCGTCGGCTATCGCGACGGCGGCCAGACGGTGAAGATCGCCGACTCCGCCGACCCCAACATGGCCTCCTACTGGATCAGCACCGAGCACCTCGCGGACTGGATCGCCACCCGCGGCTACTCCACCAGCTGACCCGAACAACAAACGAACACCGCAAACACCGGAAGGGCCGGACCCCACCAAGGGGGCCGGCCCTTGCGGCATCTCCGCGCGAAAGGCCGGCCCCGCAACGGGCCGGTCTTTGTCATCCGTAGACACGAAGGCCGACCCCGGCGGGTCGGCCTTCGTCGTCTCGGCGGGCCGGTCTGCTCGCGCTACGGCGCCGCGTGCGTCCGGACCCGTCAACTCTCGGGCGCGGGCTTGGCCGGCTTGGCGGGCTTCGTCTGCTTCGCGGGCTTGCTGGGCTGGGGAGGGATCGGGCGGGCAGTGGGCGGGGGCGGGGGCGGCGTGGGAGCCTCGTTGGCGAGCAGGTCGTCGATCCAGCGGGCGGCGGATCGCTGCCGGGTCAGCATCTGTTGGCGGGCCTCGGCCAGGGCCGCGTCCGGCTGGGACGTTCCCTCGACGTGTTCGCCGAGGATGCTCGCCCAGCGCCGGCTCAGCTGCTCGGCGTACCGGGCCTTGCGGAGCTGCTCGTCGTACTGGCATTCGAGGGTGACCTGGCGTTCCACGTGCGGCTGGAGCGCCGGCCAGATCTTGTCGTCGAGCCGTACGGTGGCGTCGGGCTGACAGGTGAGGAGGACGTCCCCCCGCTCGTAGGGCCACGGGGTGCCCTCGGCGAGCGCCTGCTGCAACGCGAGCTCCAGGTCGCCCGCGCGGTGCGCCGGCAGGTCACGGGCGGCGTCCGCGGCGAGCCGGGTCAGCCGCTGGATGGCGTGCGGCATGAAGTACTGGGCGTACCAGCTCAACACCTCGGCGCGCAGGCCCGCCGGCGACGACCAGGCGAACGTCGCGCGGATGTAGAAGCAGTACACGTAGCCACGGGCGGGCACCGCGATCAGCCCCGGCGCGTCGCGTTGCTCGACGAGTGGGCCGGGCGGCGGAGGTGCGGAGCGCGCCGGCTCCTGGTCCCGCAGCGAGGCCGCCAGCCGCTGCCAGTTGTGCCGCAGCCAGCGCCCGCTGTGGACGCTCGCGTCCCGGGTGTTGCTCAGCCCGCGGCTGCCCCACTGCCGCCACCGGTTCGCGGGCCTCGGCGCCGGGTCCGGGGCGTCCGTCATCCACCCTCCCTGGTCACGGATCAGCGTTCTCACGCTAACAACGGGTGACCGATCTGCCCGCCGCCACGCCGACGGGACGACCGGCGCGGCGCCGGGGCCGCGCCGGCGACGCGCTGGGGCGACACCGTGGCGTCGCTTGATGATCGTCGGACGGCCGCGTGCCGGTCAGCTCCGGACGACATCCTGCCCGGATGCGGAAACTGCCGACCGTCGTCGGGTACCGGCTGCTCGGCGGCGTGGGTGCCGCCCTGCTGGCCGGCGCCGGCCTCGCCGCCGGCGCGCTCCCGGTCGGCGGCCACGCCGCCTGGTGGAGCGCGCTGCGGCACCTCGCCGGGCCGGGCCTGCTCTGCGGGTACGCCGGGCTGACCCTGCTCGCCGCCGCCTGGTGGTGGGCGGGCCGGCAGTTGCGCGCCGCCGGCCCACCGGGTGTGCCGGCGGTACGGCTCGACCGGCGCTCCGCTGCGCTCACCCTGGCCTGCTGGGCCGGGCCGCTGCTGCTCTGCCCACCGCTGTTCAGCCGGGACGCCTACAGCTACCTCGCGCAGGGCGCGATGGTGCTCGCCGACATCGACGTGTACCGGCACGGCGTGACAGCGCTCGGCGGTCAGATTGCCGCCGAGGTGCCGCAGATGTGGCAGCAGACGCCCGCGCCGTACGGGCCGGTTTTCCTCGCCATCGCCGCTGTCGTCTCCGGGCTGACCGGCGGCAAGCTGGTGCTCGGCGTGCTCGGGCTGCGGCTGGTGGCGTTGGCCGGGGTCGCGCTGCTGCTGCGCTACCTGCCCCGGCTGGCCCGGCACTGCGGCGTCGACCCCGCCGCCGCGCTGTGGCTCGGCGTGCTCAACCCCCTGGTGCCGCTGCATCTGGTCGCCGGCGCGCACAACGAGGCGGTGATGCTGGGGTTGCTGGTGGCCGGGCTCTGCCTCGCCTTCGAACGCCGCTTCGCCACCGCCGCCGTGCTGATCACCCTCGCCGCGCTGGTCAAGGCGCCGGCCGTGGTGGGCCTGCTGGTGGTGGTGTCGCTCGCCGCCCGGCACGGCGGGCGCCGCGCGGCGCTGACCCGCACCGCCGGCTTCGCGGTCGGCACCGCGGCCGCGGTCACCTGGGCCACCGGCATCGGGTACGGCTGGATCGGCGCGCTCGGCACCCCGGTGTACCGGCACAGCTGGTCGATCTCCAGCGCCCTCGGTCGCGGCGCGACGCGGTTGGCCGGCGCGCTCGGCCTGGAGTGGGGGGACGCCCCGATGCGACTCTTCCTCGGCCTCGGGCTGATCGCCGCGCTGGCCGTCGCCGGCATCGCCTGGTGGCAGCGGCGGCGGCTCGGCCCGGCGTACGCCGTGGGGCTGGCCCTGGCGGCGGTGGCGCTGCTCGGCCCGGCGACCCGGCCCTGGTACGCGCTCTGGGGTCTGGTCCTCATCGCGGCGGCCGCGCCGGACGGGTGGGCCCGGTTGGCCGCGGCGTCGGGGGCCGTGGTGCTGGCGTTCGTGGCGCTGCCGAGCGGGTTCGGACCGGACCCGACGCAGGCGGCGCTCGCCGCGGCCGGGGTGCTGCTCGGGTTGCTCGCGGTCGGCTGGCTGCGGCTGCTCACCACCACCGCGCAGCCGGCGCCGGCGGTGGCCCGATGAGCGCCGAACGGCCCGCGTCGGGCGGGGTGCTGACCCGGCCGGTGTCGCCGCGTACCGGCCGGCGGGTGCTGCTGGTGGCCGGGATCGCGACCCTGCTCGGGGTGCTCATCGCGGTGCTGCCCGGGCACCGGGGCTGGTTCGACGTCGGTGTCTACCACGGCGCGGTCGGGCACTGGACGCGCGGCGGTGACCTCTACGACTGGACCACCTGGAACGGGTACGGCTTCACCTACCCGCCCTTCGCGGCGGTGAGCATGCTGCCGATGGCGGCGCTGGCCTGGTATCCGACGATCGTGGTGAACCTGCTGCTCACCGCGGTGGCGACCGGTTTCCTGCTGGTGCTGCTGGTCGACCCGGTGGCCCGTCGGGCGGGCTGGAGCCGGTGGTACGCCCTCGCGCTGGCCGGCTGCCTGCTCGCCGGGCTCAACCCGGTCCGGGACACGGTCAGCTTCGGGCAGGTAAACCTGCTGCTGGTGGCCCTGGTCTATGTGGACCTGTGGCTGCTGGAGCGGGGCCATCGGGCCGCCGGCGTCGGTATCGGGCTGGCCGCGGCGATCAAGCTCACCCCGGCGATCTTCATCGGCTATCTGCTGATCGCCCGACGCTGGCGGGCGGCCGCCACGGCCACCGGCACGACGCTCGCCGCCACCGCGCTCGCCGCCGCGCTGGCCCCGGGCGCGTCGCGCACCTTCTTCACCGAGGCGCTCTGGGACACCGGCCGGATCGGCGAGCTGGCGTACGTTTCGAACCAGTCGCTGCTCGGGCTGGTGGCCCGGCTCAACCCGGAGCACCCGGACCGGCGGCTGTGGCTCGTTCTGGTCGCCGCCGTGCTGGCGGTCTGGCTGGTCCGCTCCCGGCGGGCCGCCCTGGCCGGCGACGAGCGGGCCGGGTTCGCGCTGACCGGGATCGCCGCCTGCCTGGTCAGCCCGATCACCTGGGTCCACCACCTGGTGTGGCTGGTGCCGGGGCTGGCACTGCTCGCCGCGGCCACGCTGCCCTGGCCGCCGCGCGAGCGCGCCGCGCGTCGTCGGCTGCGGGCCGGCGTGGTCGGATATCTGCTGCTCTCCAGCGGTCTGGTCTGGGTCTTCGCCAACAACTCCACCGGGCCGCTCGGCTTCCTCGGTGGCAACGCCTACCTGTGGGTCGCCCTCGGAATGCTGCTGGCGCTGCCCACCGGTGGGGGACGGCTCCCTGATCATCCGCGGTTCACCGGCCATTGTGGATCAGTTCGGACGCGGGGACTGTTCCGGACCGCCGTCGGCGGTGAGACTGGGACCGGTCCGCCAACGACGCGGATCGATGTATCCGACGGTCTGGAGGCAGCATGTCCACCCTTGCATCCCCGCGCCCGACGCTCGGCGTGACCCGCCGGCTCACCGCCACCCTCGTCCTGCTCGTCGCGATGGTCGCCGCCGCGCTGGTCGGCCCGTCCGTGGTCGCCCCGCGGCTTACCGACTCGGCGTCCGCCGCGGTCTACAGCTCCTGCACGATGAGCCGCTGCGCCGACGCCCGGACGGCCCGTTCCGGCTGGGCGGCCAAGGGCTTCCCGACCAGCCGCGGTTGGTACAGCTGGAGCGGGGGCCAGGCCAACTTCGCCGGCGGGCGGTTCTACAACTACGAGGGGCAGCTGCCGACCAACGCCACCTACTACGAGTACGACGTGTACCCGCGCCAGCAGGGCGCCGCCCGCGACGCCTACCGCATCGTGGTGAACAAGAGCACCGGGGTGACCTGGTTCTCGCCGAACCACTACACCGACTTCTACCGGCTCTGACCGGTAACCTCCCGGGGTCGGCCGTGCCTGACGACGGCCGGCCCCGGCCCGGCGAGGAGGTCTTCATGCCCGACCAGGACGGTGACCGGACAGCCGGTTGGCTGACCGTCGCCCGCGACGACGCGCCGGACGAACCCGACGCGGTGCCGCTGCCCGGCCCGGCGACGCGCACCCGCACCGGGCTCTTCGTCACGCTCGCCACCGCCCTCGCCCTGCCCGAGCACTTCGGCCACAACTGGGACGCCCTCGCCGACGTGCTGCGCGACCGGCTGGCCACCGCGCCGCTCACCCTGCGCGTCGACGACGCCGGCCAACTGCTCGCCGACGAGCCCGCCGGCCAGTACGCCCAGCTGCTGACCGTGCTCGGCGAGGTCGCGGCCGACGCCCCGCACCCGCTGCGGGTCGTGCTGCGCGAACCCCCACCCGGCTGAGCCGGTCAGCCGGGTCCGCGCAGCCGCTGCCGAGCCGGGGCATGGCTCGCGGTCGCTGTCGAACTGCCCCAGATTTGGGCCGCCCGCCCGTCGGCGCTGCCGTGCTGAGGGCTCGCGCCGGCTCGTCTGGTCCCGCCTCTCCCGTCACTCTCGTGGTGCCGGGGGTAGGCCCCGGCGAGCGATACCTCAGCGTCATCAAGATGACGCTGAGGTATCTCCGTGGTGAGTGACATCGCCGCCCGCGTCGTGTCGCCCCCGCGTCGCGGCGGCGCCGACGGGGCGATCAACCGATCAGTGGGGGTGGGCGGGCTGGTCGAGGATGGCGCTGAAGCGCTCCTCGGCCAGGTCGAGTTGGGCCAGGATGTGCCGCTTCACCGGCGGGGAGAGCGGTGTGTCCGGCCGGGTGACCAGCTCCCGGTAGACCGGGACCAGCGGGCGGTACTTCCGGGCCGAGGACTCCACCTTCGGTCCGACGGTGTGGATGACGCCCACCCCGTTGTCGGTGAAGTCGGACACCTTGATCACCCGGGCCCAGGGCTCCCGGTCCAGGCTGGCGGCGACGTGTTCCCGGTACTGCTCGTTGCGGTCGCGGGTCGGGTCGTACCGCGGGTTGGTGACCGCGGCGACCAGGCGGGCGACCCGCGGGCCGAACCGCGCGGCGAGGGTGGCCAGGGCCGCGCCGGTCGCGTCGTCGTGGTCCGCGCCGGCCAGCTCGGTCGGGTGGTCCTCGACCGCGTCGTGCAGCAACCCGGCCACGATCACATCCACGTCGCGTACCTGGTAGTGGTGCATCATCCGGATCGCCACCCGCAGCAGGTGGTTGAGGTACGGCTCGCGCACCCGACGGTCGTCGCGGTGCAGGTCGGCGGCGAGGTCGAGCGCGGCGGTCAACCGCTCCCGGGCAGCCTCGTCGAAAGACTGGATCTCCAGCCGGAAGCGCTCCAGCAGGCCCGGCTCGCCGTGGATCTCGGTGATCGCGTGCATCGGCATCGTGCCCAGGTACGGCGGGAAGTCCATGCGTCACTTATAGCCGATCTTCACCATGGTGGCGGTCCCGCCCGTCGTTGATGCGACTCGACCCGCCGGGTCGGCGTCGCCGGTCAGAGCGGTAACCGGCCCGCGCCGGCCAGCGCGTCGACGACCGGCGGCACCAGCGGCGCCGGCAGCACCGGGCCGTGCCGCAGCGTGGGCGTCCAGCCGGCGTCCGGGGCGAGATCCGGCTCGTGCGCGGCGTTGTAGGCGGCCAGCAGTTCCACCGGACGGGCCGGGCCGGCGCCCTGGCGCAGCCAACTGCCCCGCTCGGTGATCGCCGTGCCGCCCCAGTCGTGGATCAGGTCCGCCGGGTCGACGTCGGCGTCGAGGGTGAAGAAGTTGTTCTGCGCGTAGAGGGCGGACTGGACGCCGACGCCGAGCGCGTACTCGAACGCGCTGCCGCCGAGTCGGTAGTGGTTGTTCCAGACGTCGACCTGCCCGAACCGGACCCGGGGCAGCCGCTGGAGCACGCGGTCGAAGAGATTGTGGTGCAGGGTCACCCGTAGCCGCCCGACGTCCGGGCCGACGGTGTTGGACGAGCCGATCAGCAGCACCTTGTCCCGGCCGACGAACCGGTTCCACGACGCGGTCACCAGGCTCGCGGTGTGCGTGACGTCGAGCGAGCCGTCGTGCACCTGATAGGGCCGGCCGAAGTGGTGGGGCTGGGCGCTGTCCGGGTTGTCGCCGTCGGTGAAGGTGTTCTGCGTGACCCAGACGTGCTCGCTGCGGCGGACCGAGATCTGGTCGTACTGGGAGTTCCAGTTGCCCGCGTCGCCGTCGGTCGGCGACCAGGCGGGGAAGCAGTCCCGCGCGTCGACGAGGGTCAGGTTGCGCACGATGACGTTCGGCGCGCGGTCGATCATCAGCGTCAGCCCGCTGAGTCGGGCACCGCGCAGACCCAGGAGCGTCGTGTTCGGCCCGACGTTGATCTGGGTCTGTCGGGTCTGGTTGGCCACCGACCGCGCCCGAGCCTCCTCCAGCGGCCCCGCCGGCGGCACCCGTCCCCACACCGCCGGGTCGTACGCGGCCAGGTAGGCGTCGAGGGAGTACTCCGGGTCGGCGAGGTCGGCGCACTCCAGCGGGCGGCCGTCCGGGCCCTCGAAGCCGTCGATGTCGCCGTCCACGTAGATGATTTTCGGGGTGGCGTTGCCGGCGTTGGTGGCGTTGTCGCCGCCCAGCGCGGCGATCAGCTCGGCCCGGGTGCCGACCACGCTGACCTGGTCGGCCGTCGCCGCCGCGCCACCGGTGGTGCCGGGGCCGTCGGCGGCCCAGCCGTCGCCCGGCGGCAGGGTCTGCAGGCCGAGCAGCCGGACCGTCCAGGGCAGCCGGTCTGCCCGCTGTCGCCCCGACAGCCGAGTGCTCGCGGCGCGCGCCGCATCCGTCGGTCCCGCCGTCTCGACCGTGGCCACCACCGTCCGGTGGTCCGCCGTCGGCGCCGCCGGGGCCGTGGCCGTCACCGTCCGGTGGTCCGCCGTCGGCGCCGTCGGGGCCGTGGCGGCCGCGGGCGTCGGTGGGGTCGCGATCAGCGCGAGGGTGGCGAGCGCCGCACCGGTTCCGAAGCTCCGCATCGTCGCCGTCCATTCGTTCGGGCGTGATTACCTATTCACAACGAACGATAGGAATGGCGCTTATCAGGGTCAATATTAATGATGTGCAGGAATGTTGCAGTTGTCCGGGTCGTCCGGCACCGTCCGGCCGCTATCGGTCGGGGAATGTCGGTAGTTGTCCGATCCGGCGGACGGCCTTGTTTGCGGAGAGTTGCGGCCTCCTATCCCGACAGACCGGTGCGGTGGGGCGGCACCGCCCAGGGCACGCCCAGCTCCGAGGGGAGGGCGTGCCGTTCGGCGGCCCGGCGCAGCACCTCGTTGACGCCGTGGATGCGCAGCACCCGCTCCGGTCCGGCGCCGATGGGCTCGACCAGCTCGCCCGCCAGCAGCCGGGGCAGCGGCGCGTCGCGCAGCGCGTCCAGCACCGCCGTGAACGGCGCGGTACGGGCCAGCGGGGCGATCAACGCGACCGCGTCCGGGTCGGCCCGGTGCGCGAGCAGGTTCTCCAGCAACCCCCGCCGCCCCGGCACGGCGCGCGGCGCGGCGTCGCCGGGCAGCCGCAGCCGGTCGGTCGGATACTCCAGCACCGCCCGCCCGGCGGTCCCGGTGACCACCACCTCGCCGGGCACGACCTCCTCGCCGGCCAGGGTGACCGCGGCCACGATCGGTGGACCGTGCCGGGGCCGGATCCGTAGTACCGCCGTGTCGTCCACCTCGATCGGGCGGACCCGGTAGCGCTCGACCTCGACGTCGGCCGGCTGGACCGGCGCTCCGACCACCGCCTCGGCGACGGCCAGACACTGCATCACCGCGTGCGCGAGGGGATTGGCCAGCGCGCCGTCCAGCGCCGGCCGGCCGTCCAGCGTCCGTCGTCCGGCCCAGGGCGAGCGGGCGTAGTAGGCGTCCGGGCGGTGCCAGGCGGCGACCGTGGCGATGCCGGTGACCCGGCCGAGCCGGCCGGTGGTGACCGCGGCGGTCAGCTCGCTCAGCGCGGCCGAGCCGAGCGCCTGGAAGCCCACCTGGCAGGCGCGCCCGGTGGCGGCCAGGACGGCGGCCAACTCGTCGTGCTCGGCGGTGCAGAGCACCGGCGGCTTCTCCAGCAGCAGGTCGGCGCCGGTGGCGAGGGCGTCCAGCGCCACCGGCAGGTGGGTGTGCGGCGGGGAGCAGACGATCACCACGTCCGGCCGTACGGCGGCGAGCATCTCCCGGTGGTCGGTGAAGACGGCGGTCTCCGGCGGCACCGGCGCTTCCGGGTCCTCCTCGACCGGCCGTGGGTCCGCCAGCGCGGCCAGCCGCAGCCGCCCGGCCGCGTGCAGCGGGGCGAGTATCCGCCGGTGCCACCGCCCGTGCCCGTTCACCCCGACCAGTGCCACCCGGGGGGCCTCGGGCGGGCTCACGCCGCACCGGCCAGGGTGGCCGCTACGCCGTGCCGCTCCAGCGCGGTCAGCCAGGCGGTCACGTCCGCCCGGACCTCGTCGTCCTCCGCCACGTCGGCCGGCACGATCTCGCGGAGCGCGAAGACCGCGTCCACCGCCCCGGCCGGGGTCTGCCGGCCGGCCGCGAGCGCGGCGCGGATCCGGTCGCCGAGGGGATCCTCCAGCGGCAGCGGCCGGCCGTCGTCGGCGTGGCCGAGCAGGAACCGCAGCCAGCCGGCGACCACCAGCGCGGCCCAGCGCGCCGGGCGGCCGGCGGCCCGCAGGTCGGCGACGGTGTGCAGGACGCGTTGCGGCAGCTTCTGCGAGCCGTCCGACGCCACCTGCAGCGTGCGGTACCGGATCGCCGGGTTGCCGAACCGGGCCAGCACCTCCTCGCCGTAGTCGACCACCCGCACCCCGTCCGGCGGGGTGAAGCTGGCCGCGACGTCCTCGGTGATCAGCCGGCGCAGCACCCCGGCCAGGTGCGGGATCTCCAGCGCCTCGGCGATGGTCTCCCGGCCGGCCAGCGCGCCGAGGTAGGCGGCGGCCGAGTGCACGCCGTTGAGGGTGCGCAGCTTGAGCCGCTCCCACGCGCCGGCGTCGGCTGTCAGCACCGCCCCGGCGCGGTCCCAGGCCGGCCGGCCGGCGGGGAAGTCGTCCTCGATCACCCAGTGGGCGTACGGCTCGGCGGCCACCGCCGCGAGGTCGCTCACCCCGAGCGCCCGGCGGGCCTGCGCCAGCGTCTCGGCCGTGCTGGCCGGCACGATCCGGTCGACCATGGTGCCGGGGAAGGTGACGTTGCCGGCGATCCACTCCGGCAGGGCGCCCGGCACCCCGGTGGCCTGCCGCACCGCTTGCTCGACCAGGCCGCGCAGCCGTACGCCGTTGGCCGGCAGGTTGTCGCAGCTGACCAGCGCCACCGGTCCGGCGTCGGCGGCGGCCCGGGCGGCCAGCCCGCGCAGCAGCAGCCCCGGCACGGTCGTCGGCGGGCGCTCGCCGGCCAGGTCCGCGGCGAGCGCCAGGTCCGGGCGCAGCCGCCCGGTGGCCGGGTCGAGCTGGTACGCCTTCTCCGTCACGGTCAGCGTGACCACCCGGATCGCCGGGTCGGCCAGCAGCGCCAGCACCGCGTCCGGGGCGCTGGGCGCGTGCCGCACCCCGGCGAGCGCGCCGATGACCCGGGTGTCGGTGCCGCCGCCGGAGAGGGTGGTGACGCTGAAGAGGTGGTCCTGCGCGGTGAGCGCCTCGACCAGCGCCGGGTTGCGGGGCGCGACGGCCACGATCGCCCAGTCGCCGCCCGCCGCGCCGATCGCGGCCTCGGTGTAGACCGCCTGGTGGGCCCGGTGGAACGCGCCGAGTCCGAGGTGGACGATGCCGGCCGGCACCGAGCCGGGGCGTACCAGCGGTCGTGCCTCGGCCGGCAGCCGGCGCAGCGCGGCCAGCCCGAGTCGGGCGCCACCGATGCTCACCGCCATGCCGGCCCGTCCGGGAAGCGGAAGCGGGCGACCGAATCCGGCCGCATGGTGGCGCTGTAGCCGGGGCGGTCGGGGAGCAGGTAGCGACCGTGGCGGGTGCGCACCGGGTCGACGAAGTGCTCGTGCAGGTGATCCACGTACTCGATCATCCGGCCGTCCAGGCTGGCGCCGACCCGGAGGAAGTCGAAGATCGCCAGGTGCTGGACGTACTCGCAGAGGCCGACGCCGCCGGCGTGCGGGCAGACCGGCACCCCGAACTTCGCCGCCAGCAGCAGCTCCGCGAGCACCTCGTTGACCCCGCCGACCCGGCACGCGTCGACCTGCATCACGCCGATCGCCTCGGCCTGCAGCAGCTGCTTGAAGATGACCCGGTTCGCGGCCACCTCGCCGGTGGCCACCCGGCACCGACCGCCGGTCAACTCGGCGACGGCCCGGGCGATCCGGGCGTGGCCCAGGATGTCGTCGGCGTGCGTCGGCTCCTCGATCCAGTACGGGTCGACCTCCGCCAGCGCGGCCATCGCGGTGATCGCCTCGTCGACGTCCCAGACCTGGTTGGCGTCCATCATCAGCAGCGCGTCCGGGCCGATCTCGGCCCGGATGATCCGGGCCCGGCGCAGGTCGTCGGCGAGCGGTCCGCCGACCTTCATCTTCATCGCCCGCCAACCCGCCGTGTACGCCGCTCGGGTCAGCGAGCGGACCTTGTCGTCCGGGTAGCCGAGCCAGCCGACCGACGTGGTGTAGGAGGGGAAGCCGTCCTGCTCCAGCTCGGCGAGCCGGTCGGCCCGGCCGACGAGTCCCTTGTCGAGGATGGCCGCCGCGTCGTCGGGGGTGAGCGCGTCGCGGATGTGCGTGAAGTCGACGCTGGCCACCAGCTCGTCGGTGGGCAGCTCGGCGAGGAAGCGCCACATCGGCTTGCCGGCGAGCCGGGCGCGCAGGTCCCACACCGCGTTGACCAGCGCGCCGGTGGCCATGTGGATGACGCCCTTCTCCGGCCCGAGCCAGCGCAGCTGCGAATCGGCGACGAGCGAGCGCCAGAACGCTACCGGCTCGGCGGCGATCTCCTCGACCGTGCGCCCCACCACGTGGTGCGCCAGCGCGCGGACGGCGGCGCAGGTCAGCTCGTTGCCGCGCCCGTTGGTGAAGGTGAAGCCGGCCCCGGCCGCGCCGGTGTCGGTGCTCAGCTCGACGTAGCTGGCCGAGTAGTCGCCGCGGTTGATCGCGTCCGAGCCGTCTCCGCTGGCGGCGGTGGGGAACCGCACGTCGTGCACGTCGACGGCGGTGATGGTGACGCTCATGCTGTCGCCCTTTCGTTCGCGACTGCGGGGCTCCGCGTCGCCGCACTCGTCACTCTCATCGCGCCTCCCCGAACCGGTAGACCCGCTTCGGCAGCCGGTAGGCCAGGTCGACGATGGTCTCGGCCGCCTCGTCCTCGGGCAGCCGGTGCTCGGCGACCAGCCGGGCCAGGAAGCCGGCGTCCACCCGCCGGGCCACGTCGTGCCGGACCGGGATGGAGCAGAACGCCCGGGTGTCGTCGACGAACCCTGCGGTGTTGTAGAAGCCGGCGGACTCGGTGACCGCCTCCCGGAACCGGCGCAGCACCTCGGGGGAGTCCAGGAACCACCAGGGCGCGCCGAGGTAGAGCGCCGCGTAGCCGCCGGCGAGCGGGGCCAGCTCGCGGGTGAAGGTGTACTCGTCCAGCGTGTAGAGCACGACCCGCAGCCGCGGGTCGTTGCCGTGCCGCTGCAGCAGCGGGGCCAACGCGTGCACGTACTCGGTGGCCTGCGGCACGTCGCCACCGACGTCACGTCCGTGCCGGGTGTGCAGCCACCGGTTGTGGTTGCGCACCGCGCCGGGGTGCAGCTGCAGGACCAGCCCGTCGTCGATCGACATTCCGGCGAACTCCAGCAGCATGTGCGCCCGGAACGCCTCCGCGTCGCCCGCGTCGGCGAGGCCGCGCCGGCCCCGGTCGTAGAGCGCCGCCGCCTCGGCGGGATCCAGAGCCAGAGTGCGGGCGGTGGGATGGCCGTGGTCGGAGCAGGTCGCGCCGGCCGCGACGAACGCCGCCCGGCGGGACCGCAACGCGGCCAGGTAACCGTCGTACGTGCCGGTGTCCTCGCCGGTCAGCTCGCCGAGCCGGTCCACGTTGCCCGACCAGCCGTCGAACTCCATGTCCACCACGTCGTCCGGGCGGAAGGTGGTGACCACCCGCCCGCCCGGCCCGCCCCAGCCGTCCGCGGCGAGCTTGGCGTGCTGGCCGAGGTCGTCCAGCGGCGACTCGGTGGTGGCCAGCACCTCGATGCCGAACCGCTCGAACAGCGCCCGGGGTCGGAACCCCGGCTCGGCCAGCCGAGTGGCCAGCTCGTCGTAGACGGCGTCGGCGGTGCCCGGCGAGAGCGGTGTGCGCACCCCGAACACGGTGCGGAAGGTCTGTTCCAGCCAGAGCCGGGACGGGGTGCCCCGGAACAGGTGCCAGTGCGCGGCGAAGCGGCGCCAGATCCGCCGCCCGTCGGTCTCCACCGGACTGCCGTCGCGGCTCGGCACGCCCAGCTCGCCCGGCGGGACGCCCTGGCTGAGCAGCATCCGGGTCAGGTAGTGGTCGGGCACGATGAGCAGCTGCGCGGGATCGGGAAAGGGCCGGTCCTCGGCGAGCAGCGCCGGGTCGACGTGTCCGTGCGGCGAGATGATCGGTTGCTCCGCGGCCAGCGCGTAGAGCTCCCGGGCCAGCGCGCGTTGGCCCGGCTCCGCGGGCAGGAGCAGGTCGGAACGGGGCGGGGTCGGCACGGGTGGCTCCTGTCGCGGTCAGGGGAGGGTGAGCAGGTCGGCGACCCGGACCGGCTGGCCGGTCTCCAGGGACCGGTTGGCCGCCAGGCCGGTGAGCAGGGCCAGGGCGCCGTCCTCGGCGTCGGCCGCCCGGTCCAACGGGTCGGGCCCGCCGCCGAAGAGCACCCGGGTCATCCGGGCGTCGGCGCCGCCGTGCCCCTCCCGGGTCTGCCCGTCGACCGGGATCCGCCGCGGCGGCGCCCAGAACGGCCGCAGGGTCAGGGTGGTGCCGCCGACCTCGGCGGCGGCCTCGGCGCCGTGCAGCGCGGCGCCCTTGAGCGCGCCGGCAGCCGACGGGCTGACGTACGCGCTCTCGGCGACCTCCAGCTCCAGCCGGCCCCGACTGCCGTTGACCATCACCCGGTAACCCTCCCAGGGGGCGTACGCGGTGAGGTGGTAGGTCATCGTGGCGCCGGTGGAGTAGCGGGCCAGCACCGCCAGGTCGTCCTCGATGGTCACTCCGGGAGCGAAGACGTTGCGGTCGCGCTGGTAGCCGTCCTCGGCTTCGGCGTCGAGGTAGAGCTCCCGCAGCCGGGGATGCGCCGCCAGGTGCAGCGCGAACGGGTCGTCGGCGGCGGCGGGGGAGCGGTGCGCCCGGTCGTAGTCGCGGGCGTAGCCGTGCCGGCGGCCGCCCTCGCCGTAGAAGAAGAGCCGGCCGGCCGCGTACACCTGCACCGGCCGGGCCGCCAGCCACCAGTTGACCAGGTCGAAGTGGTGCCCGGCCTTGTGCACCAGCAGCCCGCCGGAGGTGGCCTTGTCCCGGTGCCAGCGGCGGAAGTAGTCGGCGCCGTGCCGCACGTCGAGCAGCCACTCGAAGTGCACCGAGCCGATCTCACCGACCGCTCCCTCGGCGAGCAGCCGGCGGACCTGTTCGTGCAGCGGGCTGTACCGGTAGTTGAAGGCGACCGTGACGCGCCGGCCGGTCTGCGCCACCGCGTCGAGGATCCGCCGGCAGCGGGCCGCGTCGACGGTCATCGGCTTCTCGGTGATCACGTCCCGCCCGGCCCGCAGCGCCGCCACCACATACTCGTCGTGGGTGACGTCCACGCTGGTCACCAGGACCGTGTCGACGCGCTCCTTGGTGAGCATGGCGGTGAAGTCCGCGGCGCGGTAGGTCGGCACCGGCGGATGATCGAGCCCCGCCAGCCAACGGTTGTGCGCGTCCATCCGGGCCTGGTTGACGTCGGCGAAGGCCACCAGCTTGGCGCGATCGGCATGCTCGACGACCAGGGACCGGACGAACATCTCGGCCCGCGCCCCGGTGCCGACGATCGCGTACCGGGTCCGTCCGTCGGGGTCCGTCGCCATCGGTCGCCCTCCCGCGTCGACTGCAAACCTTTGCAGTGAAATAACCACGATCGATGCGATGTCGTCAACGGCTCCCCGGCAATCGGTGAATTGTGACCCGATTGAGGGGGATTGAAGATCACGGTGAGCGCACGGCTGTCACGGGACCGCAACAACGGGCCGTTGACAGTGGAGCAACCGTTTGCATTAATTGGCGGCACCCATGTGACCAGAGCCACACCGGACGGAGGGGGTCGCCGCCGTGCCAGTCACCATCCGGGACGTCGCCCGGGCCTCCGGGGTGCACATCTCCACGGTGTCCCGCACGTTCTCGGCGCCGCACCTGGTCAACCCGGAGACCCGGGTCCGCGTGCTGGCCTGTGCCGAGGATCTCGGCTACCGGCCGAACCGGGCGGCCCGGGCGTTGATCACCGGGCGTACGCACAACATCGGCCTGATCATCGCGGACATCGCCAACCCGTTCTTCCCGCCGCTGATCAAGGCGGCGGAGAGCCAGGCGCGCCACCGCGACTACCACGTGTTCGTGGCCGACACCAACGAGGACCCGAGCGTCGAGGAGGAGCTGGTCCACGCCCTGGCCAAGCAGGTCGACGGGGTGCTGCTGTGCAGCCCGCGGATGAGCAACAGCCTGATCGAACAGCTCAGCCGCGAGGTGCCGTTGGTCGTGGTGAACCGCCAGGTGGCCGGCCTGCCCTGCGTGCTGATGGACGTGGGCCAGGGCGCCCGGGCGGCGATCGAGCACCTGATCGGGCTCGGCCACACCCGGATCGCGCTGCTCGGCGGGCCGCGCGGCTCGTGGACCAACCGGGAGATGCGCCGGGCTGCCGGGGTGGCCGCCCGCTCCGGCGGCGCGGAGCTGACCGTGCTCGGCCCCAACCCGCCCACCGAGACCGGTGGCCTCGCCCTCGCCGAGCAGGTCCGGCGCAGCGGTGTGTCGGGGGTGCTCGCCTACAACGACCTGATGGCGATCGGCCTCATCGAGGGACTGGACACGCTCGGGGTCGGGGTGCCGCAGGAGATGAGCGTCGTCGGGGTCGACGACATCGCGCTGAGTCGGCTGACCCGACCGAAGTTGACGACGGTGGCCACGCCCACCGCGGCCGCCGGCCGGACGGCCGTCGACATGCTGTTGCAACAGGACGCCGACCCGCCGCGCGGCGCGCGGGGCGTCGGCGTGGCCACGGCAGCCGGCGTCCGTCGCACCACCGCACAGGTAATGCTGCAGACCGACCTGGTCATCCGCGACTCGACCGGACCGGGACCCCGCTCCGGTCGACACCGTGCCGGCGCCGCGGCGCAAGGCCCGGGCCCGCAACGCCTTGCGGGCCCGGGCGACCCGACCACGGCCACCGGTGACGTCGTCGCCTCCTACGCCAAGGAGTGAGCGCACATGCACCCCGCCACGCCCACCACCGCCGACGCGCCCGTCGGGCGCACTCACCGTACCCCCCTCTCCCGCCGCCGGCTCGTGCGCGGCGTGCTCGCCGTGGCCCTGGCCGCGCCCCTGATGTTCGGGGCCGCGGCCTGCGGCGACGACGAAGCGGCCGACCCCAACGCCCCGGTCAAGCTCGCCGTCTTCTGGTGGGGTGGCGACGCCCGCGCCAAGCTGACCGAGGACGTGCTGGCCCTCTACACCCGTAAGCACCCGAACGTGACGTTCGAAAAGACCTGGCAGGCCAACCAGGGCTACTTCGACAAGCTGGCCACGCTGACCGCCGGCGGGAACCCGCCGGACCTGTTCCAGATCGACGACAACTTCCTCGCCGAGTACGCGGCCCGCAACACCACCCTGGACCTGACCTCCTACCAGAGCTCCGGCAAGCTCGACACGGCCAAGTTCCCCAAGAGCCTCTGGCAGTACGGCGTGGTCGACGGCAAGCTGGCCGGTCTCGCCGCCGGGGAGAACACCCAGGGCCTGGTCTACAACAAGACGCTGCTGACCAGGCACGGGCTGCCGGAGCCGACCACGGGCATGAGCTGGGAGGAGCACATCGCCTGGGCCGAGCAGGTGGCCAGGACGACGAAGGTCCCCGGCACCCAGGACCCCAGCGCCGACTACAAGGCGTTCTGGGTCTGGCTGCGCCAGCAGGGCAAGGACCTCTACAACGGCAAGGAGCTGGGCTTCACCGCCGAGGACGTGACCCGCTGGTTCGAGCTGTGGAAGGGCGCCCGGGACCGCAAGGCCACCCCGACGGCCGACGTCATCCACGAGGGCAACTCCACCGACATCACCAAGCAGCTCGTGGCGACCGGCAAGGCGGCGACCTCGTGGGTCTGGGCCAACCAGATGCCGGAGATCAAGAAGAACACCAAGGACGAGCTGGGCGTGGTGGCCTACCCCGGCGACCCGAGCGCGCAGTGGGCGCGGGCCTCGATGTACTGGTCGGTGTTCCGGGGCAGCAGGCACAAGGACGTCGCGGTCGACGTCATCAACTTCATGGTCAACGACCCGGAGGCGGTGAAGCTGCTCGGCACCGACCGCGGCCTACCGTCCAACCTCGACCTGCGCACCGTCGTCAGCGAGGGCGCCACCGACCCGGCCATGAAGCAGTCGATCGCGGTCGAGACCGAGCTGGCGCAGAAGTTCGGCGAGTCCCCGCAGGTGCCGATCAAGGGGCACAGCAAGGTCCGCGCCGAGCTGATCAAGGCCGCGGAGAACGCCCAGTACGGCCGGGCCACCCCGGCGCAGGCGGCCAGCCAGTTCGTGGACGCCTGCAAGTCCGCCATCGTCTGACCGCCGCCCGCGGAGAGGAGCCCGGCTCGTGGCCCTGACCACGGCGCCCGACCCGACCCGAGGCGGCACCGGATCCGTCCGGCCCCGCGCCACCCGGCGCAGGACCGGGCGGATCCGGTACGGCGACGGTCTGGCCGGCTACGTCTTCCTGTCGCCCTGGCTGGCCGGCCTGCTGGCCGTCACGGCGATCCCGATGCTGGTGTCGCTCTATCTGAGCTTCACCAACTACGACATCCTCACCCCCTTCTCCGAGGTGCGGTGGGTGGGGCTGGCCAACTACGAGCGGATGTTCACCGCCGACCCGTCCTACTGGCACGCGGTCCGGGTGACGCTGACCTTCGCGCTCATCGCCGTACCGCTGAAGCTGGCTGCGGCGCTCGGGGTGGCGCTGCTGCTCAACCGCGCCTGGCGCGGCGTCGGGCTCTTCCGCGGGCTGTTCTACCTGCCGTCGCTGCTCGGCGGCAGCGTCGCGTTGGCCATCGTCTGGGTGAACATGTTCAACCGCGACGGCGCGGTCAACAGCCTCCTCAGCCTCTTCGGGATCGAAGGGCGGCCGTGGGTCAACGACCCGGACTGGGCCCTGGAGACCCTCATGGTGCTGGCCATCTGGCAGTTCGGCGCACCCATGGTGATCTTCCTGGCCGGGCTCAAGCAGGTCCCCACCGAGCTCTACGAGGCCGCCGCGGTCGACGGCGCGGGCCGGTGGCGCAAGTTCCGCAACGTCACCCTGCCGATGCTCTCCCCGGTGATCTTCTTCAACCTGGTGCTGGAGACCATCAACGGCTTCCAGGGCTTCACCGCCGCCTTCGTGCTCAGCAACGGCACCGGCGGCCCGGTCGACTCCACCCTGATGTACACGCTCAACCTCTACATCACCGGCTTCACCGACCTGGAGATGGGCTACGCCTCGGCGATGGCCTGGGTGTTCCTGATCGCCATCGCGCTGATCACGGTGATCTTCTTCAGCACCGGGCGGTTCTGGGTGCACTACGCCGACGGGGAGGGCCGGTGATGGTGTCGGTGACCACGACCGCGCGCGCGGCGGGCCCCGGCCGCCGGCGTCCACGCAGCCGCTCGGCGCTGCGCCTGCTGGTGCTGCTCGCCATTCTGGCGGTGGTGCTCTATCCGCTGATCTGGATGCTCGGCACCGCGCTGAAGTCGCAGGAGGAGATCGTCAGCAACGTCGGGCTGCTGCCCGAGCGGTTCACTCCGGGCAACTTCACCGCCGGATGGTCCCACTTCGACGTCAGCTTCGGCCGGTTCTTCCTCAACAGCGCCCTGGTCAGCCTGCTCACCGTCGTCGGCAACGCGGTCTCCTGCCTGCTCGCCGCGTACGCCTTCGCCCGGCTGCGGTTCCCGTTGCGCGGCGCCTGGTTCGCCGTGATGATCGGCACGCTGCTGCTACCGGGACACGTGCTGATCGTGCCGCAGTACATCCTGTTCCGCAGCGTCGGACTGGTCGGCGCGGAGTGGCCCTACCTGCCGCTGCTGGTGCCGCAGTTCCTGGCCACCGAGGCGTTCTTCGTCTTCCTGATGGTGCAGTTCATGCGGGGCATCCCCCGCGAGCTGGACGAGGCGGCCAAGATCGACGGTGCCAGCGCGTACGGCATCTTCCGGTACGTCATCCTGCCGCTGAGCCGTCCCGCGCTGGTCACCACCGCGATCTTCTCGTTCATCTGGACCTGGAACGACTTCTTCCGGCAACTGGTCTTCCTCTCCGACCTTCAGGACTACACGGTGCCGGTGGCGCTGACCCTGTTCATCGACTCGACCAGCCAGAGCGCGGTGGGACCGATGTTCGCCATGTCGGTGCTCTCGCTGCTGCCGGTCTTCGGGTTCTTCGTCGCCTTCCAACGGATGCTCGTCGAGGGGATCAACACCAGTGGACTCAAGGGCTGAACCGCCGCCGGACGAGGCGGTCACCCGCCGGGACTGGCGCGACGTGCTGCGCGACGCCGCCGACCTGGCGCTGCTCGGCATCCTGCTGACCCTGGCCGCGGCGCCGGTGCTCACCGCCGCCGCGGCGGTCGGCACGGCCAGCGCCGCCGTGCACGACTGGATCGACACCGGCAGCTGGCCGCCGGCCCGCCGGACGCTCTCCCGGTTCGGCCGGGCGTTGCTGCCCGGAACGCCGGTCACCCTGCTGGCGCTCGCCGTGGTCGGGCTGCTCGCCGTCGACCTGGCCGCGCTGGCCGACGGTCGGGTGCCCGGCGGGGCGCCGGCGCTGGCGCTCACCGCGCTGGTCGCCGTCGCGTTGGCCGGGTACGCCGGCGCGATCGTGGTCGAGGTGGGCCGGACCGGGGGCGGGCGGTGGCGGGCCGCGGCCCGGCAAGCCGTCCGGGCCTGCCTCGACCACCCGGCGCGGTGGGCCGCCCTGGCCGGGACGAGCGCGGTCGCCGCGCTGCTCGCCGTGCTGGTGATCCCGGTGGCGGTGCCGATCCTGATCGGCTACACCGTGGCCGCCCTGCACGCCGTCGCCCGCCGCCGAGCGGCGCCGACCCGACCGGCGCTGACCCGGCCGGAGCTGCCGTGACCACCGAACGCCTGCTGGTCGGCGGCACCGAGGTGGCCCGCTACGAGGTGGACCCCCCGCTGGACCCCCGGCACGGTCCCCGCCCCTACCTGCACCCGGTGCGCACCCGGACCGGCACGGTGGTCACCGACGCGCTCCCCGCCGACCACGTCTGGCACCTCGGCGCGTCGCTGGCCGTGCCGGACGTCGACGGCACCAACCTCTGGGGCGGACGCAGCTACCTGCGGGACGTCGGCTACACCTGGCGCGACGACCACGGCCGGATCGCGCACACCGACTGGGAGACCCGCGCGCCCGACCGGCTGGCGCACCGCCTCCAGTGGCGCGACCCGGCCGGCCGGGTGCTGCTGAGCGAGCACCGCCGGCTCGGCGCCGTCGCGCTGCCCGGCGGCGCCTGGCGACTGGAGATCGACTACACCCTCACCGCGCCACCCGACCGCGACGTGGCGTTGGGCAGCCCGGCCACCAACGGCCGGCCCGGCGGGGCCGGCTACGGCGGGTTCTTCTGGCGGGCGGTCTCCGCCGACCCGGCCCGGACGTGGACCGCCGGCGCGGTGGGCGAGGAGGCGGTCAACGGCTGCGCCGAACCGTGGCTGGCGCTCACCGGCACCGGCCTGGGCGGTGGGGCGTACACCCTGGTCTTCACCGGCCTCGGCGACGGCGACCGCTGGTTCGTGCGGACCGCGATGTATCCCGGGGTCTGTGTGGCCTTCGCCTTCGACCGGCCCTGCCGGATCCCGGCCGGCACCCGGCGGCGGGGGCGGCACCGGGTGGTGGTCGCCGACGGCCACCTCGGCGCCGACGCCGCGGCGGCGCTCGCCGGGTCACCGGACTGACCCGCCGCCTTCGTCGCTCGCCGGGCCGTGGGGCTGGCCCGCCGCCGCGTCAGCGCCGCGATCCGCCGGTGCGGGCCGGCAACGCGGCGGTCACCCGGACCGCCTTGACGATCGCCGGGATCGAGCCGATCAGCAGCACCAGGCCCCAGACGACGGCCACCACCGCGAAGAGCAGCGCGCCCAGGTCGTCGAGGATGCTGACCAGGATCACCGGCACCAGGCCGTGCAGGAACTGCAGCAGCACCGTGCAGAGCAGGCTGGTGAGGATCAGCAGGACGAGGCCCTTGTTCTGCAGGAAACGGGGCTGGGCCAGCACCAGCAGCGCCGCCCAGGCGAGCTTCAGCAGCAGCGCCAGACCGAGCAGCAGCGCGGCGTCACCGACCGGGAAGAACCCCCACACCGCCAGGTACGCCAGGGTGCCGAACGGCGCAGCCAGGAAGAGCGAGACCATGATGGACAGCTCGACGAACGCCACGATCAGCGCGACCACCGAGGCGATCAGCAGCAGGATCGAGAAGATCAGCGTCGCCAGCCCCTGCACCCGGCCCTGGATCCGCTCGGGCAGCACCAGGCTCAGGCAGAACAGCCCGGTGCTCCAGACCGCGACCGCGTCGATGAGCGCCAGGTAGCCGGTGCCGCGGCCGGACGGTTCGCTGACCCCGGCCACGTCACCCAGCTCGACGTCGAGCGCGTCGGCGCTGTCCCGCAACGCCCCGGCGGCGTCCCCACCGCCGGTGAGCAGCCCGGCGCCGAGCTCCACGCCGATCGCCAGGCCGATGGCGAGCATCGCCAGCAGCAGGAACGGTTTGCGCAACTCACCCATGGCGGCCTCCTCGCCGGCTCAGGACGGGGCGACGGTGACCGCGCAGCCGCCGACACCGGGACAGCTCAACACCACGTCGACGGCCCGGTCGACGGCGATCGTGGCGACCGCGCCGGTGCCGTCCGCATCCGGCTCGACCTCGTCGCGGACGGTGAACTCGGCCTCCCCGGGCGCCGGCGCGGCGACCGCGAAGGCCGCGTTGCTGCGGAGCACCAGCGTCCGCAACCCGCCCGGGTCGGCGACGTGCAGCACACAGCCGCCGGTGAAGAGCAGCCGGCCGTCCCCGCTCGCGCACGCCCCGGTCACCGCCGCCGGGTCCACCGCGGACCGCTCTCCGCCCACCCCGGACAACCGGTCGACCAGGCCGGACGGCGCGGCGGGATTTCCCCGGTCGTCGCGGCCGGTGCCGACCGCGACCACGAAGAGCGCCACCAGCAGGACGCCGAACGCCGCCAGCAGCGCCTTCTGCCGGCCGCTCATCGCCGCTGGGCCAGCGGGACGACCTCGGTGAACCGGATGGCGTCCACCCCGGCGAAGTACCGGTCGGTGCCCTGCGTCTTGCCGACCACCACCAGGCTGACCCGGTGCGGGCCCTGGGTGAGCCGGACCGTTCCGACGTCGATCCAGTCGGTGCGCACGACCGTCGGGGTGAAGCCGAGGAACGCCCCACCCACCTGGGTGCCGTCGATGGCGAAGACCGTGTTGGCGTAGTCGAACGAGGTGGTGCGTACGGTGGCGAAGCGCCACGTGCCCTCCGCCGGGATCTGCACCGTCACGCTCACCTGGTCGCCGATCGCCCGCCCCTGGAAGAAGAGCTGCTTGTCGCCGGACCAGGTCACCCCGCAGCAGTTGCCCTGCTCCACCACGGCGGCCGCGCTGCCCCGTGGCGACTCCACCACCGCCGCCGACACCAGGCTCTCCGCCTCGACGGTGACCACGCGGGCCTCCGCCGGCGGCGCGCCGTCCCGGGTCAGCAGCACCGTCACCACCACGCCGACCAGCAGCACCAGCGCCGCCGCGGCGGCGATCCACGGCCACGGCGTCCGCCTCGGCGCGGCGAGCGCCCGTACCTCGTAGGTGACCCGGCCGCTGGAGCGGGAACTCTCCTCCGGCGCGGTGTTCGCCGAGTACGCGAACCCGGTCATGTCGTAGCGGCGCGGCGGGGTGCCGGCCGGCACGGTGAGCCGGACCAGGAACGAGACCGAGCCCTGCCCCGGCACCACCCGCTGTGGCTCGGTCACGGTGAACCAGGCGCGCTGCGAGCCCTCGCCGGGTGCCACGTCGAACACGACCGTGTCCGGCGCCGCACCCGGATTGGAGACGGTGAAGGTCAGCTCACCGGTGTTGCGGGGGTCCAGGGTGAACTGCTCGGCGGCGGCGACGACCGCCCACTCGGTGGTCATGGCGACTCCTCTGCGACGACGATCTCGACGGTGGTCGACGCGGGCTTCTCCGCCTCGACGATGCGGGTGATCACGGCGAGTTGCCCGGCCGCGAGCGCCGGCACCCTGACCACGACGTGGAACGGCCGGTTGGCCGGTTCGTCCAAGGCGAAACCACTCAACCCGGTAGCTACCTCGAGAGCTCTTCGCATGCCGTACGGGGTGCCCCGCCAGCGGGCCAGCAGCGCGCCGTGCGCCACCAGGTCGCGCAGCCGGCCCACCGGCAGCGGCAGCGGGGCGTCCGGCCGGGGCGAGGCCACCACGTGGTCCATCGCCACCCAGCGGGTGAGGTGGGCGACCAAGCCGTCCGGCGCCCGGTACGGGTCGAAGAGCGCGTCCACCTCGGCCAGGATCGCCTCGTCCGGGGCGTGCAGCGCCTCCATGACCTCCAGCAGCGCCCAGAGCACGCTGCCGGGCACGCAGGCCCGCTGGTAGGCCGCGGGCAGCAGCCGCTCAATCGCCGCTCGACGCATCCTGCCGCACCACCTCGATGTCGTGCTCGCCGGAGCAGAGCAGCCAGGTGTCCGGAACGGTGACCACGTCGGCGGTGGCCTGGTTGGCGCTGGCCGTCCAGTTGACGGCGTCCGCGCTGCGGTGCACGCCACGTTCGCCGCCGGCCAGGATCAGGCGCTCGGTCCCGCCGGCCGTGCCCGGGCCACCGGCCGGCCCGCCGGCGGCGCTCGCGCCGGTGGCCGCCGCGACCGCGTCGACCGGCACGAACCGGGTGCGGTCCCGCAGCGGCAGGCCGCAGTTCACCGACACGGAGATCCACTGCGGCTGGGCGGCCAGGGTGTCCAGCCGCAGCACGCCGCCGCTCTGCGTGGCGGCCAACGCCAGCGGGCCGGCGAAGGCCAGGTCGCGGCAGGTGCCGCCGATCCAGCCGGCCTGCACGGACTGCCACTGCACGTCCGACTCGAAGAGCCGGGTGCGGTGGCAGCCCTGCCCGGGCTTCTTCGGGTCCGGCTCGCCCGCCCCGCTCCACAGCAGGGTGGCCGGCCCGTCGTACTGCACGGCGAGCACCCGGTTGTCCACATTGGCCAGCCCGACGTGGGCGAAGCTGCCCGGCCGGCCCCCGGCGGTGGAGAGGTAGACCCCGAAGCCGGCCTGCGCCGCCACCGCCACCCCCGGCACGCCGCGCTCGGAGACGAAGGCGCGCACCGCGTAGAAGCCCCGGTCGGCGTCGGCCGGGTCGACCAGGATCTGCAACGGCACCGAGCCGGGCAGCAGGGAGACCTCATAGAGCCCGGCGTCGGTGGCGACCAGCAGTGCGCCCGCGCCGTCCCGGTCGATCCAGGCCAGGTCGGAGATCCGGGCGTCCAGGTCGGTCAGCAGCGACCAGGTCTCGCCGAGGTCGGTGCTCAGGTGCACCCGCGAACCGCCGGACGCCCGCAGCGTCACCACGGCCACCGAGCCGGGGCGGGGCACCACACCGGGCCGTACCGGGGCCGGGGCGGGCGCCACCCGCAGCACCGTCTCACCCTCGAAGCGGCCGGCCGGCTCCCAACCGGCCCCGGCGTTGGTGGAGCGGAACACCACCGCACCCCGCCCGGCGTACCAGGTCCGGGGCTGGTACTGGTCCACGGCCAGGGCGCGCACCTCGGCGTCGGGCGCCTCGTCCACCACGAACCGGACCGACTCGACGTAGCGCACTCCCGGCTCGGCGTGCTCCAGCAACCGGTACACGTTGGACGCCCGCAGCGGCTCGCCGAACGCCCACCCGGTCGGGTTGAGCCCGGTCGGCAGCGGGCTCAGCGTCTGGTGCAGCCGGTCGTGGATGCGTCGGCGGACCGCGTCGGCGTCCTCCTCCCGGCGGACCACCACCCGGGCCTGGATGGAGACCGGCTTGTAGCGGGCCCAGCTCGCCCGGCAACTGGTGCCCAGCGCCCGGCGTCGCTCCAGGTCCGCCGCCACCCGGTCGCGCGCCTCGGTGACCTCGTGCTCGCGCAGCACCGCCACCGGCAGCCGCCCGCCCGGCCGGGCCGCGGCCGGCACGTACGGCACCAGCACCACCTCCACCTCACCCGGGCGGGCGAAGCTGTAGACCGCGGAGCGGGTGAAGGCGCGCGACCGGGCCACCGCGCCGGAGCCGGTGGCGAGCACCTCGAAGTCCCGGGCGGTGACCGCCCGCTGCTGGGCGAAGAACTCGTACGGCCCGCGCAGCAGCGCCGACTCCAACGTCTCCATCTCCCGCCCGCCGGCGGCCGGGGCCGGGTTCGCC
The DNA here is from genome assembly GCF_044753725.1 of Micromonospora sp. NPDC093243. Classification (NCBI taxonomy): domain Bacteria; kingdom Bacillati; phylum Actinomycetota; class Actinomycetes; order Micromonosporales; family Micromonosporaceae; genus Micromonospora; species Micromonospora sp. NPDC093243. The sequence goes on along the minus strand of NZ_JBIVNT010000001.1, from coordinate 388,990 downwards.
ACCCGTACCCCCGGCAGCGGGTCGCGCAGGCTGGTCAGCGTCCCGGCCGCCACGTTGCCGGCCGGCCCGCCACCAGCCCGGTACCAGAGCCGGACCTGCCGCCCGGCCGGCGGCACCGCCGCCACCGTGACCGGCCCGTCCGGCGCCGGCCGCCCGGATCCCGGTCCGACGTCGGGCGGGTCGGGCTGGGCGTCGGCAGGGCTGGGCTCGGCGGTGGTCGGGCCGGCCGGCTCGTCGGTCGGGGCGCGCAGGTCCAGCGCGGGGGCGAAGGTGACCGTGCCGGAGCAGCGGTCCACCCGGTACACCTTGGCCTGCGGACCGACGCCGGCGAAGCTGTCCACCGCACGCCAGATCTCGAAGGTCCGCCCGTCGTGCTCCCGGGCCGCCGCGCCCAGCTCCACCGAGCCGGCCGGCACCTCCACCCCGAGCAGCAGGTCCAGCGGCTCGGCGGTACGCGCCAGCGGCGCGCGGGCGGCGCGCAGCACCTGGCCGGGCTGGCCGGTGCCGGTGCCGAGCAACTCCGCCTCGACCGGCTCGCAGTGGTGCATCCGGACCGTCACCGCGGACTCCCCGGCCGGCAGCAACGCCGGTTCGGTGCTGACGAAGACGACTGGCCGCGGGTCGGCGCCCCGGGCGGCGGCGACCCGGGTGCCGGCCGGGATCCGCACCGGGCCACGCTCCGAGCCGGTCCGGGTGAACTCCACGTCGGCCCAGGCCACCGAGGGCGCGTGCCGGGCCACCCCGAGCAGGTTCAGAAACGAGACGTACGCCTTCTCCGGCAGCTGGTTCAGCCGATAGATCATCACCTCGGTGAGGTGCGCGAACGCCTCGACCAGCGCCATACCCGGGTCGTGCGCGGAGAGGTCCGTCCAGCCCGGGCAGGACTGCTGGATCCGCTCCCGGGCCTCGGTGACCAGGTCGAGGAAGCCGCGGTCGTCCAGGTGGGGTACGGGCAGCGTCATCACTGGCCTCCCTGCGCGGGCTCGGGGTCCGGCTCGTCGGCCGGCAGCAGGTCGACGGAGAAGACCAGCTGTCCGGGCGCCAGGCTGGCCCGGACCCGGTAGTCGAGGCGGATCACCAACCGCCACGGGTCGTCGAGGTCCGGGCCGGCGTCCACGTCGATCACCTCGACCCGCGGCTCCCACCGGGCGATGGCCTGGCGTACGTAGTGGATGGCCAGCCCCGCGGTGGTGTCGTCGTTCGGGGCGAAGACCAACCGGTGCAGCCGGGAGCCGTACCCGGGTCGCATCAACCGCTCGCCGGGGGTGGTCGACAGCAGCAGGAAGAGCGCCTGGCGGACCGTTTCGTCGCCCTCGGTCATGGCCAGCCCGCCGGCCGCGGTGAGCGCCAGCCCGCCGGTGCGACCCGCGTCGAACCCGGCGCCGACGAACCGGAAGGCCCTCACCGGTCCGCCGCCAGGAACGCCTGGCGCGGATCGCGCACCCTGTGGTGGACCAGGCCGGGTGGGGTGCCGTCGGTCAGCCCGTCCAGGTTCGACAGCACCACCCGCCGGCCGCCGACGCGCAGCCAGTCGCTGTAGCCGACCCGCACCCGTAGCGTCTTCGCGCACGGCTTCACCGTCGGTCCGTAGTTCGGGCAGGCGGTGATCTCCCGCCCCTCCGGGTCGTCGTCGACCAGCACGGGCACGCCGGTGACCGTGACCCAGTGCTGGGAGGGCCGGTTGCCGACCCGGCCGTCGTGATCGCAGGTGATGACCGAGTCGCGATGGATCCAGCGCATCAGCCGCCTCCGTCCTGGTGGGCGCGGGCGAGGGCGCGGGCCTGCCGGGCGGCGGTCGCCGCGTCCTCGGCCGCCTCGGCGTGCAGGAAGTCCACGCTGCGGGCGCGGACCACCATGGCCCGGCCCGGCGCGGAGAGCACCAGGTCGGCCGCGGCGTGCAGGGTGACCAGGTCGGGGGTGAGCTCCAGCCAGCTGCCGCCGTCGGTGGCCAGGCGCAGGCTCCGGCCGGCGTCGTCGACCACGATCGACTGCCCCGAACCGGTCCGCACCGACCAGCGGCGAGACCGCCCGTCGTCGATGCCCGCGTCGTACGGCGCGACGGCGCCGAAGAGGGAGCCGAGCACGATGCCGGCCGTCGGCTCCCCACCGGGCAGCGCGACCAGCACGGTGTCCTGCGGGTCGGGCAGCGCCACGATGCCCTTGCCCCGCCCGGCGCCCGGGCAGAGCACGGCGAGCCAGCCGACGTCCAGCTCCCCGTACGCCGGCAGGGTCACCCGGACCCGGCCGAGCCCGTCGGGATCGGCCACGTCGGTGACCGTGCCGAGGGTGACCGCGGCGGTGCCGCCCGCCCCGGCCGGCCGGGCCGGCGGCGGGGCGGTGCCGAACCGGGTCAGGTGACCGTCGCCGTCGACCGTGTGCACCACCTCGGTGAGCACGTACGCCCCGGCGACCGGCTCGGCCACACCGCCCAGGGTGATCCGCCGGCCGGGCCGCAGCGCCGGATCGCCTTCGGCCACCCCCTCGGCGGTGACCAGGGCGGCGGTCCGGGCGTCCAGCCGGGCCTGGGCGATCGCGGCCAGCTCGTCGTCGCTGCGGCCGGGCTGGTCGACCGCGGTCCGTACCCCGTCCGCGCCCACGTCCGCCGGATCCGGCCGCCGGTCGGCCGGGCGCCCGCAGCGCGCCTCGTCCGCCCGCTGGCTGATCGGCTCGGCGCGTTGCGGGTGCCAGCCCAGCGCCGTGCTCCCGCCAGCGGCGGCGTCCAGGTTGACGGCGACCCGCAGGCCGTGCACCTCCCGGCCCAGCTGCAAGCCGACCGGCTCGCCGTAGCCGGCGAGGGTGACCAGGCGGACCCGGTCGCCGTCGGCGGCCAGGTGCAGCCCGGCCCGGACGGCCACCTCGGTGAGCAGTTCCAGGTCGCTGTGCCGGTGCTGCAGCAGTCGCTCCAGCACCGGACCGTCGGCATCCGCGTCGACGCTCAGCCCGACCGCACCGCACAGCTCACGGGCCAGGTCGGCGGTGCTGACCGACTCGAACACCCGCAGCTGCTGCCGCTTGCGCAGCCGGTGCAGTGCGTCGTACCCCCGGATCCGCAGCAACGCCGAGCCGTCCGCGGCGTACTCGACCTCGACGCAGGTCACTTCGCCGGTGAAGAGCGCCTCCGGCCGGTCGACCAGCCGCACGTCCAGTCCCGCCCCGGTACGCGCCCATCCGGCGAGCGCACCGGTGCCCGGGTCGGTGGCCACCGCCACCTCGCACTGGGTGGGCTGGTCCAGCCGGGCGGAGACCCGTACCGACCGGAGCCGGCTCAGGACCGGCTCGGGCAGCGGTACGCCGTCGAGGCGTACCGCCAGCGCCCGTGGCGCGACGGCGGTCACCGGGCACCGCCCGGTGCGACCGGAGCGCTCCCGGTCGCCGCGCCGGTCGCCGGGTCCGTCGGCGACAGGCCGGCCAGTTCGGTCAGGCCGGCCAGCGGCGGTACGGCCAGCGCGGCGCCGGCCGGCACGCTCATCGGATCGGTGATCCGGTTGTGCTCGGCGAGCAGCCGCCAGCGCAGCGGCGAACCGAGCGCGTCGTTGGCCAGCAGGTCGAACCGGACCCCCGAGTAGCCGGGCGCCGCGCCGCCGTCCCCGGCGGCCACCACCGCACCGCCCGGCGGGGCGGTCGGGGTGCTCGCCGCGGCCAGCTCCTCCGCGAAGCCGGCCTGCGCCTGGTCGGCGCTCTCGGCCACCCGGATCAGCTTCAGCCGCAGCCAGGACCGGCGCGGCGAACCGGTGCCGGTGAACGCGTCGAACCGTTCCGCCACCGCGACGATCACACCGGGCACGTTCCAGGTCTTGCCCCAGACCAGCCGGACCAGCGGAGGTCGCAGCCAACCGTGTTCGGCGGCCGAGTTCTCCGCGAGCATCCACAGTGGCCGGGTGAGCGTCCGGACGTCCTCGGGACGGACCTGCGCCTCGACGAAGTCGACGTCGAAGAGCAGGTCCAGCACCAGTTCGGTGCGGCCGCCGCCGGTGAAGACCAGCGGGTCGTCGGCCAGGCCCGCGCCGGTGAGCTGGCCGCCGGCGGCGGCCCGGTGCCGTACCCCGGCGAGCCGGGTGACCTGCACCGTCTCCGGGTTGAGCAGACAGTCCACCCGGGCGCCGGTGGCGTCGATGAGGAACGCGACCCGCTCCATCAGCCACCCGCCTGTTCCCGCTCCAGCCAGCGCAGGTGCGCCGCGTCCGGCACGTCGCCGGGGGTGGTCCAGAGCGGCCGGTCGTCCGGCAAGGCCGGCCACGGGCCGCCCGGCGCGGCGCCGCGTCGGCCGGCACCCGCAGCCGTCTGGCCCGCCTCGCCGGCGCCGCCCGGGTCGGGCAGCGCGGGCCAGCGCCGGTCCGCCGCCACGTCCGGTGCCGGCCGGCCGTACTCCGGGGCACCGCCACCGTGCCGTCTGGGTGGCACGGCACCCGGCCACGAGGGCACGCCGGCGCCGGGCCAGGCCGTCGGCACGGCGCCGGGCGTGGACTGCGGTACGGCGTGCTGGCGGGGATCGCCGTGCGTGCCGGACGTAGCTGCGGAGCGGGTCGGCGGCCTATCGCTGCGCGCCGGCCAGCCGGCCGTCGGCCCTCCCGCACCGAACGGCAGCGGGCCGACGGTGGGAGATGGCGTGGCGACGGCGAAAGGGGGAGCCGCGACGGTGGGCGGGGGCCCGGCGACGACGGGCGGAGGCGCCGCGACGGCGAGCGGCCGGGTGGCCGGAGCGCCGGCCCGGGTACCCCGCCGGCTCCTTTGCTCTGCTTCACTCCCGGCAACACCGGACGTCCGGTTATCGGACGCCGGGCGTTGCCTCCGCTGAAGCAGAGCGAAGGACGCGGAACGGGGGTGGTCGCCGGCCGGTGCCGGGTCGGTGGTGGTGGGGGAGACGCCAGTCGTCACCGGGGTGGCGCCGGGTCGCGGCAGCGCTTCCGCTCCGCTGTCGACACCGTCCGCGTCGCGGGAGCCGACGCGTCCGCCGACGGTGCTCGCGGCCTCGCCGCACCAACCGCGCGAGTCGGCGGTGTGCGTTTCCACCGCGCCCCGCACGCTGCCCGGCCCGGATGATGGGCGGGCCTGGGCACCGCCCGGGTGCGGCGTCGGCCCGGCGGCGTCGTGACCTGGATCGGCGCGCCACGCGGCGTCGGCGTCGGGTCCGAGCCAATCCGCGCCAGGACCGCCTGGGCCGGAGCGAAGAGCGCCCGCCGAGCCGTCGCCACGGCTGCCGTCACCAGCGCCACCGCCGGCACCGCTGCCGTCACGAGCGCCAGCGCCGACACCGGTGCCCCGAGTGCCGGCACGGGCGGTCGATGTCCAGTTCGGAGCGCCATCGGATGGCACCGCCGGGCGGACGGCAGGCTCACCGCGCCGTCGGTCAGCCGGGAACCCCGTCGCGGTGTTCGTGCCGGCGGCCGTCAGCCCGCCCTCGTGGCGGTGACTCGGGTCGGTGCCGGGATCGATCGGCAGACCGTCGAGCAGGCCGGGGGCGTGCGCGGCGACCAGCCGCAGCCAGTGCTCGGGCGGCTGGCCCGGCCGGCGCAGGGGTTCCGCCGACGGCTCCGGCACCCCCACCGCCGACGGGTCCACCACCGACGGAGCGGGCCGGCCCGCGTCAGCGGGCTCGACCAGCCCGGCCAGGCGCTGGGCCGTTCCCGCGACGGACCGTAGCCGGCTGGCCAGCCAACTACGCGGGCGTCGGCGCGGCGGCACCGCCGGTCTCCAGGTCCAGACCCTCGTACCGCAGGGTCAGCGTGGCGATGGCGATCTCCTGGCCGAGCGTGTTCAGCGCGGCACCGCGCCACCCGGTCGGCCAGGCGTTGATCAGGTTCCAGCGCAGCACCTCGGCGGTGCCGGCCGCGTCGAGCAGGACGATCGAGACGTTGCGCCGGCTCACCACGCCCTTCGCCACCGCGTGCACCCAGTCCCAGAGCTCCCGGGACGGGGTCAGCCCGAAGTGCAGGGTCACCGGCTCGTACTCCACCTGGCCCGGCACCATCCGGATCCGGTCCGTGCCGTGTTCCCGGTACGGCACGCCCGGGATGTTCATCTCCAGGCCGCTGATCTCGGTGAAGTGTCCATTGGTCACACCGTTGACCAGCAGCCGGAAGTTGTACGCCCGGTACGGGTCGACCGGGGCGCCCGGTTGCGGGGTGGCCGTGGTCGGCATGTCAGCCTCCGATCGTCTCGGTCTCGGTGCCGCCGGCCCACTGGCTCAGCTTGAACACCACGAACTCCGCGGGCTTCACCACCGCGACGCCGATGTGCGCCACCACCATCCCGGCGTCGCGCACCTCCGGCGGGTTGGTCTCCTCGTCGCACTTGACGAAGAACGCCTCCTCGGCGGTACGGCCCAGCAGCGCGCCGTCGCGCCACACCCGGGTCAGGAAGGCGCCGATGTCGCGGCGGATCGAGCGCCAGAGCGAGAAGTCGTTCGGCTCGAACACCATCCACCGGGTGCCGTTGGCAATGGCCTGCTCGATGGCGATGGAGAGCCGCCGCACGTTCAGGTAGCGCCACTCGCTGGCCTCCGCGGCGAGGGTACGGGCGCCCCAGACCCGGATCCCCTCGCCGGCGAAGTAGCGGATCACGTTGACGCCCTTGGGGTTCAGCACGTCGTGCTCCGGCCGGGTGACCAGGTACGCCAGGTCGACCGCGCCGCGTACCGGCTCGTTGGCCGGCGCCTTGTGCACACCGCGCAGCGCGTCGGTGCGGGCCCAGATGCCGGCCATGTGCCCGCTCGGCGGGGTGAGCACCAGCTCCCCGTCGAGCGGATCGCGGACCCGCAGCCACGGGTAGTAGAAGGCGCCGAACTCGGACTGCCGCGGCCGGTACGCCGCCGGGCCCGCCTCAACGGAGCCGCCGCCACCCGATCCCTCCGCCGGCTTCGGTGGCTTGCCCGGCGGCGGGGTGGCGACCCGGGTCAGCGCCGAGACGTCCTCGACGTCCGGGGCCGGGTCGCAGATGGCGACCATCGTGCGCAGCCGCTCGGCCATGCTGAGCAGCGCGTCGTGGGAGACCGGGTCGTGGAAACCGGGGGCGGCGACGATGGAGATCTCGTCGACCGCCTCCAACAGTTGCAGGCCGCCGCGGCGCTGCCCGGTGCCGGTGACCGCGCCACCGTCGCCGACGTTGACCACCCAGCACCGGGTGCCGCCGTTGTCCAGGAAGCCGAAGACCGCCCGGGCCAGCGGGGTGCTCTCCAACTGCTCCCCGTCGGCGTAGAGCCGCAGGAAGTCCGACCAGTTGTTGACCGGCAACGCCTTGCCCAGGTGCGCGCCCCGGTCGGGGGCGACGCCGACGAAGGCGGCGGTGCTGGTGCCGGCCGGTCCGATCGGGCGGGCGCCGCTGGGCACCTCCTCGACGTAGATGCCGGGGGAGAAGTAGCTGGGCATCGGTCCTCCTGGTGCGGGTCGGGTCAGCGGGGCGGTGGCGCGCAGACGATGACGATGTCGGGCTCGGCGGGGTCGACCTCGGCGGTGAGCACCTGCCCCCGGCCGGTCAGCCGCAGCAGCACCGGGCCGGGGCGCCGCGGGTCGTGCGGGACGCCGACGACCCGGAACCGGCCGCCGGCGTCGGTGGACGTGACGTACGCCGTGCCCGGCACCTCGACCCGCATCGCGGCCAACGGTTGGTCCTCCTTGCCGACCACCCGACCGGTGAAGCTGAGCTGCCCCAGCTGCCGCAGCCGCAGTGTGCGCAGCACCGGCGGCGCGGCCGGCGTCGGGTCTGTGATCTGCGCTGGCACGTCGATCAGCAGCGCCGGGCGGGGGCCCGCGCCGAACGCCGTCCAGAGCCGGGGGTCGCCTGCTTCCAGCAGCACCGCGTACTCGCCGCCGTTGGTCGCCGCGGTGAGCACCCGGTCCAGCGCCGGCAGGCCGGCCGGGCCGCCGGCCCAGAGCAGGTGGCGGACCGTGAACCGGTACGGCTCGCGGACCGCGCCGCTGCTGCGGGTCTGCCGGGACGCCCGCAGCTCCAGCGGCCAGAGGGTCAGTACGCCGGCGTCGTCGGCCGGCCGGGGCGGGCCGATCGGGACGGGTTGCCCCGCCGCCGTGGCCAGCCAGGCGGCCAGTTCGGCGGTGGCCGCCTCGATCGGTCCGCGCCCGTCGGTGCTCATCGCGGCGGGGTTCCCTGGATCCGGTAGGCGATGGCCTCGTTCCACACGTGCGGGTAGACGCCGATCTCGAAGTAGCGGGTGAACCGGTTGATCGGCGCGTTGCTGTGGTCGTGGTAGAGCAGCCACACCGGCGCGATGGTGAAGAGCACGTAGTTCGCCAGCACCAGCGGGATGTAGAGCGGACCGAGCAGCCGGGCCTGGAAGATGTGCACGTCCTCGTGGCGCTGGATGCCGGGCCCCGAGCCGGCGCAGACCGTGCCGATCGTGGTGGCGTAACGCGGTGAGACGCCCTGCACCACGTTGACCCGGCAGCTGTGCTGCGAGGTGGCCCGGTCCAGCGAGTGCCCGAAGACCAGGTGCGCGGCCAGGTAGACGGCCCCGACCGCCGTGTTGAGCAGGCTCCAGGTGTGGTCGACCACGAAGAGGAAGACACCCCGGGCGTCCGGGCCGTACACCCGGGCGGCGGCCACCGCCCAACCGAAGGGCGCGCCGACCAGCAGGCCCACGACGGCGCCGATCAGCAGCCCGATCGGTCCGCCGGCCCACACGCCGAACGCCGCACCGAGCAGTACGTGCACCGCCGCGCTGACGATTCCGAAGACCATGACCGCGCCCCCTCAGACCCAGGACCGGATGATGCGCGGCTCGCGGCCCTGCGCCACCTGCGTCGGCGACGCCTGCGTCGGCTGCCGGTTGCCGGGCGGGAGCTGGTTGATGCCGAGGGCGGCGGAGAAGATGACCAGCCCGTTGAAGAACGCGATGATCCACTTCTCGGCCCCGGCGTCGGTGGCGAACGCCGCCGTGAGGTAGGACAGGACGAGCGCGATGCCGATCGCTATCCACTTGCGTGCCTTGTCGCCGCTCGGGCCGATCAACCCGCCGATGACGTTGGTGGCCAGCAGCGTCGCGGCGCTCGCGCCGGTCAGGCTGCCGAGTGCGGCCCAGGTGAAGAGATCGTTCACGGCGATCCCCCCTTCGGTTGTGCGGTGGTGCCGGGGTGTGGTGATGCGTACCGACGGCCCGCACGGGTCGTCGGTGCCGGCCCGGCCACCGGGCGGGGGCCGGATCGGCGGGGGCGCCGCGGGCCGCTCAGCCGGAGCCCGGCGGGTTGGCCGGCGTGGCGCCCGGTGCGGCCGGGCTGCCGGGTGGTGGTGGCGCGGGGCCGGACGGTTGCCCGGGCACCGTCGGCCCAGCGGAGGCGGGTGTCGCCGGACGCGAGCGCCGCAGCAGCAGGACGACCACGACGGCGAGCAGGAGCAGGATCACCGCACCGCCGACGACCAGCAGCCAGGGGAAGCCGCTCCCGTCGTCGGTGCCGCCCGTCGGCGAGGCCGGCGGGCGGGGCGGCGCTTCGGCGAGCGCACGCAGTTCGGCCGGCTTCTCCTGGTTGGCGTCGACCTTCCAGCTGACCGAGCGCCCGTTGACCGTGCCGTTGGTGTCGAGCACCCGGCCGGGAAAGGTCACCGAAATCTCGAACGACATCAACCGCAGAAAAGCCTGCTGGTTCTGCGGGTTTTGTTCGGCCACTTTGCCGCCGTATTTCTGCGGATCGAGCGGCAGGGTGAAGCGATAAAGATCGTCCTCGCGGACCAGCTTCACGCTCTCGCTGTTGAAAACGCTCAGCGCGGTCTTCCGATAGGTGATCTGGGATCCGTAGAGCTTCGCGTCCTCGTAGCGGCTCTCCTCGCCCGGCGGTAGCGCCGGGATGTTCTGGCGCAGCTCGGCGAAGCCGGCCTCGACGGTCATCTTCCGCGCGGTGAGCAGGGACTTCTGCGCGGTCAGCAGGAGTTGGCCGTCGACGGTGTCGTCGGCGTTCACCGTGAGCCCCATATTGAGCTGCATGCAGCCACTCAGTGCGGCCACCAGGGCGAGACACACCGCGACGCGGAGTGTCCTGCCGCGGCTGAATCTCGTATTCATGGAACGAGTGTGTGTGATCGCTATCACGTCAGCAGTCAGTGATCGGTCACAACCCGGTCGCCGATCTTACCCAGGAGTTGTCACGTTCGGCTGAAGCCGGGAATCGGCGTAATGGATATCCTGAGGGGTTGCTCATTCTCGCCCCGCTCCAAAGGGATCGAGGTCGGCGGCCGACCGTGACTAGGCTGCGCCCATGATGGTGATCTCGTGTGTCCTGTTGGTCGACCCCGACGGGCAGCTGCTGCTGCAACTGCGCGACGGGCACGCGGCCTACCACCCCAACGTGTGGGGCCTGCCGGGCGGGCACGCCGAGGCGGGGGAGACCGCGGAACAGGCCGCGGAGCGTGAGCTGTGGGAGGAGACCGGCCTGCGGCCCGAGCAGGGGCTGCGGCTCTTCGCCCGGCAGGAACTGCCGGAGCAGGGCCGGGTCAAGCACTACTTCTGCGCGCCCACCCGTGCCCGGCAGCGGGACGTGGTGCTCGGCGAGGGGGCGGCCATCGTCTTCGTACCGGCCGCCGAGCTGCTCGACGGGCGGCCGTACACCCCGGGCACCGCCGAGGTGCTGGCCCGCTTCCTCGACTCGCCCGAGTATCCCCGGCTGGTCACGGCGGCCGCCGGCTGACCCGACGCCCGCCGGTCACCCCTGGCCGGCGGTCGGCGGCTGCCAGTCGGCGTAGCGGGCCATGCCGCGCAGCGCGGCGCGGGCCGGGGTGAGCCGCAGCAGGGTGTCGCGCGCCGCGACGGCCAGCGGGTTGCGCAGCTGCTGACCGTAGCGGCCGGTCCGGTGGGCGGCCCGGGCGATCGCCTGGCTGCGCGGCCGGCGCTGCCGGTCGTACGCGGCCAGCGCCGCCGGCACCCCGTCGGCCCCGCCGGCGCACACCGCGCCGAGCACCACCGCGTCCTCGATCGCCTGGCAGGCCCCCTGGCCCAGGTTGGGCGTCATCGCGTGCGCGGCGTCGCCGAGCAGCGCCACCCGCCCCCGCACGTACGACGGCAGCGGGGTGGCCAGGTGCAGGATGTCGTTGCGCAGCACCGCGCCGGGCGGGGTGGCGGCCAGTAGCGCCGGGATCGGCTCGTGCCAGCCGCCGAAGTGCTCCCGGACGGCCACCAGCTCGTCGGCGGCGTGTCCGCCGGGCGGCGCGTTGACCGCGCCGTACCAGTAGACCTGGCCGTCGCCGAGCGGCACCATGCCGAACTCGGCGCCCGGTCCCCAGCTGATCGCCGCCGGCAGCGGCGCCGGCCACTCGATCGCGGCCCGCCAGGCGGTCGAGCCGGCGTACGCCGGTGGCGGTGACTGCGGCCACAGCCGGGCGCGCACCGCGCTGTTCAGGCCGTCAGCGCCCACCACCAGGTCGGCGCGGAGCGTCTGCGGGGCGCCGTCGCGGCGGTAGCGGACCTCGGCGTCGGCGGGGCCGGTGACGACGTCGAGCACCTCGGTGCTGGTGCGCAGGGCGTCGGGCGGCAACGCCTCGCGCAGCAGGCGGTGCAGGGTGGTCCGGTGGATGCCGAGCGCGGTGGTGCCGAGCAGGCGGGCCATCTGCGCGCCGTCGACGCGGGAGAGCCAGCGCCCGGTCGAGGTGCGGATCCCGCCCGGCGTCTCGGCGTGGCCGTCCCGGCGCACCGCCGGGCCGAGCCCGAGCGCGTCCAGCCCGCGCAGCGCGTTCGCCATCAGGGTCAGCCCGGCGCCGACCTCGCGCGGTTCGGCTGCGCGTTCGCAGACCGTGACCCGCCAGCCACCTCGATGCAGGGCCAGGGCGGCGGCGAGGCCACCGATCCCGCCACCGACCACCACCGCGTGCGGGTCACCCATGTCGACCACCCTTCTACGTCTGTAGAAAGGCATACTACATCCGTAGAAGGTGGCGGAGGAGGGCGTGTGACGGGGCGGACGAACCGGGTGGCGGTGCTGGCCGACGCGGCCATCGAGCTGCTCGCCGAGGGAGGCATGCGGGCCCTCACCCACCGCGCCGTCGACGCCCGGGCCGGCCTGCCGCTCGGCACCACGTCGGCCTACCTGCGCACCCGGCAGGCGTTGATCGAGGCCGTGGTCCGACGCCTGGTCGACCTCGACCAGGCCGACCTGGCTGCCGGTGACCTACCCACCGACCCGCCGCCGGCGGTGCCCGGGCCGCCGCTGCGCCCGGCCGACCTCGACCAGCTCGCCGTCGGTATCGCCGAGGTGCTGGACCGCTGGCTCACCACCGGGCGCACCCGCACCCTTGCCCGGTACGCCTGCCTGATCGAGGCGGTGCACCGCCCGGAGCTGCGGTCGATCCTGGCCCCCGGCACCCTGCTCCGCGAGCAGGCCCGCGACCTGCTCGCCCGAGCCGGCGCGGCGGACCCGCGCCGACAGGGCGACCAGTTCGTCGCGTTCGTCGACGGGCTGCTCTTCGACCGGCTGGTCGGCGCGGGCGCGCTGAGCGCCCCGGCACCGGGCAGCCCGGAGAGCCGGGCCGACCTGACCGCCGCCGTACGCACCCTGCTGCACGCCTTCGCCCGCGGATAGCAGACGATCACCTGTGGCGACGCAGTGGCGAGGAGGACGGCGATGAACCGGTGGGGCTGGCCGCGGGTCGCCGCCGGCCGGCTGCGGCACGGCTGGCGACCGGTGCTGGAGGCGACCCTGGCCGCGACCGTCGCCTGGGTGCTCGCCACCCGGCTGGTCGGGCACCCGGAGCCCTTCTTCGCTCCGGCCGCCGCGTTGATCGTCCTCGGCCAGGCGCGGGGGCAGCGGCTGCGCCGCGCGGTCGAGGTGGTGCTCGGGGTGGCCGGCGGCGTGCTCGTGGCCGACCTGGTGATCCAGGCGCTCGGTCCCGGCAGCACCTGGACGGTCTTCACCGTCATCCTGCTCACCGTCACCCTCGCCGCGGCGGTCGGCGCGACCGGTGTCAGCCTGGTGCAGGCGGCGGTCTCCGCGCTCTACCTGGTGGTGATCGCGCCGCCCACCGAGTCGCTGGTGCCGTTCCGGTTCGTCGACGCCCTGATCGGCGGCACGGTCGCCCTCGCCGCCAGCCAACTGGTCGACGCCCGGCGACCGCTGGCCCCGCTGGTCGCCGAGGTCCGCAGCACCTTCGACGAGCTGGCCGGGGTGCTCGCCGGCATCGCCGACGCGCTGGACCGGCACGACGAGCCGGCCGCCGTGGCCGCGCTGGAGCAGGCCCGGTTGATGGACGCCCGGGTGAACCGGCTGCGCGACGGGGTGCTCGCCGCCGGGGAGGCGCTGTGGCTGAACCTGCGGCGGCGACGGCACATCGGCCGGCTCCGCTCGGTGGACAGCTCGATCCGCCAGATCGACTACGCGGTACGCAACGTCCGGGTGCTCGCCCGGGCCGGGGTGACCCTGAGCCGGCTGCCGGCGCCGGCGCCCGCCGACCTCGGGGTGGCGCTGCGCTCGCTGGCCGAGGCGGTCCGCTCCGCCGGGGAGGCGCTCGCCGCCGACCTGGAGGGCCGCGACGAGATCGCCGACGGGCACGCCGCGCGGGCCGACGAGGCGGCGCTGGCCGCGGTGCGTACCGCGGGAGGGCTCTTCACCCCGGGCCGGACGCTGCCGCTCGTCATGATCATCGGGCAGGTCCGGGCGACCGCCATCGACCTGCTGCGGGGCGTCGCCGTCGACGACGACGCCGCCGTGCTGGGCCGGGTCGACCAGTCCCTGGGCCTCCCGCCGGTCTGACCCCGCACCGCCCTGGCGCTCAGGGCAGGGTGTCGAGCCAGGCGGCGGCGGCCCCGCGGATCTCCGCGGGGACCTCGTGGCCGCCGGTGAACTCCTGGTAGGCCACGTCGTAACCCAGTTCGTGCAAGCGGGGTACCAGCCGGCGGCTGCACACGTCCACCGGCAGCACCCGGTCGTCCACCCCGTGCGAGACGAAGACCCGCGGCTGGCCGTGGGTGACCAGCGGCGCGGCGAAGCCGGGGGAGAAGGCCACCACCCCGGCCACCAGGTCACCGTTGGTCAGCCCAAGCGAGAGGGCGTACGACGCGCCGTCGGAGAAACCGCCGAGCACCACGTCCCGGACGGGGTAGCCGGCGTAGACCGACGTCAGCAGGGAGTCGATGCGCCGCACGTCCGTCCCGAACCCCTCCACGATCATGTCCCAGCTGCTCGCGGCGGCCTGCGGTGCGACCAGCAGCAGGTGGTGCGCGTCGGCGAGCGGGAGCAGCAGGTCCAGCCCCTGCCGCGCCGACCCGCCGGCCCCGTGCAGCAACACCACCACCCGGTACGGCTGGTCGCCGGCCGGCGCCGGGGCGTACAGCAGGGCGAACGGCTCACCCTCGGGACCGGTCATCGGCACCAGGCCGGCGGTGGCCGGGCCGACCGGTGGCGCGGGTCGGGCGGTGAGTCGGCCGTGCCGGGACTGCTCCTCCGGCTCCCGGTGCGGCGGCGCGGGTTCGGACACGGGTCACCGCTCCTCGCTGTCGGCGGGGTGTGCGCGGCGGTTACCCGGCCGACCGCGGCTTAACCGCCGTCACCCCGGCCTGCGGACAACCGGTCAACCACCGTCACCCCGGCCCGCCGACAGCCGGTCAACCACCGTCACGCGGGCCCGCCGCTCGCGCCGGTGCGAGCGCCGGCGGCTCGGCGGTGGCCCGAGTGGCCGGCCCGATCAGGCGCTGTCGCGGGGTATCAGGGCGGAAGGGAAGAGAGTGACCGGCGGGGCCGGCCGCGGCTCGAGCACCGCCTCCGTGGCGGCGGCGGCGATCACCCCGACCGGGTGGCTCGCGGTGGTCAGCGCGGGGGTGCTCAGCTCGGCGAGCGGGATGTCGTCGAAGCCGGCCACCGCGATGTCGCCGGGCACCTGACGCCCGCGCTGCCGCAGGCCGGCGATCACCCCGAGCGCCGTCGTGTCGCTGGCCGCGTAGATCGCGTCGGTGTCCGGCCAGCGCTCCAGGATCTCGCGGGCGGCCTCCCGGCCGCGGGCCGCGGTGAAGTCGCCGGGCACCAGGCGCACCGGCAGCCCGGCCTCGCGGGCCAGCCCGCGGTAGGCGCGCACCGAGCGCCCGGCGCACATCAGCCACCGGGGGCCGGTGACCATGGCGATCCGCCGCCGGCCGGTGGCGTAGAGGTGGCGCAGCACCTGCGTCGCGCCGGCGCCGTTGTCGATGTCGTAGGCGGGCACCGTGGGCGAGCCGATGCCGATGGACACGACCCGCCCGCGTAGCGACCGGGGCACCGCGTCGAGCACCGGCTTGGTGGTGTTGACCAGCACCATGCCGCGGATCCCCCGGTCGGCGGCCAGCCGGCGCAGCGTCTGCGGGGCGTGCCGGGGCAGCCAGTGCAGCGTCACCCCGAGCCCGTGCGGGGTGCAGACCCGGGCGGCGGCGGCCACCACCCGGTCCAGGTAGGGATCGTCGAGGACGGCGGCGGTGGTGCCGACGACGGCCACGGCCAGCCGGACCCCGGAGCCACGCACCAGTGCCCGGGCGGCCGGGTCGGGCACGTAGCCGAGCTGGTCGGCCGCGGCGGCGACCCGGTCGCGCGCGGCCGGCGAGGCGGAGCCGGTGCGGGCGATCACCCGGGACGCCGTCGAGCGCGAGACGCCGGCGGCCCGGGCGACGTCCTCCAGGGTGGCCGGTCGCGTTGCCGGTGCGGTCATGACGTCCTCCCCAACTCCCACCACGGGTGCTGGTGGGCATCATCTCCCGTCGGTGTGACGAAAGGTAAGGGGCGGAGCCGGGTTGCCGTGAGAGCGCTCTCAGGTGTGCGATCGTGCGGAGAGTCGTAACGAGGAGAGGAACCACCCGCGTGAGCGCCGCCACCACATCGTCCGTCGACCCGGCGAGCCCGCCGGCCGTACCCCGGGCGGTGCGCACCGCCCGGACGGCCGTCGCTGTCGTGTTCGCCCTCAACGGGCTGGCCGTGGCCACCTGGTTCTCCCGGGTGCCGGCGGCCCGCGAGGCGCTGGGGCTCAGCGCCGGGCAGCTCGGCCTGCTGCTGCTGGCCCTGTCGGCCGGCGCGCTGCTCGCGATGCCCACGGCCGGGCTGCTCAGCCAGTGGCTCGGCGCGGCCCGCACGGTCATGCTCGCCACCGGCCTGGTCGCGCTCGGACTGGTCATCGCCGGGCTGGCCGCCGGGCTCGCCGGCTCGACCGTCGGCGTCGCGGTGGGCCTCTTCGCCTTCGGCTATGGCTCCGGCAGCTGCGACGTCGCGATGAACGTCGAGGGCGCGACCGTCGAGCGACGCCTGGGTCGTACGATCATGCCCCGCTTCCACGCCGCCTGGAGCCTCGGCTCGGTGGCCGGGGCAGGCCTCGGCGCCGGGGCGGCCCGGCTCGGCGTGCCGGTCGACGCCCACCTGGCCGCCATCGCGGCGCTGGTGCTGCTCGGCACGCTGGCCGGCGCCCGGCATTTCCTGCCGCCGGCCGCGACCGGGCCGGCGGCGACGCCGGCCGGCGGACGGCGGGACCTGCTCGCCGCCTGGCGGGAGCCGCGCACCCTGCTGGTCGGCCTGCTGGTCCTGGTGATGGCGTTCACCGAGGGCAGCGCGAACGACTGGCTGGCGGTCGCCTTCATCGACGGTCGCGACCTCAGCGAGGCGGCCGGCGCGGCCGTGTTCGGCGTCTTCGTGCTGGGCATGACCATCGGCCGCACCGCCGGCACCGTCGCGCTCGACCGGTGGGGACGGGTGCCCGTGCTGATCGGCACGATCCTGCTGGCCACCCTCGGCGCGCTGCTGGCCATCCTGGCCGGCTCGGGGCCGGTGGCCGTCGCCGGGGTCGCCCTCTGGGGGCTCGGCGCGTCGCTCGGCTTCCCGGTCGGGATGAGCGCGGCGGCCGACGAGGAGGAGAAGGCGGCGGCCCGGGTCAGCGTGGTGGCGGTGATCGGTTACACCGCGTTCCTCGGCGGCCCGCCGCTGCTCGGGATGCTGGGCGACCGGGTGGGCACCCTGCACGCACTGCTCGTGGTGCCGCTGCTGCTGGTGCCGACCCTGGCGCTGGTGCCCGCGCTGCGCCCGGTGCGTCCAGTGAAACAAAGCTAACCCGGATCGGCGTCCGGCGGTATCGGGTGCGCGGCCGACTGCGCCGCGCACCGCCGCTGGCTAGGGTCGCCGGATGCCAATCGACGAGATCACCGCGGCCTCCGCGGGCGCCTGGACGCTGGGCGACCGCACCGTCAACCGGATGGGCTTCGGCTCGATGCGGATCACCGCCGACCCGGACCGCGAACGCGCCGTGTCGGTGCTACGACGGGCGGTCGAGCTGGGCGTGAACCACATCGACACCGCCGCGTTCTACGTCTCGCCCGGCGGCACGCTGCGGGTCGGCAGCGGGCCGGCCCGGTACGCCACCGAGCTGATCCGCGCCGCGCTCGCTCCGTACCCCGAGGAGTTGGTGATCGCCACGAAGGTCGGACCCGGGTACGACCCGGCGACCGGCTTCCAGGAGGCGCGCACCCCCGCCCAGCTGCGCGCCCAGGTCGAGGAGAACCTGCGCCGGCTCGGCCGGGACCATCTCGACCTGGTGAATCTGCGGATGTACCGCGGCCCCGCCGCGGCGCCGCTGGCCGAGCGGTTCGGGGTCCTGGCCGAGCTGCGCGACGCCGGGCTGATCCGGCACCTGGGGCTGTCCAACGTCCGCCCCGAACACCTCGAGGAGGTACGCGACATCGCCCCGGTGGTCTGCGTGCAGAACGCGTACGGGGTGGACTCCTACCGGGAGGACGACGCATTCGTGCGGCTCTGCGGCGAGCGCGGGATCGCGTACGTGCCGTTCTTCGCGCTGGCCGGTACGCACCGGGAGGCGGGCGCGACGGCCGAGTCGAACGAGGCGGTGCTCGCCGTGGCCCGCGCCCACGGCGTCACCGCGCACCAGGTGCGGCTGGCCTGGACCCTGCACCAGGGGCCGCACGTGCTGGCCATTCCCGGCACCGGAGACCCGGCCCACCTGACGTCCAACATCGCCGCTGCCGCGCTCCGGCTCACCAGCGACGACCTGGCCCGCCTCGGCTGACCGGTCCGCCGCACGCATGCCCCGGCCGGCCCTGGCTCGCCCGGTCGGGGCGGTGCGGGCGCTGTCCACGCCCGCCGGCGGGCAGCTAGTCGCGCAGCCAGATCCGCAGCGGCCCGGTGCGGGTGAAGCCGATCCGCAGGGCCGGGTCGAGGTCGGGCCCGGACTCGTAGCCGACCAGCGGGACCCCGGGACGGGCCGCGCAGACGCCGGTCCAGATCTCGGCCAGGTCGACGCCGGTGGCGAAGACGTTGGAGACGCCGGTCTCGGCGCCGCTGCGGTTGAGCACCGCGCCGCCGGCCACCGAGCCGTCGGCCGCGTACCGGGCGAGGACGGTCACCCGTGGGTCGGCCAGCAGCTGCGGCCGGAACAGCTCGCCCCCGCCGTGCGCGGCGGCCCAGGTGGTCAGCGCCGGCGCCGAGGTGACCGGGGTCAGCGGCGCGACGGCAGGAGCGGCGCCCGGCGGCCGGTGGATCCATTCGGCGGCGAAGAGCACCCGGAAGCCGTACGGCCCGAGGTCGAGGTCGGCGAAGCTGTCCTTCACGGACGCGCCGGGGCCGGCGTCGATGCGGTCCAGCAGGGCGTCGGCGGCCACGCCGGGGCGCAGGGTCACCGCGTCCGGGTAAAAGGGTGGGGAGCGTCGCGGCACCGACCAGGCGTCCGGGTCGACGCGGCCCGGCAGGCCGTGGCTGGCGCAGACGATGTCGCACCACTCGGCGTTGTTTCGCGCCCCCATCCGCGCCCCCGACACGGCCTGACCCTAGCCCGGCCGGCCGGGGTCGTCCTCCGCGACCCGTCCGGGTGGTCCCGGCTCGCTCGGCCGGTGCGGCGCGCGGGCGGTCAGCGCGCTCCCATGCCGCTCGCAGGGGATTTCCAGCAAACGGTGCTGCACTGGGGGAAGGCCGAGGAGAGGAGTCGGGCATGGGCTGGTTCAACCGGCGGTCCCGCGGCACCGAAGGGACCCCGACGAAGCTGGACCGGGAGGCGACCCGGGACGATCTCGCCGCGCTGGAGGAGTTCGTCGCCAGCCGGCAGGGAGTGGAGTTCTACCTGGAGCCGGAGACCACCGCCACCGACACCACCGTGGTGGCGATCGCCCACGACGGTGAGTGGATCCGCCGCCGCACCGGCTCGCCGCGGGCGGCGGCTGCCATCGCCCGCCGGCGCGCGGTCCCGCTCTACGAGGCTGCCCGCACCGGCTACCCGGAGCGGATGCGCGTCTGGAACCGGGCGCATCCGGAGCGGCGAGCCCGCTGACCGCGCCCCCGGCCGTGGATCAGCCGGCGGCGACGGCCGCCCGGGTCTGCTCCAGGGTCATCGGTTCGCCGTGGCTGGAGACGTACCAGTGGTAGTCGTCGTCGAGCAGCCGGCTCACCAGCGCGAGGTCGAGACCGTCGTCTGGCTGGCGCAGGTGTGCCGGTGGTGGGTAGTAGGAGTCGCCGAGCAGCATGACGCCGGAGTCGGGCACCAGCACCACGGTCGAGTCCGGCGCGTGCCCACCGCCGACGTGCTGTAGCCGTACCCCGACCGGTAGGTCGCAGGTGTCGGCGAAGGTGCGGGTCGGCGGCAGCACCGTGAAGTCTTCCCACGAGTCGACGGCGAACGCGCGGGCCCGGAAGCTCGGCGCGAGTCGCGGATTGTCCCGGACCTGCTCGCGCAGGTAGCGGTGGCTCCACGGTCGGGCAGCCTCCGCGCGGAGCAGCTCGGCGCCGGCGACGTGGCCGACGATCTCCACCTCCGGCCAGGCGCAGGCGCCCCAGACGTGGTCCCAGTGATGGTGGGTGTAGACCAGCCAGCGCGGCGGCGGCAACTCGGCCGCCGTCAGCGCGGCGCGGATCTCACGGGCATGTGCCGGGCTCTGGCCCGCGTCGATCATCACACTGCCGCGTTCGTCGGCCACCACGGCGACGCCGGCCTGGACGGCGTGCGGGTCCGGATCGCCCGGGCAGATCCAGACCCGGCCGGCGAGATGGTGGAACTGCATGGCGATGATGACGATCATTCCCCGTTCTACCCTGGGCGGTCGCCCGGCGGCCGGCCCGATGGTAGCCGGACGGGCGGGGACCCGCGCTCCGGCCAGCCATTCCGTCCGGCCGCCCCGCCTGCCTGCCGCCTTTGCTCTGCTTCAGCGCAGGCAACGAAAAGGCGCCGCCACTGTCGCCTCCGCTGAAGCAGAGCAAAGGGCGCGCGGCATTGATCCCGGGCATCGTCCGAACTGGTCCGCACCCTCAGTCGATCGCCATCCATCGATGGCCGGCGTGGTCGCGGACGGCGTTGACCGGCGGTGGACGGGTGTGGCAGCATTCGCGGCCTGACGGCAGTGAAGGAAGCCGGTGCGATTCCGGCGCGGTCCCGCCACTGTCACCGGGGAGCGATCCCCCCTCGTGAGTCACGGCCGTGCGTGCACGGTTGGAAGGCCGGGGGTGAGCGTCGATCTGGGAGCCAGGATACTTCGGCCGTCGGGATGTGCCCCAGGGCGTGGACACCCGAGGAGGACCCGATGACGCACCGCGTCTGCATCGCCGATGAGATCCGCCGCGACCGGCCCGGACGCGCCAACGCGCCCACGATGAGCCGCGCCGGCGCACCCACGATCAGCCGCGTTGGCACGCTGCCGCCCGGCCGGGCCACCGAGCCCGCGGCCGGCCGCACCGCCCGCTGAGTTCCGCGCCGCGCCGCCCGGCGACACCGGCCCGTCGCCGGTGAACCGGGCGCCCGCTCGCCGCATCCGCTGAACCCGCGCCCACCCGCCCCGCCCGACCGCCGCCGCGACCGGACGGGCGTTACTCTCCGGAGCTTTCCGTGCGCACCCTGCTGCTCTCCACCGCCGACACCGACCTGCTGGCGGCCCGCGCCAGCGGCGCCGACTACCGGTTGGCCAACCCCGCCCGGCTCGACGCCGACGCCGTGCCGGCGCTGCTCGACGGCGTCGACCTCGCCGTCGTACGGCTGCTCGGCGGCCGCCCGGCGTGGCCGGGCGGGCTCGCCGCGGTGCTCGACTCCGGCGTGCCGACGGTCGTGCTCGGCGGCGAGGCGGTGCCCGACGCGGAGCTGATGGCGGCCTCCACCGTGCCGTCCGGGGTGGTCACCCAGGCGCTGGCGTACCTCGTCGAGGGCGGCCCGGAGAATCTGGCCCAGCTCGCCCACTTCCTCTCCGACACGGTGCTGCTCACCGGCGAGGGCTTCGCGCCGCCCGCGCCCACCCCGGCCTACGGCGTGCACGGCGACCGGTCCGCCGCCGGCGGAACCGGCGATCGGCCGACGATCGGCATCGTCTTCTACCGGGCGCACGCGCTGGCCGGGAACACCGCCTTCGTCGACACCCTCGCCGACGCGGTCGTGGCGGCCGGCGGTGAACCCCTGCCCGTCTACTGTGGTTCGCTGCGCGGGCTGACCGCCGACGCCGGTCCGATCGGGCTGCTCGCCCGCTGCGAGGCGCTGCTGGTCACCGTCCTCGCCGCCGGCGGCACGGTCGCCGCGGACGCCTCCGGCGGCGGCGACCCCGACGCCTGGGACGTCGGCGCGCTCGCCGCCCTCGACGTGCCGGTGATCCAGGCGCTCTGCCTGACCAGTACCCGCGAGCAGTGGGCCGGTTCGGACGCCGGACTGTCCCCGCTGGACGCGGCCATGCAGGTGGCCGTCCCCGAGTTCGACGGTCGGATCATCACCGTGCCGTTCTCGTTCAAGCAGATCGACGCCGACGGCCTCTCGGTCTACGCCGCCGACCCGGAGCGCGCCGCCCGGGTCGCCGGCATCGCGGTCCGGCAGGCCCGGCTGCGCCGGCTGCCGAACGCCGAGAAACGGCTCGCGGTCGTGCTCAGCTCCTATCCGACCAAGCACTCCCGGGTCGGCAACGCGGTCGGCCTGGACACCCCGGCCTCCGCGGTGCGGCTGCTCGCCGCGCTCGCCGAAACCGGCTACCACCTGGGCGACGGGCCGGCCCCCGACGACGGGGACGCGCTGATCCACGCCCTGATCGCCGCCGGCGGCCACGACGTCGAATGGCTCACCCCGGAGCAGCTCGCCGCCGCGGAGGCGCGGGTCCCCGGCGCGGTGTACCGGCGCTGGTTCGAACAGCTACCGACCGCGCTGCGGGAGCGGATGCGGGCGCACTGGGGCGAGCCGCCCGGCGAGCTGTACACCGACGGCGGCGACCTGGTGCTCGCCGGGCTGCGCTTCGGCAACGTGGTGCTGCTCATCCAGCCGCCCCGGGGCTTCGGTGAGAATCCGATCGCCATCTACCACGATCCGGACCTGCCGCCCAGCCACCACTACCTGGCCGCGTACCGCTGGCTCGCCGCACCCCCGGCCGACGGCGGCTTCGGCGCCGACGCGGTGGTGCACCTCGGCAAGCACGGCACCCTGGAATGGCTGCCCGGCAAGGGCCTCGGGCTGGCCGCCGACTGCGCCCCGGACGCCGTCCTCGACGACCTCCCCCTGGTCTACCCGTTCATCGTCAACGACCCCGGCGAGGGCACCCAGGCCAAGCGGCGGGCCCACGCCGTGGTGGTCGACCACCTGGTGCCGCCGATGGCCCGCGCCGAGACGTACGGCGAACTGGCGAAACTGGAACAGCTGCTCGACGAGTACGCCACCGTCCAGGCGCTCGACCCCGCCAAGGTGCCGACCGTGCGGGCGCAGATCTGGGACCTGGTGCGCGCCGCAGAGCTGCACCACGACCTGCACGCCGAGCAGATGCCCGCCGCCGAGGAGTTCGACGACTTCGTGCTGCACCTCGACGGCTACCTCTGCGAGGTCAAGGACGTGCAGATCCGCGACGGCCTGCACATCCTCGCCGCCGCGCCCACCGGTGAGCCCCGGATCAACCTGGTCCTCGCCGTGCTGCGCGCGCCGCAGGTCTGGGGCGGCAGCCGGGTCCTGCCCGGCCTGCGCCAGGCCCTGGCCGCCAGCTACGACCTCGACGAGACGGCGCTGCTCGCCGCGCCCGGCGAGCGGCTGAGGGTGCCCGCCGCGTTGACCGACACCGTGGACGGCCCGGCCGCGACCGCCGCCGACGCGGTCGACCTGATCGAGGCCCTGGCACGCCGGCTGGTCGTCGGCATGGAGACCCTCGACTGGGACCCCGCGCAGGTCGACCCGGTGATCACCGAGGTGACCGGCCGGGCGATCCCGGACGCCGCCGCGGTGCTCCGGTTCGCCGCGACCGAGCTGGTGCCCCGGCTGGCGCGGACCACCGACGAACTGACAAACACCCTGGCCGCGCTGGACGGCCGGTTCGTCCCGCCCGGACCCTCCGGCTCGCCCACCCGGGGGCTGGTCAACGTCCTGCCGACCGGCCGCAACTTCTACTCCGTCGACCCGAAGGCGATCCCCAGCCGCAACGCCTGGGACGTCGGGGTGGCCCTCGCCGACTCGCTGCTGGCCCGGCACCTGGCCGACACCGGGGCGTACCCCCGGTCGGTCGGGCTGACCGTCTGGGGCACCAGCGCGATGCGGACCCAGGGCGACGACATCGCCGAGGTGCTGGCCCTGCTCGGCTGCCGCCCCACCTGGGACGACCGCTCCCGCCGGGTCACCGGCGTCGAGGTGGTGCCGCTGCCCGAGCTGGGCCGCCCGCGCATCGACGTCACCGTCAGGATCTCCGGCTTCTTCCGGGACGCCTTCCCGCACGTGGTGGCGCTGCTCGACGACGCCGTCCGGCAGGTCGCCGCCCTGGACGAGCCGGCCGAGCAGAACTTCGTCCGCGCCCACGTGGCCGCCGACGTGGCCGAGCACGGCGACGAGCGGCGGGCCACCGCCCGGATCTTCGGCTCCAAGCCCGGGGCGTACGGGGCGGGGCTGCTGCCGCTGATCGACGCCCGCAACTGGCGCAGCGACGCCGACCTGGCCGAGGTGTACGCCGTCTGGGGCGGCTACGCCTACGGCCGGGGGTTGGACGGGCGGGAGGCGCGGGCCGACATGGAACGCTCCTTCGCCCGGATCGCGGTGGCGGTGAAGAACCAGGACACCCGGGAGCACGACATCGTCGACTCCGACGACTACTTCCAGTACCACGGCGGCATGGTGGCGATGGTCCGGCACCTCACCGGCGCCGCGCCGGCCGCGTACGTGGGTGACTCGGCGATGCCGCACGACGTGCGGACCCGGACGCTGGGCGAGGAGACCCGTCGGGTGTTCCGCGCCCGGGTGGTCAATCCCAAGTGGATCGCCGCGATGCGCCGGCACGGCTACAAGGGCGCCTTCGAGCTGGCAGCCACGGTGGACTACCTGTTCGGCTACGACGCCACCGCCGGCGTGGTGGACGACTGGATGTACGAGCACCTGGCCGCCGCGTACGTCTTCGACCCGGCCACCCGGGAGTTCCTCGAGGAGTCCAACCCGTGGGCGCTGCGGGGCATCACCGAGCGGCTGCTCGAGGCCGCCGACCGCCGGCTCTGGGCGGAGCCCGACCCGGCCACCCTGGAGCGGCTGCGCGAGACGTACCTGGCCACCGAGGGCGACCTGGAGGACCGGGCATGACCAGCTACCCGTTCAGCGCGGTGCTCGGCATGGACGACATGCGCCTCGCCCTGCTGCTCAACGCGGTCAGCCCGGCCATCGGCGGGGTGCTGGTCCGGGGCGAGAAGGGCACCGCGAAGTCCACCGCGGTGCGGGCCCTGGCGGCCCTGTTGCCCCCGGTCGAGCAGGTTGCCGGCTGCCGGTTCGCCTGCGACCCGGCCGCGCCCGACCCGGGCTGCCCGGACGGCCCGCACCCGGCCGGGCCCGCCGCCGAGCGCCGCCCCGCCCGACTGGTCGAGCTGCCGGTCGGCGCCGCCGAGGACCGGGTGGTCGGCTCGCTGGACCTGGAGAAGGCCCTCGGCGCGGGGGTACGCGCCTTCGAGCCGGGCCTGCTCGCCGCCGCGCACCGCGGGGTGCTCTACGTCGACGAGGTCAACCTGCTCCACGACCACCTGGTCGACCTGCTGCTCGACGCGGCCGCGATGGGGCGCAGCCACGTCGAGCGAGAGGGCGTCTCGGTCAGCCACGCGTCCCGCTTCCTGCTGGTCGGCACCATGAACCCGGAGGAGGGGGAGCTGCGCCCGCAGCTGCTCGACCGGTTCGGGCTCACCGTCGAGGTGGGTGCCAGCCGGGACCCGGCGGTCCGGGTCGAGGTGGTCCGCCGCCGGCTCGCCGCCGACGCCGACCCGGCCGGCTTCGCCGCCCGCTGGGCCGACGCCGACGCCGAGGTCGCCCGGCGGGTCGCGGCGGCCCGCGACCGGCTCGACCGGGTGCTGCTGCCGGACGCCGCGCTGCGCCAGATCGCGGAGGTCTGCGCGGCGTTCGACGTGGACGGGATGCGCGCCGACATCGTCACCGCCCGCACGGCGCTCGCGCACGCCGCCTGGCACGGCCGGGACCGGGTCACCGTCGACGACGTCCGGGTGGCCGCCCGGCTGGCGCTGCCGCACCGCCGCCGGCGGGACCCGTTCGACACGCCTGGACTGGACGAGAAGCGACTCGACGAGGCCCTGGACCGGGCCCGCGACGACGACCCGGACGACGACCCGCCGGGTGGCGGCGGCTCCGGCGGTCCCGACAACCCGTCCGGCGGCCCGGGCGGCGGCCCGGACGGCGGCGGCCCCGGAGCCGGCGACCCGGACGGTCGTGGTGGCGGCGGCGACGACCCGAGCGAGGCCGGCGCGGACGGCGCCGACGGGCAGCAACGCGACGGCGGCGCCGACCCGGGCCGCCCCGACGGCTCGGCCGCCGACGGCCAACGCGACGACGGGCAGCACCCGGGCGTCAACGGCACCGGTTCCGACGGCGCCGGCTCCGACGAGACCAGCCCGGCGGCCGGCGAACCGGGCCGCCCCGGCTCCGGTGACGGCCAGCCGGTGGCCGTACCCCAGGGCGGACTGAAGGCCCGGCTGCTCACCGCCCCCGGGGTCGGCGACGGGGTGCCGGGCCGGCGGTCCCGCGCCCGCACCGGACGGGGCCGGACCACCGGAGCGCGGATCCCGGCCGGCGGCAGGGCCGGCGCGCTGCACCTGCCCGCCACCGTCCGCGCCGCCGCCCCGCACCAGGCGGCCCGCGGCCGCAACGCCGGCGGCCCGCTGCGGCTGCACCCGGCCGACCTGCGGGAGGCGGTCCGCGAGGGGCGCGAGGGCAACCTGGTGCTCTTCCTGGTCGACGCCAGCGGGTCGATGGGCGCCCGGCACCGGATGACCGCCGTCAAGGGCGCGGTGCTCGCCCTGCTCACCGACGCCTACCAGCGGCGGGACAAGGTCGCCGTGGTCTCCTTCCGGGGCGCCGGCGCGCAGACCCTGCTGCCGGCCACCTCGTCGGTGCTCGCCGCCTCGGCCCGCCTCGCCGAGCTGCCCACCGGCGGGCGTACCCCGCTCGCCGAGGGCCTGCTCGCCGCCACCGAGCTGCTGCGGGTGGAGCGGCTGCGCGACCCGCGCCGACGGCCGCTGGTGCTGGTGCTCACCGACGGCCGGGCCACCGCCGGCGACCGGCCGCTGCCCCGGGCCGCCCGGGCCGCGGCCGTGCTCGCCGCCACCGGCGCCCCGTGCGTCGTCGTCGACTGCGAGACCGGCCCGGTCCGCCTCGGCCTGGCCGGCCGGCTCGCCGCCCAACTCGGCGCCGAGCACCACCCGCTCGACCAGATCACCACCGCGCCGCTCACCGACCTCGCCACCCGCCGCGCCACCGTCACCGACCACGACCGCCGAAGGAGCGCCGCCTGATGCCGCAGGGGAAGCCGTCCCACGTACCCGCCGACGGGCTGACCACCCGGCAGCGGCGCAAACGACCCCTGCTGGTCGTCCACACCGGACAGATGAAGGGAAAGTCGACGGCGGCGTTCGGTCTGGCGCTGCGCGCCTGGACCGCCGGGCTGCCGGTCGGGGTGTTCCAGTTCGTCAAGAGCGCCAAGTGGCGGGTGGGGGAGGAGAACGCCTTCCGCGCGTTGGGTGAGGTGCACGAGCGCACCGGCCAGGGCGCCCCGGTGGCCTGGCACAAGATGGGTGAGGGCTGGTCCTGGATCCAGCGCGGCGACGAGGCCGACCACGCCGCCGACGCCCTGGAGGGGTGGCGGCAGATCCAGCGCGACCTGGCCGCGCAGCGCTACGGGCTCTACGTGCTCGACGAGTTCACCTACCCGATGAAGTGGGGCTGGGTGGACGTCGACGAGGTGGTCGCGACCCTCGCCGCCCGGCCCGGCTTCCAGCACGTGGTGATCACCGGACGCGACGCCGACCCCCGGTTGGTCGAGGCGGCCGACCTGGTCGCCGAGCTGACCAAGGTCAAGCACCCGATGGACGTCGGCCAGAAGGGCCAGAAGGGCATCGAGTGGTGACCCCGCAGGAGCTGCCGCGGGTGGTGGTCGCCGCCCCGGCCAGCGGGCACGGCAAGACCACGGTGGCCACCGGGCTGCTCGGCGCGCTGCGCCGCCGTGGCCTGACGGTGAGCCCGCACAAGGTCGGGCCGGACTACATCGATCCCGGCTACCACGCGCTCGCCGCCGGCCGGCCCGGCCGCAACCTCGATCCCTGGCTGGTCGGCGCGGAGCGCATCGCGCCGCTGCTGCGCCACGGCGCGAGCACGCCGACGCCGGCCGACATCGCGGTGATCGAGGGCGTGATGGGGCTGCACGACGGCGCGGTCGGCCGGCGCGGGTACGCGTCCACCGCGCACGTCGCCCGGCTGGTCGAGGCCCCGGTGCTGCTGGTGCTGGACACGACCGCCCAGGGCCGCTCGGCGGCGGCGCTGACGCTCGGTATGGCCGCCTTCGACCGCCGGGTACGCATCGGCGGGGTGATCCTCAACCGGGTCGGCTCGCCCCGGCACGAGAAGCTGCTGCGCGACGCCCTCGCCGAGGTCGACGTGCCGGTGCTCGGAGCGGTCGCCCGCGCCGGCGAGGTCGCCGCGCCGTCGCGACACCTCGGGCTGGTGCCGGTCGCCGAGCGGACGCCCGAGTCGGTCGCGGTGGTGACCGCGCTGGCCGACCTCGTCGAGTCCACCGTGGACCTCGACGCGGTGCTCGACCTGGCCCGTACCGCGCCGCCGCTGACCGCGCCGGCCTGGGATGCGCTCGCCGAGGTCGGCGGCCCGGTCGGCGCCGGCCGTCCGGTGGTCGCGGTCGCCGGTGGCGCCGCCTTCACCTTCTCCTACGCCGAGACCGCCGAGCTGCTCGCCGCGGCCGGCGCCACCGTCGCCACCGTGGACCCGCTGCGCGATTCCGTGCTGCCTGCCGGCACCCGCGCGGTGGTCATCGGTGGCGGCTTTCCCGAGGCGTACGCGGACCAGTTGGCCGCCAACACCGCGCTCCGCGCCGAACTGGCCGAGTTCGCCGGCCCGGTGGTCGCCGAGTGCGCCGGGCTGCTCTACCTCGGCCGCGCCCTGGACGGCGTGCCGATGTGCGGCCGGCTCGACCTCACCGCCCGGATGACCGGCACGCTCACCCTCGGCTACCGCGAGGCGGTGGCCGCCGCCGACTCCCCGGTCACCCGCTGCGGCGAGCCGGTACGCGGTCACGAGTTCCACCGCACGGTCACCGACCCGGCGCACGGCGAACGGCCGGCGTGGCGCTGGGACGGCGCCGCGCACGGCTTCGTCACCGGCCAGGTGCACGCCTCGTACCTGCACACCCACTGGGCGGGCCAGCCGGCGGCCGCCCGTCGGCTGGTCGAGGCGGCGACCCGGTGAGCGCGCCGGAACAGGCCGGGCCGGGCGTGGCCGACACCGATGCCGAGCGCGACGCCGGGCGGGTCCGGCCGGGCGTGGTGGCCACGCTGACCGGGGTGGGCGTCGGGCCGGGCGACCCCGAGCTGCTCACCGTCAAGGCGGTCCGGGTGCTGCGCGAGGCCGACGTGGTGTTCGTACCCGTGCTGGACCGGCACGCCGCGGACGCCGACGCGGCCCCCGGCCGGGCCGAGACCACCGTGCGCGCGCACCTGGCCGCGGCCCGGCTGCGCCGGCTGCCGTTCGCCCTCGACGACCGGGGCGGGGTGACCGCCCGCCGGCGACGGGCCTGGGACGAGGCCGCCCGCACGGTGGCCGCCGCGGTGGACGGCGGCGCCCGCGCGATCGCCTTCGCCACCATCGGCGACCCGAACGTCTACTCCACCTTCGGCTACCTGGCCGAAGGGGTCCGGGCGCTACGCCCGACGGTCGAGGTGCGCACGGTGCCCGGCGTCACCGCGATGCAGGACCTCGCCGCGCGCAGCGGCGTGCCGCTCTGCGCGGGGCGCGAGCCGCTGACCCTGCTGCCGGCCACCGCCGGCCTGGCGCTCTTCGAGGACGCCCTGGCCGGGCCGGGCACGGTGGTCGCCTACAAGGGCTGGCGCCGGCACCCGGAGCTGGTCGCCGCGCTGCGCCGGCACGACCGCCTCGCCGACGCCGTGCTGGGCCGGGGCCTCGGCCTGCCCGACGAACGGATCGGCCCGGTCACCGCCGACGAGGACGACCTGCCGTACCTGTCGACGCTGCTCGTCCCGGCCCGCCGGGACGGTCGGGGAGGAAAGCTGTGACCAGCCAGCACGCCAGCGCCCCGACGGGAACCGTCTGGTTCGTCGGCGCCGGCCCGGGCGCCGCGGACCTGCTGACCCTGCGGGCCGCCCGGGTCATCGGCGCCGCCGACATCGTGATCTGGGCGGCCAGCCTGGTGCACGCCGACGTGCTCGAGCACGCCCGGCCCGGCGCCGAGATCGTCGACTCCGCGCAGCTGCCGATCGAGGGGGTGTTGCCGCTGTACCGGCGGGCCGCCGCCGAGGGGCTGACCGTGGCCCGGATCCACTCCGGCGACCCGGCGCTCTGGGGCGCGGTGCAGGAGCAGCTCGACCTGTGCCGGGCGCTCGGCCTGGCGGTGGAGATCGTGCCCGGGGTGTCGTCGTTCACCGCGGTCGCCGCGATCGTCGGCCGGGAACTCACCATCCCCGAGGTGGCCCAGTCGGTCATCCTCACCCGCCTCGAAGGCGGCAAGACCCCCATGCCGGCGGGGGAGCGGGTCCGCGACTTCGCCCGCCACGGCACCACCATGGCGCTCTTCCTCTCCGCCGCCCGCTCCGGGCAGGTGCAGGCCGAGCTGCTGGCGGGCGGCTACCCGGCGGACACCCCGGCGGTCGTCGCCTACCAGGCGACCTGGCCGGACGAGCTGGTGGTGCGCTGCACGGTCGGCACCCTGGCGGCGACGGTCAAGGCGCACAAGCTCTGGAAGCACACGCTCTTCCTGGTCGGACCGGCGCTCGCCGCGAGCGGCACCCGCTCGCACCTCTACCACCCCGGGCACTTCCACACCTTCCGCCGGGCCGAGCCCGCCGCCCGCGCCGAGCTGCGCCGGGCCCGCGCTGGGGACGGCGACGACCCGGCCGGCGGGCCGGAATGACGTACGCCGAGCCGCCGCTGCGCGAGCCGGATCTGCCGCGTACCGCCAAGGTCCGGCCCACCGCGCTGCGCACCGGCTGGACCACCGGGGCCTGCGCCACCGCGGCGGCGAAGGCGGCGTTGACCGCGCTGGTCTCCGGCGAGCGGCAGCGGGAGGTGGAGATCGGGCTGCCCGCCGGGCGCCGGGTCAGCTTCCCGGTCGCCCGCTGCGAGCTGACCCCCGGCCCGCCCGCCCGAGCCGAGGCGGTGGTCGTCAAGGACGCCGGTGACGACCCGGACGTCACCCACGGCGCCGAGCTGACCGCGACCGTGCACTGGGGCGCGGGCCCCGGACTGCGCCTGGCCGGCGGCCCCGGCGTCGGCACCGTCACCAAGCCCGGCCTGGGCCTGGCGGTCGGCGGGCCGGCGATCAACGATACCCCACGGCAGATGATCAGCGCGGCGGTGGCCGAGGTGGTCGACCTGACCAAGGTCGGCGTGCGGGTGGTGATCAGCGTGCCGGGCGGCGAGATCATGGCGCGCAAGACCACCAACCGGCGACTCGGCATCGTCGGCGGCATCTCGATCCTCGGCACCACCGGGATCGTCCGGCCGTTCTCCACCGCCTCCTGGCGGGCCAGCGTCGTGCAGGCGGTGCACGTGATGGCCGCCCAGGGGGAGCGGACCGTGGTGCTCTGCACCGGCGGGCGTACCGAGCGGGCCGCGCGGGCGCTGCTGCCCGAGCTGCCCGAGGTCTGCTTCGTCGAGGTCGGCGACTTCACCGGCGCGGCGGTCACCGCCGCCGTCGCCGACGGGCTGACCGGGGTGGTCTTCGTCGGGATGGCCGGCAAGCTGGCCAAGCTCGCCGCTGGCGTGCTGATGACCCACTACACCCGCTCCAAGGTGGACCTCTCCCTGCTCGGGGCGGTCACCGCCGAGGCCGGCGGTGGGCCCGAGCTGGTCGCCGCGGTCACCGAGGCGAACACCGGCCGGCACGCGTACGAGCTGTGGGACGCCGCCGGGCTGCTCACCCCCGCCGGGGACCTGCTCTGCCGACGGGTCCGCGCGGTGCTGCGCCGCTTCGCCGAGAGCGAGGTGGCCGTCGACGTGGCGATGGTCGACTTCGCCGGCTCCCGGGTGGTCGCCTCCTCGGGCCGGTGGGCGGCATGACCGATCCGTCGCGCCCGCTCGCCGACCCGACCGCCGGATCCCCCGGCGGGCCGGCCCGGGGCGGGGTGACCGTCGTCGGGATCGACGCCGGTGGGCGCCCGGCGATCCCGGGGTTGGTCGAGGCCCTGGCCGGGGCGGGACTGGTGCTCGGTGCTGCCCGGCACCTCGCCGTGGCGCCGCTGCCGCACGGCTGCGCCACCGTCGTCCTGGGGCCGCTCGCCCCCGCGCTCGACCGGCTCCTCGCCGCCGTCGCCGCCGGAACCCCCGCCGTGGTGCTGGCCAGCGGCGACCCCGGCTTCTTCGGCATCGTCCGCCGGTTGCGCGCCGCCGGACTGCGTCCGCGGGTGCTGCCGGCGGTCTCCAGCGTCGCCGCGGCGTTCGCCCGGGCCGGCCGGCCATGGGACGACGCGGTCGTGGTCAGCGCGCACGGCCGCGACCCCCGGCCGGCGCTGAACGCTTGTCGGGCGCTGCCGGCGGTCGCGGTGCTCACCGCGCCCGGCGCCGGCGCGGCCGAGATCGGCGCCGGACTGGCCGGTTGGTCCCGCCGGCTGGTGGTGGCCGAGCACCTGGGCACCGACGCCGAGCGGGTTACCGAGACCACCCCGGCCGCGGCCGCCGCGCGCAGCTGGGCCGACCCGCACGTCCTGCTCTGCCTCGCCGACGCGGCCGGGCCGTCCGCCCCCGACGGCGGCGCGAGCGGGATGCGGTGGGACAACCAACCGGCCGCGCCCCCGTCCGGCGGCTGGGCGTTGCCGGAGAGCGCCTACGCGCATCGCGACTCGATGATCACCAAGTCGGAGGTACGCGCCCTGGCGGTGGCCCGGCTGCGGCCCCGGCTCGGCCGGCTGGTCTGGGACGTCGGCGCGGGCAGCGGGTCGGTCGGCATCGAGTGTGCGCTGCTCGGCGCCGCCGTGATCGCCGTCGAGCACGATTCCCGGGCGGTCGCGCAGATCCGGGCCAACGCCGCGGCGCACGCCGTGGAGCTTCGGGTGGTCGCCGGCCACGCCCCCGCGGCCCTCGACGACCTGCCCGACCCGGACGCGGTCTTCCTCGGCGGGGGCGGAGCGGAGGCGCTCGCCGCCGTGGCGCGCCGCGGCCCGCGACGGGTGGTGCTCACGCTCGCCGCCGTCGACCGGGTCGGCCCGGCCGTCGGGCTGCTCCGCGACGCCGGCTACACCGTCGAGGGCAGCCAGCTCTCCGCCGCCCGGCTGGCCGATCTGCCGGGCGGCTCGATCCGACTCGCGGCCACCAACCCGGTGGTCGTCCTCACCGGGGAGCGCCCGTGACCGACACCAGCACCGACCCGTCCGCCGGGTCCGCGACGCCGCTCGCCGGGCCCGGCCCGGCGGACCGGCTCGACGCGGCGCCCCCTCCGCCGGCCCGGATCGGGCTGGTCGCCGCCACCGCGGCCGGTCGCCGGCACGCCGCGGTGCTCGCCGGCGCCTGGCCCGAGGCCCGCCTCGTGCCCGGCGAGACCGTCGCCCACGCGCTGCGGACCGCCTGGACCGACTGCGACGCCGTGGTGGCGTTCCTGGCCACCGGGGCGGTGGTGCGGATCCTCGCCCCGCTGCTCCGCGAGAAGCACACCGACCCGGCCGTGGTGGTGGTCGACGAGACGGCCCGGCACGCGATCGCGCTGCTCGGCGGGCACGCCGGCGGCGGCAACGCCCTCGCCGCCCGGGTCGGCGCGCTGCTCGACGCCGACCCGGTCGTCACCACCGCCACCGACTCGGCCGGCCTGCCCGGGCTGGACACCCTCGGCTGGCCGGTCGAGGGCGCGGTCGCGGCCGTCTCCCGGGCCATCCTCGATGGCGAATCCGTCCGGCTGGTCGCCGACGCGACCTGGCCGCTGCCCGCCCTGCCGGACAACGTCCACCCGGGCCCCGGTCCGGACGCCGGATACCGGCTGCTGGTCACCGACCGGATCGTGCCGCTCGACGGGCGGACCGTGGTGCTGCGTCCGCCGTCGCTGGTGGCCGGCGTCGGGGCCAGCCGGGGAGTGCCCGCCGGCGAGGTGCGCGAGCTGCTGCACCGGACGCTCGCCGACGCCGGGCTCAGCCCGGCCAGCCTGCGCTGCCTGGCCAGCGCCGACGTCAAGGCCAACGAGGCGGGCATCGTGGCGACCGCGCAGGCGCTCGGCGTACCACTGGTGACCCGGCCGGCGGCGGAGCTGGCGGCGGTCGACGTGCCGCACCCCAGCGAGGTGGTCCGCGCGGCGGTCGGCACGCCCAGCGTCGCGGAGGCCGCCGCGCTGCTCGGGGTGACCGGTCGGTCCGCCGACGCGCGGCTGCTGGTACCGAAGACCGCCTCGGCGATGGCCACGGTGGCGGTCGCCCGGCACGCCCCGCGCGGCCGGCTGGCCCTCGTCGGGCTCGGCCCCGGCGCGCCCGACCTGCGTACCCCGCGCGCGGTCGCCGAGCTGCGCCGCGCGGCCGTGGTGGTCGGCCTGAACCAGTACGTCGACCAGGTGCGCGACGTGCTCCGCCCGGGCACCCGGATCCTGGCCACCGGGCTCGGCGCGGAGCAGGCCCGAGCCCGGGCCGCGGTGGCCGAGGCCGCCGCCGGGCGGGCGGTGGCGCTGGTCGGCTCCGGCGACGCCGGGGTGTACGCGATGGCCAGCCCCGCCCTGGAGTACGCCGACGAGCGGATCGACGTCATCGGCGTGCCCGGGGTGACCGCCGCGCTGGCCGCCGGCGCGCTGCTCGGCGCGCCGCTCGGGCACGACCACGTCTACCTGAGCCTCTCCGACCTGCACACCCCGTGGGAGGTCATCGCGCGTCGGCTGACCGCCGCCGCCGAGGGCGATCTCGTGGTGCTGCTCTACAACCCGCGCAGCCGGGCCCGGGACTGGCAACTCGACGCCGCGCTGGCCATCCTCGGCGGGCACCGTCCACCGTCGACGCCGGTCGGCGTGGTGCGCAACGCCAGCCGCCCCGGCGAGCGCGTGCACCTGGCCACGCTGGCCGACTTCGATCCGACGGTGGTCGACATGTACAGCGTCGTGGTGGTGGGCAACAGCGACACCCGGCTGGTCGCCGGCCGGATGGTCACCCCGAGGGGGTACCGGTGGCGCTCGTGACCATCGGGCCCTGCCAGGGCTGCGGCGCCTGCCTGCTCACCTGCCCGACCCACGCGATCCGGCCGGTCCCCGGCGGCCTGGAGGTACGCCCCGACCGGTGCACCGGCTGCCTGGAATGCCTGGAGATCTGCCCGGTGGACGCCATCCGCGTCACCGAACCCACCACCTGTGGAGGAGTCCGATGAGTACCGCCCCCGTGAGCACCGCACCACCGGTCGGCCGGTGGAGCCGCGCCGAGCGGGCCCGCCTCGGCGGGATCGTCCTCGCCGTCGCCGTGCTGCACGTCGCCGGCTGGAGCCTCTACCTGTACTGGAACAACCAGCCGGTGGCCGCCGGCGGCCTGGCCGGCGCGGGCGCCCTGGCGTACGTGCTGGGCGTGCGGCACGCCTTCGACGCCGACCACATCGCCGCGATCGACGACACCACCCGGCTGATGCTGCTGCGCGGCCGGCGCCCGGTCGGGGTGGGCTTCTTCTTCGCCCTCGGGCACAGCGCGGTGGTGCTGCTGCTGGCCCTGATCGTCGGGCTGGCCTCGGCCAACCTCACCGGCCCGCGCCTGGCCGGGGTACGCGAGCTCGGCGCCACCGTCGCGATCGTCACCGCCACCGCGTTCCTGGCCCTGGTCGCGCTGCTCAACGCCGCGGTGCTGGCCGGGCTGGCCCGGCTCTGGCGCCGACTGCGCCACGGCGAGCTGGACGAGCGGGAACTCGACCTGCACCTGCTCAACCGCGGCCTGGTGCAGCGGGTGCTGGGCTCGCGGGCCCGTTCGCTGGTCCGCTCCTCCTGGCACATGGCGCCGGTCGGGTTCCTCTTCGGCCTGGGCCTGGAGACGGCCAGCGAGGTGACCCTGCTCGCGCTGTCGGCGAGCACCGCCGCGGCCGGCGGTCTGCCGGTGCTGGCCCTGCTCACGCTGCCGCTGCTCTTCGCCGCCGGGATGTCCGCCATGGACACCGCGGACAGCCTGCTGATGAGCCGGGCGTACTCGTGGGCGTACCGGCACCCGGCGCGGCGGCTCTACTACAACCTCGCCACCACGACGATGACGGTGCTGGTCGGTGCCGTGGTGGCCAGCGTGTACGCCGCCGGCCTGCTGGTCGACCACCTCGGCGTGCGGTTCCTCGCCGGCTACGCCGGGGTCGCCGACCACTTCGAGCAGCTCGGTTACGTGGTGGTCGTGCTTTTCCTGGCCTCCTGGGCGGGCGCGGTGGCGCTGTGGAAGCTGCGCGGCTACGACCGCCGCTACGGCGCGGCTGCGCCGACGGCCGAGACCGGGGCGGCCGGCGCGCCCACCGGTCAGCTGGCCGGCTCCGGGGATGCGGCGGAGCGGACGCCGGCGCCGGGGGAGGGCCGGTGAGCCGCGCGGTGCATCCGATCGAGCAGCTGTCGTATGAGATCCTGCGTTCCCGGGTGGACCTGGGCCACCTGCCGCCGTTGACCCGTGCGGTCACCGAGCGGGTGGTGCACGCGAGCGCCGACCTCGACTACGTCACCGACCTGGCCTGCGACGAGGCGGCGCTGGCCGCCGGACTGGCCGCGCTGCGCGCCGGCGCGCCGCTGGTCACCGACGTGGCGATGGTCGCCGCGGGGATCACCGGCCGGGCGGCGGTCTGCCCGGTCGCCGAGCCGGCCGCCGCCGAACTGGCCCGCACGGCCGGCATCACCCGATCGGCCGCGGCGATGCGCATCGCCCGGGACCGGGTCGGCCAGGGCGCGGTCTGGGTGGTGGGCTGCGCCCCGACCGCGCTGACCGAACTGATCACATTGGACGCCCGGCCGGCCCTGGTCGTCGGCCTCCCGGTCGGTTTCGTGGGCGCTGCCGAGTCCAAGGAGGCGCTGCGCGACAGTGGCCTGCCGGCGGTCTCCAACCGGGGCGAGAAGGGCGGCTCGGCGGTCGCCGCCGCCGCGCTCAACGCCCTGCTCTACCGCGAGGAGCAGCAGTGACCGCACTGGTGGTCGTGGGGCACGGTACCCGCAGCGCGGCGGGCGTCGAGCAGTTCGCCACGCTCATCGAGCGGGTCCGACGGCGTTGCGCCGGCAGCGTGGCCCAGGTCGAGGGCGGCTTCATCGAACTGTCCCGCCCGCCGCTGACCGACGCGGTGGGCGCCCTGGTCGAGCACGGGCACCGCAGGTTGGTGGCGCTGCCGCTGGTGCTCACCGCGGCCGGGCACGGCAAGGGGGACATTCCCGCCGCGCTGGCCCGGGAGCAGGCCCGGCACCCCGGGCTCAGCTACGCCTACGGGCGGCCGCTCGGCCCGCACCCGCTGCTGCACGAGGTGCTCGAGCAGCGGATCGACGCGGCCCTCGCCGGCGGCGACCGGGCCGACACCTGGGTCGCGCTGATCGGCCGAGGCTCCACCGACCCGGATGCCAACGCCGAGGTGGCCAAGGTCGCCCGGCTGCTCTGGGAGGGGCGCGGCTACGCCGGCGTCGAGCCGGGCTTCGTCTCGCTCGCCGAACCGTCGGTGCCGGCGGTGCTGGAGCGGCTGCGTCGGCTCGGCGCGCGGCGGGTCGTGGTGGCGCCGTACTTCCTCTTCGCCGGCGTGCTGCCGGACCGGATCGCCGCGCAGGCGGCCGCCTACGCCGCCGCGCACCCGGAGGTCGACGTGCGGATGGCCGAGCTGATCGGCGACTGCGACCCGCTCGCGGACCTGGTGCTCGAGCGGTACGCCGAGGCGCTGCGCGGGGACATCCGGATGAACTGCGACACCTGCGCCTACCGGGTGCTGATGCCCGGCTTCGCCGACAAGGTCGGGCGACCGCAGACCCCGCATGACCACCCGGACGACCCGGTCGACGGTCACCACCATCACCACGGCCCGCAACACCACCACGACGGCACGCAGCACCACGACCACGGGCACCGGCACGGTGGCGGTCCGAGCCGGGGTGCGGTCGCGATCGTCGGGGGAGGGCCCGGCCCGGACGACCTGATCACCGTGCGGGGGCGAGCGCTGCTGGACGCCGCCGACGTGGTGGTGGTCGACCGGCTCGCCCCGCAGGGGCTGCTCACCGGGCTGCGCCCGGACGTGCTGGTGGTCGACGCGGCGAAGGTTCCGCGGGGACCGTCGATGGCGCAGGACGCCATCAACGACATCCTGGTCCGGCACGCCCGCGCCGGACGGCGGGTGGTCCGGCTCAAGGGCGGTGACCCGTACGTCTTCGGCCGCGGTCACGAGGAGGTGCAGGCCTGCGCCAAGGCCGGGGTGCCGGTGAGCGTGGTGCCCGGGGTCAGCAGCGCCCTCGCCGCGCCGGCGCTCGCCGGGGTGCCGGTGACCCACCGGGGGGTGGCGCACGAGTTCACCGTGGTCTCCGGGCACCTGCCGCCGGGGCACCCGGAGTCACTCGTGGACTGGGCGGCGCTGGGTCGGTCCCGGGGGACGGTGGTGCTGCTGATGGCGGTGGAGACCATCGACAAGATCGCCGTCGCGCTGATGGAGCACGGGCGGGCGCCGGACACCCCGGTGCTGGCGGTCCAGGACGCCGGGCAGGCCGACCAGCGGGCCGTAACGGGCCGGCTCGACGAGATCGGCGCGGTCGCCGGCCGGGCGGGTCTGCGACCGCCGAGCGTCTTCGTGGTCGGTCCGGTGGTCGCGCTGCGACCCCCGACGACGCCTCGGTGTTGATGGTGGGGAAGCGGACCAACCGGGTCGGTCAGCCGGTGACCGCCTGGGCCAGCGCGTAACCGGCGCTGGCCGCGGCCAGCCCGGCGGCCAGGCTGCCCAGCACGTTGACCAGGGCGGGCAGCCGGTCGCCGGCCCGGGCCAGCCGCAGCGTCTCGTAGCTGAGGGTGGACCAGGTGGTCAGCGCGCCGCAGAAGCCGGTGCCCACCAGCGCGCCGACCGCCGGGCTGGTCGGCAGCCCGGTGATCAGGCCGAGCACCAGTGACCCGAGCACGTTGACGGTCAGCGTGCCCCACGGGAAGGCCGAGCCGAACCGGGCCTGCACCGCCCGGTCGGTGAGGTAGCGCAGTGGTGCCCCGACGGCCGCGCCCAGCGCGACCAGCAGCGCGGTCACCGGGCCCGCCGATCCAGCAGCCGGCCGGTGAGGGCGTCGCCGCACCAGACGGCGCCCAGCGCCCCGAGCACCGTGGCCACCAGGTACGCCAGCGCCGTCGCCGGGGCACCGGCGGCGAGCGCCTGGTGCACGTCCACGGCGTAGGTGGAGAAGGTGGTGAAGCCGCCGAGCACGCCGACGCCGAGGAAGGGCCGGGCCAGCGGCGGCCCGCCGCCGCGCCGGCGCAGCCCCGCCATCAGCACGCCGATCAGCAGGCAGCCGACCAGGTTGATGCCGAAGGTCGCCCAGGGAAAGCCGGTCGGGCCGTGCGGGAAGGCCGCCTGGAGACCGGCGCGGGCCAGCGCGCCGAGCACCCCACCGGCGGCGATCGCGCCGAGCACCGCCGCCGGGTGCGCGGTCAGCTCCGATCGGTCGGCGGGCACCCGCAGGTCGACATCCGGGTCGACGCGCCGCCCCGCTGCTCCGCTCACCCGCCCCACCAGTCTCCGTCGCCGGCGGAGCCGGTCCCCGTCGTCTCTGTGAATCGTGCAGTGTCGTGCCCCGGACCTGCGTCGAATCGCCGGTCTGCCGGGGCACGACCGGCAAGATCGCGGGAGGCTCAGGATACGCCCGCGGGACGGGCCCGGATCAGCGGACCGCGACCACGGCGGCGTCCGCGCCGCCGCGCCAGAGGGTGCCGACCTCGGCGTACCCGGCGTCGGCCAGCGCCGCCAGGTGCCAGGAGACCGGCGGGTTCCACTCCGGACTGTGCCCGGTCGGGTAGATGGCCTGCCGGCGTTCGACCAGCGGGGCCAGGTCCGGGTCCGCCCCGGCCCGGTCCCACCAGTCCGACCAGGAGAGGACAGCGCCGGCGGCGTAGCGGGCGGCGCGGCGGGCCTGGGCCCGGGCGGTGAGCCGCTTGGTCAGCTCGGGCAGCGCATCGTCGGGCATGTGGTCGGCGTTGGCCAGGATGCCGCCCGGGCGCAGCACGTCGCGGATCTCGGCGTAGAGCCCGGCGAGGCGGTCGGCCGGCAGCCAGTGCAGGGCGGTGGCGGTCAGCACCGCGTCGTACTCCCGGTGGGGGAGCGTGGCCGACCAGTCGGTGTGGCTGAGGTCGGCGGTGACCACGGTGGCCCGGCCGGCGAGCGACGTGGCCGCGATGGCGAGCAGCGCCGGGTCGAGGTCGAGCAGGGTCACCTGCGCGTCGGGGAAGCGCGCGAGGGTGCGCAGCGAGATGGTGCCGGTGCCGCCGGCCAGGTCGAGCAGCCGTGGCGGTGCGCCGTCAGTGACCGTGTCGACCGCGTCGAGCAGGGTGGCGAAGCGTTGCTCCCGGTCCGGCAGGTAGGCCGCCTGCTGCCGGTCCCAGCTCTCCTGCCAAGCGTCGGCATCCGTGATGTAAGGAGTCATGAGGGTCAGGCTAGTTACGCAGCGAGCCGGCTGTCCAGCCTTGTTGCCAAGACTTTGCAATTAGGAGAGGATGGCAACGCGATGATCCCCAGTGGGGCCGGGGCGGCTGTCCCGGCCCCACTGGCATGCGCGGCGCTCAGGCCACCGTCGCCGGCTCCCGTCCCCGCTCCACCGGTCGGGCGGGCTCGCGGCGAGCCAGTCGCAGCGCCCCGAGCAGCACGACCAGGCCGACCAGGGTGAGCGCGGCACCCGCCCAGATCGGCGCGGTGTAGCCGAGCCCGGCGGCGATGGTCACCCCGCCGACCCACGCGCCGAGCGCGTTGCCGACGTTGAACGCGGCGATGTTCGCGCCCGAGGCCATGGTCGGCGCCTGGTGGGCGTACCGCATGATCCGCATCTGCAGCGGCGGGACGGTCGCGAAGCCGAAGCCGCCCATCAGCACCAGCGCGGCGACGGTCAGCGGCTTGCTGCCCGCGGTCAGCGCGAACGCCGCCAGCACCACGGTGAGCGCCGACAGCACGACGACCAGGGTGCGGGACAACTCCACGTCCGCCGCCCGACCGCCGAGCAGGTTGCCGGCGAAGAGTCCCACCCCGAAGAGCACCAGAAGCCAGGGCACCGTGCTCGAGGCGAACCCGCTGACCTCGGTGAGGGTGAAGGCGATGTAGGTGAAGGCGCCGAACATGCCACCGAAGCCGAGGATGGTGATCAGCAGCGAGAGCCAGACCTGGGGGTGGGCGAAGGCGCGCAGCTCGCCACGGAGCCCGCCGGCCGGCGCTCCGGCGGCGCCCGTCGCCCGGCCGGGGACGAGCAGGGCCAGGCCCGCCAGCGCCACCACGCCGATGCCGGTGATCGCCCAGAAGGTCGAACGCCAGCCGAAGTGCTGGCCGAGGAAGGTGCCGAACGGCACGCCGAGCACGTTGGCGATGGTCAGCCCGGCGAACATCATGGCGATCGCGCCGGCCCGCCGGGCCGGCGCTACCAACCCGGCGGCGACGACCGCGCCGATGCCGAAGAAGGCGCCGTGGCAGAGCGCGGCGACGATCCGCCCGGTCATCATCACCGCGTAGCTGTCGGCGACGGCGGAGAGCAGGTTGCCCACGATGAAGAGCACCATCAGGCCGAGCAGGACCTGCTTGCGCGGCAGCCGGGTGACGGCGGCGGTCAGGCCCACCCCGCCGATCGCCACGCTGAGCGCGTAGCCGGAGATCAGCCAGCCGGCCACCGGCTCGGAGACCGCGAAGTCGGCCGCCACCTCGGGCAGCAGACCCATGATCACGAACTCGGTGAGCCCGATGCCGAAGGCGCCGATGGCCAGCGCGAGCAGGCCGGCGGGCAGGGACTGGTTACGTACGGACATGGTCTTCCCGTCGGGGAGGGGGCAGATGGCAAGCGTGTGCAACTACACGCGTCGGCAACGAGATAGTTGCACGCGCTCTATACCGGCGCAAGCGTGGTAGCCTGGGCGGCGATCCGGATCACTGGAGGAGGCGGCATGGGCATCGCGGACGACGCGGTGGAGGTCCGCGCGCAGGGCTGGCGCACCCTCGCCGCACTGCACGGGCTCATCGAGACCGCCCTGGAGCGCGCGCTGCAGGCCGACCACGACCTCTCCGTGGTCGAGTACACCGTGCTGGACGCGCTGTCCCGGCAGGACGGCTGGCACATGCGGATGCGCCAGCTCGCCCGGGCCGCCGCGCTCTCCGGCAGCGCCACCACCCGGCTGGTGACCCGCCTCGAGGAGCGCGGACTGCTCACCCGGATCCTCTGCGCCGACGACCGCCGCGGCATCTACACCGAGCTGACCCCGGCCGGCTCCGAGCTGCTGACCCGGGCCCGGCCGACTCACGACCGGGTGCTGGCCGGGGCGCTGGCCGAGGCCGAGGCCACCCCGGAGCTCGCGCCCCTGGTCGACGCGCTGCACCGGCTGCCCGCCGCCCGCTGACCGGCGCCCGCGCCGTGCGACGCGTCACCGCGCCCGCGGGTTGACCTCAACCCCGCTTCACCGTCGAGGCTGGTCGGGTCGACGAGCGAGGCGGAGGGCGACATGCGGAGAATCGAGGTGGCCGCGTTCGGCGGCCCGGAGGTGCTGGCGCTGACCGAGGCGCCGGAGCCGACCCCCGGCCCCGGCGAGGTCCTGGTCGAGGTGGCCGCGGCGGACGTGCTCTGGATCGAGACGGCCATCCGGCGCGGCGCGGCCGGCGACCACTTCCCGGTCGTCCCGCCGTACCGGCCGGGAGTCGGAGTGGCCGGCATCGTCGGCGCGGTCGGCGCCGGCGTCGACCCCGACTGGATCGGGCGCCGGGTGGTCACCCGCACCGACGAGCGCGGTGGCTACCTGGAACGCGCGGTGGCGCCGGTCGACGGCGTCGTCGTGGTACCCGACGGAGTCACCCTTGCCGACGCGGCCGCCCTGCTGCACGACGGCGTGACCGCGTTCGGGCTGCTCGACCTGGTGCCGGTACGCCCCGGCGACCAGGTCCTGGTCACCGCCGCGGCCGGTGGGCTGGGCGCCCTGTTGGTGCAGGAGGTGCGTGCGGCCGGCGGGTTCGTCGTCGCGGCGGCCCGGGGCGCGGCCAAGCGCGAGGCGCTGTACCGGCTCGGCGCGGACCTCGCGGTGGACTACGCCGAGCCGCGCTGGATCGAATCCGTCCGGGCAGCCACCGGCGGGGTGCACGTGGTCCTGGACGGCGCCGGCGGCGAGTACGGACGCGCGGTGTTCCCACTGGTCCGCCCGGGCGGCTGGTTCTCGGCGCACGGCGCACCCGCGGGCGGATTCGCCGTGCCCGACGGCGATGCGGCCCGGGACCGGGGCATCACCGTGCTCGGCATCGCCGACGTGCAGTTCAGCCCCGAGCGACGTCGCCGCTACCTGCGGGCCGCGCTCGACGCCGCCGCGGCCGGCCGGGTCCGGCCGCTGATCGGGCAGACGTATCCGCTGCACCGGGCCGCCGCCGCGCACGAGGCGATCGAGGACCGCTCGGCGATCGGCAAGACCCTGCTCACCGTCTGACCCGCTGTCCGTCGCCGCGGCCAACCCCGGGTGAGCGAGATACCTCAGCGGCATCAATATGACTCAGAGGTATACCGCTCGCGGCGGCACCCAGCTGCCCGGCGATACCAGGCCCGGCGACCCGGTGATAGCAGGCCCGGCCACCCGGCGGTGCCGGCCGGCCCGAGCCGGCGTACGGTACCCGGATCGGCGGGCGCGGAGCCGAGCGGCGCCCACCGTCGCCGTGCAGGAGGAACCGATGCAGGACC
This sequence comes from Micromonospora sp. NPDC093243, assembly GCF_044753725.1. Lineage (NCBI taxonomy): Bacteria > Bacillati > Actinomycetota > Actinomycetes > Micromonosporales > Micromonosporaceae > Micromonospora > Micromonospora sp. NPDC093243. Next base: position 345,828 of record NZ_JBIVNT010000001.1, on the reverse strand, counting down.
GCACCCCCCGTCCCGAAGAGCTGGATCCGATCGAGCGGGCCAGTGTCGACGAGCTGCGGGCGGTGCAGCGCGAGCGGCTGCGATGGTCGCTGCGGCACGCGTACGACAACGTTCCGCACTACCGCCGGGCGTTCGACGCCGCCGGGGTGCATCCGGACGACTGCCGCGACCTCGACGACCTGGCCCGGTTTCCGTTCACCAGCAAGGCAGAGCTGCGGGAGAACTACCCGTTCGGCATGTTCGCCGTGCCCCGGGAGCGGGTCGCCCGGCTGCACGCCTCCTCCGGCACCACCGGCCGCCCGACCGTGGTCGGCTACACCCGCGCCGATCTGGACACCTGGGCCCGCCTGATGGCCCGGTCGATCCGCGCGTCCGGTGGTCGCCCAGGCGACCGGGTGCACGTCGCGTACGGCTACGGCCTGTTCACCGGAGGGCTGGGCGCGCACTACGGCGCCGAGGAGCTGGGCTGCACCGTCATCCCCGTCTCCGGTGGCATGACCGAGCGGCAGGTGCTGCTGATCCGCGACTTCGAACCCGAGGTCATCATGGTCACCCCCAGCTACCTGCTCGCCATCCTCGACGAGATGGAGCGCCAGGGCATCGACCCGCGCACCACCTCGTTGCAGGTCGGCATCTTCGGCGCGGAACCGTGGACCGAGGACATGCGCCGGGAGATGGAGCAGCGCCTCGACATGCACGCGGTGGACATCTACGGACTCTCCGAGGTGATGGGCCCCGGGGTGGCCAACGAGTGCGTCGAGACCAAGGACGGGCTGCACCTGTGGGAGGACCACTTCTACCCGGAGATCATCGACCCGGCCACCGGCGCGGTGCTGCCCGACGGCGAGCGCGGTGAGCTGGTGCTCACCTCGCTGACCAAGGAGGCGATGCCGGTCGTCCGGTATCGCACCCGCGACCTGACCCGGCTGCTGCCGGGCACCGCCCGGCCGATGCGCCGGATCGAGAAGATCACCGGACGCTCCGACGACATGATGATCGTCCGTGGAGTGAACATCTTCCCGACCCAGATCGAGGAGCTGATCCTGCGTACCCCCGAGCTGTCCCCGCATTTCCAGTGCGTCCTCGACCGGCAGGGACGGATGGACACCCTGACGGTCCGGGTCGAGCGGCGGGCCGAGGTGACGCCCGAGGCCGCCGAGCGGGCCGGCGCCGCGCTGGTCGACCTGGTCAAGAACACCATCGGGGTGAGCGTCGCGGTCGAGGTGACCGCCCCTGCCGGGGTGGAGCGGTCGATGGGCAAGATGCGCCGGATCGTCGACCAGCGGCAGGCGAGCTGACGTGGGGCAGCAGCGCAACGCGGCGTACGACATGTTCGACGCCGACCTGGCCTCCCGCGGCCTCGGCATCGAGCTCGTCGAGGCGGCCGACGGGGCCGCGGTGGCCCGGATGCGGGTGACCGGGGCGATGCTCAACGGCCACGCCATCGCCCACGGCGGCTTCGTCTTCCTGCTCGCCGACACCGCCTTCGCCCTGGCCTGCAACAGCCGGGGGCCGGTCACCGTCGCGGCGGGTGGTGAGATCAGCTTCATCCGGCCGGTCCGGGCCGACGACGTGCTGACCGCCCGGGCCACCGAACGCACCCGGTACGGCCGCAGTGGCATCTACGACGTCACCGTCACCCGGGACGACGGCGAGGTGGTGGCCGAGTTCCGGGGGCGCAGCCGTACCCTCGGCGACGCCGACCGCACCCGGCCCGGCGGCGGACCGACGTCCGTGGGCTGATCCCGCCGGCCGCCGGGGCCGTCGGGGCGCAACCGTCCGGATAGGATCGACGGATGCGCGTCCTGGTGGTCTCCGCACCACTGATCGGTCACGCCTTCCCGCTGGTGCCGCTCGCCGTCGCGCTGCGCGACGCCGGGCACGACGTGCTCGTCGCCACCGGCGCCGACGGGCTTGCCGTCGGGAAGTCCGGGCTGCCGGTGCACGACGTCGCGCCGGGGTTCGACTTCGGTCGGATCGCCCGTGGCGTCTTCCTCCGCCACCCGCTGATCGCCCGGGCCGAGCTGGCCGGAACGGCCGGCACCCGGGGCGCCGGCCTGCTCTTCGGCGCGCTCAACGACCAGCTGGCCGACCCGGTGCTCACGCTCGCCACCGGGTGGAAGCCCGACCTGGTGCTGTACGAGCCGTTCGCGCCGGCCGGCGCCCTCGCCGCCGCCCGGCTCGGCGTGCCGGCGGTACGCCAGGAAAACGCGCTCTTCGACGGTCGGGAACCGCTTCGGGCCACCACCGCCCGGCTGGCCGGCACGCTGCGCCAGCACGGCCTGACCGAGCTGCCCGCACCGGCGGCCGCCATCGCCGTCGCACCGCCCAGCGTGCTGCGTCAGGACGGTTGGCCGATGCGGTACGCCTCCTACCTCGGTGGTGGCGAGTTGCCCGAATGGCTTCGGGAGCCCGGCGACCGACCCCGGGTGCTGGTCACCCGCAGCACCCTGACCGGCCCGGGCGACGCCGGGCCGATGCCCGCCGTGGCGGCCGCGGCGGCCCGGGTCGACGCCGAGTTCGTGCTGGTCCGGCCGGACCGGCGAACCGCTCGGCGGGCACTGCCCGGCAACGTGCGGACGGTCGACTGGATCCCGCTGCACGCCGCCCTGCCGGCAAGCGCGGCGCTGGTCCACCACGGCGGGGCGGGCAGTGTCTACGCCGCCCTGATCGCCGGTGTGCCGCAGCTCGCCACGCACGGGCCGGGCGACCGACGGCAGAACGCCGAGCTGGTGGCCCGCCGGGGTGCCGGCCTCGCCGTCGCACCCCGGGAGATCACCGCCGACACGCTCACCCGGCTGGTCACCGACCCCGCCCTGCGGGCTGCGGCGGCGGAGGTCAGCCAGGAGATCGCCGCGATGCCGGGGCCGGCGGAGCTGGTCGCCCGGCTCGAAGCGCTGCGCTGACCGGCCTGCGCCGGCGCCGGGCCCGTCCACCGCGACCCGCCTGCCGGGCTCCGGCCCGGCGAACCGGGAGCGCGGGTCAGGTAGGGCAGGATGGTCCGATGGCACACATCGCGCTGTTCCATTCCGTGTACGGGTTGCGGCCGGCCGTGCTGACCGCCGCCGACCGGTTGCGCGCCGCCGGGCACGAGGTGGCCACCCCCGACCTCTACGGCGTGCCGCCCGTCGACACTGTCGACGACGGGTTCGCGTTGCTGCAGAAGGTGGGCCGGGACGTGGTGCTGGAGCGGGCCCGGGTGGCGGTCGGGCAGCTGCCACCGGAGGCGGTGCTGGCCGGTTTCTCGATGGGCGCCGGGGTCGCCGGCGCGCTGCTCGCGGACCGCCCGAAGTCTGCCGGCCTGCTGCTCCTGCACGGCTCCGGTGGCTCGCCGGACGCGGTCCGGCCGGGTCTGCCCGTGCAGCTGCACCTCGCCGACCCCGACGTCTACGAGCCGCAGGACGAGCTCGACGAGTGGCGGCAGGCGATGACCGAGGCCGGCGCCGAGCTGGCGGTGCTGCGCTACCCGGGCGTCGGGCACCTCTTCACCGACCCGGACGTGCCCGACTACGACGCGGCGGCCGCCGACGCGACCTGGGCCCGCGCTCTGGCCTTCCTCGGCGAGCGCTGACACCGGGTCACGCTCAGGCAGCCGCCTCGGCCCGATGTCGCCATCGCCGCGGGGCCGTCCTGGCCGGGGCCGGTCGGCCGGGCGGATCCGGCCGAGGGCCGGCCGCGACGGAGACCACGGCGAGCCGGCGAGGCGCGGCCGGATGGCCGTCCCGCGCCGCGTTGGGCCGCCCCGGTGACGCCGCACCGGCGTGCCGCGACACCGTGCTCCCCGGTGCGTCGGGTGCGGGCGGCCCGGTCGCCGCTACCGACAGCGTCCGACCCGGCACCAGCGACAGGGACCTCGTCGGTGCCGACAGCGACCTGGCCGGCGGCGCCGACAGCGACCTCTTCGGCGGAACCGACGTCAGCTCGGGCGCTGGCCCGACCAGCGCCGGTGGGCTGTGCCCGGCGGCCGCGCCGACGCCCGCGGGCGGTGTCAGCCCCGGATCCGACCCGGCCCGGGTCAGTGGGGTCACCGCGGGCACCGGCCTGCTTCGGGTGATCGAGATCAACTCCGCTGCCGGCATGCTTCCGGTGGGCTGCTTCGACGCCGCCGACGGGATCTTCCGGACACGGTCCGGCTGCGGCGACCCGACGGGTGCCCTCCGGGCCGGCTGCGCCGACCCGACGGTTGCGTTCCGGTCCGGCTGCGCCGACCGGACGGCTGTGCTCCGGGTGCGCTCGGCCGGCGTCGCATCGGTCCGGTCCTCGCCGGAGGCCCGCCGGGGCGCGGGGCGGGTGACGACCGTCCGGTGCGCCGCTGGCACGCCGGCGCCCACCGGCGTGGCGTCGGCGACGCGGCGGGCGAAGACGCCCCGGACCCGCCGGGTCAGCCGGTCGGCGGCGAGTCGGCGCAGCGCCGGCGTGGCGATCGCGTACCCGCCGGCGGGGTGGGCGAGCAGGTGGCCGGCGTCGAGCAGCAGGGACAGCACCGGCCGCGCCCGGCCGGGCGCCCAGCCGAGCAGCCGCTCGACGGCCGCTTCGCTGAACCGGACGTCGAGGGTCGCGGCGGCCATCAGCGCGGCCCGCCGCTCACCGTCGAGCCGGTCCAGCTCCGTACCCACCGCCCGCCGGATCGCCTCGGGCACCGGCGGCGCCACCGGGTCCGCGCCGTCCACGAGGGACCGGACGTACGCCTGGGCGTGGCCGGGGTGGCCGCCGACCAGGGGGAGCAGCCGGTCGACCAGGCTCACCTGCTGACCGGCCCCGGTCAGCAGGTGGCGCAGCAACCGACCGGTCTGCACCGGGGCGAGCGGGCGTACCGGCACCCGGCAGCGCGGGTGCGCCGCCGGCAGCTCGTCGGCCCGGTCCTGGCCGTGCAGCGCGACGACCACCAGCGGCAGTTCCCGCGCCGCCGCCGCGGTGAAGAGCGCGTGCAGGAACCGGCCGACCGTCGGGGCGGCGCGGTCCAGGTCGTCCACCGCCACCACCACCGGCGTACGGGCGGCGAGGCGCAGCAGGACCTCCTGACACCAGGCCGCTCCCGCAGCGGTGTCGGCGGTGCCGTCCGGCGCGGCGAGCAACCGCTCCAGCGCGGGCAGCGCCACCGCCAGGCGGGACGGCGCCAACAGGCCCGCCAGCGTCGCGGCCAACCGTTCACGCAGCACCGCGGGTGGATCGTCGACGCCCGCGCCGGCCAGCCCGCGCAGCAGCTCCGCCACCGGGGCCATCGGCTGCTCCGGATACGGCGGGCAGGACGCCACGCACCAGCGCACCGGCGCCCCGTCGACCGCGCCGACCGCCCGGGTCAGCTCGTGCAGCAGCCGGCTGCGGCCACTGCCGGACGGTCCCACCACCGCCACCCAGCGCGGGCTGCGCTCACGTACCGCCCGGACGATCTGGTCCCGGACGGTGGCCAGCTCGCGGCGGCGGCCGACCAGCGGGCCGTCATGGCGCGGGGCGGGCGGCGTGGCCGGCCCGACCGCGTGCCAGACCGTCATCGGCGGCACCCGTCCGGGCACCGTCACCGGGGCGAGCCGGCGCTGGGTCACCAGCCCGGCGGTGGCCCGGTGGGTGACCGCGCAGAGGGCGACCGCCCCCGGCGGCGCGTACTCCTGCAACCGGGCGGCGGTGGTGATCACCGCGCCGCTGGCCGCGCCGTGGCCGCCACCGCGGGCGGCGGCCAGGTCGACCACCGCCTCCCCGGTGGCCACACCGACCCGGACCCGGATCGTGGTGCCGTCCAGCAACGGTCGCCCGTCCAGCGCCCGCTGGATATCCAGGCCGGCCCGGACCGCCCGGTAGGCGTCGAACCCGTCGGACTCCCGCGCGCCGAAGAGCGCCATGACCGCGTCGCCGATGTACTTCTCCACCACGCCGTGCCATCGGCGCAGCACCCGCGCCACGGTGTCGAAGTACGCCCGCTGCAGCGCCCGCACGTCCTCCGGGTCGAGCCGGTCCACCAGTGCGGTGGAGCCGACGATGTCGACGAACAGGACGGTGACCGTTCGTCTCTCCTCCGGCACCGGCCAGCGCACCGGCGGGACGCGCGGCGTGGTGGCGACGATGGTGGTCATGGGCATCGCACCTGCCCTTCCCCCCGTTGATAACTACGACCTCCGGAGATTGGCACCCCTGGGCCGACGGGGGATCGGTAGGACGACGTATGTCGGCCGCGCGCAACCTTTGGTCGCAATGTCGACGCGAGGAGTACCACATGCGGGATGTGGCCGTAGAACGGTGCGGGGGCATGTGATTAGGCTGCGTGCCATGGCCAGCGATGTGGACACTGCACCGCTCGTCGGCAGGGCCGACCTGGTGCAGGCGATCCGGGCCGCGCTGTTCGACGACGTCGCGCAGGGGCAAACGGCCGCCGTCTTCCTCAGCGGCGAGAGCGGCGTGGGCAAGACCCGGCTGCTGCGCGAGGTGGGTGCCCGGCTGCGGGACGCGGGCGCGGTGGTGCTCAACGGCTCCTGCCTGGACATCGGCGACGCCTCGCCGCTGCATCCGCTGCTGCAGGCGCTGCGGCGCTTCGACGCGGAGTTGTCCACCTCGCACGCCCGCACCTCCTCGGCGGTGCGTGGGCTGCTGCAGATGTTCGCCGACGAGACCGCCGGGCCGGACGGCGCGGGCGCGCTGCTGGAGCGGGTCTCCCGCGGGCTGCACCTGGTCGCCGAGGGCCGGCCGCTGGTGCTGATCCTCGACGACCTGCAGTGGGTCGACCGGAGCACCCGCCAGCTTCTGCTCTACCTGCTCGCCGGTCTCGGCGACCTCCAGCTCTCGGTGCTCGCCGCCGTCCGGGCCGAGTCGCTGCAGGGCGCGCACCCGCTGCGCCGGGTGCTCACCGAACTGCGCCGGCTGCGTTCGGTACGGGTGCTCGACCTCGCCCCGCTGGATCGTTCCGGCACCGAGCAGCTCGCCGCCGCGGTGGTCGGCCACCCGCTGCCCACCGAGGCCGCCGAGCAGGTCTGGCAGCGCAGCGGCGGCAACCCGTTCGTCATCGAGGAGCTGGCCCGCGACCTGCGCGACGGCCGGGACGGGCTCTCCGAGACCCTGCGGGAGATCTTCCTGGCCCGGGTCGACGCGCTGCCCCAGCACGCGCACGCGGTGGTGCACGCGGTCGCCGCCGGGGTGGAGCCGGTGGAGCACTGGTTGCTCGCCCGGGTGGTCCCGCTGCCCGAGCAGGAGCTCATCGAGGCGGTCCGGGCGGCCGTCGCGCACCGGCTGCTGGTCGGCGCCGACGACGGCTACCGGCTGCGGCACCGGCTCGTCGCCGAGGTGCTCGAACACGAGCTGCTGCCGGCCGAGCGTTCGGCGCTGCACCGCCGCTACGCCGAGGCGCTCACCTCAGCGGAGGCCGAGCTGCACCAGGCCCGGTTGGCCTACCACTGGCGGCGGGCCGGTGAGCCGGCCCGGGCGCTGCCGGCGGCGATGGCCGCGGCCCAGGAGGCGGAGCGGCTGCACGGCTTCGCCGAGGCCCACCGGCACTGGTCGGCGGCGCTGCAGCTGGCCGACAACCTGGCCGGTGGACCGCTCGCGGTGGACCGGGCCGAGCTGCTGGGACACGCCGCCGAGGCGGCCCACCACTGCGGCGAGCACGCCCGGGCGCTGGCCCTGCTGGAGGAGCTGGCCCGCATCGACGGAATGTCGACCTGCGCGCTGCACATCCGCCGGGCCCGCTACCTCGCCGCCGCCGGCCGCTCCGCGCTGGCCGAGGCGGAGTACCGGCTGGCCCTGGAGGCTGCCGACTGCTCACCCCGTGAACGGGCCACCGCCGCCGCCCACCTGGCCGAGCTGCTGCTGCACCTCGGCCGGTACGCCGACGCGGGCCTGCGGGCCCGGGAGGCGCTGGAGCTGGCCGACGCGGTGGACGGCTCCACCTCCGAGGTGGTGCTGGCCAGCGCGGCGCTGGGCTTCAGCGAGGCCTACCTGGAGGACCCGGACGCCGGCCTGGCGGTGATGCGGCAGGCGTTGGCGACCGCCGAGCGGGCCGGCCGTCCCGACGACGTGGCCTGCGCGTACCTGCACCTGGCGGAGCTGCTGACCGGCCCGCTGAACATCCTCGAGGAGGGGGTGGTGGTGGCCCGCCGGGGCGCCGAGCGGGTCGCCGAGTTGGGGCTGGGTCGCACCTACGAGACCCGGCTGCTGGCGATCGCCACCAACGGACTGTTCCGGGTGGGGCAGTGGGCCGAGGCGGAGAAGGTGGTCGCCGCGGCGCTGCGGCACCGCCCGTCCGGCGCCGACGCCGTCGAGCTGCTGCTGGCCCGCTGCCGGCTCTCGGTCGGCTACGGCGACATCGAGGCGGCCAACCGGGATCTCGACTCGGTGGCCACCGTGCTCGCCGGTGGCGGCGCCCGCCACGTGATCCCGCTGCTGACCCTGCGCGCCGGGCTGGCCATGTGGCAGGGGCGGCACGACCTCGCCCGGCAGGCCGTGCAGCGCGGCCTGACCGAGAGCCGCTCCGACGACGTGGCGATCCTCGCCGCGTTGGTCTGGCACGGGCTGCGGGCCGAGGCCGAGGCGCACGCCAGCCGGACGGTGGCGGTCGACGAGACGTCGGTGCGGCGGCTGCGTGACGTGGCCGAGCGGGTGGCCGGCAAGAGCGAGAAGGCCGCGGGTCCGGTCCGCAACGTCGTCGACGGCTTCCTGGCGCTCTGTGACGCCGAGGTGAGCCGGCTCGACGGCAGCGACCCGGAGCTGTGGGCCCGTTCGGTCACCGAGTGGGACCGGCGCAACCACCCCTACCCGGCGGCGTACTCCCGGCTGCGCCAGGCTGAGGCGCTGCTGGCCCGGCGCAGCCGGGTGGCGACCGCCGGCAAGCTGCTGCGCGAGGCGTACCAGGTGGCGCAGGGGCTCGGCGCGGTGCCGCTGACCTCGGAGATCAAGACGCTGGCCACCCGGGCCCGGGTGTCGTTGGAGCAGCCGGAGCAGCAGCGCGGCGGGCGGGACGCGGTGCAGGCCGCGCCGGCCGACGACGAGCTGGCGGTGCTCACCGCCCGGGAGCGGGAGGTGCTCGCCGCGGTGGCGGAGGGGCTGACCAACAAGGAGATCGGTCAGCGGCTCTTCATCAGCGAGCGGACCATCGGGGTGCACGTGTCGCACATCTTCGACAAGCTCCAGGTCCGCACCCGGGTACAGGCCAGCGCCATCCAGCTACGTAGCCGGCGCGGTTGAGGCCGCGCGCGCCCGTATACGTCGTTCTACTGATCCGGCGCACAGGTGTCGGCTGAAAGGCTGTGCCCTGTCGCCGGCGGTGCCGAGGTGCCGTGGACCTTTGTGGAGGAGAGATGACCGAACCGGTCTGGGGGCCCGTGCATCGGGACATCGTCGATCTGCTCGCCGATCACCCCGCCGACGTGCCGGCGGTGGTCGACCACCTCACCAAGCTGCAGGACCTCCTGGTGCGGCTGCCACCGCTGGAGGAGAGCTGCCCGCTGGCCGACTTCAACAAGCTCTACCTGACCATCACCTCCAGCGTGCTGGACGGTCTGTACGACGACCGCTTCGTCGACCCGGTCTTCCTCTCCCGGCTCGACGTGGAGTTCGCCGCCCGCTACTTCGACGCGATGCGGCTCTGGACCGATTCGAGCCCCGGCACCCCGAAGGCCTGGTCCTGCCTCTTCGAGCGGATGCGCGGCCCGGACGCGCGTCCGCTGCCCTCGGCCGCCGCCGGGGTCAACGCACACATCAACTTCGACCTGCCGTTCGCGCTGGTCACCACGTTCGACCACCTGGAGTCCGAGCCGGTCGACGGCAGCGACCAGCACCACGACTACCTCGAGATCAACAACATCTTCGCGGACAAGATCCCCGGGCTGCGCCGGGGCTACCTGGAGCGGTGGCAGCTGCTCATCGACATGCTCAACGGCGACATCGACGACTGGTACCAGGGGGAGCTGGTCGAATACACCCGCGATGTCGCCTGGCGTAACGCGCAGAAGATCTGGCGGTGCCGGCACGACCCGGCCGCCCATGAGTGCGAGCGCACCCGGCTGGACGACAACGCCGCGGCGCTCGGCCGGTTGCTGCTGTCGCCCCTCGGGGCGTTCCTGCAGTAGCTGGGACGGGGGGTCCCCGCGTTCCGTCCGGGGGGCGGAACGCGGGGACGCGTCCATCGCGGGGCCCGATCGCTGGTCGACGGCTAGGGCACCGGGGCAGCCCAGCGGGCGTCGCTGGGCTGCGCGCCGGCCCTGGCGGGCGGGAGCCCGGGGCGGGTCACGGGCCGGCGGTGCAGGTCGGCCGGCTCCGGGGGGTGTCGGCCGACCCGTACCGGGTACGTGCGCGCCATGACCGTCCTGGCCCGCCGGCGGCCCGCCGCCCGTCCTCGTCCCGCCCACCCCGGCCCGGCCCGGCCGCGTGGCGCGGCTCCCCGGCCCACCTGCCCCGGCGGTACGCGGTGAACCCGGCCCGAGCGGTACGCCGGTGACCGACTCCGGCCGGCGCTTCCCGTTCCGCTTCGACCAGCGGTTGCGTCCCGCGCTGGCGCTGATCGGCGTGCACCCGGGGTCGGCCTGGGTCGAGCTGGACGACGAGTGGCTGCTCGTCCGCTTCGGGCCGTGGCGGCTGCGGACCGCCCGGGGCAACGTGGCCGGGGCGGAGCGCGGTGGCCCGTACCGCTGGTGGCGGGTGATCGGGCCGCACCTGTCGCTCGCCGACCGCGGCGCGACCTTCGGCACCAGCACGGCCGGCGGGGTCTGTGTCCGGTTCGGTGCTCCGGTGCCCGCGCTGGCGCCCGGGCCGTGGCTACGCCACCCGGCGGTGACGGTGACCGTCGTCGACCCGGAGGCGCTGGTCCGGGCGCTGAGCAGCCCGGTCACGCACTGACCGGTTGTCCCGGCTTCGTCGGTTCCGTCGGGCGGCACCGGGACGACCGCCTACCGTCGGGTCAGGAACGGTGAAGCGGGAACGGGGACATGGCTGACGAGCACGGGGGACAACCGGGTCGTGCGCGCCGGCGGCGGCAGCGCCCGTCCGGGCCGGATCCCGCCCTGCGCGCCGCCCGCGACCCCAGCCACCCCGAACCCACCGGCCGCCGGGTCACCATCCCCGAGCGGGTGCCGAGCCCGGTGACGCCGGCGCCGCCGCCCGGACCGCTGCGCCGGTGGCTCTTCCAGCACCAGGTGTCGGCGGTCGGGCCGGAGGCCGCGGAGGGCCAGACCCCGTCGCACCCCTGGTGGCAGGTGATGTGCCTGACCGGCGTCGACTACTTCTCGACCCTCTCCTACCTGCCCGCCATCGCGGCCGTGGCAGCCGGCGCGCTCTCCCCGGTGGCGACCCTGCTGATCGTCGCGCTGACCCTCGGCGGGATGCTGCCGATGTACCGGCGGGTGGCCCGGGAGAGCCCGCACGGGCAGGGCTCGGTGGCGATGCTTGAACGGCTGCTGCCGTTCTGGCGGGGCAAGCTCTTCGTGCTGATCCTGCTCGGCTTCGTGGCCACCTCGTGGATCATCACGATCACGCTCTCCTCGGCGGACGCCACCGTGCACCTGCTGGAGAACCCGTACCTGCCGGAGGGGCTGAACAACCAGGGGAGCGCGGTCGCGGTCACCGTGGTGTTGCTGCTGATCCTCGGCGGCGTGTTCCTGCTCGGGTTCCGTGAGGCGGTCGCGGTGGCCATTCCGCTGGTCGCCGTCTTCCTGGTGTTGAACGCGGTGATCGTCGCGGTGGCGATGGGCCGGCTCGCGGACGATCCGGCGCTGCTGTCGAACTGGACCGAGGCGCTCACCAGGTTCAGCGGCCCGGTCGACCTCACCGTCACGGCGGTGCTGGCCTTCCCGCTGCTGGTGCTGGGGCTCTCCGGGTTCGAGACCGGGGTGAGCATGATGCCGCTGGTCTCCGCGAACGGCCCCGACAAGGCGGCCAGGCTCGCCGCACGGATCGGCAACACGCGCAAGCTGCTCACCACCGCCGCGGTGATCATGTCGGTGTACCTGCTGCTGAGCACCTTCGTCACGACCGTGCTCATTCCCGCCGAGGAGTTCCAGCCCGGCGGCGCGGCCAACGGGCGCGCGCTGGCCTTCCTCGCGCACACCGAACTCGGCGAGGGCTTCGGCACCGTCTACGACCTCAGCAGCGTGCTGATCCTCTGGTTCGCCGGCGCCTCCGCGATGGCCGGCCTGATCAACATCGTCCCCCGTTACCTCCCGTCGTACGGCATGGCGCCGGAGTGGGGGCGGGCGGTGCGCCCGGTCGTGCTGGTCTACACCCTGGTCAGCGTCGTGATCACGCTCGCGTTCCGGGCCGACGTCAACGCGCAGGCCGGCGCGTACGCCACCGGGATCCTGGCGATGATGGTCTCCGGCGCGGTCGCGGTGACCATCTCGGCGGCCCGCCACCAGCACCGGGCCGCCGCCACCGGGTTCACCGTGCTCACCCTGGTGCTGCTGTACGCGCTGGGCGACAACATCATCGAGCACCCGGACGGCATCACCATCTCCGGCCTGTTCATCCTCGGCATCATCGTCGTGTCGCTGGTCTCCCGGGTTTCCCGGACCACCGAGCTGCGGGCGGAGCGGATCGAGTTCGACGAGCCCGCCCGCCGGTTCATCGCCGAGTCGCTGGCGCACGACGGCCGGCTGCACCTGATCGCCAACAAGCGCGACAGCGGCGCGGTCAAGGAGTACACCGTCAAGGAGCGGGCCCAGCGCGGGATGAACCCGGTCCCCGGCGCGGCGGACGTGCTCTTCCTGGAGGTCGACGTGATCGACCCGTCGGGGTTCAGCCAGGTGCTGCGGGTGCACGGGGTGGAGGTCGGCGGCTTCCGGGTGCTGCGCGCCAGCAGCCCGGCGGTTCCGAACGCCATCGCGGCGATCCTGCTGGCGCTGCGCAACGTCACCGGCGTGCGCCCGCACTGTCACTTCGAGTGGTCCGAGGGCAGTCCCATCGCGCATCTGCTGCGCTACCTGATCCTCGGCCGGGGCGACACCCCACCGGTGGTCCGGGAGATCATCCGGCGCAGCGAGCCCGACCCGACCCGCCGCCCCGGCATCCACGTCGGCGGCTGACCGCCGCACCCGTCGCACGCCCACATCTTCGTCCGTGCAGCGGGCCACCTTCGTTGGGGCAGGCGCGCTTGAAGGTGAATGGCACGACTATTCACGTTCACGACTTACTGTCCGTATTGCGCCCCTATCGTGACCTTTGGTGGCCGGCGACCCGTCGCCCACCCCGCGCCCGGATCGGCGCGGTCCTGGCACACGGGGTAGGAGAGGCAGGAGACGATGTCGACGTACCGAGGAGGCCGACGGGCAGGACCCAGGCGACGATCCCGGTGGTTCCTGGCTGGTGGACTGTTGGCGGGCAGCCTGGTCGTCGGCGCGGCGGGCGCGACCGGCGTGGCCGCGACCGCCGCCGACCGCCAGTTGCCCTTCCTGGACCTCAGCCGTCCGGCCAGCGTGCAGCAGGGTGACGACGCGGCCCACGAGCAGCGCGACGGCGCCGAGGCGGCGGGCCGCGAGCCGGCCGGCGACGGCGCCGGCCGCCCGGACGGCCGCAACGGGGACGGCCGCATGGGCGACGGCCGGGACGGGGACGGCCGGCAGCCGAGCGCCGACGGCCCGGGGACCGGACGCCACGAGGTGGTCTCGGTGCCCTGCGACTCGGCCAAGCTGGTGGCGGCGCTGGTGCGGGCCAACGCCGAGGGCGGCGGCGCCCTGCGGCTCGCGCCGAAGTGCCGGTACACGCTGACCCAGGCGTTCCACCAGCCCGACGAGTACGACGGCGGGATCCGCGACGCCCGGGAGGCGGCCGACGCCGCCGAGACCCCGGGCGACGCCGAGGCGCCGCCGCACAAGCCGGAGGACGACAAGGCGGGCCTGCCGGTGATCTACCACGCGATCACCATCGACGGTGCGGGTGCCACCATCGCCCGGCACGTGCACGCCGAGGACTTCCGCTTCTTCACCGTCCGTGACGGCGGCGAACTGACCCTGCGCGACGTCACGCTGCACAACGGCCGCTCGGCCATCGAGGGTGGCGCGGTCCACGTCGTGCACGGCGCGACGGCCGTCGTCGAGCACACCACCGTCACCCAGAGCACCTCGCTGTCCAAGGAGGGCGGCGGAGGCGGCATCTTCAACGACGGCAACATGGTGGTCAGCGACAGCACCTTCGTCGGCAACAGCGCGGCCGGCGCCGCGGGCAAGGGCGGGGGCCTGCTCAACGGCGGCGTGCTGACGCTGCGCAACTCGCAGTTCCACCACAACAGCGCCAACGCGTACGGCGGTGGGCTCGGCAACTACCGTGGTGCGGCCGAGGTCGAGACCAGCACCTTCGCGCAGAACAGCGCGACCCAGGGCGGCGGCCTGGCCAGCTTCTCGGCCCGGACCAAGGTCTACGACACGAAGGTGCTCGGCAACACCGCCCAGATCGGCGGCGGGCTCGCCAACTCCGATGCGGTGCTCGTGCTGCGCAAGATGACGGTCCGGGACAACACCTCGACGGTCAACGGCGGCGGCATCTCCACCGTGAAGGGTCTGCTCCCGCTCGACGACAGCGTGGTGGCCGGGAACACCACGCACGGCGCCGGCGGCGGCATCTACGCCGACAAGTCCAACCTGCTCGTGCGAGGCAGCGACGTGACCGGCAACGACGCGACCGGCGCCGCGTCGAAGGGCGGCGGCATCCACGCCAGCGCCGGCCAGGTCTCCGTCTACACCAGCAAGATCGTGCACAACAGCGCCACGCTGGCGCCGGGCGGCATCTTCGCCCAGCACGCCCGGGTCCGGATCGACGACGAGAGCGTCATCATCGAGAACGAGCCCACCAACTGCGCGGGCAACACACCCCCGATCGCGCACTGCTTCCGCTGACGCGGTACGCGTCCCGGCCGACCCGCCGGCGGTGATCTCCCAGATCGCCGCCGGCGGGTCGGTCACGTCGGGTCAGCCGAGGGCGCGCAGCCGCCCGGCGAGGTCGCTGGCGAAGAAGTCGAGGAAGCCGTCCGGGTCGGGACCGGCGTTCTGCAGCACGATGTGGTCGAAGCCGGCCGCGACGTAGCTGCGGACCTTCGCCACGTGCGGCTCCGGATCCGGGCCGACCGAGAAGAGCTGCCGGATGTGCTTCTCCTCCACGTAGGAGCTGGCCGCGTCGAAGTTCACCGGGTTGGGCAGTTCGCTCATCACCTTCCAGCCGGTGACCAGCCAGCGGCTGGTCTGCAGGACCGCCTGGACCGCCTGCCGCTCGTCGGTGGCCCACGCGATCGGCGCCTCGGCGTAGCGTGGACCCTGCCCGCCGGCGGCCCGGTACCGCTCGACGATCGCGGGCTCCGGCTCGGTGGCGAACAGCCCGTCGCCGAGTTGCGCCGCCAGGGTCGCCGACTCGTGCCCGCTGGCCGCGACCGCGATCACCGGCAGGGTCTCCGGCAGGTCGAAGACCCGGGCGTCCTCCAGTTGCAGGTGCCGGCCCTCGTACGACTGGTAGCCGCCCTGCCAGAGCAGTCGGATGATCTCCAGCGCCTCGCGCAGCCGTTCGTGCCGGCCCCGAACACTCGGAAAACCCTGTCCCACCACGTGCTCGTTGAGGCGTTCACCCGCGCCGATGCCGAGGGTGAACCGCCCGTCGGAGATCAGCGCCACGGTCGCCGCGGCCTGCGCGATGATCGCCGGGTGGTAGCGGACGGTGGGGCAGGTGACCCCGGTGGCCAGGCCGATCGTGCTGGTCTGCGCCGCGATCGAGCCGAGCAGGCTCCAGGTGAACGCGGAGTGCCCCTGTGTGTCGAGCCAGGGATGGTAGTGGTCGCTCATCTCCACGAAGTCGAAGCCGACCTGCTCCGCGCGGACGGCCTGCCGGATGATCTCCTTCGGCCCGAAGCCCTCCGTGGCCAGCTTGTAGCCGATCTGCATGCGCTGACTCCCTCTCCCGTACCGACACCGGCGCAGCAGCCCTTCCCGGCACCCACCCCGACAAACGCCACCCACCCGACGAGCCCAGCCTCCTAGGACGCCTACGGGCTGTGACCCGTCACTGGCCGAACTGCGGCCCGCCACCAGGCGGTCCGGGCCGACGGTGGCGGGCCGGCGGCCCGAGCCGGGGGTCCAGGCAGGGCGATCGATCGGGGACACGGGTCGGCCCGCGCCCCGGGGGTCGGGCGCGGGCCGAAGCGGGATGGTCCTACTTGGAGGGTTGGGGGAGCTCGCAGTCGATCTTCGGGTTGGCGCCGATGTAGTTCAGCGGGCCGGCGACGATGGTGACCAGGATGGTGCCGGCCTCCGCGCAGTTGGTGTCGTCGCCGCTGTAGTAGCCGCGCTGACCGGCGGCGATGGCACCGATGATCAGCCAGATGACGACGATGACTCCGAGTATCGAGGTGCCGCGCATGGGTTGCCTCCTGAGGTGTGGTGGGTTCGAGGTGCAGGCGATGTACCCAATCGCGTCGAACGGCTAACGGCGACCACGATCGACTACCCCGGATCGGCCGTCCGGATGGCCACCTTCGATCCGGTGGTACGGCGAGGATCGTCCGGGCGTACCGGGTCGCGCCCGCCGACTATCGGATCGAGGACCGACCTGGCCACCGGCCGCCGTTGCGGACGTAGAACTGGCCTCACGGCACCCGCCGAGGAGGATTCATGGACGTCCGGACACCGCAGCTCTACATCGACAGTCCCGCGGACCTGGCCGCGGCGGCCCGCGCGCTGGCCGGTGGCGCGGTCGTCGCGGCGGCCTTCGCGAACTTCTACGTCATCGTCACCCGCCCCGACGCGGACACCGTGCGGAAGGTCAACCTGGCCAAGGGCCGGCCGGTGGACCAGGTAGGCAGCATCACCGCCCCGGCGTACCGGATCCCGGACATGTTCGACTGGTCCCGGATCTCTCCCCGACTGCCCGAGCGGCGGGTACGGCAGCTGATGGACGCCCTCTACGGCGCCGGTCCGTTCGGCTTCCGGGGCCCGGCCGCCGACCGACTGCCCGACCACCTCACCCAGCACGACCGGGGCATCCGCACCACCCAGGTGATCGCCCCTGGAGCGGCCTGCCCGTCGAACGCGTTCTTCGAGCGGGCGGTGGCCGAGACGGGGGTGGACCACCTCTACATCACCTCGGCGAACCGCTCCCGGCACCTGACCGGGGCCGCCGAGGAGCCGGCGCACTGGAAGGTGGGCCCGCTCGCCGCGGACTTCACCCACCTGCCCGACCTGGTCGTGCTCGCCCACCGCGACGAGGCGGCCGCGCGCGCCGCGTACCCGGCCTACCTGCCGACCTCGGTGACGCTGCTGTCGTTCCACCTGCCGGAGGGGGAGTGGGAGGAGCCGCCGGTGCTCATCGTGGACCGGCACGGCTCGCTGCACGTCGACGAGGTGCGCCGGGCCGCCGCGCCGCTCGGGCTCCAGGTGCGTCTGGGCGCCGGCGCCCGCGAGCGGCTGCGCGTGCGGGGGTACGCCGGGGCCCTGGTGTGAGCGGTTACCGGATCGGCCTGGTGGTACCCAGCTCGAACACCACCATGGAGACCGAGATCCCGGCCATGCTGCGCCGGCGCGAGGCGGTCGATCCCGGCGTCACCTTCACCACCCACGCCAGCCGGGTGCGGCTGCACCAGGTGACCGCGACGGAGCTGGCCCGGATGAACCGGACCAGCGGCCGCTGCGCCGAGGAGCTGGCCGACGCCCGGTGCGACGTGCTCGCGTACGCCTGCCTGGTGGCGGTGATGGCAGACGGCGCCGGAGCGCACGACCGGGCCGAGCGGCGGCTGGCCCGGGCGGCCGGTCGGGCCGGGCACCCGATGCCCGTGGTGACCAGCGCCGGCGCGCTGGTGGCCGGGCTGCGGGCGTTGGGCGCGCGGCGGATCGCCATGATCGCGCCGTACCTGCCGCCGCTGACCGCCACCGTCGTCGGCTACCTCGCCGGGTACGGGATCGAGGTGACCCGGGCGGTGAGCCTCGCCGAGCCGGACAACGTGGCGGTGGGCCGGATCCCGGCGCAGCGGCTGGTGGCCCTGGCCGACGGGCTCGACCTGACCGACGTGGACGCGATCGTGCTCTCCGCCTGCGTCCAGATGCCGTCGCTGGCGGCGGTGCCACAGGTGGAGGCGCGCCTCGGCCGGCCGGTGCTGACCGCGGCGACCGCTACGGTGCACCAGCTGCTCACCGGCCTCGGCCTCGCGCCGTACGTGCCGGACGCCGGACGGTTGCTGGCCGGCCCGCGCTGAGCATGCGGGTCTCCCGCAGTCGCGGCGCGCGTGCGCGTGCCGCTCGCGGCGGGTGGTCAGTGCGGCGGGGCGGGCGCCTCGGGAGGGCGGCCCCAGCTGCGCCGGGCGTCGGCGACCGCCACTCCGGCCAGCACCAGCATGGCGCCGAGCGCGGTGAACACCGGTCGCAGGAACATCACCGCCGGGGAGATGGTGAGCAGGGCCAGCAGCCCGCCGGGGCGGGAGACCGAGACCCGGCTGAACACCTCGTACTCGAACGCGGCCCGGCCGATCAGAAAGAGCGCCGGGCCACCGAGGATGACCGCCACCCAGGCCGGCGGCGTACGCCCGGTCGACTCGTGCAGGATCAGGTCGAAGCCGGCGGCCGTGGTGACCACCCCGGCGACCATCACCAGGTGGGTGAAGGGCGCGGTGTTCAGGAACGCGCTCGGCGCCCGGGAGGTGGCGATGGCCTTCGGCAGCAGCTCGCCGGACTTGTGTACGTAGATCCGCCAGAGCAGCAGGGTGGTGGCGAAGGCGACCGCGAACGAGGCGATGTTCTCCAGCTCGGAGTGCGCCAGGCTGAACATGGTGCCGATGGTCAGGATGGCGTCGCCCAGCGCGATGATGAAGAACTGCTGGTAGCGCTCGGAGAGGTGTTCGGCGGTGACGTTGCGCTGCGCGGTGGGCACCACGCCGAGCCCGGGCACCGGGTAGGCGAGCCGGAAGCCGATGTAGTCGATGGCGAGCGCGAACGCCCACCAGGCCACCCTGGCGTTGTCGGAGACGTAGGCGCCGATGATCCAGGGCACCGCCGAGACGGCGAACCAGATGAAAATCCGGGCGGCCCGGCGTTGGGTCTGCGGCTCGTGCCGCACCGTGGGCATCAGGAAGAGCCCCCGGCCGAGGTGGATCGCCACGTAGGTGCCGGCGAAGACCAGGCCGCGCGCGCCGAAGGCCTCCGGGATCGCGGTGGTCATCAGCAGCGCCCCGACCATCACCGCCATGATCAGCAGCTTGATCTCGGTGCGTTCCGGGTTGTACATGTCGGTGACCAGGGTGGTGATGGCCCAGGTCCACCAGAGGGCGGCGAGCAGGATGAGCGCCTGCGCGGCCTTGTACCAGTCGAGTCCGTCGACCAGGCCGCGGGAGATGAGCGCGAGCGCGACCACGTAGACCAGGTCGAAGAAGAGTTCGAGCAGGGTCACCCGGCGGGGGGCGTCCGGGTCGCGGATCGGCGCGCGGTGCCGCTGCGGGGCCGGTTCCGGCGTGGCGGTCGGCACGGGCTGCTCCCGGGTACCAGGTCGGCTCGGCGGGCCTTGGGCCTCTTTACCGACCGACGGTAGCGAGAGCGGCAGCGAACCGTGCCGGATATGCCGGTTTGCCGATGACGCGGCACGGTGCCGGAGAAATGGGCGGCGCCCGGTGGTCCGGGTCGTCGCGGTCGACTCCGTGCCGCCGTCGCGGGCGCCCCGCGGTGGCGGCACGGAGTCGTGCCGGGTCAGGCCCGGTCCGGGCCGCCCGCCGTCGGCAGCGCCGCGGCCGCCTCGTCCGGGGCGCCGGCGAGCACCTTGGCCTGCTGCGGCCAGGTGGCCAGACCGGGTGCGGCCCGCAGACCGGCACCGCGGATGAGTTCGCGCAGGCCGGCCTCGTCCAGCTCGGCCAGCTGCCGGTAGGTCCGCACCCCGGCTTCCTGCAACGCCGCGGCCATCTTCGGCCCGACGCCCTGGATCCGGCGGAAGTCGTCGACCTCCACGGCGGCCGCCGCCACCGGGCGTACCGGCGGGGTGGCGACCGCCGGCCGCGGTGCCGGTGCGACCGGCTCCGGGTCGCCGACGGCCTCGTCCGTGCCAGCGGCGGGCTCCGCCGCGGCCGCGACCGGCTCGTCCGCCGAGCTGGCCGGCGCCGGAGTCTCGGCGGCGACCGGCTCGGACACCGGGCTGGCCGGCGCCGGAGTCTCGGCCGCGACTGGCTCGTCCGCTGAGCTGGCCGGCGCCGGAGCGTCGGCCGCGACCGGCTCGTCCACCTCGGTGTTCGCGGTAACCCGCTCGACCGGCTGCGCCACGGCGGGCGCGGGCTGCGTCGCGCCGGTGGGCTCGGCCGCCGGCTCGTCGGAGGCGTTCGGCTCGTCCGGGATGGTGCGCTCGGCCACCGGGACCGGTCGCGGCGCGATCACCGGGGCCGGCTCCGGGTCGCCGGTGAGGGCCATGTCGGCCGGGTCGACGTCGGACGCCGGGCCGTCGTGCGCCGGGCTCGCCACGGCGGACTCGGTGATCGTGTCCACCGGGGCCGGCGGGTCGGCGACCGCGGTCGGCGCCGGGTCGGTCGTCGCCGGCGCCTGCCCCGGGTCGCTGACGGCCGCCGGCGCCGGCGTCGCCAGCACCGCGGTCCCGGCGACCGGGTCACCGTCCGTGATGGACGAACCGCGCGTCCGTGCGTCCTGCCGGCCGCGCAGCAGCCAACCGGCCGCCAGGCCCAGCAGCAGGGCCAGTACCACTATCAAGAAGTGCCCGAAGGACCACGCCACGGCAGACCTCCCTCTCACCTCGTCGGAAAAGTCATGAGAAAAACCCGCCGCAGCTTCGCATATGCGCGACCGGTTCGACAGGCAGGATCCACCTTGTGCCACCCAGGTGGGACGGGAGGCACCGGCGGTGCGCGACAAGCGACGGAGGGTGGCGGCGGCACGCCGACGAGCGGACACGCCGACGACCCCGGCGCCCGTCGGGCGCCGGGGTCGGACGGCTGCGGTCAGTCCTCCTCACCCCGGTAGGTGTAGAAGTCATCGACGAATTTGCGCCGCAGCGGCGGCACCCGGCTGGTGACGCCGAAGTAGCCGCGTGCGCCGAGCAGCGCGAGCCGGCCGACAACCGGCTTGTACATCCGGTCGTCGCCGTTCGTGCCGCTGCGGTTCAGCGAGTCCGCGACCCGGGCGAAGCCGTAGGGCACCATCACCGCCTCGTAGTCGGCGACGGCCTGGAGCAGGGTCTTGTCGCCGGCCGCGGCGAGCCGAACCTGCCGGCAGAGCAGAGCGGCGTCGCGCAGCGCCGTGTTCGCGCCCACCCCGCGACCCGGCGTCATGGTGTGGATGGCGTCGCCGAGCAGGGTGACCGTGCTGCTCTTCCAGGGCGGCACCGGCTCGGAGGTGCTGACCCGGATCGGCAGCGCGCTGGCCGGGTCGCTGCGGGCCAGCAGCTCGCGCAGGTGCGGATGCCAGTTGGTGGTGAGTTCCAGTGCGAGCTGCACCAGTTCCTCGCCCCGGCGCTGCATCACGTCGGGTGGAAACCGGCGGGCGGTGCTCCAGATGATCAGGTTGATGTTGTCGCGGGTCGGGTCGTGGGCGAGCCCGGGCCACCGGCTGAGCAGCGCGGCATCGGCCTCGCCGACCCCGGGCTTGAGCCGACCGTCGCCGTCCCACTTGAACTCCATCACGTGCAGCACGCCCATCATCCCGCCGACACCGAAGATCAGCGAGATGCCGCGTTGGAGCCGCTCGGGCAGGAGCGCGCGGGTCTGCGCGGTGAGCGGGATCCGGGTGGCGATGTTGATCGTGCCCGCGTCCCGGGTGACCGCGTGCGGCAGGTACTGACGGCGGACCGCCGAGTGCGTGCCGTCGGCGGCGACCAGCAGGTCGCCGGTGGTGCTGCTGCCGTCGGCGAAGTACGCGGTGACCGTCCCGTCGTCGTGCTGCTCGTAGCGGGTGAAGGTCTTGCCGAAGTGGACCACGTCCTCCATGCCGGTGAGCAGGACCTGGCGCAGGGTCATCCGGGCCACCGAGCGCTCGGTGTCGACCGGGTGGGTGTCCGGGCGCAGCTCGAATGACGCGGTCTGCCGCATCCGCTGGGTGATGACGTTGAACCAGCGGGGCGAGCGGGCGCAGGTGGCGAGATAGACGTCGAAGAGCTCCGGCGGCAGGCACTCGCGCAACGCCCGGCTGCCGGTCGGGCCGATGCCGACCCGGTAACCGAGCAACCCGTCGGCGCGGGTGTCGTACCGCTCGTAGACGGCGACGCTGATCCCGGCCCGGCGCAGTCCGTGCGCCAGGCACATCCCGCCGGTGCCGGCGCCGATGACGATGACGTGCGGGGGTCTGGCGGACATGGCGTTCCCTCAGCCCGCCGCGCGGGGCGTGGGCAGGGGCACGGCGTCCCAGCGGTAGAAGCAGCCGGCGATCGCGTCGCGCGGCGAGCGCCAGGTCGGCAGGTAGGGCGAGGTGTGCGCGGAGAGTCGCTCGTTGACCTGCTGGTAGAGCGGATGGTTGCGCGCCTCGGCCAGCGCCTCCGGGTCGATCTCGGCGGTCTCCATCAGATGGATGCACACGTCGTGCAGGCAGTACAGCGACCGGTGGGTCACCCCGGTCAGGCCGGGCAGTTCGGTCGAGTCGGACTCGGCGAAGATCTGGGCCACTCGGCCCTCCGCGCCAGGGACGATCCTGCTGACGATCAGTAGACGGCTCATCGGACCCCTTCCGCCGGTGGCACCCCTGAAAGGACCACGGGACTGCTGTGCCGCCCACCGTGCCGGCCCGCCTGTCACCTCCCCGTCACGCGTTGCGTCGCGACGGTGACGCCGGTCGAGCCGGGCCGGTCGGGGCGCGGCCGGGATACCCGGGGGAGCGGCGCGGGGTGCCGGCGCTGTCGCGGCTGGCCCGTCGGATCGGGGCGAGCGTCTCGTCGAGCAGCGCGCACATCGCCGGGGAGGGCTCCAGCCGCAGCTCGCGCAGGAGCAGGTCGCGGTAGACGTAGAAGGCGTGCACCGCCTCGAAGGCGTTGCCCTCGGCCAGATGGATGCGGACCACCAACCGGTGCGGTGTCTCGCGCAGCGGCTCGGCGGCCATCGCCTCCAGCGCGGCCTCCAGTGCCTCGCCGTGCCGGCCCGCCGCCAGGTGCTGGCCGGCCACCTGTTCCAGCATGTGCAGACGCAGTTGGCGCAGCCGCTCCCGGTCCAGCAGGACCCAGTCGTCGTACCAGCCGGGGAGCAGGTCGTGGCGGCCGGCCGCGAGCGCGCCGGCCGCGGTCCGCGGGTCGTCGCCGTCGCGTACCCGGGCGGCCGTGCCGACCAGTTCGTCCACGTCGAGCCAGACCGCCGGGTCGAGGCGGACGGTGTCGGTGCTGACCGCGAGGGGGCAGCACGGGTCCTGCCGCAGCCGCCAGAGGGCGGTACGCAGTGACGACAGCGCCCGCTCCTCCGGCGCCTCGGGCCAGAGCAACCCGGCCAGTTGGCTGCGGGTGGCACCGGGGCGCAGCCCGATCAGCGCGATCACCCGTTGCAGCCCGCGGGGCACCTCGACCGGGGCTTCGCCGTGCAGCAGCTGGAAGCCGCCGAGCAGGCGCAGTGACACCCCGGTGCCGGGTCGACGCCCGGACGTCGGCATGGACGGATCAGCGGCCACGCAGCACCCCCTGTGGAACGCTTGTCCCGACTGTCTGCTGTGTCCCCGGCGCGGCTGTTCGCGACGTCGACGTCGCCGTCGCCGCTACGCCGAAGGCGCGGCGCCGCGCCCGGGCCGCCGGGCTGACCGTGATGAAGATTATCAATAACGGTCACTCTGGGTCAACGCAGTTGCGTCGTCGATGGCGTCCGGGTGGCATCCGTGAGAACGGCTCTGAACTGCTTATATTTGCGAATGGGACGATCCGCCGGTCAGCTGATACATAGCCCGCGCACAGCTTGCGTCAACGCAGCGTCACCATTGAACGTCGTCGGTGGACCGTCCGTGGTGACGCCGCTGTGACGAGCAGCGCCGCATGGTGACGGGCAGTCGTCCGGCTCGTGCGGCACCGTCTCTCGGCGCCGCACGCCGTGGGGGGAGGCCCGTCCATGGACCGATCGCTCATCGTCGCGAAGGTGGTCCCGAGCGCCGAGGCTCGGGTCGCCGAGATCTTCGCCGACTCCGACGCCACCGAGCTGCCGCGGCTGGCCGGGGTACGGCACCGGTCGCTGTACCGGCTGCACGACCTGTACGTGCACCTGCTGGAGACCGAGCTGCCCGGGGAGGGGGCGGTGGAGGCCGCGCGCAGTCACCCGGAGTTCGAGCGGATCAGCGCCCGACTGCGGCCGTACATCTCGCCGTACTCGCCGGACTGGCGTTCGCCGCGCGACGCCATGGCACGCTGCTTCTACCGCTTCGACGCCTCCGCGCCGGTCGGGCGGCGGTCGTGACCGCCACCGCGCCGCGCGAGGAGCAGCTCTGGTCCCGGTGCGCCGGTTGCGCCACCCTGCTGTACCGCAAGCGACTGCGGCGCAATCTGGACGTCTGCCCCGAGTGCGGGGTGCACGCCCGGCTCGGGGCGCCCGACCGGGTACGGCAGCTGGTCGACCCGGGGTCGTTCCAGCCGCTGCCCGACCGGCTCGCCGACCTGGACCCGATCGACTTCGTCGACGTGCTGCCGTACCCGCACCGGCTCACCGCGGCCCGGGCCGGCACCGGCCTGACCGAGGCGGTGCTCTGCGGCACCGCGGCCATGGGCGGGCACCCGGCGGTGCTCGCGGTGATGGACTTCCGCTTCCTCGGTGGCAGCCTGGGCTGCGCGGTCGGCGAGCTGATCACCCGGGCCGCCGAGCGCGCCCTGGACGACCGGGTGCCGCTGGTCCTGGTCACCGCCTCCGGTGGCGCGCGGATGCAGGAGGGCGCGCTGTCGCTGATGCAGATGGCCACGGTCAGTCAGGCCATCGCCGCGCTGCGCGAGGCGGGACTGCTCACCGTCAGCGTCCTCACCGATCCCACGTACGGCGGGGTCGCCGCCTCGTTCGCCACCAACACCGACGTGGTGGTGGCCGAGAGCGGCGCCCGGATGGGCTTCGCCGGCCCCCGGGTGATCCGCCAGGTCACCGGCCGGGCCCTGCCGGAGGGCTTTCAGACCGCGGACTTCCTGCTCCGGCACGGCCAGGTCGACATGGTGGTGCCCCGGCGCTCCCTGCGCGGGCGGCTGGTCGCCCTGCTGGCGGCGGCCCAGGGCGGGCGGCGACCGGTGGCCCGCCCCGCGGTGCCCCGCCAGCAGCCGGCGCCGCCGGCCGCCGTCCGCACCGCCGCGCAGAACCCGGTCGAAGGCCCGACCAGCGAGCCCGGCTCGACCGACGCCGATCCGTGGGCGACGGTACGCCTGGCCCGACAACCCGGCCGACCGACCACCCTGGACTACCTGGAGAACGCCTTCGACGGCTTCGTCGAGCTGCACGGCGACCGGCTCGGCGGCGACTGCCCGGCCGTGGTCGGCGGCGTGGCTCGCCTCGACGGCCGGTCGGTCATGGTGATCGGCCACCAGAAGGGGCACACCACCGCCGAGCTGGTCGCCCGCAACTTCGGCATGGCCAGCCCGGCCGGGCACCGCAAGGCGCTGCGGTTGGCGCGGCTGGCCGCCCGCCTCGGCCTGCCGGTGATCACCCTGGTGGACACCCCGGGCGCCGACCCCGGCGTCGGCGCCGAGGAGCAGGGGCAGGCGGCGGCCATCGCGGAGAACATCCTCGCCCTCACCGTCCTCCCCACCCCGGTCCTCGCGGTGATCACCGGCGAGGGGGGCAGTGGCGGGGCGCTGGCCCTGGCGGTGGCCGACCGGGTGCTGATGCTCGAGCACGCGGTCTACTCGGTGATCAGCCCGGAGGGCTGCGCGGCGATCCTCTGGCCGGACCGCTCGGCGGCGCCCCAGGCGGCCCGCGCGCTGCGGCTGACCGCGCCGGACCTGCACCGCCTTCGAGTGGTGGACGACATCGTGCCGGAGCCGCCGGGTGCGGCCCACGCCGACCCGGAGGCGATGGCACGGATGCTGCGTGACGCGGTGCTCGGTGCGTTGCTGCCGCTGCTCGACGTGCCCGCGGCGACCCTGGTGCGCCGCCGTCGTCAGCGTTTCCGGCGCTTCGGCGCGGCCCGCGCCGGCAGCCGGGCGGGTGCCCGGTGAGCGCCGGAGCGGCCCGGCCCCCCACGGCGCCGGCGGCAATCGAGAGCGCCGGCGACGCGGCCGACGGGACGGACGCGGTGCTGGCCGGACTGCGCCGGCACGCCCAGCACCTGGTGGCCGAGCTGGCCGGCCCGGTCCGGCGGGTGCGGCTGCGCAGCGGCGAGACCGTGCTGGAGGTGGAGTGGCACGGCAGTGCCGCCCCGAGCGGTGCCACCGCCGACGAAGCGCCGCCGGAGTCCCGGCCCGCTCCCGCCGCCGGCGCCGAACCTCCGGAGCCGCAGACCCGCCCGGTGGTCCGGTCACCGATCGTCGGCACGTTCTACCGCGCGCCGGAGCCGGGGGCCGCGCCGTTCGTGGCCGTCGGCGACGTGCTCCGGCCGGGCCAGGTGGTCGGGATCGTCGAGGCGATGAAGCTGATGAACGAGGTCACCACCGACCGGGGCGGCCGGGTGGCCGCGGTGCTGGCCGACGACGGTCAGCCCGTGGAGTACGACCAGCCGCTGGTCGCGCTGGAACCGGCCTGAGGTGGTGCGGGATGTTCGAGAAGGTGCTGATCGCCAACCGGGGTGAGATCGCGTTGCGGGTGCTGCGCGCCTGCCGCGAGCTCGGAGTCCGTACCGCGGTGGTCTACTCCGCGGCGGACGCCGACTCGGCCGCGGTCCGCCTCGCCGACCAGGCCGTCCGGATCGGACCGGCGGCCAGCCGTCGCAGCTACCTCAACGCCGCCGCGATCGTCGAGGCGGCCCGGCAGGTCGGCGCCCAGGCGGTGCACCCGGGCTACGGGTTCCTCTCCGAGGACGCCGACTTCGCCGAGATCTGCGCCGAGAACGGGTTGACCTTCATCGGCCCGTCGCCGTCGGTGATGGCCGCGCTGGCCGACAAGTCCTCCGCCCGGGCCCTGATGCGCCGGGCCGGCCTGCCGCTGCCGGCGGGCAGCGTGGAGCCGGTCCCCACGGCGGCCGAGGCGGCCGAGGTGGCCGCGGAGATCGGCTACCCGGTGATCGTGAAGGCGGCGGCCGGAGGTGGTGGCCGGGGCATGACCGTGGTCTGGTCCGCGGCGGAGCTGCCCCGGGCGTACGCGAAGACCCGGGCGGCCGCGCAGGCCGTGTTCGGTGACGACCGGGTCTACGTCGAGCGCTACCTGACCGAGGCCCGGCACGTCGAGGTGCAGGTGCTCTGCGACGGGCACGGCAACGGGGTGCACCTGGGCACCCGCGACTGCTCGGTGCAGCGGCGGCACCAGAAGCTGGTCGAGGAGGCGCCCGCCCCGGCGCTACCCGCCGGCGTCCTCGACTCGATCGCGGAGACCGCGCTGCGCGGCGCGCTCGAGGTCGGCTTCACCGGCGCCGGCACGCTGGAGTTCCTGGTCGACGCCGAGGAGCGGTTCCACTTCCTGGAGATCAACTGCCGGATCCAGGTGGAGCATCCGGTCACCGAGATGATCACCGGGATCGACCTGGTGCACGAGCAGCTGCACATCGCCGCCGGGGTCCCGCTGCGCTGGCGGCAGGACGAGATCCGGCTGCACGGGGTGGCGGTCGAGTGCCGGGTCAACGTGGAGGATCCGGAGCGCGACTTCGCGCCCACCCCGGGTCGGTTGGAGCGGTTCCTGCCGCCCGGTGGCCCGTTCACCCGGGTGGACACCCACGGCCGGCCCGGGTACGTGGTGGGCCCGCACTACGACTCGCTGCTGGCCAAGGTGGCCGTCTGGGCGCCGGACCGCGAGCTGGCGCTGAACCGGCTGGAACGCGCGCTCGACGAGTTCGACGTGGCCGGGCCGGGCGTGCGGACCACCATCCCGTTCGTCCGGCGGGTCCTCGACGACGCCGGGTTCCGCAAGGGCCGCTACACCACCGGGCTGGTCGACCGGCTGCTCGCCGCCGGCGAGCACCCCGCGGCCACGAGCCCGGCCGGCGCGCATGAACCACCGCCGGCCCCGCCGGTGACCGCCACCCGTCCGCCGGCCACGGCCGGATCGTCCGCACGACCCAGGAGGACCCGATGACCGTCACCCAAGGCCAACCGCTGACCGCCGAGATCACCGACATCCTGGTGGCGCACTGCGGGTTGGACGCCGAGGCCGCCGCCCGCGCGCCGGCCGCGTCCCTGGAGGAGCTCGGCCTGGACTCCCTCGCGCTGCTCGAACTCTCCGCGGTCGTCGCCGACCGGTGGCGGGTGCAGATCCCCGAGCAGGCCGCGCAGCTGAGCATCCCGGCCGTGGCCAACCTGGTCGCCCGGCGCTCGGCGCAACCGGGGCACACCGAGAACAGCATCGTGATCGCCGCGCCGCTGCCGCTGGTCTGGGAGATCACCAACGACGTGCCGAACTGGACCGAGCTGTTCACGGAGTACGCCGTGGTGGAGATCCTGCACCGGGCCGGGAACACGGTGCGGTTCCGGCTCACCATGCACCCGGACGAGAACGGGGTGTCGTGGAGCTGGGTGAGCGAACGCGTCGCCGACCCGATCGCCCGGCAGGTGCACGCACACCGGGTGGAGACCGGGCCGTTCGAGTACATGCGGATCCACTGGCGCTACGCCGAGGAGCTCGAGGGCACCCGAATGACCTGGGTGCAGGACTTCGCGATGAAGCCGACCGCGCCGGTGGACAACGTCGGGATGACCGAGCGGATCAACGCCAACAGCGCGGTGCAGCTCGCGGTGATCAAGGAGCGGATCGAACGCCGGGTGCAGACCGGCGAGGCCGTGCCGGTCGGCGGGGCGACGGGGGCCGGTGATGAGTGAGCAGACCCTGCCCCTGATCGCCGCCCGGGACGTGCCGGCGGACCGGCGGCGCGGCGGCGAGCTGCGGGTGCTGCTCGGCCCGCGCACCGTCGGCAGCACCTCCGGCTTCATGGGGGTGGCCGCGTTGCAGCCGGGCGAGCGGATCGCCGAGCACTACCACCCGTACAGCGAGGAGTTCCTCTACGTGGCCCGGGGTGAGATCACCGTGGACCTGGACGACCGGCCGGTGCCGCTGGCCGCCGGTGAGGCGCTCTTCGTGCCGATCAACGTGCGGCACCGGCTGCGCAACACCGGTGACGAGCCGGCCGAGGTGGTCTTCCACCTCGGACCTCTCGCGCCCCGGCCGGACCTGGGCCACGTCGACACCGAGCTGGTCGAGCGGGGCGCGTCGTGACCGGGCGCCGCACGGTGGTGACCGGGATCGGCGTGGTCGCCCCGGGCGGCGCCACCCGGGACCGGTTCTGGAAGTCGATCACCGAGGGGCGGACGGCGACGCGGCGGATCACCTTCTTCGACCCGTCGCCGTTCCGGTCCCGGATCGCCGCGGAGTGCGACTTCGACCCGGTCGCCGCCGGGATCACCGAGGCCGAGCTGCGGCGCTCCGACCGCTACGTGCAGTTCGCGCTGGCCTGCGCCGACGAGGCGATCGCCGACGCCGGCCTGGCGCTCACCGACGCCGAGCGGGACCGCGCCGGGGTGGTGCTCGGCACCGCGGTCGGCGGCACCATGGCGCTGGAGCAGCAGTACGTCGCGGTCAGCGACGCCGGCCGTCGGTGGCTCGTCGACCCGGCCCGTGGCGGGCCCTACCTCTACCAGGCGTTGGTGCCCAGCAGCCTCGCCGCCGACGTGGCCTGCCGGCACGGCCTGCACGGCCCGGCCCAGGTGGTCTCCACCGGCTGCACCTCCGGGATCGACGCGATCGGGTACGCCCACCAGCTGATCGCCGACGGTGAGGCGGACGTGGTGCTCGCCGGCGCGGCGGACTCGCCGATCTCGCCGGTCACCGTCGCCTCGTTCGACGCGATCAAGGCGACCAGCCCGGACAACGACGACCCCGCGCACGCCTCTCGCCCGTTCGACGCCGACCGGCACGGCTTCGTGCTCGCCGAGGGCGCGGCGGTGCTGGTGCTGGAGGAGGCCGAGCGCGCCCGGCGGCGCGGCGCGCACATCTACTGCGAGGTCGCCGGGTACGCCAGCCACAGCAACGGCTACCACATGACCGGGCTGCGACCGGACGGGGTGGAGATGGCGCTGGCCATCTCCGCGACACTGCGGCAGGCCCGGCTGGCCCCGGAGCAGGTCTCCTACATCAGCGCGCACGGCTCCGGCACCCGCCAGAACGACCGGCACGAGACCGCCGCGTTCAAACGGGCGCTCGGCGACGCGGCGTACCGGGTGCCGGTCAGCTCGATCAAGTCGATGGTCGGGCACTCGCTCGGCGCGATCGGCTCGATCGAGATGGCCGCCTGCGCGCTGGCCATCGAGTTCGGGGTGGTGCCGCCGACCGCCAACTGGAGCACCCGGGATCCGGAGTGCGACCTGGACTACGTGCCGAACGAGGCGCGGGAGCTGCCGGTCGACGTCGCCCTCTCGGTGGGCAGCGGGTTCGGCGGCTTCCAGTCCGCGATGATCTTCCGCCGGCTGCCCGGGGCGGTGGCCGCGTGACCGCCCGGGCGGTGGTCACCGGGATCGGGGTGGTCGCCCCGAGCGGCGTCGGCGCGGCGGCGCACTGGCGTACGGTGCTGGCCGGCACCCGGCGCACCGGGCCGATCACGCTGTTCGACCCGGCCGGGTACCCGACCCGGTTCGCCGGCGAGGTGACCGGTTTCGAGGCCACCGGATACGCGGCGAGCCGACAGCTGGTGCAGACCGACCGGTGGACGCACCTCGGGTTCGCCGCCACCCGGCTGGCGCTGGCCGACGCCGGGCTGCCCGAGCAGGCCCCCGACCCGTACGGCTACGCGGTCACCCTGGCCAGTTCCTCCGGCGGCAACCTGTTCGGCCAGCGGGAGCTGCAACGGCTCTGGGGTGGCCCGTCGCGCACCGTCGGGGCGTACCAGTCGATCGCCTGGTTCTACGCGGCCAGCGTCGGCCAGCTCTCCATCCACCACCAGTTCAAGGGGCCGTGTGGGGTGCTGGTCAGCGAGACGGCCGGCGGACTGGACAGCCTGGCGCACGCGGTCCGCTCGGTGCGCCGGGGCACGCCGGTGGTGATCGCCGGGGCGACCGAGTGCCCGCTGAGCCCGTACGCCCTGGCCTGTCAGCTGAGCTCCGGCCTGCTCAGCGACGTCGCGGACCCGGAGCGGGCGTACCGGCCGTTCGACGCCGGGGCGAG
The DNA here is from genome assembly GCF_044753725.1 of Micromonospora sp. NPDC093243. Classification (NCBI taxonomy): domain Bacteria; kingdom Bacillati; phylum Actinomycetota; class Actinomycetes; order Micromonosporales; family Micromonosporaceae; genus Micromonospora; species Micromonospora sp. NPDC093243. The sequence goes on along the minus strand of NZ_JBIVNT010000001.1, from coordinate 314,738 downwards.
CGGCTACCTGCCGGCCGAGGGCGGGGCGGTCTTCGTGGTGGAGGAGCTGGGGCACGCGCTGGCCCGTGGCGCGCGGGTCTACGGCGAGCTGACCGGTTGGGGCGCGACCCACGACGCGGCGCACACCGGCCCGCAGAGCGCCGGCGACCCGACCCAGTACGCCCGGGCGATGCGGCTGGCCCTGGACCGGGCCGGCGTCGGCGCGGACGCGGTGGACCTGGTGCTGCCCGACGCGCTGGGCGTGCCCCGCTACGACCGCACCGAGGCCACCGCGCTGCGGTCGGTCTTCGGCGACCGGCCGCCCCCGGTGAGCACCGCGAAGCCACTCACCGGCCGGGCCCACCAGGGCGGCGCCGCGCTGGACGTGGCCACCGCGCTGCTCGCCTTCCGGCACGACACGCTGCCCGCCTCGGCGGGCCCGGACGAGGTGGCCGACGGCTGCGAGCTGGACTTCCTGCGCGAGCACCGACGGCCGCGCAGCCGGGTCGCGCTGGTCTGCGCCCGGGGTTTCGACGGCTTCAACAGCGCGCTGGTGCTGCGCGGGGCGGCACCGTCGAGAGAGGACGAAGATGGCTGACGAACAGCGGGCCCGGGTGGTGTTCCTGGTACGGGTGCCGGCGGAGCGCACCGCGGCGTTCCTGGCGGCGTACGAGGCGATCCGGCATCAGGTGGCCGGCGGGGTGCCGGGGCACCTGGTGGACCAGGTGTGCCGCTCCTCGGCCGACCGGGAGCAGTGGTTGATCACCAGCGAGTGGGCGCGACTGGCCGACTTCGAGGCGTGGGAGCGCAGCCCGGAGCACCGCGAGCTGGTCCGGCCGATGCGGGAGTGCTTCACCGACGCCCGGTCGTTGCGCTTTTACATCCACGCGCAGACCCCGGCGCTGGCCTGAGCGGGCGAGCTCGGGGGTGGGCGCGACTCAGCGGCTCAGGACGACCTCGGCCAGGTAGACGCAGGTGCGTCCCTCGTGTGAGGAGTAGTAGCTGACCCACAGCAGGTCGTCGTGCCAGACCAGGCCGGGGTAGCTGGTGTCGCCGCCGGAGGGCAGGGCGACCAGCTCGGTCAGCTCGCCCCGCTCGGTGTCGACGGCACAGATCGCGGTGCGTACCGGGTCGTCGAGCAGCCGTACCCCGGCGAGCAGCCGGCCGTCCGGCAGCCGGAGCAGGGCCGGCCCACCCACCTGGACGCCCAGGTCGGTCCACTCCCAGTCGCGGTACGGGGGTCGAGCCCGGCCGAGCTGCGCGGTGGCCGTCTCCCGGTCCCGGCGCAGCAGGCAGGTGGCGGTGCCGTCCGGGTCGAAGACCAGCCCCGACTCGTTCGGGTAGCCGCCGGCGAACAGGGTCGGCGCCACCGGGTGCAGGTCGAGGCCGTCACCGCTGCGGTAGAGCCGGACGAAGCGCGGCTCCCGGGTGGCGTAGCCGACGCCGTACATGGCGCCGTCGTGCCAGGCCGCCCGCCACACCCAGACGTCCGGCTCACCGACCGGCGTCGGATCGCCCCAGCGACGCCCGTCCCGGGAGAGCCAGGCGACGGTCCGGAACTTCTTGGTGGCCTCGCCGGTCACGGCGGCGGCGAGCAGTTGCAGTCGACCGTCGGGGCGCGACACGAACCGCGGGTCGCGCAGATCGGTGTCCTCGCGGCGCAGCACCGCCGCGGAGCTCCAGGACCGGCCGTCCGGGGAGCTGAGCACCCGGATCACCCCGTCGCCGGAGACGTGCGTGCTGCCTTCGCGGAACGCGCAGAACCACCCGCCGTCGTGCCGGACCAGGTCGGTGAAGGCGCTGTGCGGCGCGCTGTCGCCGATCCGGCGCACCGCCGTGACCTGGACGTCAGTGCTGCGGCCGATCGGTGACAAGGTCATGCGCGGCGGCCTCCTGGGCGTCCGGTCCGGCCGACCACGCTACGGCGCGGGACCGTACGCCCGGGCGGCCCTGCGGCGAACGGCCGGCGAACATCCGGGAACCGCCCGCCGGGAAGGCCACGGCGGATCCGCTGTCCCTGCTGCCGGCTGGAGGGCGAGCTGCCGGCTCCCGATCCCCGGAGGTCGATCCCGCCGTCCCGGTTGACCGACGTGCGGTCGGCCGTCGGGCTGAATCCTCGTCAGTTCGCCTGCGCCGTGCCCTGCGCCCGGTACGCGGCGGCGAGCCGTTTCGGGGCGCGGTCGTACCAGGCCTCGACCATCAGCTCGGTCAGCTCGGCCAGCTCGATGCGCTCCAACCGGACCAGCACCGCGGGATAGCCGTCGAAGTGCGGGGTGGTGAAGTAGACCTCGGGGTCGTCGGCGAGCAGCGCCTCCTTGGCGCCCACGTCGGGCACGCGGGCGCCGAGGATCGGCCCGTCCGGGGCGGCGTCACCGAGGGCGGCCAGGTCGGCCTTGCGCAGCGGGCGCTCCCAGACGAACGGCTTGCCCCGCACCCGCCAGGCCGGCAGCCCGTCGTACGACCCGTGCTCGGTCGTCTCCGGCAGGGTCGCGGCGATTCGTCGCACGTCCTCCCAGCTGGCCATCGCCTCAGGGTACGGCCTCGCGGCGTCAGCGGGACGCCGTCCACTCGGCGAGCACCTGGCCCAGGGCGTGCCGCGCCTCGGCCGTCCGCGCCGGGTCGGCGTTGTCCAGGTTGATCAGCGCCTTCCACAGCGCCCAACCCCGACCGCGCGCCCAGGTCGCCGCGTCGACGGCGAGCGCGTCGCGGAACACCGCCCGGCTGCCGTCGTCGAGCAGCGTCCAGGCGATGACCACGTCGCAGGCGGGGTCGCCGACCCCGCAGCAGCCGAAGTCGATCACCGAGGCGAGCCGCCCGTCGCGCACCAGCAGGTTGCCGTACGCGACGTCGCCGTGGAACCAGACCGGCGGCCCGGCCCAGGTCGCGTCGAGGGCCTCGGCCCAGATCGCGTTGACCGTCTCGACCGGAATCCGCCCACCCAGCCGGTCGATCGCCCGCCGGGTGTCCTCGTCGTACGTGCTCAGCGGGGCGCCGCGCCAGGCGCTGTGCGCGCCGGCCGCCGGCCCGCCACCGGGCTCGACCCGCTGGAGCGCGGCGAGAAAGCCGGCCAGGGTGGTGGCGAACTCGGTGAGGTCGGCGATCCGGTCCCGCCGGGCGGTGCGCCCGTCGATCCACCGGTAGACCGACCACGGGTAGGGGTAGTCCGCAGCCGGCTCGCCCTGAGCCAGCGGGGTGGGCACGTCGAGCGGCAGTCGCGGCCCGAGCACCGGCAGCCACCGCTGCTCCTTGGCCACCTGGAGCGCGTACCCCTCGTCGCTGGGCAGCCGCACGGTCATCGCGTCACCCAGGTGGAAGGTGCGGTTGTCCCAGCCGCCCTCCTCGACCGGGCGCACCGGCAGGCCGGCCCAGCGGGGGAACTGCGCGGCGACGAGCCGGCGTACCAGCGACACGTCGATGCGGTCGCGCAGCGCGACACGAGTGGGCGGTGCCGTCCGGTCCTGGTCCATCCGTCCGAGGCTGGTTGGCCGGCGCCATCCACGCAACCCGTTTCCGCACCGGGCCGCGGCCCCGACACCGCGGGACGTTGCCCGTGGTGGGGCGGCGTGGGAAGGATGGCGGGTGTGGACGTCGAGCAACGGGCTGAGCCGAACGTGACCGACCTGCCGGCCGACGCGCCGCCGGCCTGCCTGGCCGACTACGCCGAGCGGGCCCGGGCGGTGCTCCCGCCGGACGTCTGGGACTACATCGAGGGTGGCAGCGGCGCCGAGGTCACCCTGGGCGCCAACCGCGCCGCCCTGGACCGGGTCGCGGTGCTGCCCCGGGTGCTGCGCGGGGTGGAGGTTCCGGACCTGACCGCCCGGCTGCTCGGGCACCGGTACGCGATGCCGGTCGGGGTGGCGCCGATGGCCTACCAGCGGCTGGTGCATCCCGACGGGGAACTGGCGCTGGCCGCGGCGGCCGGCGCGGCGGGCGTGCCGTACCTGGCCAGCACGCTGGGCAGCACCCCGATCGAGGAGGTGGCGGCGACCGGCGCCCCGGTCTGGTTCCAGCTCTACTGGCTGCGCGACAAGGGGCTCGTGCTGGACCTGCTGGCCCGGGTGCGGGACGCCGGCTGCCAGGCGTTGGTGGTGACCGTGGACGTGCCGGTGCTGGGCCGGCGCCTGCGGGACCTGCGCAACGCGTTCCGGCTCCCGGCGCAGGTGGCCGCCGCGAACCTGCCCAACGGGCGGGACGACCTGGCGCACGGCGGCACCCCCGGGGTGTCCCAGCTGCGAGCGCGCCCCGGTGCGGCCTTCGCCCCGGCGCTGAGCTGGGCCGACCTGGCCTGGCTGCGGGAGCGGATCGACCTGCCGCTGGTGGTCAAGGGCGTGCTCGACCCGCGGGACGCGCAAGACGCCGTACGGGTCGGCGCGGACGCGGTGGTGGTCTCCAACCACGGCGGCCGTCAGCTCGACGGCGCGCCGGCCAGCGTCACCATGCTGCCCGAGGTCGTCGACGCGGTCGGCGACCGGTGCGAGGTGCTGCTGGACAGCGGCGTGCGTGGCGGCACCGACGTGCTGCGGGCGCTGGCGCTCGGCGCCGCCGGTGTGCTGGTCGGCCGGCCGCTGCTCTGGGCGCTGGCCGCCGGTGGGCGGCCCGCCGCCGAGGCGGCGCTGGACCTGCTCGCCACCGAGCTGCGCGACGCGCTGGCCCTGGCCGGGTGCCCCGACTCGGCGGCCGCCGGACAGCTACGCACCGTCGCGTCGGGCTGACCGAGCCGGTCACCGTCACGACGGGTTGACACAGCGCGTTCACCGGGTGGCAAAGCGCGACCGCCGCCGTTTCGGCGTCCTGGATGGACGGTCATAATGGGCCCCATGGTTGCCTGGGAGTACGCCTTGCTGGTCCGCCGCTATCAGGGGCAGGGCCGCAATTTCCACGTCTCGTTCGTCTGGTACGCCCCCGACGGGTCCCGTAAGGACATCACCGCGTACGGCGACACCGCGATCGCGCACCTCAACCGGGTCGGCCGGGACGGCTGGGAACTGGTCTCCGCCGCCGAGGACGTCAACAACGTGCAGGGCAGCACCGAGGTGCACCGCTACCACCTGAAGCGCCCGATCGCCTGAGCCGGCCGCTCAACCGTCCGCCTCCGGTGGCCCAGCCGGTCGCCCGGGGCGCGTAGCGGTAACCCCCCGGCTCACCACCGGCCGGCTGCCGTTCACCCCGCAGTGTTGCTAGCGTTTCCTCCCGCCGCGCGCGTCCAGCGGCGGCGGGAGGAGGAGCAGCGGTGGGTGAGCCCGCAGCCGGGCGCCGGTACGTGGTCGGGGTGGACTTCGGCACGCTCTCCGGCCGAGCCGTGGTGGTCGACGTGGCCGACGGCGCCGAACTGGGCGCGGCGGTGCACCCCTACCGGCACGGGGTGATCACCGGCCGGCTGCCCGACGGGACGCCGCTGCCCCCGGAGTGGGCCCTGCAGGACCCGGCGGATCATCGCGAGGTGCTGCGGGTGGCGGTTCCCGCGGCGCTGCGGGCCGCCGGCGTACGCCCGCGGGACGCGTTGGGCATCGGCGTCGACGCCACCTCCTGCACCGTGCTGCCCACCCTGGCCGACGGCACCCCGCTCTGTGAGCTGCCCGGGCTGCGCGGGCGGCCGCACGCGTACCCGAAGCTGTGGAAGCATCACGCGGCGCAGCGGCAGGCGGACCGGATCAACGCCCTCGCCGCCGAACGCGGCGAGAGCTGGCTGGCCCGCTACGGCGGGCGGGTCTCCGCCGAGTGGCAGCTGGCCAAGGCGTTGGAGCTGCTGGAGGAGGACCCGGAGCTCTTCGACCGGGCGCAGCGCTGGATCGAGACGACCGACTGGATCGTCTGGCAGCTCTGCGGCCGGGAGACCCGCAACGTCTCCGCCGCCGGCTACAAGGGACTGCGCCAGGACGGCAGCTACCCGTCCGCGGACTTCCTCCGCGCGCTGCACCCACGGCTGGACGGGCTGCTGGACCGGGTCGACGGGCCGCTCGCGCCGCTGGGCGCCCGGGCCGGTGGGCTCACCGCCGAGGCGGCCCGGTGGACCGGCCTGCCGCCGGGCATCCCGGTCGCGGTCGGCGCGATCGACGCGCACGTCACCGCGGCGGCGGCCCGCTCGGTCGCGCCGGGCCGGATGCTCGCGGTGCTCGGCACGTCCACCTGTCTGATCATGAACGCGGAGCGGTACCACGAGGTACCCGGGGTCTGCGGCGCCGTCGAGGGCGGGGTCACCGCGGGCAGTTGGGGCTACGAGGCCGGGCAGAGCGGGGTGGGGGACATCTTCGCCTGGTACGTGACGCACGCGCTGCCCGCCGGGTACGCCGCCGAGGCGCAGCGCCGTGGCGAGAGTCCCTACCAGTTGCTCGACCGGCTCGCCGCCGACCAGCCGGTGGGCGGGCACGGATTGCTCGCCCTGGACTGGCAGAGCGGCAACCGCTCGGTGCTGATGGACCACGAGCTGAGCGGGGTGCTGCTCGGGCTGACCCTGGCCACCCGCCCGGAGGAAATCTGGCGGGCGCTGCTGGAGGCCACCGCCTTCGGCGCGCGGACCGTGGTCGAGGCGTTCACCGCGGCCGGGGTCGAGGTCGACGAGCTGACCGCCGCCGGTGGCCTCACCGGTAACCGGCTGCTGCTGCGGATCTACGCCGACGTGCTGAACCGCCCGCTGCACGTGCTCGACTCGGCGCACCCGGCGGCGCTGGGCGCGGCGATCCACGCGGCGGCGGCCGCCGGGGCGTACCCGGACGTGCCGGCCGCCTCGGCCGCGATGGGCGCCCACCGGCGCGAGACCTGGCACCCCGACCCGGCCCGGGCCGCCGCCTACGACGAGCTGTACGCCGAGTACCGCCGCCTGCACGACCACTTCGGCCGCGGCGGCAGCGACGTCCTGCACCGCCTGCGCGCCCTCCGCAACCGCGCCCTAACCCCCTGACCAGCGGTGGCTCCCGCCGATCAAGCAGTTGTGGTGGGGGACGCACTCCGCGAAGCGGGACCATCCGGGCACCACAACTGCATGATCGACAAGCGGGGGTCGGGCGTCAGGTGAGGTCGACGGCGGGGTAGAGGGGGAAGCCGGTCAGCAGCTCGCTGGCCTGGCGGCTGACCTTGTCGGCGATGGCCGGGTCGAGCACGTACTTGGCCTTCGACGCGGTGCCGTCGGCGTTGGCGCCGGGCTTCGTCTGGCTGAGCACGGTGTGGATCAGCTCGGCGGTCTGGTCCATCTCGGCCGCGCCGAGCCCCCGGGTGGTCAGCGCCGGGGTGCCGATCCGGATGCCGGAGGTGTACCAGGCGCCGTTCGGGTCCTGCGGCACCGAGTTGCGGTTGGTGACGATGCCCGCGTCGAGCAGCGCCTGCTCCGCCTGCCGGCCGGTCAGCTCGTACGAGGTGACGTCGATGATCGCCAGGTGGTTGTCGGTGCCGCCGGTGACCAGGTTGGCGCCGCGGCTCAGCAGCCCCTCGGCGAGCGCCTGGGCGTTCGCCACGATCCGCTGGGCGTAGTCGGCGAAGTCCGGGCGGCGGGCCTCGGCGAGCGCGACGGCCTTCGCGGCCATCACGTGCGGCAGCGGGCCGCCGAGCACCATCGGGCAGCCCCGGTCGACCTGGTCGGCCAGCTCCGGCTGGCAGAGCACCATGCCACCGCGCGGGCCGCGCAGCGACTTGTGCGTGGTGGTGGTGACGATGTGCGCGTGGGGCACCGGGTCGAAGTCGCCGGTGAAGACCTTGCCGGCGACCAGCCCGGCGAAGTGCGCCATGTCCACCATGAAGGTGGCGCCCACCGAGTCGGCGATCTCCCGCAGGATCCGGAAGTTGACCTTCCGCGGGTAGGCCGAGTAGCCACCGACCAGGATCAGCGGCTTGAACTCCCGGGCGATCTCCGCGACCTTGTCGTAGTCGATCAAACCGGTCGCCGGGTCGGTGCCGTAGCTGCGCTGGTCGAACATCTTGCCGGAGATGTTCGGCCGGAAACCGTGGGTGAGGTGCCCGCCGGCGTCGAGCGACATGCCGAGCATCCGCTGGTTGCCCAGCTCCCGGCGCAGCGCGAACCAGTCCGCCTCGGTGAGGTCGTTGACCTGGCGGACCTGGGCCTTCTTCAGCGCCGGGGATTCCACCCGGTCGGCCAGCACGGCCCAGAACGCGACCAGGTTGGCGTCGATGCCGGAGTGCGGCTGCACGTACGCGTGCGCCGCGCCGAACAGCTCCCGGGCGTGTTCGGCGGCGAGCGCCTCGACCGTGTCGACGTTCTGGCAGCCGGCGTAGAAGCGGCGGCCCACCGTGCCCTCGGCGTACTTGTCGCTGAACCAGTTGCCCATGGCGAGCAGGGTGGCCGGGGAGGCGTAGTTCTCGCTGGCGATCAGCTTCAGCGACTCGCGCTGGTCACCCAGCTCGGCGGTGATCGCGTCGGCCACCCGGGGCTCGACGGCACGGATCACCTCGAGCGCGCTGCGGAAGGCGGTGGATTCGGCGTTCGGCGACGGCATGCGACCTCCAACTGGCGTACGGAAGGCCCAGGCGCTCGGCATGCGTCCTCATGACGGGGCCGCTCCCCGATGGTTCCCCATCCCCACGCGCCAGTCACGGCCCGCGCCGATCCTACCGGGTCGGCCGGGGCCGGCCAGGCCGACCTCGGCCGCGAGTCGGCCACGGCCCGGGTGGTTGGGCGCGCCGTGGCGGGGCACACGTATCCGGACGGCCGTGATCCGGTGCGGACGCGGCCGGTACTCGCGGGAAGGAGCACGACCATGACCACACCGAGCAGCGACCGGCCGCTCGCCGTGGTGACCGGGGCGTCCAGCGGCATCGGGTACGAACTGGCAGTCCAGTTCGCCGAGCACGGATTCGACCTGGTCATCGCCGCCGAGGACGACGGCATCGAGTCGGCCGCGGCGCGGCTGCGGCGCGACGGCGGCCCTCGGGTCCAGCCGGTCCGCGTCGACCTCGCGCGGCACGAGGGGGTGGAGGAGTTGGCCGCGGCGGTGGCGGCGACCGGGCGCCCGGTCGCCGCGCTGGCGCTCAACGCCGGCCGGGGCGCCGGGGGCGCGTTCGTCGGCGGCACCGACCTGGCCGACGAGTTGAACATCGTCGACCTGAACGTGCGCTCGACGGTGCACCTCGCCAAGCGGATCCTGCCCGGCATGGTGCAGCGGGGGGCCGGCCGGGTGCTGCTCACCTCCTCGATCGCCTCGACGATGCCGGGGCCGTTCCAGGCGGTCTACAACGCCTCGAAGTCGTTCGTGCAGTCCTTCGCCGAGGCGCTGCGCAACGAGCTGAAGGAGACCGGTGTCACGGTGACCTCCCTGATGCCCGGCCCGACCGACACCGAGTTCTTCGAACGGGCCCAGATGCAGGACACCCGGGTGGGCGCCGGCCGTAAGGACGACCCGCGGACGGTGGCCGAGCAGGGCTTCGCGGCGTTGATGAAGGGCGATCAGACGGTGACGGCCGGCTCGCTGATGAACAAGGTGCAGACCGCGGTCGGCAAGATCGTTCCGGACAAGCTCAAGTCCGAGCAGCACCGGAAGATGGCCGAGCCCGGCTCGGCCGACTGAACCTGCGGCACACGCAAGACGGGCCCGGCGATGCCGGGCCCGTCCACGTCTTCGGGGCTGTCAGGCGGTGACCGCGTCCACCGACTTCTTGATCGCCTTCGGGTCGGTCGGCTTGCGCGGCGCGTCGGCCCGCAGCGCGATCATCCGCTCGCCGATCTCCTGGAGCTGCTTGCGGCCGAGCGCCTCACGCACCTTGGGGAACCACTCCTGCTCCTCCTCCTCGACGTGGTGCAGGACGTTCTCGATCAGCACCGTGGTCTTGGCGTTGAAGTGCTCGTCCTCCGCCGTCATGGCGTGCAGCTCGGCGCAGAGCACGTCCGCCACGTGGTGCTCCTCGTACGACTCGAGGATGTCGTCCTCCAGGTCGGGCAGGAGCTTGCGGACCTCCGGGTACATCACCTCGTTCTCCAGGTAGGTGTGCACCGTGAGCGCCTCCACGATCTGCCCCACCAGCTTGCCCCGCTGGCTCGCGGGGCCCTCCTCGGCATCCTGGAAGGCCTTGAACAGGCGGCGCATCTCCTTGTGGTCCTCTTTCAGCAGGACGATGGCATCAGTGGACACCGGCGGACCTCCTCGACTGTGTCAGGTGATCGTCCGGTACCCCGGGACTGAACTGCGGAAACAACTGTCCCTCGAACGGGGTGGGGCCCGGCGCCTGCGCGCCGGGCCCCACCGTCATCCGTGCGATGTGGTCACTTCACCACGTTGTACGCGCTGACCATGCCCGCCCCGTAGAACGAGTTGCGCTTGCCCCCGCTGCAGGTGGCCGGGAAGCCGGGCCGCGGCTCCCAGACGCCCTCCTCGCACGGCAGCGCCTCCGCCGTCCGCTCGAGGAAGGAGGCCAGCTGCCCCGGCGTCATGCCCGGGTGGGCCGACAGCGCCAGGGCCGCGACGCCGGTGGCGTGCGGGCTGGCCATCGAGGTGCCCTGCTTCCAACCCCAGCCGTTGGTCCGCGTCGCCGTGTTGAAGGTGGTCGACAGGATCTGGTCGGTCGTGGTCGGGCTGACGCCTCCGGTACGGAAGCGGCTGTCACCACCGGGAGCGGTGACGTCCACGACGCCGAGGCCGTAGGAGGAGTAGTAGCTCTTCTTTCCGGTCGGTGCGACCGCCGAGACGGTCAGCACACCCGGCGACTCGGCCGGCAGGTCGACGCAGGCGTTGTTGATCTCCCGGACCTCGGGGGTGCCGTTGTTCGGGCTGCCCGCGTCGACGAACTTGTGAGCCAGGTCGACGTTGGAGTTACCGGCGGACGCGATGTTCAGCACGCCCTTGCTCTGCGAGTAGCGGATGGCCCGCTGCACGGCCTGCCACACCGGGCGCTGACGCGCGTCGTTGCGGCAGTTGAACTCCCACGGGTCGATGAAGTAGCTGTTGTTCGTCACCTGCATGCCGTGCTCGGCGGCCCAGACGAAGCCGCAGACTGCCGCCTCCGGGAAGATGTAGCCGTCGTCGTTGACCACCTTGACGGCGGCCACCTTGACGCCCGGAGCGACGCCGGTCACGCCGACGCCGTTGACGGCGGCGGCGATGGTGCCGGCCACGTGGGTGCCGTGGTCGGAGGTGGTCGGGTTCCAGGCCGCCTCGGTGGTGTCGGTGACCCCGCCGACGCAGGACGTGCTCTTGTCCTTGGCGATCTGGCTCGCCAGGTCGGGGTGGCTGCTGGAGATGCCGCTGTCCAGCACGCCCACCAGCACGTCGGGGCTGCCGGCGTTGATGGCGTGCGCCTGCGGGACACCGATCATCGGCATGTCCCACTGCTGGCCGAAGAGGGGTTCCCCGGTCGGGTCCGCGGTGACGTTCGTGGCGTCGGCCGCGGCGACCTGCACGGTCTCGCCCTCGTCGAGCGCGGTGCCCAGGCCGGTGGTGGCGGCGACCGACTCGACTCCGGCGCCGGCCACCGCGGTGGCGAAGGCGGGGTTCGTGGAGCGGACGACGAGCACGCCGATCTGGTCGTAGCTGGCCACCACGCTGCCCTCGGCGGCGGCCACCCGAGCCGCCGCCCGCTCCGTCCCGGCGCCCTGCGGCGCGAGGACCAGGAAGGTGTTCTCCGCGCCGGCGGCCGACGCCGACGGCGCCACCCCCGCGGTCACGGCGAGACCGATGCCGAGCGTCAGTGTGGACGCGGCGGCGAGTGTCTTGCGACGGATCAACTTCACACAGACTCCCAGGGGCCGTTCGCCGCCGGTGCCGCGCCCCAGCGGTGCGGCACCGGCGGGAGGCGGACGGGATGCCGCCTCCGGTGCAACAGCGTCGCAGGGTCGATGTGGCGTTACACACACCTGCGCCCGCAGGACAAATGGCGTCAGACGGTGGCGATGGTGTGCGGGATCTCGTCGAGCAGTTCCCGGGCCAGGAACCCGATCCGGCCGTACTGCGGGACGAGACGCTGACCGCTGACCGCGTGGGCGAACGCCGCCCAGCAGGCGGCCTGCGCCGGATCGGCGCCGCGCGAGAGCAGCCCGGCGAGCAGCCCGGAACGCACATCGCCGCTGCCGGAGGTGCCCAGCCCGGCGTCGCCGCTCTCCTCCCGCCAGCTCCGCCCGTCCGGCGTCGCGATGTGCCCGTAGAGGGAGACCACCGCGTCGTACCGTGCGGCCAGCTCGGCCGCCTCGGCGTCCAGGTCGTCACCCGGCTCCCGGTCGAGCAGGTGCTGGGCCTCGGTGATGTTGGGGGTGAGCACCACCGGCCGGCCGGAGCCGACCAGCAGCTCCGGTGAGTGGCTCAGCGCGCCCAGGGCGTACGCGTCGAGCACCAGCGGAGTCCGCGGTCCGGCCGCGTCGAGCACGACGTGCAGCAGTTGGCGGGTCTCCTCGATGCCCCGCAGCCCCGGGCCGACGGCCACCACGTCCGCCGCCGCCACCAGCTCGCTGAGCTGGTCGTCCGGCCGTCCGGCCAGCGCGCCGTCGCTGGTCTCGGGCAGGCCCACCACCAGCGCCTCGGGCACCTGGATGCTGAGCGCGGCGGCGGTCGACTCGGCGGCGGCCAGTTGCAGCACGCCGGCGCCGGCCCGCAGCGCGGCGACGCCGGCCAGCAGGACCGCGCCGGGAGTGAACCGGGACCCACCGACCACCAGCACCGTGCCCCGGGCCTCCTTGCCCCCGGACGGTACCGGCAACGCCCAGTCGCGCAGCAGCGCCGGCGTGATCACCAGCGGGTCAGACCGGTTCGGCATGGACCTCGTCCTCCCTGGTCGGCCGGGCCCCCTGGCGTCGCAGGTGGCCGACGTCGTTGAAATCGCGCAACGTCAACCGACCGGACTCGTCTGCGGACCAGCCGGTGACCGAACAGTTGGCGATCACGTACTGCCGGGTCAGCGCCATCAGCTCCTCCTCGGTCAGCCCCTCCACCAGGTAACGGACCAGGAAGACCAGCGCGTCGTGGCCGAAGAGCAACACCCGCTGGCCCTCGTGGTCGCGGCGCAGGTCACCGAGGAGCGCGCGCAGGCGCAGCGCGACGTCCGTCCAGGACTCCCCACCGGGCGGCCGGTAGTAGAACTTGCCCAGCCGGTTGCGCCGCTTCGCCTCGTCCGGAAAGCGGGCGACCACACCGTGCGGGGTGAGGCCGTCGAGGATGCCCAGCTCCCGGTCGCGCAGCCGCTCGTCGCGGCTGCACGGGACCCGGGTGCCGGCCAGCGCCAGCTCGGCGGTGCGCAGCGCCCGCAGGTACGGCGAGACCACCGCCACGTCCGGGCGTCGCTCCGGCGGCAGCCCGGCGAGCCACCGCCCGGTGGCCCGGGCCTGCTCCTCCCCGGTCTCCGAGAGCGGCACGTCGGCGTCCCGGTGGGTCACACCGATCAGTTCCGCGCCGCTGGACTCGGCCCGCGTCGCGGCGACGTTCGCCGTGCTCTCCCCGTGCCGGACGATCCAGAGCGCTGCCAGTTCCGCCATGCGGCACCCGGTACCCGACGGTCGCCCCGGGCTAACCCAGCGCGGCGCGGACGGCGGCGGCGAAGCGCTCCGGCGCCTCCACCGGCGTGAAATGCCCGACGTCGGGCAGCGACTCGACGTGGGCGTCGACGAAGAACTCCGCCAGCCGGTCGGACCACTCCCCGGGAAAGAGCGGGTCGTGCCCGGGCCAGAGCACGGTGGTGGGCGCCTCGATCCGCTCGGCCGGATCGGGGGCCCGCTCGGCGGGCACGACCACGTCGGCGACGGACGACAGCAGCGGCGTCACCGCCCGGTAGTCGGTGCGGTCGCCGGGCCAGCCGTGCAGCAGCAGCACGGCCGGACCTTGACCGGAACGGTCGTAGCCGAGTTGGAAGCCGTCCACCGGTGCGGAGCGGGGCATGCGCCGAGCCTAACCGCGCCGGCCGGCCGCGCGCGGCGAGCGTGAACCCGGGCGGCTCGGGTAAGCGCCGGGTCCACGAGAACCGACAGGGGAGGTACGCCGTGGCGACCATGACCAAGGAACAGAAGAGCCCACTGAAGGACAAGAACTACGACCTCATCCGGATGTTGCAGATGTCGTTGGAGCAGGTCTACCGGATGGATTCGTACATCGCCGACGCCGAGCAGCGCGGCGACAGCGAACTCGCCAGCTGGTTCCGCAAGATCCAGGAGAACAGTCGGAAGGCGGGCGACCAGGGCAAGCAGATGCTGATGGCCCGCATGCAGCAGGAACAGCGCTGAGGCGGTAAGGGCGGCCATGGTCGGTCGATCGGTCGGGAATGCCCGGTGGCCGTCTCGGCCGGCCGTGGCGGTACCCACGCCGCGGCTCGCCGGCCGCTACGGTGTGAAACGTGGCGACGGCGGCCGAGGAGATCCAGGTCGGGGAGCGGGTCGTCCGGGTCTCCAGCCCGGACAAGCCCTACTTTCCCGAGCGCGGGCTGACCAAGCTCGACGTCGTCCGCTATTTCCTGGCCGTGGGTGACGGCATCCTGCGCGCGTTGCGGGACCGGCCGACCATGCTGGAGCGCTGGCCGCGCGGGGTGTTCGAGGGCGCGAAGATCGGCACCCGGCAGGACAACCGCGGCGACGCCTTCTACCAGAAGCGGCTGCCCGCGGGCGCGCCCGAGTGGGTGCGCACCGCGCACATCACCTTCCCCAGCGGCCGCACCGCCGACGAGGTGGCACCGAGCGAGCTGGCCGTGGTGATCTGGGCGGCCAACCTCGGCACACTGCGCTTTCACCCGTGGCCGGTCTCCGCGAGCGACGTGGAGCGCCCCGACCAGCTCCGGATCGACCTGGACCCGATGCCGGGCGTCGGCTTCGACCAGGTGGTGCCGGTGGCCCGGGAGGTGCGCGCGTTCCTCGCCGAGCTGGGCCTGACCGGCTACCCGAAGACCACCGGTGGGCGAGGACTGCACATCTACCTCTCCATCGAGCCGAGGTGGGGCTTCGGCGACTGCCGGCGGGCGGTGCTCGCGCTGGGCCGCGAGATGCAGCGGCGGCTGCCCGAGCTGGTCACCACCACCTGGTGGCGGGAGCAGCGGGACCGGCCGGTCTTCGTGGACTACAACCAGATGTCCCGCGACCACACCATGGCCTCGGCCTACTCCATCCGGCCGACGCCCCGGGCGCTGGTCTCCGCGCCGCTGGACTGGGCCGAGCTGGACGACGTCCGGCCGGAGGATTTCGACGTGGTCTCGCTGCCGGCCCGGTTCGCCGAGCGCGGCGACCCGCACGCCGGCCTGGACGAGCGGCGCTTCTCGCTGGAGCCGTTGCTGGAGCTGGCCGACCGGGAGGGGCTGGAGGCGCCACCCGAGCGGTGAGCGCCCGGCGACGTCACGGCCAGGGGCTGCGGGCCCCGTCGAACTCCTCGAAGACCAGCCAGGTGCGGGTGGAGAGCACGCCCGGGATGCTCTGGACCCGGCCGAGCACCACGTCGCGCAGGGCCGCGTTGTCCGGCGCCCGGACCAGCGCCAGCACGTCGTGGTCGCCGCCGAGCAGCGCGGCGTGCTCGATGTAGCGCACCTGGGCCAGCTGCGCGGAGACCTCCCGCCAGGTGTTCTGCTCGATGGTCAGCGCGATGTACGCCGAGGTGCCCAGCCCGGCCGGTTCCGGCGCGACCTGGGCCCGGAAGCCGGTGATCACCCCGTCACGCAGCAGCCGCTCCAAGCGGGCGTACGCGTTCGTGCGCGAGATGTGGATGCGCTCGGCCAGGGTGCGCACCGAGGTGCGGCCGTCCCGGACCAGCTCGTCGAGGATCCGCCGGTCCACCTCGTCCAGCGCCCGGGCCGATCGTCCCGGCGCTGCCGCCGGCGTCGCCTCCGGCCCGGTCTCCTGGCTCACTGAAGCGCCTCCTGCCTGCCATCCGTCCCGCGTTTGCGGTGGATCTTGAGTCAATCATCCGACAGCAGGAGCATAGGCCCACCACACGTCCAGGAGGTCCCCGCCGTGACGACCACACCCCAGGCGGTCCGCAGGGCATCCCCGCGCACCCGACGGCCGGCCACCCCGGCCGATCCGGCGCGCTCGCTGCTGCCGGAAGCGGAACCGGTGCGCCTGCTCGACCCGGCCGGCACCCCGCTGCCCGCCCGTACCGACTATCCGCAGCCGCCGGCCGACGTGCTGCGCGAGCTGTACCGCCGAATGGTTGTCGGCCGCCGCTTCGACGCCCAGTCGACGGCGCTGACCAAGCAGGGCCGGCTCGCGGTCTACCCGTCCTCCCGGGGGCAGGAGGCCTGCCAGGTCGGTGCCGTGCTCGCCGTGCGCGACAGCGACTGGGTCTTCCCGACCTACCGCGAGTCGATGGCGCTGGTCGCCCGGGGCATCGATTCGGTCGAGGTGCTGACCCTGCTGCGCGGCGACTGGCACTGCGGGTACGACCCGGCGGCCCGGCACACCGCGCCGCAGTGCACGCCGCTGGCCACCCAGTGCGTGCACGCCGCCGGCCTGGCCTACGGCGAGGCCCACCAGGGGCGGGACACCGTCGCGCTGGCCTTCATCGGCGACGGCGCGACCAGCGAGGGTGACTTCCACGAGGGAATCAACTTCGCCGCCGTGTTCAAGGCGCCGGTGGTCTTCTTCGTCCAGAACAACCGGTACGCGATCAGCGTCCCGCTGTCCCGCCAGACCGCCGCGCCGTCGCTGGCGTACAAGGGCGTCGGCTACGGGGTGCCCAGCGAGCAGGTCGACGGAAACGACCCGGTGGCGGTGCTCGCGGTGCTCACCCGCGCGGTGGCGCACGCCCGGGCCGGCAACGGGCCGTTCCTGGTCGAGGCGCACACCTACCGGATGGAACCGCACACCAACGCCGACGACCAGACCCGCTACCGCGACGGCGCCGAGGTCGAGGCCTGGCGCGACCGGGATCCGATCGCCCGGCTGGAGACGTACCTGCGCGATCAGGGGGTGATCGACGACGACGCCGTCGCCGCGATCGCCGAGGAGGCCGAGGCGAACGCCGCCGACCTGCGGGTCCGGATGAACGCCCAGCCCACCGTCGACCCGCTCAGCCTCTTCGACCACGTCTACGCCGAGCCGACCCCACAGCTGGTCGAGCAGCGCGAGCAGGTCCGCGCCGAGCTGGCCGCGGCCGAGCAGGAGGGGAACGCCTGATGGCCACCACCATGGCGAAGGCGCTCAACGCGGCGCTGGCCGACGCGATGGCCGACGACGAGCGGGTGGTCGTCTTCGGCGAGGACGTCGGGGCGCTCGGCGGCGTCTTCCGGATCACCGACGGGCTGCAGGCCCGGTTCGGCGACAAGCGCTGCTTCGACACCCCCCTCGCGGAGGCGGGCATCGTCGGCTTCGCCGTCGGGCTGGCCATGTCCGGGCTGCGGCCGGTGGTCGAGATGCAGTTCGACGCGTTCGCGTACCCGGCGTTCGAGCAGATCGCCTCGCACGTGGCGAAGCTGCGCAACCGGACCCGCGGCGCGCTCAGCGTGCCGATCGTGATCCGGGTGCCGTACGCCGGTGGCATCGGCGGCGTCGAGCACCACTGCGACTCCAGCGAGGCCTACTACGCGCACACCCCGGGGCTGAAGGTGGTCACCCCGGCCACCGTCGCCGACGCGTACTCGCTGCTGCGCGAGGCGATCGCGGACCCCGACCCGGTGGTCTTCATGGAGCCGAAGAAGCTCTACTTCTCCGGCGCAGACACCGAGCTGCCCGCGCGCACCGAGCCGTTCGGCCGGGCGGTCGTCCGCCGGCCCGGCCGGGACGCCACCCTGGTCGCGTACGGGCCGGCGGTGCCGGTGGCGATGGAGGCCGCCGAGGCCGCCCGGGACGAGGGCTGGGACCTCGAGGTGGTGGACGTGCGCACCATCGTGCCGTTCGACGACGCCACCGTCACCGCTTCGGTGCGCCGCACCGGCCGCTGCGTGGTCATCCAGGAGGCGCCGGGCTTCGCCGGCGTCGGCGCCGAGATCGCCGCGCGGGTGCAGGAACGCTGCTTCCACGCCCTGCACGCCCCGGTGCTGCGAGTCGCCGGTCTGGACATCCCGTACCCGGCGCCGATGCTGGAGCACACCCACCTGCCCGGCGTGGACCGGGTGCTGGACGCGGTCGCCCGGCTCCAGTGGGACGACCGGCCCGACCCGCGCTGGCTCCCCGCGACCCAGGGCAGCGCGGCATGACCGAGCACGTTTTCCTCCTGCCCGACCTCGGTGAAGGGCTGACCGAGGCGGAGATCGTCGAATGGCGGGTGGCGGTCGGCGACATCGTGACCGTCGACCAGAGCGTGGTCGAGGTGGAGACCGCCAAGGCCGTCGTCGACGTGCCCTGCCCGTACGCCGGCCGGGTGGTGGCGTTGCACGGCGCGGCCGGTGAGGCCCGTCCGGTCGGCCAGCCGCTGATCACCGTCGCGGCGCTGGACGCCGACGCCGCGCCGGCGGGCGGCGGCGCGCCGGAGCCCGCCGGGCACGCCACCTACCGCGAGGAGGAGCGGGCCGGCTCGGGCAACGTGCTGATCGGGTACGGCACCGGACACGGCCCGGGACGGCGGCGACGCCGCGCCCGGCTGGCGGTCGCCCCCGACCCGGCCGACGCGCCGACGCCCGCCGTTCCCGCGGTGGCCGCCGTCGCGCCCGTGGCCGGCACCGCCGTCAAGGGCCCGGCGCCGCTGGTCATCTCGCCGATCGTCCGACGACTGGCCCGCGAGCACGGCCTGGACCTGGCCACCGTGGCCGGCAGCGGCCCCGGCGGGGTGGTGCGCCGGGCCGACGTGGAGGCTGCCGTCGCCGCCGGCGCACCGGGCCGGTTGGCCGCGGTGCCGGACCGGCCGGAGCCTCCGGCGTCCGCCCCGACCGGCGCCGACGACCTGGTCATCCCGCTGACCGGTATCCGCAAGGCGATCGCCGACAAGCTCTCCCGCAGTCGGCGGGAGATCCCCGAGGTGACCATCTGGGTCGACGTGGACGCCACCGGTCTGCTGGAGACCCGGGCCGCGATCAACGCGGCCCGGCCGGAGCAGCCGGTGAGCATCCTGGCCCTGCTCGCCCGGATCTGCCTCTCCGGGTTGCGCCGCTATCCCCAGCTCAACGCCCGGGTGGACACCGAGGGGCAGCGGATCATCCAGTCCGCCGGCGTGCACCTGGGCATCGCCGCGCAGACCGACCGCGGCCTGGTCGTGCCGGTGCTGCGCGACGCGCAGCGGCTCACCACCGCCGAGCTCGCCGCCGAGCTGGCCGAGACCACGGCGGCGGCGCGGGCCGGCACCCTGGCGCCGGCGCGGCTCACCGGGGGCACGTTCACCCTGAACAACTACGGCGTGTTCGGCGTCGACGGCTCCACCCCGATCATCAACCACCCGGAGGCGGCGCTGCTCGGGGTGGGGCGGATCGTGGAGAAGCCGTGGGTGGTCGACGGGCAGCTCGCGGTCCGCAAGGTTGCCCAACTCAGCCTCACCTTCGACCACCGGGTCTGTGACGGTGGCGTGGCGGGCGGCTTCCTGCGGCACGTCGCCGACTGCGTCGAGCAGCCGGCACTGCTGATCGCGGCGGTCTGACACCCGCGCACGTCGCAGTCGCGGCCGGCAGGACGAGCCGGTCCGCTACCCCGTGAGAGCGTGATACCTCAGCGGCATCAATATGCCGCTGAGGTATCACGCTCTCAGGTATCACGCGCCGGGCCGTGCCCCGGTGGCGGACCAGACGTGCCGGGCCGCCACCGGAGACGGATCAGCTGGCGCTGCCGCCCGTGGGCTCCAGCACCACCGTGGCGCTGGCGGTCTGCGGCGGCACGCCCGGCTCGGTCGGGGCGTCGGTGTACTCCGCCACGAAGACGCCGGTCAGGTTGTCGGCGCCACCGTGGCCGCCGTCGACGAAGGTGGTGATGGTGCCGCTGCACCCGGAGGCCGTCGAGAGCGGGTGCCCGTGCTCGTCGTGGCCGAGGATGTAGGTCACCTTCACCCGCGTGCAGTCCACCGGCAGGTCGTCGGTGACCCGCACCTCGAACGCCACGGTCTGGCCGAACTCGAACGGCTGCCCCTCCACCGGGGTGACGAACTCCACGATCGGCGCCCGCGGCCCGATCAGCAGCGGCAGGGTGGCCGCGGCCGAGCGCCCGGTGCTGTCGGTGACCTTCACGGTCGGGGAGTAGGAACCGTTGGCCTGGTAGGTCCAGGTCGGGTTCGCCTCGGTCGAGTCGACCGAGCCGTCGGCGTTGAAGTCCCAGGCGTAGCGCAGCCGGTCACCGTCCGGGTCGACGGTCCCCGCGCTGGAGAAGTGCACGGTCAGCGGCGCCTGCCCGGCGGTCGGGTCGGCGCTGATCTGCGGGATCGGCGTCCGGTTGCCCCGGACGAAGTCGATCCGGGACAGCTGCGCGTCCGGGTTCTCGGCGAAGTAGCCGTCGCCGTACTCGAGCACGTAGAGCGCGCCGTCCGGGCCGAACTCCAGGTCCATCGGGTTGTCCACCACCAGCGACGGCGCCACCGGCCGGATGTCCCGGACCTCGTTGCGGTCGTCGAGGCGGAACTCCTTGATGTAGTCCCGGGTCCACTCGTAGAACAGCGGCACCCCGTCGTAGTAGGCGGGCCACTTGGTCCGGGAGGTGTTGCGCCCGTCGTAGTCGTACGCCGGACCGCCCATCGGGCCGATGCCGCCCGTGCCGAGCTGCGGGAACTCCCCGGACGCGGCGGACGGGTACCACACCTGCGGCGCCTCGACCGGCGGCAGCTTGCGCAGGCCGGTGTTGTGCGGCGACTCGTTGACCGGCTGGCGGCAGTTGAAGCGCTTGCCCGACGTGCCGGTGGCGAAGTCGTAGTCGATGTACGGCAGGCTCGGCGTCGCGCAGTACGGCCAGCCGTAGTTGGCCGGCTTGTCGACCACCATCCAGCGACCGTGCCCCGCCGGCCCACGGGCCGGGTTCGACGCCCCGGCGTCGGGGGAGTAGTCGGCCAGGTAGACGTCGTCGGTGCGGCGGTCGACGGCGAACCGGAACGGGTTGCGCAGCCCCATCGCGTAGATCTCCGGACGGGTCTTCGCGGTGCCCGGCTTGAACAGGTTGCCCGCCGGCACCGTGTAGCCACCGCCCGGCTTCGCCTTGATCCGCAGCAGCTTGCCCCGCAGGTCGTTGGTGTTGGCCGAGGTGCGCTGCGCGTCGAACGCGGGGTTGCGGTCGGCCCGCTCGTCGATCGGCGTGTAGCCGTCGGAGAAGAACGGGTTGGTGTCGTCACCGGTGGAGAGGTAGAGGTTGCCCTTGCTGTCGAACTCGATCTGGCCGCCGACGTGGCAGCAGATGCCCCGGTCGACCGGCACATCGATGATCTGCTGCTCGGTGGCGAGGTTGAGCTTCATCCCCTCCAGCTTGAACCGGGACAGCCGCAGCGCGCCGCGGAACCGTTCCCAGTCGGCCGCCGTGCCGACCAGCGGCGCGTCACCCTCGTTGACGTCCGGGGTGGCCGGGTCGTCGACCGGCGTGTCCATCGGCGGAGAGTAGTAGAGGTAGACCCACTTGTTGCGGGCGAAGTCGGGATCGATCGCGATGCCCTGCAGGCCCTCCTCGTCGTGCTCGTAGACCGGCACGTCGGCGGCGAGGGTGTTCAGGCCGGTGCGCGGGTCGTGGATGCGGACCTCGCCGGTGCGCGCGGTGTGCAGCACCCGCAGGTCGGGCAGGACGGCGAGACTCACCGGCTCGCCGGGAAAATCGTTGAGTGTCACCTTCTGGAAGCTGGAGTCCGGTGGCGCGGCGGCCGGCGCCGCCGCGACCGGCGAGGCCGGCGCGACGAGGCCGGCGCTGACCAGCGCCAGCGCGGACAGGAGTGCGGTCCTCTTTCTCAAGGTGTCCCCCCGGGGGTTGTGGGTCAGTAGCGGAGCGACGCGAGGTAGTCGAAGCCGACGCGGGCGGTGTCCAGGGCGTCGGCGGGCGTGCGCGGCGGGGTGCCGGCGTCGTCGCGCTCCACGATGTACTCCTCGATGCCGGCCTCCCGCTCGTGCGCGAAGATCCGGCCGAAGTCGATCAGGCCGTCGCCGAGGTCGGCGAAGCTGGCGTTGGTGTCCATGTCCTTGACGTGCACCTGGCGGATCCGGCCCCGGTGGGCGCGGATGATGTCGACCGGGTCGGCGGCGCCGCGCCAGGTCCAGAACAGATCGAGCTCGAAGTGGACCAGCCGCGGGTCGGTCTCACCGGTGAGGATGTCGAAGCCGGTCTGCCCGTCGGTCAGCGGCACGAACTCGAGCTGGTGGTTGTGGTAGCCGAAGTCCACCCCGGCCCGCTCGGCCATCCGGCCTGCCCGGTTCAGGTCGCGGGCGAGCGCCCGGTAGACCTGCGGGTCGCGGATCGGCTGCCCGGCCGAGTCCAGGCCGAACCAGGGGTGCACGATCTTCCGGCAGCCCACGGTGTTGGCATCGGCGAGGGCGCGCTCCCAGGTGTCGGCGTCGAAGGGCTGCGGGATACCGGTGTGGCCGGAGGTGGCCCGCAGGCCCGCGTCGTCGAGCGCGGCCCGGAACTGCGCCGCGGTCCGGCCGACGAAGCCGGCGTGCTCGACCCGGCGGTAGCCGATCCGCCGCAGCGCGTCGAGCGTGCCGGGCAGGTCGGCGGCGAGTTGGTCGCGAAGGGTGTAGAGCTGGATGCTGATCCGGTCCACCGGCACCCGCCGCCGGCCGCCGCCGTGGCCGCCGCCGGACGAGGCGGAAGCGGCCTCGGCGCCGAACAGGCCGGCAGCCCCGACGGCCGCCGCGGAGACGGTCGCGGCCCGGAGCAGCCCGCGCCGGCTGACCGACTCGGGCGCCTCGGGCTGCCCTGTGCTCTGGTCCATGGTGGTGTTCCCTCCCTGCCGGATGTTGCGGTCCGGCGGTTTCCGGGTCGACCGGCTGCCGCGCCCAGGCACGCCGGACCGGCCGGAGTGGGGCTCCGGCGCAACGGTCATGGTCGGCGTACGGGTGCGGGACGGGCCCAGGCGGGGCGCGCCACTGGCGGTGGGGCGGACAGCGAATCGACCGATGGGCAACTCTCTATCTGGTTCGTCACCGTACCCTTGTGGCCGGTCGATGGCAAAGGTTCGCTGTGGCGAGCAGAACTTTCGCTGCTGTGGACAAAAGTCGGCCGAGGGGTGCTCGCCGCACCGGTCGGCGCGGGACGCTCGTTGCCTCGTCGGACGGCCGGTGAGGCCCGCGCGGGGCGTGCTGCCCCAGCTGTGGCCGGCTGCGGAGAGAGCGGCGCTGGCGCCGATGCGCCGCACCGGCGGCCCGGCACACCGGTCGGTACGGGCGAAACCCGTCCGGCGGGGTGCGGGCGGGTGCGGACCGGATGGCGGTGTCGCGCCGGGTCGAGGTTGGCGCTACCGGTCGCCGAGCCCCAATGTCGGCCGGCCCTCACTTTTGCCGACCATTCGGCGCAGCTCGGCGAAATAGCACCGCTAATTGCTTCGCCCTTTATTCGTGAATTGCGTGGGGATGCGTGCAGGGCTTGGAGAGAATGTGGCGGAGGGGAAGCAGGAAACGGGGGGACGCATCATGAAGTTGAGACGGCGTTTGACGCTGTTGGGGGTAACCGTCGCGGCCGCTCCACTGATCCTGGCCGGCTGCACCGCCGACCACGAGGCGGGCCACCGGCCGGGTGGTGGCCGGGCCGCACCGCCGGAACTCACGGTGACTCCCGGCGACCAGGCGAAGGACGTGCCGATCAGCGCCGAGGTCGGCACCCGGGTCGCCGGCGGCCGGGTTACCGCCGTCCGGATCACCGACGACAAGGGCAAGGAGGTCAAGGCGGAGCCCCGCGAGGACGGTTCCGGCTGGGTGCCGAGCACGCCGTTGCAGCCGAAGCGGACCTACACCGCCGAGGTCACCGCGACCGGCGACTCCGGTAAGAGCACCACCCGGAAGACCACCTTCACCACCATGCCGAAATCAACCAAGCCGGCGATCACCAGTACGCTCTATTTCGCCGGCAACCGGACGTACGGCACCGCCATGCCGGTAACGGTGGCGTTCGACCCGCCCATTCCGAAAGAGGCCAGGGCGGATGTGCAGCGTCGGTTGTTCGTAAAGACGAACCCGCCGCAGCCGGGCGTCTGGTCGTGGGTCGCGGACGGCAGTCAGGTCTATTACCGGGCACCCGATTTCTGGCGACCGGGGACCACCATCAGTGTCCGCGCCGGTCTGGCCGGGCTGCCGATCGGCAAGGACCGGGTCGGCGACGAGGAGCGGACCGCGACCTCCAAGATCGGCCGTCAGGTGGCCCTGGAGATCGACAACGCCACCAAGCAGATGTCGGTGCTGCGCGACGGCAAGCTGGTCAAGAAGATCCCGGTCAGCATGGGTAAGCCGAGCACGCCGACCTCCAGCGGCAAGATGGTGATCATGGAGAAGCACCAGTTCACGACGTTCGACACCACGGGTTCGGCCGACCCCTACGTGGTCGACGTCGAGGACGCCCAGCGGCTCACCTGGGGCGGCGAGTTCATCCACGCGGCGCCGTGGTCGGTGGGGGACCAGGGCAGCACCAACGTCTCACACGGCTGCACCAACGTCTCCAACGAGGCGGCGGACTGGCTGATGAACACCACGCAGGTCGGTGATCTCGTCACCATCAAGGGCACCGAGGTGCCGCTCAACGAGGGCAACGGCTGGACCGCGTGGAACGTCAGCTGGGCGGAGTACGTGAAGGGCAGCGCCCTGCCGGTGCCGGCCGGGTTGGGCCCGGCGCCGAGCAGCCCGGCGCACCCGGGCGCGGTCGCCGGCGGCTCGCCGGCCCCGCACCCGTCGGTCAGCGGCGGCTGACCATCGCGTCATCAACCGGGCCGGCCCGCACCCCGCGGCCGGCCCGGGGCCCTTTACCCGGGCCGAGGCGTGGGCCGCCGACCGGAGCGTGGGCCGCCGACCGGGGCGGGGCCGGCGTACCCGGGGGCGGGTCAGGTCAGCGAGACGCGGGCCACTCCCGGCCCGATCAGGCTGCCCAGCCAGAGCTGGTCACCGTGCTGCCGTACGCCGGTGATCATCCAGTAGTCGCCGGCCGGGCCGTGCAGCGTCCGGTGGACCGTGCCGGCGCCGTCGACCAGCGCGACCAGCCCGTAGCGGCGCGGCTGCGGCTGCATCGCGTCCGGCAGCAGCGCGGCGAGCTGCCGCAGCCGGGGGTGCGGCAGCAGCCGCTCGGCGACCGGCACCCGCGGGCTGGGCAGCGCGATCCAGTAGGTGCCGTCGCCCACCGCGGAGAGATTGTCCGGGTAGGCCGGCAGGTCGGCCAGGACCCGTACCGCGCCGCCGGGCAGCTCGACCCGGAGCAGCCGGTGGGTGGTCGTCTCGACCAGGATCAGCGCGGACTCGTCCGGGGTCAGTGCAACGCCGTTGGGAAAGTAGAGCCCCTCCGCGACCACCTCGGTCCGCCCAGCACCGCCGGGCCGGTAGGCGAGCACCCGCCCGTTCGGGCGGTGCTCCAGCAGGTCCCGCTTCCAGTGCGAGACCGGAAACCGGTCGGAGCTGTCGGTGAAGAAGATGGTGCCGTCCCGGGCCACCGCCGCGTTGTTGGCCAGGTGCACCGGGGGCGCCGTCCCGGTCAGCTCGTGCACCGTCCCGTCCGGGGTGACCCGCAGCAGCCCCCGGTACGCGTCACAGACCACCAGCCCGCCGCCGGCCGGGTCGACCTCGATGCCGAGCGGACGACCGCCGGTCTCCGCCAGCAGGCGCGGCCGGGCGCCCGGGGGCGCGTCGGCGGGCCACCACCAGAGCCGCCCTTCCTCGTCCCCGCTCACCACCCGCCCGGCCGGGTCGACGACCACGTCCTCGGGGCCCACCGCGCCGTCGGGCAGCGGGAGCAGCTCGACGGCGTCGAGCCGCTGGTCGGTCGGGGCCCACGGGCCGGTCAGCGGGGGCGGCACGGTGGCCGGTTCACGTACCGGCCGGATCAGCCGCGGTGGCCGGGGGCGGGGGATGACCATGCGGCCATTCTCCACCGCCGATGCCCGCCGGGCCGCCCGACCGGCCGGGGCCGGCCGGCGCGGTGTCGTCACGGGCCAGCCGGCGTCGCCCTCGCCGGCGGCCGGGCCGCGTGTCGGGCACCCCGCCCCGGACCTGCGCCGCCGGGCGGTGTCGGGGGTCCCTCGGGGTCCGACCCTGGGTGTACCCGGATTCACTCTCGGGAGGGACGGAAATGTCAGGGGTCGGCGCTAGATTCAACGGCATGGGAGAGCGCAGCGACCGGTTCCACGTGCAGGTCAGCGTGGCTGAGCACGGCGTGGACGTGCGGGCGATCGGCGAGGTCGACGTCGCCACCGTCGGTGTGCTCCGCTCGGCGCTCTGGTCCGCGCCCGCCCGGCCGGTGCTGCGGCTCGATCTCTCCGGTGTGCGGCTGCTCTCCGCCGCCGGGGTGCGCGCGATCTTCGCCGCGCACCTGCGGATCCGGGCCCAAGGCGGGGAGCTGGTGCTGGTCGACCCCGATCCTGTGGTCACCCGGGTGCTGCGGGTCACCGGTCTGCATCGGGTCATCCCGATGGTCGAGTCGGCAGGGCGGCCGACGCCGTCGCAGCCGCTGGTGCTGGCGGCCTGAGCGCGGGGCCCCCGACACCGGTCGGCAGCCCCGCACCTCAGGTCAGCGCACGTCGAGCAGGTCCACCACGAAGATCAGCGTCTCGTTCGGCTGGATGACGCCCGCCGCGCCGCGCTCGCCGTAGCCGAGGTGTGGCGGGATGACCAGCCGACGCCGGCCGCCGACGCGCATCCCGACGACGCCCCGGTCCCAGCCGGCGATGACCTGCCCACCACCGAGCGGGAACTCGAACGGCTCGCCCCGGTTCCAGGACGCGTCGAACTCGCGCCCGCTGGAGTGCCCGACGCCCACGTAGTGCACGGTCGCGAGCTGTCCCGGCTGGGCCTCCGGGCCCTCGCCGACGGTGAGGTCCTCGATCGCGAGGTCCGCGGGCGGCGCACCCTCGATCGGGGCGACCTCGGGCTTGCCCGAGCCTGCTGCCTGGTTCATCCGGAGTCTCCTGCCGTACTGGGTGATGTGTCCGGTCAGGGACGATCCTGCCGGATAGCGACCGGCCGATGCGCGGCAACCCAGGTCGCGCCCGCCGGTGTCGGACGTACGGCACCGGCGGGCGTCACCTGAGGTGACGCCCGCCGGCGGGATTGGGTCGGTCAGCGCAGCCAGCGGTACCGCCGCACCACCGGGAGCTTCGCCCAGGCCCGGCCGAGGCCCAGGGTGTCGCCGGCGCCGGCCAGGGCGAGGACGGCCAGCACCGCGGCGTAGATCAGGTGGTCGTCCATGAACGGGTTGTTCTCCGGAGGCAGCACGGCGGTCCACATCATCACCAGCAGCAGCCCACCGGCCACCGCGGCGACCCGGAGGCCGATGCCCAGCAGCAGGGCGGTACCGACAGCCGCCAAACCGATCATGAACAGCCAGTCGGCCCAGGCCGCGCCG
This sequence comes from Micromonospora sp. NPDC093243, assembly GCF_044753725.1. Lineage (NCBI taxonomy): Bacteria > Bacillati > Actinomycetota > Actinomycetes > Micromonosporales > Micromonosporaceae > Micromonospora > Micromonospora sp. NPDC093243. The sequence goes on along the minus strand of NZ_JBIVNT010000001.1, from coordinate 287,509 downwards.
GCGATGCCGTGGTAGAAGCCCTCGAACGGGCCGGCCACCCCGAAGGCGAGGAAGCCCTTGGTGGGGCTGCCCCCGTTGATCCAGGCGGCCTTCTCCTCGGTCGCCAGACCCAGCCCGAACAGCTTGTCCAGGAAGGCCCAGAGGAACACCCAACCGAGCGCCAGGCGCAGCCCGGCGAGGAGGTATCGGACCGCCCGTTCCCGGGTCGGCTCGGCCGCCGCAGCGGTGGTCCTGGCGGCGGTCCGCTCAGTCGTCGCGGTCATGGTCTCCACGTCCCTTCTGGTCCCTCGCACCGCGCTTCCCGGTGGCATCTCCAGTGGACGCCCTGCACGGGGTGCGTCGGCAGGGCCGACCGGGCCCTGCCGGACCGGGACCTTGGACCCGTTTCCGGCCGGGTCCGACGGACCGGTCAGGCCGGCCGCGTGGCCCTGACCCGCGCCGCGAGCGCGTCATAGCGTCGCAGGTGGACAGCGATGAGGAGGCTGTGATGAGGACCTGGCAGGTGGGCGACGTGATGAGCCGGGAGGTCGTGACGGCGCAGGAGGGCACCCCGTACCGGGAGATCGTCGACCTGCTGATCCGGCGCGGCATCAGCGGGCTGCCGGTGACCGACGGGTTCCGGCGGGTGCTGGGCGTGGTGTCCGAGGCGGATCTTCTGCACAAGATCGAGCACAGCGGGGAGCCGGAGCAGCGGCGGATCTTCGAGGGCCGGCGGCGGCGCGGCGCGCGCGGCAAGGCTGACGCGCTGCTCGCCCGGGACCTGATGACCGCGCCACCGGTCACCACGTACGCCGAAGCGCCGCTGCCGGCCGCGGCCCGGCTGCTCGACCGGGAGCAGGTGAAGCGCTTGCCGGTCCTCGACGACCTCGGCCGGCTGGTCGGCATCGTGACCCGCGGCGACCTGCTCCGGGTGCACCTGCGCACGGACGCCGAGATCCGCGAGGACGTGGTGCGGGAGGTGCTGCACCGCATCCTCGCCGTCCGGGACGGACTGGTCACCGTCCAGGTCCGCGCCGGCGAGGTCACCCTGGCCGGTCGCCTGGACCGGCGGTCGGTCGCCGGGCTCGCCGGCCGATTGGCCGCCCGGGTGAGCGGCGTGGTGCGGGTGTCGAACACGATCGCCTTCGACGTGGACGACACCGCCCTGGTCGAGGAGGGTCGGATCACCCCGGTGGCCTGACTCCGGCCGCCCCCTGCGTCGGCCGGGCTGACCCCCGCCGCCCGGCCGACACCCCCGCCCGGCACACCCCCGCCCGCCGGGCGCGCCCTGCCGTGCCGGTGGCCGCCGCCGGTCGCGCCGCGCCCCGCCGTGCCGGTGGCCACCGCCGGTCGCGCCGCGCCTGGCCGTGCCGGTGGCCGTCGACTTCGCCGGAGCGGGCTCGCCGCTCCCGCTGCTCGCCTAGGCTCGGAACCGACCCTGCCTCGGATCCGTCGTCATGCGGCGAGCGTCGGGCGCAGAGCCCCGGTGAAGCGGTCGATGCGGAGGGCGCCGGGTGAGTGACGCGATGTTCTCGGCGCCGCTGTGGGCCTGGGCGGCGGTCACCGTCGTCATCGCCGTCATGCTCGCGGTGGACGTGCTCCTGCACCGCGACAACCACGTCATCGAGCTGCGCGAGGCGCTGGTCTGGAGCGGCGTGTGGATCGGCGCCGGGATCCTCTTCGGCCTGGTCATCTGGCTGTGGCGCGGCGGCGAGCCGGCGGCCGCGTACTTCTCCGGCTATCTGCTGGAGAAGGCGCTGTCGGTGGACAACGTCTTCGTCTTCGCGCTGCTCTTCGGGTACTTCCGGGTACCCGCCGGGCTCCAGCACAAGGTGTTGTTCTGGGGCGTGATCGGGGCGCTGGCGTTCCGGCTGGTCTTCATCTTCGCCGGCGCCCAGTTGCTGGAGCGGCTGTCCTGGGCCGGCGTGGTGCTCGGCGGCTTCCTGATCTGGACCGGCTGGCGGCTGGCCGTACGCGGCGAGCCGGACGTGGATCCGGAACGCAACGTGGTGGTGCGACTTTTCCGCCGGTTGGTGCCGACCGACCCCCGGTACCACGGCGACCGGTTCACCGTCCGCCCGGACGGGCGCCGGGCGGCCACCCTGCTGCTCGTCGCGCTGGTGGCGATCGAGGCCACCGATGTGGTCTTCGCGATCGACTCGGTGGCCGCGATTCTGGCCATCACCACCAACACCTTCCTGGTCTGGACCGCGACCGCCTTCGCCGTGCTGGGGCTGCGCAGTCTCTACTTCTGCCTGGCCGGGCTGCTGAGGCACTTCGGCTACCTCCGGTACGGGTTGGCCGCGCTGCTGGCGTTCGCCGGGGTGAAGTTGATCCTGGCCGAGACTCCGGTGGGGAAGCTGCCGCTCTGGCTCACCCTGGCGGTCGTGCTGGTGACGCTGACGGTGTCGATCGGCTGGAGTATCCTGGCCGCCCGGCGGGCGCGAGCCGGGTCGGCGCGCCACCGCCCGGGCGACGGGAGAGGCTGACCGCCCCGGTTTCCCGTCGAAGGGTGCTCACCGAGCGGGCCGCCCGGGCCCGGTCACCGGCCGGGCCAGCTGCCCGGCGAGCACCGCCGGCGCCGCTGCGAGCGAGGGGCCGTACCAGGTCAGGTGCCGGCCGGAGAGCAGGGCGCAGGGCGTGCCGGCAAAGGCCTCCGGGCCGTCGGCGGCGGTGAACCGGTACGGCTCGTCGGGCAGCACCACCAGGTCCGCGTCATGCCCGCGCAGCTCGGCCAGGTCCGCCCGGGGATAGCGCTCGGGATGTTCGGCGTAGACGTTCACCACCCCCAGCCGACGCAGCACGTCCCCGGCGAAGGTGTCGGAGCCGAGCACCACCCACGGGCGGCGCCAGACCGGCACCACCGCCCGGCGTACCGGGGCCAGCCGGGGCGGGTCGGCCCAGGCCCGGCGCGCGGCCCGCAGCCAGGCCGGCTCCTGCGCCGCGCCGAGCGCGCCGAGCAGGTCGGCCAGCTCGGTGAGCGCCTCCGGAACCGTACGCGGATAGGTCACCCGGACCGGCACCCCGGCGGCGGCCAGCGCGTCGGCGTCCGCGCGGCGGTTCTCCTCGACGTTGAGCAGCACCAGGTCCGGTCGGAGCGCGAGCACCCGCTCCAGGTCGGGGTACTTGCTGCCGCCGACGCGTGCCACGTCCAGGTCGGTGGGGTGGGTGCACCAGTCGGTCGCGCCCACCAGCACGCCCGGCAGCGTCACCGCCACCGCCTCGGTCAGCGACGGCACCAGCGACACCACCCGCATGTCCCACCTCCACGTGTCCCGGTCCCGGCATCCGGGCCGCCTCGATCATGCCCGGCCGTTGTCGATCCGGGCGGTGACGTCGAGGTGGGCGGGGCGGCAGCCGGCGGTGTCGACATAGCGGCGGATCGCGGTGCTCACGTGCTCACGCAGGCCGGCGGTCCGGGTGCCGGCCTCGATGTCCACCCGGATCCACAGGTCGGGCCGGGGTGGGTCGCCGGTCAGCACCACCCGGGCCCGGCGGATCCGCGGATCGCCGGTCAGGTCCCGTTCCAGCGCCCGGGCCAGCGCCGGCGCGGCCACCCGGGTCCGCCCGTGTCGGCCGGCGGGATGGACCAGCGTGCGCCGCGCGGGGGCGCGGGCGGCGCGCAGCTCCCGGTGCAGCAGCCGCTGCCCGGCCAGCGCGAGGAGCAGGCCGGCGACCGCCGCCGCCAGGGTGCCCCAGGGCGCCGCGAGGCGCCAGGCCCGGCGCACCCCCGGGCCGAGGAGCATCCCGCCCGGATCCGCGCCGGGCCACCGGCCGAGGTTCACCGCCAGCACCGCGCCCCCGGCCGCGACCAGCAGCAGCGCCACGACAGTCCAGAGCACCCGGTGCCCGGCGTTGGTCATACCGCCCGCCGGTGGCCGAGCAGCCGCACGTCGATCCGGCCGGGCCGGGGCGCGGCCAGCCGGTGCAGCTCCTGGTGCACGGCGAACTCGACCTCGTCGCGCGCCGCCGGATCGCCGGTGGCCGTCACCCGCGGTCGCCACTCGGCGCCGCGCCGATGGATCCGCACCCGGGCGCGCCGGATGCCGGGCACCGATCTGACGGCGACGGTCAGCCGGCGCTCCACCGAGCGGCGGTGCAGGTGCCAGCCGTCCCCGGCGTCCAGCCGGGTGGGCGACCAGCGCCGCAGTTCGGCGGCGAGGACGGCCAGGCCGAGCAGGATGACCGCCACGGCGAGGCCGCGCACCGCCGGGTCGTCCCACCGGGTGCTGCGCAGCGTCGCGGACCAGCCGGCCGGGTCGACCAGCAGCGCGGGGCGCCCCGCCGCGGCCAGCAGCGCCTCCACCGCGGCCAGCGCGCCGCCGACCAGCAGGGCGGCGGCCAGCAGCAGGGTGGCCAGCCGGTTGGCGGTACGCACCTCAGCCCCCGGCCGGCCCGCCGGCGTACCGGGGGATCACGTCGGCACCGTGGTGTCCGCGCCCGGCACGACCACGTCGTCCACGGTGACGGTCACCTCCCGTACGGCCAGCCCGGTCGCCGCCTCCACCCCGTCGATCACCGCCGCCCGCACCGCGTCGGCGACCGCCAGCACGCTGCGGCCGTACCAGGTGACCAGTTCGACGTCGACGCTCGTCGAGTGGTCGTCCAGGCGGACCGCGACTCCGTACGGTCGGGCCGGCACCGGGACCAGCGCGTACACCCCGGGCACCAGCAGCGCGGCGTGGGCGCTGATCCGAGCGACCGCCTCGGGGGTGACCCGGGTACGGCCGCGCCCGGTGCGGTCGGTCATCGCTGCCGCCGTCCGGGTGGTCACCGTCGGCGGGGCGCGCGGGTCCGGTCGCCGAGCCCGGTCACCGCGAGATCCCCGTCCAGCACCCGGACCACGAGCCAGCCGAAGAGGCCGGCCAGCACGGCGACGGCGGCCACCCAGACCCCGGCCGTGGCCCAGACCGCCACCACCAGGAAGCCGGCGAGAAAGCCGAACTGCTGTCGCGACATGGCACCTCCCGGCCGGCCCGCTACCGGCGCGGATGTGGATACACGCTGCCGACCGTGCCGGAACGTGAGCACGGCTGTGATCCGCGTCACATCCTCATCGTGCTGGCGCCGAACCGAGTTGCCGGGAGGCGGACGGCCCGGCGCGGCCAGGGCCATGATCCACCCCCTAGACTCGCCCCCGGCGACCGATCGGCGGATGGATCAGGCGGATGACGAGCACCGGCAGTGGCGACGGGTCCTTGCTGCGGGCGCTGCCCACGGCGGGCGGACGGGCGGCGGTGCTCAGCCGCGCCGGGCACCGGGTCCACGCCGGGCACCGGGTCAGCGAACTGGTGCAGGGACGACCGCCGGGCATCACCGGACACCAGTGGAGCGCGGCCGGTCGGGAGGGGTTCGACTTCGTGGTCTGCGCCGCGGACACCGGACTTCCCGTGGTCGCGGTGGAGATCGGCCCCGCCGCGCCGGCGGGCTCGGCCGCGCAGCGCGCCGAGCGGATGAAGAACGCCGTCACTGCAGCCGCCGGCCTGCCGGTGCTGCGGATCGAGTCACCGACACTGCGCGCCGCCGACCACGGCCGCCGCCTGGTGGAGTACGTGCTCGACGCTCGCGGCTACGCCGAGGCGACCGGCGGGCCGGCCGCGACCGGAGACCCGGACGAGCCCGCCCCGGTGGGGTTCCGCGAGATCCTCGGCCGGCTCCCCGACGGGCGCACCGGGCACGTGAACGACCTCGGGGCGCTGGCCCGTGCGGCCGCGGTGGAGGCGTACGTGGCCCGCCGGCTGTTCGACCCGATCGTCCGCGGGCTGCACGTGCGCTGGGCCGACGGGCCGGCGGAGGGCTGGAGCTGGGTGGAGGCCCGGCCCGGCGTGTGCCTGGTCGAGCGGGTGTCGGTGTGGGAGCACCGTTTCTCCTGCGGGATCGACCCCGCACGGCTCGCCGAGGATCTGGCCGCCGTCGCCGTGGGGGAGCGGCTGCGCGATCTGGCCACCGACGAGGCGACGCTCACCCCCCGAGAGGCGCTGGACGCCGATATTCGCGGGCTGAGCGCGCGGCGCGACGAACTGGTGGACGGCTTCGCGTTCGACCACCTCTGCGCCGACTGACCCGCCCTTTCCGGCCGTCCGCGAACCGGGCGGCAATTTTCTCCGACCGCGGTTGAACCGTCGGCGCGGCCGTTCCGTACTCCAGCGGGAATGGACAGGACCTCCCCCGTCCGCGGCACCGGACGCGGGAGGCGGTGTGGATAGAGGCATCGTCGGTCATCGACGTGCCACGGTGCGTGACGGTCACTGCGGCCGGGGCGCGCCCCTTCAATTCCGCCGGTCCGCCGAAGGCACGGATCCACTACCGGATCGCGAAGGAGAACAATTCGATGCGCAGGTCCACTCGGGCGCGCCGGTCATCCGGTAACGCGCGGAGCAAGCGTCTGCTGGCCGTGGTCGGCACGCTCGTGGTCTTCGGCGGAATCGTCGCCGTGACCCAGATCTCGTCGGCCGAGGACCGGCGGTCCGGCAACACCCGGCCGGCAGCGGGTGCCTGCGTACAACCGAGTCCCGGGGCCACCGCTCCGGGCGGGCGCGGCTCCACCAGCCGCACCTGGCAGGACGGCCGCTGGGTACGCAACCACTGGGGCGACGGGCAGCAGTCGGTCGCCGAGTGCGAGCAGGGCACCGGTGGTGGCGCAGGTACGCCGAGCTCGGCGATCGCCTGCCCGGACGTGGCGGGCGAGCTGCCGGAGGTGCCAAACCGGGCCCGGGCCGAGGTCGACCGTAACCTCGCTCAGCTGCAGGCCCAGATCGCCGAGGCCGACCGCCGGCTCGCGGCCGACGGCAGCCGGGGCGAGGCATTCGTCCGCAGCGCGATCCTGCAGCCGCTGGCCAGCAAGCGCCGCGCCACCCTGGCCCGGATCACCACCGCGATCGACCGTTTCGGCCCCCGCCCCCAGGGGCTGGCGCAGCTCGCCGAGTGCCAGGTCCAGCCGGTGGAGAACGGTGGCGGTGGCACCCCCGGCGGCGGCAGCAGCCCCAGCACCAGCAGCAGCCCCGGTGGCGGCAACAACGGCGGCGGCAACAACGGTGGTGGCAACGGTGAGCCGGGCGCGGGTCTCGGCGTGCTGGCGAACGACTGTGACGACAGCCAGCTGCAGCCGCACGACGGGTTCCAGAACGGCAACCGGTGCGTCAGCACCGAGTTCGGCGAGGTCGGCGCGGCGGCGAACAACCCGTCGTTGCTGATCACCGACTTCCCGAACGAGGTCGGCCGCAACCAGGCCTTCACGCTGCGGGTGAGCACCCGCAACCTGGTCCGGGACCGCTTCCTCGCCGCCGGTCAGGGTGGCTACTACGTGGAGAGCTCCCTGCTCAACGAGCAGGGCCTGGTGCGCGGCCACTTCCACACCGCCTGCCGGATGCTGGACAGCCTGGACGCTCCGCCGCAGCCGCAGGAGGTGCCCGCGTTCTTCGTGGCCACCGAGGACGGCCGGGGTGGCGCGGAGCCGGACGAGGTGACCATCCAGATCCCCGGCCTGCCGGAATCCGGTGTCGCGCAGTGCGCGGTCTGGGCCGGTGACGGGTCGCACCGCCTGCCGATGATGGAGCGGGCCAACCAGACGCCGGCCTTCGACGCGGTGCGCATCGAGGTCAACTGAGGGTCGTACCGCAACGGCCGGGCCGCGCCGGGGATCTCTCTCCGGCACGGCCCGGCCGTCGTTCTGTCCGGCCGGCTACCGGGCAGGCCCGCGAGCATGAGTACGGCCGGCCCTCGGCGCGGCCCGGCCGTCGTCGTGTCCGGTGGGCGACGCGGGCGGCCCCGCGAGCATGAGTACGGCCGGCCCCGGTGGGGCCGGCCGATGTCTGCCGGTGGCGACGGAGTTGCCGGGCCCGGCGTCGGGCCCGGGTCGCCTGGATCAGCGGTTCTTGTAGGCCTCGACGACCTCGACCGGAATCCGGCCCCGCTCGGAAATCTTGTAGCCGTTCGTCACGGCCCATTCCCGGATCGCGCGGTTCTGCTCCCGGTCCATTCCCGCACCGCCGGTCCGGGTCGTCCGCCGCGCGCCCCGGGGGCTCTCCACCGGCCCGCGCCCGATCCGCCGCCCGGCGCTGATGTAAGGGTCGAGCGCCTTACGCAGCACGCCGGCGTTCTCGTCGGAGACGTCGATGGTGTAGCCGACGCCGTCGAGGCTGAACTCGACCGTCCGGTCGGCCTTTCCGCCATCGAGGTCGTCGGTCAGCACCGTGATTACTTTTCTCGCCATCGCCGATTACTCCCTGTCTACGGCCGGGGTGTCGTCAAAGTTTGACCCACCATGCCGGTAAACCGCAAGAATATGGCAGTTTTCATTTCGGCGAGTCGCGCTTTTCCGGCCGGGCTAAAACGTGCCGGATCCAGGAATCGGCCGATGCGTTCATTCACCGAGCAGGCCGGCGTGACCTGCGAGGGCGGCGGCCTCGGCCCGGCTCGAGACCCGCAGTTTTCGCAGTAGCGCGGCGGTCATCCGTTTCACCGTTCGCTCGGAGACGTGCAGTTGGTCGGCAATCTCGAACGTGTTCCGGCCGGCCGCGATCAGGCGGAGCAACTGCCGTTCCTCGCCGTCCAGATCGACCCGGGCCCCCCGGGCCGGCCCGAGCAGCCCGCGCAGCAACTGCGCCGGGAGCACCGCCCAGCCCGCCAGGATGGCCAGCAGCGGCGGCAGCAGCTCCTCCGGCTCACTGCTCTTCGGCAGGAACCCCTCGGCGCCGGCCCGCAGCGCCTCCAGCGCCGGCGCCGGGTCGTCTCCGCCGGACATGGCCACCACCCGTACCCGGGGCGTGGTCCGCCGGATGGCGGCCACCGCGCGGATGCCGCCCGGCGGTGGCATGTGCAGGTCCACCAGGGCCAGGTCCGGCATGCAGCGGCTGACCAGGGCGGCGGCCGCGGCGGCGTCCCCGGTCGAGCCCACCACTTCGGCCCGCCCGTCGGTGCTCGCCGGGAGCAGCAGCTCGATGCCCCGGACGAAGAGGGGGTGATCGTCCACGACGACGAGCCGGATGGTCGGCAGTCGCATGTCTGCTCCCTTCCCGAGTGGGTACCGATCATGCGGGTATGCACCGGTACGAGGGGAGTCGGGGCGGATGCGTGAACGGCACGGGTTGCAGGGGTTGCTACGCGGTTTCCGGCGGGTCGGCCCGGACCGGGGTGATGGTGGCCTCCGGGCGGGCGGCGACCCGGAACTGCTGCTCCGGGTGCTCTGTCACGAGTTCCGCACTCCGGTCAGCACGCTCACCTCGCTGACCCGGGCGCTCGCCGACGACGGGCGGGTGCTCACCGGCGCCGACCGGCTGGCGATCACCCGGCTCGCCCGAGACCAGGCCGTGCACCTACAGGAGCTGCTGCGCGACGCCACCGCGAGCACGGGCGCGCTGGCCCTGACGGCGCAGCCGGAGCCGGCGGTGCCGCTGGCCGGGATCCTGCGGGAGGTCGCCACCCTGGTGCCGGTCCACCGGCGGCGGGCCCGGGCGACCCGACTGGCCGCCGACTGCCCGGTGCCCGCCCGCCGGACCCGGCAGGTGCTGGTCAACCTGGTGGAGAACGCGCTGCGGCATGGGCCGGCCGACGGCCAGGTCGGGCTCTACGCGGCCGTGCGCCGACCGGGCCTGCGCCTGCTGGTGACCGACGAGGGGCGGGTGGACGACGCGCTGCTCGACGCGCTGCGCCAGCCGGTGCCCGCCGCCGGGATGTCCGGCCTGGGGCTCTGGATCGTCCGCCAGCTCGTCACCGCGGACGGTGGCGCGGTGCACGTGCACCGGCTGCGCCCGCGCGGCGTGGCGCTGGAGGTGCTGCTGCCGTACGCCGGGCACGGCTGACCCGGGCGGGTCGCCGGTTGGCCCGCCCGGGCCACCGGGGTGGGAAGTCCCCGGTGCCAGCGGTCGGCGGCGCCGAGGAGGCCGGGTAGATGTTGAGCCACCTGAAGGACCTGCAGTTCGAGGCGAAGCCGGACGGCCCGGACGCCGCGTTCGCCCGCCGTCTGCAGGAGATCCTGGGTGGCAAGTGGGGCGAGATGACCGTCGCGCACCAGTACCTCCACCAGGGGTGGAGCTGCCGGCTGCCGGGCCGGTATCGGGACCTGCTGCTGGGCGTCGGCACCGAGGAACTGGGCCACGTCGAGATGATCGCCACAATGATCACCCGGTTGCTGGAGAACGCCCCGCTGATGCTGGAGCAGGCCGCCGAGGACAACCCGATGGTGGCGGCCGGCTACGCGGGCGCCAACCCGGCGCACCTCGTCCACGGCGGCGGTGCCGCGCTCCCGGCGGACAGCGCCGGTGTGCCGTGGACCGGCGCGTACCTCACCGCCGGCGGCAACCTGCTGGCCGACTTCCAGCTCAACGTCACGGCCGAGGCGCAGGGCCGGCTCCAGGTCGCCCGGCTGTTCCAGATGACCGACGACCCCGGGGTCAAGCAGCTGCTCCGCTTCCTGCTGGCCCGCGACACCATGCACCAGAACCTCTGGCTCGCCGCCATCGAGCAGCTCCGGGAGGACGGCCTGGCGCAGATGCCGGTGCCGGAGGCCTTCCCGGACGGCAGCCCGCGGGCGCACGCCCCGGAGCCGCTCCTGTCGCCCGGTGACCCCCGCCTGTACGGCACCCCGGCGCTGGACGTCGACCCGGTCCAGAGCCCGCTCAGCTGATCCCGTCGCGCCGGGTGGCGCCCGCATCTTCAGGAGGTGTGCCGTGACCGAACTCGTGCTCCGTCCGCTCGCCGACGCGTTCATGCAGGTGGGCGTCTACGTCGCCGTCATGGTGGCACTCTTCGGCTGGCTGCGCTGGCGCTACGGCGACCGGGTCACCGACGGGCTGACCAGCCGCCCCCGCCTCGGCCCGCTGGTCGGGGCGCTGCTCGGAGTCAGCCCCGGCTGCGGCGGGGCGATCATCCTGATGCCGCTCTACGCACGCGGCAAGGTCTCCTTCGGCACCGTCGTCGCCGCGTTGGCCGCGACCATGGGCGACTCCTCGTGGGTGGTGCTGGCCTGGAACCCGGCCTTCGCGCTCAAGATCCACCTGCTGCTCTTCGCGGTCGGGTTGGTCACCGGGTACGTCGTGGACGCGCTCGGCATCGACCCGGCGAAGACCCCGCGCCGGAATCGCGCCGCCCGGGCCGCCCGCGAGGCCCACCCGGAGCCGGCCCTGGTCGGGGCGTCCGGCGCCGGCCCGGCCGGCCTGGCGGCCGTGGGCGGGCCCGACCTCGCGTCGTCCCGCCGGCTGCTCGGCGGGTTGCTGCCCCGGGTGCCGGCCTCGACCGCGTTCTGGGGGCTCACCACGCCGGCCTTCGCGGTCTCGGTGCCGGTCGTCTTCCAACTGGTCGACCCGACCGTGCTCACCCGCGCGTTCGGCGGGATCGACCCGTACCTGGCGCTCGGCGTGCTCGGCACGGCCATCGCGGCGCTGATCTTCGCGACCGGGCGGGGGCGGCTGGCCGACGACACCCTGGAGACCGCGCAGCCCCGGTCGCTGCGGGCCACCCTGCGCCACAGCGCGCACGAGGCGTCGTTCGTCACGGTCTGGGTCGGGGTGGCCTATCTCGGCTGGCAGGTGCTGACCATGACCACCGGCTTCGACGGCTCGCAGCTGGCGGTGACCGGGCTGATCGGGGTGCTGGTCGGTGCCGCGATCGGGCTGATCCCCGGCTGCGCGGTGCAGATCGTCTTCACCGGGCTCTACGTCAGCGGCGGGCTCCCGCTGCCCACCCTGGTGGCCAACGCGATCAGCCAGGACGGCGACGCGCTGATCCCGCTCGCCGCGATGCGCCGGCACTCCGCGGCGCTGGCCACCGTGATCACCACCATTCCGGCCGCGGCCGTCGGCGCCGCGCTGCTGGTCCTGCTCTGAGCAACCGTGAGGGAGGCGCTCATGTCGTCGCATCCGTTGGTCCCGGTCGCCCGTACCCGGGTCAAGCTGGTCGTCTTCGCCGCGCTGACCGCCGTCGCGCTGGCCGCCGGGCTGCCCGGCTGGACGGTGGCCGCCCTGGCCCTGACCAGCCTGGCCATCCCGGTCGCGGTCGCGCTGGCCGGTGGTCGCCCGCTGCTGCGTGACCTGCTGTTGCCGCCCCGCCGGGCGGCCCGCGTCAGTGGTCTGGCTCACACCCCGGAAGAAAGGGAACGCTTTGTTACTTGAGCCTGACACGCTCAACTCAACGCGATAGCAGGTGTTCGATGGCAACTCTTCCGGTACTTCCTCTGACCGACGCCGTGCTGCTGCCCGGCATGGTCATCCCGGTGACCCTCGACCCGACCACCCAGGCCGCGGTCGACGCGGCCCGCGCGACCGGCGACCAGACGCTGCTGGCCGTGCCCCGCATCGACGGCGAGTACGGCCCGATCGGCGCGGTGGCCACCATCGAGAAGGTCGGCCGGCTGCCCAGTGGGGAGCCCGCCGCCGTGATCCGCGGCCTGTCCCGCGCCCGCATCGGCTCCGGCGTGCCCGGACCGGGCGCCGCCCTCTGGGTCGAGGCGACCGAACTGCACGAGCCCGCCCCCGCCGGCCGGGCCCGGGAACTCGCCCGCGAGTACCGCGCCCTGGTGACCGCCGTGCTCCAGCAGCGCGGCGCCTGGCAGGTCATCGACGCCGTGGAGCGGATGACCGATCTCTCCGAACTCGCCGACTCGGCCGGCTACGCGCCCTGGCTGAGCCTGGACCAGAAGACCGAGCTGCTCGCCGCGCCGGACGTCACCGCCCGGCTGGAGCTGCTGGTCGGCTGGGTGAAGGACCACCTGGCCGAGCAGGAGGTCACCGAGCAGATCAACAGCGACGTGCGCGAGGGGCTGGAGAAGTCCCAGCGGGAGTTCCTGCTACGCCAGCAGCTCGCCGCGATCCGCAAGGAGCTCGGTGAGGACGAGCCGGACGGCTCGGCCGACTACCGCAGCCGGGTGGAGAGCGCCGAGCTGCCGGAGAAGGTCCGCGAGGCCGCGCTGCGCGAGGTCGGCAAGCTCGAGCGGGCCAGCGACGCCTCGCCCGAGGCGGGCTGGATCCGGACCTGGCTGGACACGGTGCTGGAGATGCCGTGGGGCACGCGTACCCAGGACAACACCGACCTGAACGCGGCCCGCGAGGTGCTCGACGCCGACCACGCCGGTCTGGCCGACGTGAAGGACCGCATCCTGGAGTACCTGGCGGTGCGCAACCGCCGCGCCGAGCGCAACCTCGGCGTGGTCGGCGGGCGCGGCTCCGGTGCCGTGCTCGCCCTGGCCGGCCCGCCCGGAGTCGGCAAGACCAGCCTCGGCGAGTCCGTCGCCCGGGCGCTCGGGCGCAACTTCGTCCGGGTCTCCCTCGGCGGGGTCCGCGACGAGGCGGAGATCCGCGGTCACCGGCGCACCTACGTCGGGGCGCTGCCCGGCCGGATCGTCCGCGCGCTGCGCGAGGCCGGTTCGATGAACCCGGTCGTGCTCCTCGACGAGGTGGACAAGCTGGCCGCCGGCTACGCCGGCGACCCGGCCGCCGCCCTGCTGGAGGTGCTCGACCCGGCGCAGAACCACACCTTCCGGGACCACTACCTGGAGGTCGACCTCGACCTGTCCGACGTGCTCTTCCTGGCCACCGCGAACGTGGTGGAGTCCATCCCCGGCCCGCTGCTGGACCGGATGGAGCTGGTCACCCTGGACGGTTACACCGAGGACGAGAAGGTGGCCATCGCCCGGGACCACCTGCTGCCCCGGCAGCGGGAGCGGGCCGGGCTGACCGCCGACGAGGTGACGGTGGCCGACGAGGCCCTGGCCCGGATCGCGGGGGAGTACACCCGGGAGGCCGGTGTCCGGCAGCTCGAGCGTGGCCTCGCCAAGATCCTGCGCAAGGTGGCGGTGGCCCTGGCCGACGACCCGACCCCGGTCCAGGTCGACACCGGGAACCTGGCCCGCTACCTGGGGCGGCCGAAGTTCACGCCGGAGTCGGCGGAGCGGACGGCCGTGCCCGGCGTGGCGACCGGCCTGGCGGTCACCGGCGCCGGCGGCGACGTGCTCTTCATCGAGGCCACCAGCATGGAGGGCGAGCCGGGGCTGACCCTGACCGGCCAGCTCGGCGACGTGATGAAGGAGTCCGCGCACATCGCGCTGTCGTACCTGCGGTCGAACGGGCGACGCCTCGGCATCGACCCGAACGCCCTGGCGGCGCGCCGGATCCACGTGCACTTCCCGGCGGGCGCGGTGCCCAAGGACGGCCCCAGCGCCGGCATCACCATGGTGACCGCACTGGCCTCGCTGGTAACCGGCCGACCGGTCCGGCCCGAGTTCGGAATGACCGGCGAGGTGACCCTCTCCGGTCGGGTGCTGCCCATCGGCGGGGTGAAGCAGAAGCTGCTCGCCGCGCACCGGGCCGGCCTGACCGAGGTGATCATCCCGGCCCGCAACGAGCCGGACCTGGACGACCTGCCCACCGAGGTGCGGGAGGCACTGACCATCCACACCCTCGCCGACGTGTCCGACGTGCTCGCCCTGGCACTGCGCCCGGCCGAGATCGACACCGAGTCGCGGGACGGTTCGGCGCTCGCCGCCGCCTGACGGCTACCAAATCGGGGAGCCCCCGATCACCGCACCCGCGGTGGCCGGGGGCTTCCGTCGTCCGCGCCTCGGCGGTCCGGCGGGCCCGTCCGGCGGGTCCGCCGGGCGCGCCCTCGGCCGGTCGGCTCAGCGGCGCTCGCGCCGGTCCCGCCGGTCCGGGCCGCCGGCGAGGCGCCGGTCGTCGTCGTACCCGCGGCCACGCCGCTCGCCGCCGTCGGTGTCGCGGTCGCGGCGCACCGTCGCCTTGCGCCCCTTGATGGTGCTGCCGCGCAGCCCGGCGATCACCTCGTCGGCCACCGCGATGGGGACCTCGATCAGCGAGAACCGGTCGGCGATCTCGATCGAGCCGACGTCCCGGCCACTGACCCGGGTCTCCCCGGTGATCGCCCCGACCAGGTCCTGCGGGCGTACCCCGGCCCGCCGGCCCAGCCCGACGAAGACCTGGGTGGTGCCTCCGGTGCGGGGTCGGCCCGCGCCGCGCCGCTCCGGCCGGCCGCCCTCCGGGCGCCCCTCACGCGGGCCGCGCACCGGGATCTGCGGGATCTCCTCCTCGTCCTCGTCCGCGCCGGGGGAGGCCGCCTCGTGCGCCAGCTTCACCGCGGCGAGCGCGACCTCCATCAGGTCGAACTCGTCGGTCAGCGACTCCACGATCACCCGGAACGAGTCCAGGTCGTCCTCGAGCAGGCTCTCCCGCAGCGCCGCCTGGGTCAGCTCCAGCCGCCGGGTACGCAGGTCCGCGACGGTGGGGATCTTGTCGATCGCGATCCGCTGCCCGGTCACCCGCTCGATGGTCTTGAGCATCCGGTGCTCGCGCGGCTCGGCGAGGGTGATCGCCACCCCCTCCCGCCCGGCCCGCCCGACCCGACCGATCCGGTGCACGTACGACTCGGGCGCCGACGGCACGTCGTAGTTGACCACGTGGGTGAGCTGCTCGACGTCGAGGCCGCGGGCGGCCACGTCGGTGGCGACCAGCAGGTCGGCGGTACCCGCGCGCAGCCGCCCCATCACCCGGTCGCGCTGCTCCTGGCTCATCCCGCCGTGCAGCGCCTCGGCCCGGTAGCCCCGGCCGTTCATCGTCTCGGTGAGGCGGTCCACCTCCTCGCGGCTACGGCAGAACACGATCGCCGCGGTGGGCGACTCCACGTCCAGCACCCGGCCCAGCGCGGCCGGCTTGTGCGCCCGGTTGACGATGTACGCGCTCTGCCGCACCCGGGGCGCCTCCCCGGCGACCGGCTGCTCCCGCTCGATCTGGATCCGCACCGGGTCGGTGAGGTGCTGCCGGGCCATCCCGTCGATCCTCGACGGCATGGTGGCCGAGAAGAGCACCGTCTGCCGCTCCTGCGGCGCGTGTTCCAGGATCGCCTCGATGTCCTCGGCGAAGCCCATGTCGAGCATCTCGTCGGCCTCGTCCAGCACCACGGTGGCGAGCCCGCCCAGCCGCAGCGTGCCCCGGGCGATGTGGTCCAGCGCCCGGCCCGGGGTGGCCACCACCACGTCGACCCCGGCGTCGAGGGCGCGCAGCTGCCGGCCGATCGGCTGACCGCCGTAGATCGGCAGCACCCGGGTGCCGAGGTCCTTGCCGTACCGGTGGAACGCCTCGGACACCTGCACGGCGAGTTCCCGGGTCGGCACCAGCACCAGCGCCGCCGGGTCGCCCGCCGACCGGTCCGCCGGCATCCGCTGCAACAGGGGCAGCGCGAAGGCGGCGGTCTTGCCGGTGCCGGTGGCCGCCTGGCCGAGCAGGTCCTGCCCGCCCAGCAGCGGAGGGATGGCCTCCCGCTGGATCGGGGTGGGCTCCTCGTAGCCGAGGGCGGAGAGCGCGCCCAGCAGCTCGGCGCGCAGGCCGAGGTCCGCGAAGCCGGTCGCCTCATCGGTGCCGGGGTCGGTCGGGTGGGTGTCTTCGGGTGCCGAACTCATGTGGCAAGCCTTTCATCACCGCCTCCGGCCCGTTGCGCCGACCGGCAACCCACCCGCCGCGGAGGCCGCCGGCGCCCTGGCGGAGGGGCGCCGAGGCACCCGCCCCCCCGTGCCGGCGGGTACCCGGCCGCCCTCGCCCCGCGTGCCGCGCGGCGGTCCGCGGCTCGTGTCCCACCGCTCAGGCGGCCAGGATGGCCAGCACGACCGTGACGCCGAGGATCGCGTCGAGTGCCGCGCACCACTCGGCGTAGCCGCGCGGCACGACCTCGCCGCGCCGGTGGTGCCAGAGGTCCCAGCCGGCGTGGGCGAGCCAACCGAACGCCACCAGCCAGGCGGCGGCCCGGCCGCCCACCCCGACCGCGACGAGCGCCAGCGCCGACCAGCCGACCAGCCCGGCCAGCTGGCGGGCCAGCACCCCCGGCCCGTTCAGCCGGCGCCGGTAGGCGCCGATGACCAGGTAGCCGGCGGGCAGCACCAGCATCGTCCACGGGCTGAGCACGCTCGGCGCGGCCAGGCGGTCCACGGTCATCAGCAGGGCGAGCCCGCTCGGCCAGCGGCGGGCCAGCGCGGTGACCACCGGGTGCCGGCGGGGCGCCGGTGCGGCGGACGCGTGGCGGTGCCGCAGCGCCACCAGCACCATCGCCGGCACCATCAGCAGGTGCCCGCCGAGCATCAGCGCGTCGCCGGCGAGCAGGCCCACCCAGTACGGCACGAGCAGCAGCAGGAACGGGACGTACATGGCGGCGGCCATCTCGGCGCAGGCGGCCCGGGAGTGTCGTCGGTGCCGCATCCACACGGTCATGCCGACGGTCATGTTGGTCGCCATCACCAGCGCGGCCACGTCGGGCCGGGCGAGGACGGCGGTGAGCCCGAGCCCGGTGCCGGCGAGCCGCCACAGCGGATCGAGCAGCAGCATCCCGGCGACCATGGCGACCGCCATCTCGGCGAGGTGTCGCAGCAGGTGACGTACGCCGCCGGCCGGGTGCGGGGCCGACGGGGGAGCGGGGTGTACCCGGTGGTGCGTCCGCGTGTCTGTCATGCCTCGACCCTCGGCCAGCCGGCCGCCCGCCGATAAGGCATGCGTGTCACCGGTTTTCGGGGCGGATCGCACGGTCCACTCGTGACATTCGTCCGGGTCGACCGTGCGCCGACGGCCCTAGGATCGGGGCCGTGGCGCAGGAAGCGGCGGGAACCAGGGCGGACGGGCGGCTGCGCCGCGCCCGGATGGCCACCCTGCTCTCGCTGGCGACCGGCATCTGGGCGAGCCTGCTGCTGCCGCTGGTCGGCATCACCCGGGAGTCCGACCCCACCCGCGCCACCCTCGGCGCGGTGGGCGTCGCCGTCTTCGCCGCCAGCCAGGCCGCCGTGCTGTACGCGGCGGTGACGCCGTGGCTGGCCGACCGGTGGCGCCGGCTGTCCCAGGTGGGCCTAGCCGTGGTGGCGGTGCTGAGCATCCCGCTGGTCGGTGCGGTGGCCGCGGGCGGCTGGCCGACCTGGGCGTGGCTCGGCGCCTCGCTGATCGGTATGGCGCCGCTGGTGGTCCGGCTTCCGGGCGCGCTGGTGGTGGCGACGGTGACCCTCGTGGCCGCGGTCGGGGTGGCCGTCTGGACCGGCGGGTCGATCTGGCGCTTCCTGGTGGTGGCCGGCGGTGTCGGCACCGGCGTCGCCGCGGTGAACTGGCTCCAGGTCTGGTTCTGGGACCTGCTGGTCGAGGCGCGGGCCGGCCAGGCCGCCCAGGCCCGGCTGGCGGCCGCGGAGGAACGGTTGCGCTTCGCCCGGGACGTGCACGACGTGCTGGGACACAGCCTCACCGTGATCGCGTTGAAGGCGGAGCTGGCCGCCCGCCTGGCACCGGTCGATGCCGAGCGGGCCGGCCGGGAGGCCGCCGAGGTGCAGCGGCTGGCCGCCGCGGCGCTGAGCGAGGTGCGGGAGACCGTGCACGGCTACCGGGCCGTCGACCTGGGTGACCAGTTGGCCGCCGTGGCGGGGGTGCTGCGCTCCTGCGGCGTACGGTGCACCGTGCTGCCGCCGCCGGCCGAGCTGCCGGCGGCCGCGGCGAGTGACCTGGCCGCCGTGCTGCGCGAGGCCGGCACGAACGTGCTGCGGCACAGCCGGGCCGGCTGGTGCCGGATCGAGATCGTCCGGGAGGGTGACCTGGCCAGGATGACCGTGACCAACGACGGCGCCGGCGACCACGGGCCCGACGGGCACAGCAACGGCCTGCGTGGCCTGACCGACCGGCTCGGCGCGGCCGGCGGGCGGCTGCGGGTCCGGCGCGCCGAGGACGTGTTCACCCTCGAAGCCACCGTGCCGGTCGCCCCGTGATCCGCCTGCTGCTCGCCGATGACGAGGAACTGGTCCGGGTGGCGGTGGCCGCCCTGCTGGGGCTGGAGCCGGACCTGGAGGTGGTGGCCCAAGCGGCCGACGGGCCGTCGGCCGTCACCGCCGCGCTCGCCCACCGGCCGGACGTGGCCGTGGTCGACCTGGAGATGCCCGGCCTGAGCGGCATCGGGGTCGCCGCCGAGCTGACCCGGTCGCTGCCCGGTTGCGCGGTGGTGCTGCTCACCGGGCACGGTCGCCCGGGGCACCTGCGCCAGGCGTTGACGGCGGGCGCCCGCGGGTTCCTGCCCAAGGGCGCACCGGGCGGGGCGCTGGCCGACGTGATCCGCCGGGTGCACGCCGGCGGCCGCTACGTCGACCCGTCGCTGGCCGCCGACGCGCTCACCCTGCCGGCGTGCCCGCTGACCCCCCGGGAGCTGGAGACGTTGCGCCTGGCCGAGTTCGGCGCTCCGGTCGCCGTGATCGCCCGCCGGGTGCACCTCTCCACCGGCACCGTACGCAACCACCTCGCCGCCGCGGTGCAGAAGCTCGGCGCGGCCGACCGGGCCGAGGCGGTGCGCACCGCCCGGGAGAGTGGCTGGCTCTGACCGGCGCCGGAATGCCGTGGTCGCTAGCGTGGGCCGGTGCGAACGGTCGAACTGCTCTGCTCGGCGGAGTTGGACGCCGCGGTCCGGGCCGCCTGGCACCGGCTCACCGCGGCGGGTCTGCCCAGCCTGGCTCGGAACACCCACCCCAGCAACCGTCCGCACCTGACCCTCGCCGCGGTCGACGAGTTCCCACCGGGGGCGGTCGCCCGACTCGCCGCGCTGCTCGACGACGCGCTGCCGCTGCCGGTGCGGCTCGGCGAGGTCGCCGTCCTGGACGGCAGCGCCCCGCTGGTGTGGTTGGTCCGTCCCGACCCGGAGCTGGTGGCGCTGCACCGGGCGGTGTGGGCCGCGCTCGCCGACGCCGACGGGCGTTCCCCGTGGCACGCGCCGGGTCGCTGGCAGCCGCACCTGAGCCTCGCGCTGCGCTTTCGTGACGCGGACGCGGGTCTGGCTCACGCGGTGCTGCGCGCCGAGCCGCGGGCCGGGGCGTTCGTGGCCGCCCGCAGCTACGACGGCGCCACCCGCACGGTCACACCGCTCGGCAGGGCCGGGCCCCCGATGTGCTGAGCCGGGGGCCCGGCCGCGCCGGGCTCAGCGGTGGAAGCGCAGGTAGTCGAACTCGGCGGTGACCGGCGGCTCGGCGCCGCCGTGCGCGACCAGGCCGATCCGGGGGGCGGTGTCGGCCGGGAAGGTCCACACCCCGCCCCAGGTCCAGTGCACGCCGTCCCGGCTGGAGCCGGCCCGGAACTCGTGCTCGCCGGTCGCCCGGTCGATGTGGTGCGCCAGCCGCAGCCAGGTGGTGGTGGCGGGCGTACCGACGATGGTGCCGCCGTACACCGGCTGGCCGGCGAAGGGCAGCTCATAGCCGTACTCCACCTGCCGGGTGTTCCAGATGGCCACCTGCGCCAGCCGGGCGAACCGGTCGTCGTCGACGTAGGCGACCAGGCCGGCCTGCTGGTAGTTGCGCACCGACTCCTCGCCGAGGTCGAGGGTCACCTTCGTCTCGGCCACGTAGTCACCGGCCGGCGCGTCGCGCAGCAGCACGCCGGCCGTGTTGCCGGTGCCGGTCAGGTCGGCGGCCTGCACCGGCCAGCGCAGCGCGCCGCCGGTAACGCTCGCCGCCGGGTCCTGGCGGACCCACCGCCAGGCCCGGTCGAGGCCGTCGTCGAACTCGTCGGAGTACGCCCGGAGCAGCGGACCCACCCGGGGCTGCGGCACCGTGGCCGACGCCGGCCGATGCAGCCGGACCGCGCTGACGTTGTCGAACTCGGCGGGGCCGCCTGTCGCACGCAGGGTGACCCGGCCGGCCGCCGGGCGGTCGAGCCGCAGCGAGACGACGGCCAGTTGGTCGCCGAGCCGGGCCGGGCTCAGCTCGGCGACGAGCTGCCGGCCGCGTACCTCGACGGCCAGGTTGTGCCGGTCGGCGGGGTTGAACCCGGCGGGCAGCGCGGCGGCGGCCGTACGGTCGCCGTCGCGGGCGACGAGCCGCCCGCCGGCCGCGTCGAGGCGCACCTCGACCCGGTCGGCGAGGCTGATCCCGGCGCTGCGGGCTCCGGTCAGTCGCAGGTCGGCCTCCGCCCGCAGGTCCCCGCCCACCGTGCCACGGCTGGTCAGTGCGCCACTGCCGGTGAGTCGGCCGTCGGCGACCCGCCAGTCGCCGCTGATCCGTCGCCAGCCGGCCAGGCCGGCGGTGAAGCGCTCGTCGAGGGCTCCGGTGGTGACCGGCGCCGGCCGGTTGCCCTCGGACGGGCCGGCCCCGGCGTTGACCGTCGGCCAGCCGTCGATCCAGTCGAGCCGGTCCAGCAGCATGGGCCGCTCGTTGATGCCGAACGGCTCGTCCAGGTACGGATCGGCCCGGTCGATGGCGTGGTAGACGATCCAGTCCTGCCCGGACAGGTCGGTGAGGAAACCGTTGTGCCCGGTGCCGATCCACCGGTTGCCGTTCTGGGTGAGCACCGGCGTGCCGCCGGCGCGGGACGCGGTCAGCGCGATGCCGTCGCGGTCGACGAACGGCCCGCGCGGGTCGCGCGAGCGTCCGACCTGGACGGAGTAGCCGGTGGCCGGGCCGGCGCAGCAGTTCGCGGTGGACGCGAAGAGGTAGTACCAGCCGTCGTGGCGCAGCACGTAGCTGCCCTCGAACTTGTTGTCCACGGCGACCAGGGTCGGCGTGCCGACCGCGCGCAGCCCGTCGGGGGAGAGCTCGGTGACCGAGATGCCGCCGTAGTAGCTGCCGTAGTAGAGGTAGCTGGTCCCGTCCACGTCGGTGAACTGGGTCGGGTCGATGGTCCACAGGAAGCCGCCGCCCCCGCCGGGGCGCGGGGCGACGACCGGCTGCGCGGCGAAGGTCCACGGGCCGGTCGGGGTCGGCGCGGTGGCCGCGCCGATGGCGTAGTCGCTGCCCTCCGGTGAGACGGTGGTGTCGGTGACCGTCACGTACATGACGTACCGGTCGCCGATCCGGCGCACGTCCGGGGCCCAGAACGCGGCACCGGGGGCCGCGTAGGGCGGGCGCTGGTCGGGGCCGAAGGCGTCCCCGACGTACGTCCAGTCGACCAGGTCGGCCGAGCGGGCGGTCGGTACCCGGTGGAACTGCCGCTCGCCCTCGCGCAGCGGGTCGGTGGTGCCGTACGCGTACCAGTAGCCGTCGTCGCCGCGCACGATGACCGGGTCGGCGAAGGTGTCGCCCACCCCGACGGAGATCGGGTTGCGGTAGTGGGTGGATCCGGGTCCGGCGGCGGCCGGGGCTGCGGCGGAGGCCGTCAGCAGCAGACCGAGCACGGCGGCGAGCGCGCCGTTTCGGCGTAGGTGTCCCATCAGACCTGCCTCTGGGTGGCGGTGGAGTGGTGTGGCCCTGGCGTCCGTTTCTACATCGATGCATACAACGTTGTAAAGAGCGTCGGTCGGGACCGAACGATCGCCGTGTCAGCATGGGCGGATGCATCCGACGACCGCCGACGCGCCGGCGCTGGCCCAGCTCGCCGCCCTGCTGGCCGACACCACCCGGGCCCGGTTCTGCCTCGCGCTGCTCGACGGGCGGGCCTGGACGGCGGGGGAACTGGCCCGGGCTGCCGGGGTGGCCGCGTCCACCGCGAGCGAGCACCTCGACCAGCTGGTCCGGGGCGGAATGCTGGTGCAGGAGCGGCAGGGGCGCCATCGCTACCTCCGGCTGGCCGACCCGTCGGTGGCGCAGCTGGTCGAGGACCTGGCCGGCCGGGTCGCCGGCCCCCCGGAACCGACCCGGTCGCTGCGCGCCGCCCGCGCCAACGCCGCGCTCGCGTACGCCCGGACCTGCTACGACCACCTCGCCGGCCGGCTCGGTGTGCTGGTCCACGACGCGCTGCTGGACCGCGGACTGGTGGACCGGACCGGCGGGCTCACCCTGACCCGGGCCGGTCTCGACTGGTGCGTCGACCTCGGACTGCCGGTCCCGGCGCCGCAGACCACCCGCCGGCCGTTGCTGCGCGACTGTCTCGACTGGACCGAGCGCCGCCCACACCTCTCCGGCGCGTTCGGCGCGGCGCTCTGCGGGCGTCTGCTCGATCTCGGTTGGCTGGCCCGCGGCGACGGCCGGGTCGTCCGGCTGACCCCGGACGGCACCCCGGCGCTGGCCGCAGCGCTCGGCCTCTCCGCGGCGGCCCTGACCCCGCCCGCCCCGGCGGCCACCGGCGGCGGTCGCGCCTGACCCGGCCGGCGTGAACTCGCCGGCCCGGAGTCTCCGCGACAACGGGTCGCCGCCGGCCCGGACCGGCCGCGCTCCGGCCCGTCGACCGCTGGCCCGTCGCCCGCTGGGCGCGCCCCGGCGGGCGGGGCGCTGCCCGGCGTCACACCGCTCGGCGGGGCGGGGGTCGGGGCACGCTTCGGCGGGGAGCGAACGGTCCCGCGCCTAGCGTCGGTGCGTGACCGCGACCGTGAGCTGGCCCGCCATCGCCCCCGTCCCCGACACCCCGCCGTGCGCACCACCCGCCCGCCACCCGGACGGCGGCTGGACGCTGACCCGCTACGCCGACGTGCGCACCGCCCTCACCGACGCGTCCTGCCGGGTGCCGGTCGCCGACCCCGGCGCGCCGGGCACGCTGAGCTGGCTGCGCGGCACGGTGAGCCGGTTCAGCCCGCCGGAGCGCCATCCGGCGCGGCGGGCGGCCGGGGCCGCCGCGCTGGCCGCCGTCGACCCGGAGGAGCTACGGGCCGAGGCCGCCCGGTTGACCGTCGCGGCCCTCGACGCGGCCGCCGGCCGGCTGGACGTGGCCGGCGCGCTCGCCCGACGGGTACCCGTGCGGGCGCTGGCGTCCCGGCTCGGCCTCGCCGACCCGGACGCCGCCGTGCCGGCGGTGACCGTGGTCGCCGCCGCCTACCAGCCCGGCGCCGACGCGGTGGCGGTCCGCCGGGCCGACCGGGCAGTGGCGGAGCTGGTGTCCCTGGCCCCGCCCGGCCCGCCGGAGGTGCTGGCCAACCGGATCGGCCTGCTGGTCCAGGCGTGCGACGCGACCGCGGGGTTGATCGGCGCCGGCGCCCGCCACCTGCTGCACCCACCCGACCGGGACCGCGCCGCGGTGCCCGGCGACCCGACCCGGCTGCTCGCCGAGGTGCTCCGGCTCGACCCGCCGGTGCGGGGAACCCGCCGGATCACCGCCGCCCCCGTGCGACTCGGCGGCGTCGAGCTGCCGGCGGGCGCCGGACTGCTGCTGCGCTTCGACGCGGCCAACCGGGATCCGGCGGTCTTCGCCGAGCCGGACACGGTCCGCCCCGACCGGGCCGTGCCGGCGCTGACCTTCGGCGCGGGCCACCGGGGCTGCCCCGGCCAGCGGCACGCCCTGGCGCTGGCCACCGGCGTGCTGGACGTGCTGCGCGAGCGGTGCCGCCGCGCACCGACCCCGGTCCGGTACGAACCGCACCCGCTGCTGCGGGTGCCGGCCCGGCTCGAGGTGGTGGCGAGATGACCGACCGGTTCGCCGCGTTCCGCGCCCTGCACCACAACGACCGGCCGCTGCTGCTGCCCAACGCCTGGGACCACGCCTCGGCCGCCGCGCTCGCCGCCCGTGGTCATCCGGCGATCGGCACCACCAGCCTCGGCGTGGCCGCCGCGGCCGGCCTGCCCGACGGCGCCGCCGCCACCCGGGCCGAGACGCTGCACCTGGCCCGTCGGCTGCGTGGGCTGCCCGCGCTGCTGACCGTGGACGTCGAGGCGGGGTTCAGCGAGGAACCGGCGGAGGTCGCCGCCCTCGCCGCGGAGCTGGCCGGTCTCGGCGTGGTCGGGATCAACATCGAGGACGGCCGGCCGGATGGCTCGCTCGCCCCGGCGGTGCTGACCGCCGCAGCGGTGGCCGCGGTCAAGGACACGACGCCGGAGATCTTCGTCAACGCCCGCACCGACGCGTGGTGGCTGGGCGTCGCGGACCCGTTGGGTCAGGCGCTGGAGCGGGCCCGGCTCTACCGGGCGGCCGGCGCGGACGGCATCTTCGCCCCCGGCGTCCCGGACTCCGACA
Source organism: Micromonospora sp. NPDC093243 (assembly GCF_044753725.1). Classification (NCBI taxonomy): domain Bacteria; kingdom Bacillati; phylum Actinomycetota; class Actinomycetes; order Micromonosporales; family Micromonosporaceae; genus Micromonospora; species Micromonospora sp. NPDC093243. Next base: position 262,721 of record NZ_JBIVNT010000001.1, on the reverse strand, counting down.
CGGTCGGCGTCCTCGTCGCCGGCCTCGACGCCCCGCTGAACGTGCTCTACCGACCCGGCGGTCCCACCGTCGCCGAGTTGGGCCGGCTCGGCGTGGCCCGGATCAGCACCGGCTCGCTGCTGTTCCGCGCCGCGCTCGGCGCCGCGGTCGCCGCCGCCGACGCCCTGCGCGCCGCCGACCCGGCTCCCAACGCGGCGTATCCGGAGCCGCCCTCGTACGTCGAGGTGCAGCGGTTGAGCGCGCCGCCCGGGGCCGGCTGACCGGTTCGTTCCCCCTCGGTCGCCCTGCCGCGTCCCCGCCGGGCCGGCGGGCCTCTGCCGGGCCGTCGCCATTCGGGGCTGTTAGGAGGATTGTTCGGGCTCATCCCCATCCGGCCGATTACCGTGAGTGCAGGGCGTGCAACCCTGTGTCGTGACCGGAGAGGACCGATCATGCGAGTGCCCAGCCGAAGCCCCGGATCGCAGCCCGGCCCCCGCGTCCCGCCGGCCACGCCCGCTCGCCGACTTCCCACGCCGCCCGGCCGGCCCCTCGCCGACGCGCCGGACCTCGCCGCCTACCGGGCCGCGGTCGCCGACCTGCTGGTCGAGGTCGGTGCGCTGGCCGACGCGCCCAGCACCGCGGCCCGGCAGGTGCTGATCGACGACCGGTTGCGCGAGCCCGCCCTCGCCGCGGTGCTCGACGCGACCCCGCAGGGCTTCCTCGGCGCCCGCGAGACGCTCCTGCTCGAGATGGCCCGCTACCAGCCCAACGAGCGCAGCTCGGCACGCGACCTCGGCGCCCTGGTCCGGATCTACCTGCTCTCCCGCATCGACGTGATGTGGTGGCGGGACGCCCCGTCGTTCCTCACCGACACCCAGGTCGAGGCGAGCGCCGACCTGGTCGACCTGGAGTGGCTGCGCCGCCGCGACCTGCTGAGCTTCCGCTACCGGCAGCAGCCGGCCAGCGTGCTGGGCCGCGGGGTACAGGCGGTCCGGCGCCGGCTGCGACCCGACGCCAGCCCGCGTACCGCGGGGCTGCTCGCCCGGCGCGCCCGCCGGGAGGTGGTGGCGCTGCTCAACGACCTCGGCCGGGAGTTCGCCCGGTCCACCCCGCCCGGCACGCCGCCACTCTGGGTGACCAGCCTGACCCGCAGCGCCGAGCACCAGTACCGGCTGCGCCGCCTCGGCTACTCCGCCATGCTGCCCAGCGGGCACTGCAGCGGCTACGCCGTCGACGTGGAGATGGACTGGTTCGACCGCTTCGGCGTCCGGGAGGCCCTGGCCGAGATGCTGCTCGCCCGCCAGGAGGCCGGTGAGATCAACGTCATCGACGAGGGACAGGCCTGGCATCTCTGCCTCGCGCCGGCCGCCCGCCGCCGGCTGCGCCGGGCGTACGAAGCCGAGATGGGGGTGTGAGGCGATGTGCGGTATCGCGCTGAGCATCGGCCCGGAGGCGGACCCGGCCCTCTTCCGCCGGATGCTCGCCGTCCTCGCCCCGCGCGGTGAGGTCACCGAGGCCCGGTACGAGGCCGGCCTGCTCGCCGGCACCCGCCGGCTGCGGGTGGTCGACCGGGACCGGGCGGTGCAGCCGTGGACCTCGACCGACGAACGGTGGCTGCTCTGCTTCAACGGTGAGATCTTCAACCACCGCGAGCTGCGCGCGAAGCTGACCGGACTCGGCCACCGCTTCCGCACCGGCAGCGACACCGAGGTGCTGCTCGCCGCCTTCGAGCGCTGGGGCGAGGACGCGGTCACCCGGCTACGCGGTGAGTACGCGTTCACGGTGGTCGAGCGGGCCACCGGCCGCGCCTACCTGGCCCGCGACCCGCTCGGGGTGAAGCCGCTGTACTGGGCCCGCAAGCCGGGCTGCCTGCACCTCGCCTCCGAGGTCAAGGCGCTGGTCGGGCACGGCGCGCCGATCGGCGAGGTGCCGCCCGGGCACCACGGCTGGGCCGACGCCAACGGCCACGTCCGGCTGCGCCCCTATCTGGACCTGCTCACCCTCGGCGAGGGGCTGCCCGAGATCGACGACCCGGACGAGGCCGCCCTGCTCGTCCGTGCCGCGCTGCGGGACAGCATCCGAATGCGGGTGGACACCGACCTCACCGTCGGGGTGGTGCTCTCCGGCGGGTTGGACAGCTCGCTGGCCCTGCTGCACGTGCGGGAGCTGCACCCGGACTGCGTGGCGGTGACGGTCGGTGTGCCGGACAGTCCGGACGTCGCGTACGCCCGCCGGCTCGCGGCCGACCTCGGCGTGCCGCACGAGGTGGTCGAGCTGCGCCCGCGCGACATCCGGCTGGCCGACATCCGGGAGGCGATCCGGATCTCCGAGCTGACCGAGTACGGCGACATCATCAACGCGGTGGTCTCCGTACCGCTGTTCCGGCGGCTGCGGCAGCTCGGCGTGAAGGTGGCGCTCACCGGCGACGGCTCGGACGAGCTGTTCGGCGGGTACCCCATGTACCACGAGGTCGGCCCGGCCGCGTCCCGCCGGCTCTTCCTGCACAAGATCCGCAACCTGGGCCGGACCGAGTTGCAGCGGGTGGACCGGACCAGCATGGACCTCGGGGTCGAGGCCCGGGTTCCGTTTCTCGACCTGAGCGTGGTCGAGCTGGCCATGCGGCTGCCGCTGGCGCTGAAGATGCGCGACGGGCAGGAGAAGTGGATCGTCCGGCGGGCGTTCGCCGACGTCCTGCCCGACTACATCAGCCAACGGCCGAAGAACCCGATGTCCTACTCCTCCGGGCTGCACGAGCGGGTCCGGCTCTACAAGCCGCTCTTCGCCCGGTTGCACCGCTCGTTCGGCTATCACCTGCTGGAGCCGGTCCGGCGCGACTTCGACAACGTGCTGACCCGGTGCGGCAACGACCTGGATCGGGCGATCGCCCACGGGATCGCCCGGCCGGACTACACGGTGCTCGAACACGCCCGGGACCTGGTCGGCGCGGCCAGGTGGAACGCCGCGCCCATGGTCCGCCGGCTGGTCGGCCCCCGGCGTACCCGCGGCGACGAGGCCCCGCTGCCGGGCTGAGCGGCGGCGATCCGAGGTACTGGCCGCACCGACGGCCTCGCCCGTGAGGTCCGCCTCGACTACTGTCCCGATGAGCCGGAGCAGGGCGTCACCGAACTCCAACTCGCGGTGCGTCGCGGCTGACCGGCCGCCCTCGCAATTTCTTCGGCTGCCATGTCGAAACCGGCCAGCGCCCGTTCGACCTCCTGGTGACGGCGCCGGCCGGACGGCCGGCCCCAGAGCGAGGAGGACATCGTGAAGGTGATGGTGCTGGTGAAGGCCGCCGCGGCGGACGAGGACCGGCTCGCCCCGAGTCAGGAGCTGCTCGAGGCGATGGGCGAGTACAACGAGCGGCTGGTCAAGGCCGGGATCATGCTGGACGGTGGCGGCCTCCGGCCGACCGCCGAGGCGGTGGAGGTGGTGTTCGAGGGCGGCACCACCTCGGTGGTGGACGGGCCGTTCACCGAGGCCAAGGAGATCATCGCCGGGTACTGGGTCTGGCAGGTCGGCTCGGTCGAGGAGGCCGTGGAGTGGGCCCGGCAGTGCCCCGACGACCCGAACAGCGGGATCCGGTCGAGCCTTGAGATCCGCCCGTTCTACGAGGCGGAGGACTTCGGCGAGGAGTACACCCCGCAGCGGCGCGAGCGCGACGAACGACTCGCCGCCGAGGTCGCGGCGCAGCACGGGCAGAGCTGAGCCCAAGCGACGGGTGGGGAGGCCACGATGGACGCGCGGCGCACGGTCGAGGCGGTCTGGCGGATGCACTCCGCGCGTCTGGTCGCCTCCCTCACCCGGCTCGTGCACGACGTCGGGCTCGCCGAGGACGTCGCCCAGGAGGCGTTCCTGTCCGCGCTGGCGCAGTGGCCGCGCGACGGCGTACCGGACGAGCCGGCCGCGTGGTTGGCGACCGTCGCCCGGCGCCGGGCGATCGACCTGATCCGGCGGGAGCGGCTGCGCGACGACCGGTACGCGCTGCTCGCCGCGGCTCCGCGCGACGAGCCGGACGACGCGGGCCCGGGCACGGCGACCGATGACGACCTGCTCGCGCTGGTCTTCGTCGCCTGCCACCCGGTCCTGTCCCAGCAGTCCCGGGCCGCGCTGACGCTGCGCATGGTCGGCGGGCTCACCACCGACGAGATCGCCCGGGCGTTCCTGGTCCCCGACGCCACCATCGGGCAACGGATCTCCCGGGCCAAACGCACCCTCGCCGAGGCCGAGGTGCCGTTCGCGGTGCCCGACGCGGACGCCCTGCCGGCCCGGCTCTCCGCCGTCCTGGAGGTCGTCTACCTGATCTTCAACGAGGGGTACGCGGCGACCTCCGGCGACCGGTGGATCCGCCGCGACCTCGCCGAGCAGGCCGTCCGGCTGGGTCGGATCCTCGCCGGACTGATGCCCCGCGAGCCCGAGGTGCACGGCCTGGTCGCCCTGATGGAGCTCCAGGCCTCCCGCTTCGCGGCCCGGACCGGGCCGGACGGCCAACCGGTCCTGCTGCCGGAGCAGGATCGCACCCGCTGGGACCGGACCCTCGTCGCGCACGGGCTGCGCGCCCTGGCCCGCGCCCGAACGCTGGGCAAACCACTGGGCCCCTACACCGTGCAGGCGGCCATCGCCGCCTGTCACGCCCGCGCCGCCCGGTACGAGGAGACCGACTGGGAGGCGATCCTCGCGCTCTACGAGGCGCTGACCCAGCTCGTCCCGTCACCGGTGACCCACCTCAACCGCGCGGTCGCCGTGCTCCACGTCGACGGACCACGGGTGGCCCTGGACGCCGTGGACGCCCTGCGCGGCGACCCCCGGATGGCCCGCTACCACCTGCTCGGCGCGGTGCGTGCCGACTTCCTGCTGCGCCTCGGCCGGCACGCCGAGGCGGCCGAGGAGCTGGAACGGGCCGCCGGGCTGGCGCCCACCAGGCACGAGCGCATGATGCTGATGACCCGCGCCGCCGCCGCCAACCAGTCCGCCCCGCGGTGACCCCCGGCGGGCGCCGCAGCTCGAACGGCATCGACGGGAACGGCGCGGCCCGGCAACGCGACGTCCGATCGCCGCCAGCAACCCCACCGCCGCCCGGCCAGGCTTGGGGACATGACAACCGGGACCACCTTCCGCGTCAGCGCGCTGCCGACCGCGCTGATCGACACCATCCGCGCCAGCGGGCGGGATGCCGCCGGCCGGCCCGCCGAGACGGTCGTGGCCGGGGGCGGCGAGCCGCTACGGTGCTGCCTGCGCGACGCCGACGCGGGGGAGGCGCTGCTGCTCTTCGGGTACGCCCCGCCGGTCGCCGCCGGCCCGTACCGGGAGATCGGGCCGATCTTCGCGCACGTGACCGGCTGCCCGGGGCCGGACCAGGCCGGTGGCTACCCGGCCGCCTGGCGCGGCCGGCCCCAGGTGCTGCGGGCGTACGACCGGCGGGGCCGGATCCACGGGGGCCGGCGGCACGACGGCACCGACCCGGAGTCGGTGATCGCCGAGCTGTTCGCCGGCCCGGAGGTGCGGCAGCTGCACAGCCGCAACGTGGTGTACGGCTGCTTCATGTTCACCGTCGACCGCGCGGAGTGACCCGGCGGGCCGCGGCGCTCAGCCGGTGATCAGCAGCGCGCCGACCGCGGCGGCGGTGGCGGTCACCGCGAGCAGGGCACCGGTGAGCAGGAACCGGGTCAGCGGCACGGACACCCCGGCCGTGCGGCAGCGCTCGAACCAGAGCAGGGTGGCCAGCGACGCCCACGGTACGGCGAGCGGACCGATGTTGGTGCCGATCAGCAGGGCGAGCAGCCGGGACCCGGCCTCCGGCGGCAGCACCGACTCGCCCGCCAGGTAGGCGGGCAGGTTGTTCACCGCGTTGGCCAGCAGGGCGCCCGTGCCGCCGGCGCGCAGCAGCCCGGCCGAGCCGCGGTCCTCGCCGAGCAGGTCGGCGACCAGATGGTCCAGCCCCCACCGGCCCAGGGTCTGGATCACCAGGAAGAGGCCGGTGACGAAGAGCAGCAGCCGCAACGGCACGAGGCGGGCGCGCAGCGTCCCCGGCGAGCGGACGGCGAAGCCGACCAGCACCAGCGCGGCCGCGACGGTCGACACGATGCCGAGCTCCACCTCGGCGAGCACCCCGACGACGAAGAGCAGGCAACCGGCGAGGGCTGTGCGGTACAGCACCGGGTCGGGCGGGGTGGGTCGGGCCGGCGGGGTGAAGCGCCCGTCCGGCGGGCGGTAGCGCCGCCACCAGCAGCACCACAGCAGCAGCCCGGTCACCGCCAGGGCGGCCAGTTGCGGCAGCCACATCCGGGCGGCGAAGCCGACCGGGTCCAGCCCGATCCGGTCGGCGGCCAGCAGGTTCGTCAGGTTGGACACCGGCAGCAGCAGGCTTGCCGTGTTGGCCAGCCAGACGGTGGTCACGGCGAGCGGGGCGGGCGCGACCCGCAGGTTGCGCGCCAGGGCCAGCATGACCGGGGTGAGCAGCACCGCGGTGGTGTCCAGGTTGAGTACGACGGTGGTCGCCGTCGCGAAGCCCACGCAGAGCAGGAAGAGCCGCGCCCAGCTGCCCCGGGCGGCGATCGCCAGCCGGGTGCCGAGCACGTCGAAGACCCCGGCGACCGCGGTCAGCTCGGCCAGCACCACCACCGTGCCGAGGAAGAGCAGCAGCGGCCCGATCCGGTGCAGGGTGGCGGTGGTCTCCGCCCGGGGGAGCAGCCCGGTCACCGCGCAACCCACCCCGAGCAGGGCGAGCACGAGCGCGACCACGTCCAGCGGGTGCGGCCGGCGTCGCCGCCGGACCGGGCCGGTCGGGGCTGGTGGCGCGGGGGCGGCGACGGTCACGGCCGAGGATCCTCGCACAGCCAACCGCAGGTCAGCCCGGGCCCCGGGGCCGACGTGACGTGGCTGACCGCCCCGCCGCCGGTTGCCGGCCGGAGTCGAGCGGTCGCTCGCGGTGGACAACCGGACGGCCGGCGCATAGCGTCCAATGGATATGCGTAGGACTCTGCCGGCCGCCTCCCTGGCCCTGCTGCTCACCCTCACCTCCTGCTCGGCGACCGGGTCGGACATATCCACTCCGCCGGGTGCCACCCCCGCCGGCACGCCCAGCGCGTCGCGGCAGGACGCGGCCCAGGTCGACCAGACCCTGGGCAGCCTGCGCCGGGTCGACGACCTGCCGCTCTACGAGATGACCTACGTGGGGCGCTACGACCCGACGGACGGCACGGACGCCAAGCCGGCGACCCCGTTCGGGTGCTCGCTCTTCGTCGCCGCCGGCGACCGGAGCCGGCCGCTCTTCGCCCGCAACTTCGACTGGGACGCCAACCCGGCGATGGTGCTGCGCACCGATCCGCCGGACGGCTACGCCGCCATCTCGCTGGTGGACATGTCCTACCTCGGCGTCGACGCCGACCCGGCCGGCGACCGGCGGCTGCTCAACGCGCCGCTGCTGCCCTTCGACGGGATGAACGAGCGTGGCCTCGCGGTGGGCCTGGCCGCCGACGACGGCGCACGCGCAGCTCGTGACCCGGGCAAGCCGACCGTCGGGTCGGTACGCATCCTGCGCCTGGTGCTCGACCGGGCCGCGACCGTGGACGAGGCGGTCGGCGTCTTCACCGCGCACAACCTGGACTTCGACGGTGGGCCGCCGCTGCACTACCTGCTGGCCGACGCGTCCGGCGCGTCCGCGGTGGTCGAGTTCGTCGACGGCGAGATGCGGGTGGAGCGGGGCCGGGGCGACTGGCAGGCGCTCACCAACGTGCCGGTCGCCGGGATCCCGGAGCAGCAGCGCCGCGAGGACCGCCGCTACGGGCTGATCGCCCAGGCGATGACCGACTCCGGCGGGGTGGCCGACGCCGCCGCGGCGCACCGGGTGCTCGGCCTCGTCCAGCAGGCGCACACCCGCTGGTCGGTGACGTACGGCCTGCGCACCGGCGAGGTGCGGCTGACCACGGCCACCGGTGGGGCCGAGCGGCGTTACCAGCTGCCGATGAGCTGATCCCCGGACGTGGCCGGGCCCGGCCCCCCGTTCGGGGGGCCGGGCCCGGTTGCTGCTGTTACCGCGATGCCTCGGTGCTCACCAGCTCAGGTAGCTGGGCTGGGTCTGCACGTTCAGCTCCTTGTACCGGACCAGGTTGGCCGTCCAGGTCCGCCAGTCGTTGAGCTCGAGCACGTCGAGACCCTTGACCATGTCGTTGGAGTAGATGTGTCCGTTGTAGTAGTACGCGGACCACGTGCCACCGCCGACGAACTGGTCGTTCGAGAGCGGACCGCGCTCCCAGAACGCGATCTCCTTCGGGTTGGCCGAGTCGGTGAAGTCCCAGACCGAGATGCCGCCCTGGTACCACGCCTGGACCATGATGTCCCGCCCGAGCACCGGGATCAGCGAGCCGTTGTGCGCCACGCAGTTCTCGGTGTCCGCGTTGTTGCGCGGGATCTTGTAGTAGCTCTTGAAGACCATCTTCCGAGCGTCACCACGGCCGGTGATGTCGTAGATGGCGTCCGCGCCCCGGTCCGGCCCGACCTCCTCGTTGCAGGTGGCCGCGCCGCCGCCGCCCAGCTCGTCGGTGAAGATCACCTTCGTGCCGCGGTTGTTGAAGGTGGCCGAGTGCCAGAAGGCGAAGTTGACCGTGTCCCGCACCCGGTTGATCACCCGGGGGGCTTCCCGGTTGCGGATGTCGAGCAGGATGCCGTCACCCATGCAGGCGCCGGCGGCCAGGTCCTTCTCCGGGTAGGCGGTGATGTCGTGGCAACCGGTCGTCGCCGAGCCGGTCTCGCTGCCCTCGAAACCACCGTCCGGGAAGAGGTTCGGCGTGGAGACCACCGACGCGTCGGTGGGCTTCTTCAGCGGAACCTTGATGATGGAGATCGAGTCGTGCGGCGGCTGGCAGTCCGGGAACTCGGCCCGCGGGCTGTACGACGAGACGTACAGGTAGATGTTCTTGCGGTCCTTGCCCGGCACCAGGGTGTGGGTGTGCGAGCCGCAGGCGGTCTCCACCGACTTGATGTAGCGCGGGTTGGCCTTGTTCTTGATGTCGAAGACCTTGATGCCCTCCCACGACTGCTTCTCCGTCGCCGGCAGCCCCGTGCTGTTGCAGGAGTCGTCGCTGCGCGGCGAGTCGGTGGAGAGGAAGAGCAGGTCACCGTGGATGGAGATGTCGTTCTGCGACCCCGGGCAGAGCACCCGGGACACGACCCGCGGAGCGCTGGGTCGGGAGATGTCGTAGATGACGAACCCGTTGTAGTTGCCGGCGAAGGCGTACTTGCCCTGGAAGGCGATGTCGCTGTTGGTGGCGTCCAGCGGCGCCACCTTCGGCACGTTGGCGATCTGCCGCAGGTTGGGGCTGCTGACGATCTCGTCAACGCCCGGGATGGTGTTGGCGACGTCCACTGTGGCGGACGGCGCCGACTGGGGCGCGACCTGGGCGTTACTGGGTGAGGCCACCAGGACGCTGGCGACGAGGAGGCCGGCCGCGGCGAGGCTCACGATCCGGAGCTGTCGTGGCCGGGGTAGGGAGGTTTTGATCATCGGCGAGGCCCTTCGCAAGGGGAGGTCGATTGTCGACACCTTACCGGGCAAGGAAGGCCATCGATGTGATCCGGGTCACATCCACCCTGGTTCTTCAATGGATAGCATCGCGGTGACCTCGACCTCAGGGAGTGGCCCCATGACCAGCAGGCGTGCGCGGACCCTGGCGATCGTCACACTGGCGGTCGTCGTTCCACTGGGGATCGTGGCCGTGGTCCGCGCCGGTGGCGACTCCGAAGCGGGCACCGCGCGTCCGGTCTCCGCGCCCGTTGCCACCTCGACCGAGGCCAGCCCGGTCCCGACCGACATCACGGTCATCGTGCCGGGCCGGCCCGGCGAGTCGGGAGCCGCCCGTCCCGCCGAGGAGGTCCGCGGCCCCGCCGCGACGACGCAGAACTCGATGGACGTCTGGTTCGTGCGGATGATGATCCCGCACCACGCGCAGGCGCTGGAGATGGCGAAGCTCGCCCCGGAGCGCGCCGCCGACCCGGACGTGCGCGCCATCGCCGACCGGATCCGGGCCAGCCAGGGCCCGGAGATGGGCATGATGCGCGGCTGGCTGCAGAACCGAGGCCTCGCCGCCGAGGTCGAGGGGCACGATCACGGCACCATGCGGGGCATGCAGTCACCGGAGGCGATGCGGCAGCTCGCGGCGGCCCGCGGCGCGGACTTCGACCAGCTCTTCGTGCGGATGATGACCGCGCACCACCGGGGCGCCATCGAGATGGCGACCAACCTGCTCAAGGTCGGCGCCGACCAGACGCTCAGCGAGTTCGCCAACTCGGTCGCCACCGAGCAGACCGTGGAGATCGACCGGATGCGTGAGCTCCTCGCCTCCTGACCGGCCGGCCAGAACGGCGCCGCCGCCCGCGCAGCCCGGCAAGTACGCTGGGTGACCGTGAACCGTACGTTCCTCGGCCGCCCGCTGCGCAGCGTCGCCTTCGACGCCTTCGTCTCCGGCATCGTCGCGCTCGCCGGCCTGGTCGGCGCGGTCGCCCAGCCGGGCGGCTGGCTGGCCACCCTGGTCGGGATGGCGATGGCGGTCGCCCTGCTGTTCCGCCGGACCCACCCCACCGCCACGGCGGTGGCGGTCGGGGCGCTCGGGCTGTCCCAGGTGATCGCCGGCTGGGGACCGCTCGCCTTCGACGTCGGCGTGCTCATCGCGATCTACAGCGTGGTCAAGTACGCCGACCGGCTCCGCGACGGTGTGCTCGCGGGCGTCGCCGCCGCCATCGGGGTGGTGCTCGCCTCGCTCCAGGTCCGCGGGCCCGGCCCGTGGTGGGGCAGCGCGATCTACTTCGGGCTGGTCACCGGCGCGATCTGGCTGGTCGGGCTGAACGTGCGGACCCGGCGGCTCTACGTGGTCAGCCTCGAGGAGCGGGCCGCGACGCTGGAGCGGGAACGTGAGGCCGAGTCGCGCGCCGCGGTCGCCAGCGAACGCACCCGGATCGCCCGCGAGCTGCACGACGTGGTGGCGCACAGCATGGCCGTCATGATCGTCCAGGCCGACGGCGCCCGGTTCATGCTGGACCGGGACCCGGAGACCGCCCGCCAGGCGGTGAAGGTGGTGGCGGACACCGGCCGGCAGGCGCTGGAGGAGATGCGCCGGCTGGTCGGCGTACTGCGGGAGCCGAGCCCGTCGCAGCCGCCGGCCGCTCCCGACGCGTCGGCCCGGCCGGACGGCGCCGGGGTGAGCGCCGACCCGGAGCACCGGCGGCTGGCCCTGGCCGAGCTGCCCACCCTGCTCGACCGGTTCCGCGCCGCCGGCCTGCGGATCCGTCACACGGTCACCGGCACGCCGCCGGCGCTGCCGCCCGGCGTGGAGCTGACCGTCTACCGGGTGGCCCAAGAGGCGTTGACCAACGCGCTCAAGCACGGCGGGGTCGGCGCGAGCGTCGAGCTGACGCTCGAACACGCCGCCGACGCCGTGGTGGTCCGGGTGGTCGACGACGGGCGCGGCCGGCCGGTGGTCAACCCGGCGCCGTCCGGCGGGCACGGCCTGGTCGGGATGCGCGAGCGGGTCGGGGTGTACGAGGGCAGCCTCACCGCGGGCGCCCGGCCCGGCGGGGGCTGGCAGGTCGAGGCGCGGCTGCCGCTACCGTCGACCTCCGCTACGACGGAGGTGATCGCGGCATGACGGTTCGGGTGGTGATCGTCGACGACCAGGCGTTGGTCCGCGCCGGGTTCCGGATGGTGCTGGGCTCCCAGCCGGACCTTGAGGTCGTCGGCGAGGCGATCGACGGCGCGGACGCGCTGCGGGTGCTCGCCAAGGTCGAGGCGGACGTGGTGGTGATGGACATCCAGATGCCGACCATGGACGGTGTGGAGGCGACCCGGCGGCTCTGCGCCGACCGGCCCGCCGGCCCGCCCCGGGTGCTGGTGCTCACCACCTTCGACACCGAGGCGGACGCGTTCGCCGCGCTCCAGGCCGGGGCTAGCGGCTTCCTGCTCAAGAACGTGCCCCCGGAGGAGCTGCTCGCCGCGATCCGGGTGGTGGCCCAGGGCGACTCGGTGGTGGCCCCGTCCATCACCCGGCGGCTGCTCGACCGCTTCGCCGGGCAGCTCGGCTCGGGCCCCACCGAGGACCCGCGACTCGACCAGCTCACCGACCGGGAGCGCGAGATCCTGCTGCTGGTGGCGCAGGGGCTCTCCAACGCGGAGATCGCCGCCCGGGTGCACGTCGCCGAGGCGACGGTGAAGACCCACGTCGGTCGGATCCTGGCCAAGCTCCAGCTCCGCGACCGGGTCCAGGCGGTGGTGCTGGCCTACGAGAGCGGCCTGGTCGTCCCCGGCGGCTGACCGCCGGTACGACCTGGGTCGTACGGGTCCGGCCGGTCGGGGGCGACCCGGGGCGTACCGCGGCCGAGCGCGCAGGTGGAGATCGACGGAGCGGTACCGCGCATAGCGTCGGAGAGGTCAGATCGTCCGTCCTCACCGGGAGCACCGCGTGCCCGTTCCACCTTCCGCGCCCGCCGCCGGCGGCATGCTGCGGCTCACCCTGCGCTCGCTGCGCGCCGAGGCGCTCCGGCTGCTGCTCTCCGCGCTGGCCGTCGTGCTCGGCGTCGCGTTCATCGCCGGCACACTGATCTTCGTCGACGGCATGCGCTCCGGCGCCTACGAGCGGGCCGGGGCCTTCGACCGGCACACCGACCTCGGCGTGTACGCCGAGCGGCAGCCGATCCCCGCGGCGCTGGTCGACCGGGTACGTGCCGTCGACGGCGTGGCCGCCGCCGAGGGGGAGCTGACCGGCACCGGCGGGGTGCTCGGCGCGGACGGCCGGCCGGTGCTCGGCTACGGCTTCCTCGCCGCCGTTCCCACCGACCCGGCGCTGCGCTCGTACCAGGTGGTCACCGGCCGGCTGCCGGACCGCGCCGGGGAGGTGGTGCTCGACGCGCCCACGGCGGCGCAGGAGGGCTTCATCCTCGGCGCGCCGGTACGGGTCGGCGGCACCGGTGCGCCCGCCCGCCCGTACACCCTGGTCGGCACGGTCGACGTGGCCGGCACCGTCCGGGACGTCGGCGGCCCGTTCATCGGGCTGACCGGGCCGGACGCCCTCGCCGTCACCGGGATGGCGGGGTACGGCCGGATCATGGTGGCCGCCGGGCCCGGCGTCGACGAGGCGGCGCTGGCGACCCGGCTCGCCGCAATGACGGACGCCGGGACGGTGGTGAAGGACCGCCGGCAGATCCTCGACGAGGCGGTCGAGGACGCGGTCCGGGACCTGCGACAGTTCACCATGGTGCTGCTCATCTTCGCCGGCGTGGCCGTCGTGGTGGCCGGGTTCGTCATCGCGAACACCTTCGCGATCGTGCTGGCCCAGCGCACCCGCCAGACCGCGCTGCTACGGCTGGTCGGCGCCACCCGGGGGCAGGTGTTCCGGGCCGCCCTGCTGGAGTCGGCGCTGATCGGGCTGGTCGCCTCGGCGCTGGGCGTGCTGCTCGGCGCGGCCCTGGCCGCCGGGATGGGCGCGCTGCTGCCCCGCCTCGACGTCCCGGTCAGCGGCGGGCTCACCGTCACCGCGTCGACCGTGCTGCTGAGTCTGACCCTGGGCACGGTGCTCACCGTCGCCGCGGCCCTGCTGCCGGCGTGGCGGGGCAGCCGGGTCGCGCCGGTCGCCGCGCTGACCGACGCCGCCGTGCAGCCGGGCCGTCCGGCCGGCCGGCTCCGGCTGGCCGCCGGCGGGCTGGTTCTCGCCGCGGGGATCGCCGCGCTGCTCGCTGCGGCCGCCGCGGCCCAGATCGTGCTGGTGGCGCTCGGCGGGGTGCTCGCCTTCCTCGGCATCGTGCTCTTCGGCCCGGTGCTCGTCCCGGCGATGATCCGCGTCCTCGGCTGGCCGGTCCGACCGCTGGTCGGGGCGACCGCCGGTCTCGCCGTGGCCAACGCGGTGCGCAATCCGCGCCGCGCGGCCGCCACCACCACGGCCCTGGTGATCGGCATCAGTCTGGTGTCCGCGTTCCTGGTCGGCGGGCGCAGCACCAAGGACGGCATCGAGCGCAGCGTGGACGCCCAGATCGGGGTCGACTTCGTGGTCACCGGCATCGGCGGGGACCTGCCCGCGCCGCTCGCCGGCGAGCTGCGGGCCCGACCGGAACTCGGCGTGGTGCACGAGGAGCGCACCGCGGTGACCGACCGCATCGAGGTGCGCGCGGCCCACCCGGCGCTGATCGGCCGGACGCTGACAGCGGTGGCGGCCGGTGACCTCGCCCGGTTCGGCCCGGGCACGGTCCTCGTGCACGAGGAGCTGGCCGCGGCGCGGGGTTGGCGCGTCGGGTCCACCGTCACGCTGCGCGGCCGGCCGTTCCGGGTCGCCGCGGTGGTCGCCGACGACACTCCGGTGGCGGGCGGCACGGTCGCCGAGGGGCACGTGCTCGACGTGGTGGACGACGACTTCAGTGCGCTCTTCCCCCGGGAACGGGGCTACCTGGCCGAGATCGACCCCGCGGCGGGGGTCGGCGCCGCGCAGGCCCGCGCGGCCATCGAGGCGGTCCTCGGCCGGTACCCGACGGTGAACCTGATGGACCAGGCCGCGTACAAGAAGATGCTCACCGGCACGGTGGACATGCTGCTCGGCTTCGTCACCGCGCTGCTCGGCCTCGCCGTGGTGATCGCGCTGGTCGGGGTGGCGAACACGCTCAGCCTGTCGGTGGTGGAGCGCACCCGGGAGAACGCCGTGCTGCGCGCCGTCGGGCTCAGCCGGCGCCGGATGCGGGCCATGCTCGCCATCGAAGCGGTGCTCATGGCGTTGGTCGGCGCGCTGCTCGGGATCGGCCTCGGTGCCGGGGTGAGTGCCTCGGCCATGGCGCTGCTGAATCGCATCGGCGGGGACTTCCACGTGGTGCTGCCGGTCGGTCAGCTCGCCCTGATCCTCGCGGTGGGGGTGGTGGCCGCCCTGCTCGCCTCGGTGCTGCCGGCCCGCCGGGCGTTGGCCCGCCCGGTGGTGGCGGCGCTCGCCGACCAGTGACGGCCGGCGGGTGAACGGCCACCGGCCCGGAACCGTCGGCAGGCGCGACGGGACCGGGCCGGCGGTGCCGGGTTCAGAGCCGCTCGACCACCGGGCCGGAGCAGCGGTTGCGGGCATCGAAGATGTAGCGGGCGTGCCGGGTCACCAGCTCGTAGTCGAAGACGTCGTGGTCGGTCACCACGACCACCGCGTCCGCGGCCTGGATCTCCCGGTCGGTCAGGTTCACCACGGTCACGCCGGCGGGCACGTGGTGCGGCTCGGCGTACGGCTCCACCGCGCGTACCTCCGCGCCGAGCCGCTGCAGCCGCTGGGCCACGTCGACGGCGGGGGAGTCGCGCATGTCGCCGGTGTTCTTCTTGTACGCGAGCCCGAGCAGCAGCAGCCGGGCGCCGGTGACCGCCCGGCCGGTCCGGTTCAGCCCGGCCATCACCCGCTGCGTGACGTGCTCGGGCATCTCGTGGTTGATGTCGTTGGCCAGCTCGATGAACCGGAACTGCCGGCCCAGCCGCCGCTTGACCTGCCAGGACAGGTAGCACGGGTCGATCGGCAGGCAGTGCCCGCCGACGCCCGGGCCGGGCCGGAACGGCATGAACCCGAACGGCTTGGACTCGGCCGCGTCGATCGCCTGCCAGACGTCGATGTCCAGGTGGTGGGAGAGCATCGTCAGCTCGTTGATCAACGCGATGTTGACCTGGCGGAAGGTGTTCTCGATCAGCTTGGTCAGCTCGGCCACCCGGGTCGAGTCCACCGGCACCGTCCGCTGGACGAGGCGCTGGTAGAACTCGTCGACCCGGGCCAGCGAGGCGGCGTCCACCCCGGAGACCACCTTCGGGGTGTTCTCCAGCCGCCAGGTCGGGTTGCCCGGGTCGATCCGTTCCGGGCTGTAGCCCAGGTGGAAGTCACCGGGGCTGTGCAGCCCGCTCGCCGACTCCAGCAGCGGCAGCAGCAGCTCCTCGGTGGTGCCCGGGTAGGTGGTGGACTCCAGGATGACCGCGCAGCCGGGCCGGACGTACGGACCGATCCCGATGCCGGCCTGCTCGACGAAGCTGAGGTCCGGGGTGCCGTCACGCAGCGGGGTGGGCACCGTGATCACGCAGATGTCGAAGCCCTCGGCGTCGGTGTACTCCGTGCTCGGCAGGTACCGGCCGCTGCTCAGCGCCCGGCCCAGCCGGTCGGTCGGGATGTCCTCCACGAACGACTCGCCCGAGGCGAGCCGCTTGACCCGGTCGGCGTCGACGTCCAGGCCGACCACGTCCAGGCCGGCTTCCACGGCCCGCATGGCCAGTGGCAGTCCGACGTACCCCTGGCCGATGACGACCAACTTCTCAGTGCTCACCCGAGCTCCCGCGGCAGATGGAAACGACCAGGTTGGAGCCTAGGGGGGTCTCTGCGGCCGTACGTCCGTTTTGGGGATATCGGGACGGGTGTGCTCTGTCGGGCATCCGGCAACCGTCCGCCCGTCACCTTCTGCCGGTGCGCCGACGGCCGTCCCGCCCCCGACCAGGGACCGGCCGACGTCCGGTGGCGGCGGCTCAGCCCGCCGGGGGGCCGTTCGGGTCGGTCTGGCTGCTCTCCGTCGCGGTCGGCTCCGGGTTCGCGCTCGTGGGCGGTGCGGAGCTCGTCGGCGTCTCGGTCGGCGGCGGGGCCGTGGTCGTAGGGGCCGGCGACTCCGGGCTGGCCGACTCGCTCGGCTGCGCGCTCGCGCTCGGGCTGGCCGACACCGACTCGCTCGCGCCCGGCGCGGCCGGCCGGTCCGGCCGGGCCGGGTCGGAGGTGATCTCCTCGTTGGCCGCCGGCAGGTCGGCGCGGCCGGTCGGGGCCACCGCCGGCGCGGTGGTGGGAAGCTCGACCGCCGGGGCGTTGGCGTACTTGGCCGCGCCGAGCGCCGCTGCCAGGCCGGTCAGTGCCACCAGCACCGCCGCGGCGGCACCGACGAGCGCGCGACGTCCGCGCCGGCGACCCGGCTGCCCGGCGGCGGCGAGCACCGCCTCGGAGGAGAGCTCCGCCTGGGTGTCCGGACCGGCTCCGCGCAGCGGGGTCGCCGTCACCATGGCGGTCGGCGGCGCGCCGTCGGTCACCGCGGTACGCGCCGCCTCGGCCATCGCCGCGCCGCTGCTGAACCGGTCGGCCGGATCCTTGGCCAGGGCCCGGGACACCAGGGCGCGAACGGCCTCGGGGATGTCGTGTGACAACTCCGGCGGTTCGTCGTCGAGGTGCCGGACGGCGACCTGCAGCGGGTTGTCCCCGGTGAACGGCGGCCCGCCGGTCAGGCAGCAGAAGGCGACCGCGCCGAGGGCGTAGATGTCGGTGGCACCGCTGACCGGCCGGCCCGCGGCCTGCTCGGGCGCCATGTAGAGCGCGGTGCCGGGCACCGCGTTGGTGCTGGTGATGCTGGTCACGTTGGTCGACCGGGCCACTCCGAAGTCGACCAGGACGACCGTGCCGTCCTCCTGGACCAGGAGGTTGCTCGGCTTCACGTCGCGGTGCACGATGCCACCGCGGTGCGCCGCGTTCAGCGCCTGAGCGGCCTGGGCGACGATCGACATGGTCTCGGCGACGTCGAGCCGGCCGGCGGCTTCGATCCGCTTGGACAGCGGTTCGCCGTGGACGAACTCCATGACCAGGTAGTCGGCCCGGCCGCCGTCGGGCAGGTCGTCCTCGCCGCAGTCGAAGACCTGCACGATGCCCGGGTGTCGCAGCGCGGCCATGATTCGCGCCTCGGCCCGGAACCGGGCGATGAAGTCCGGGTCGGAGACCAGCGCCGGCAGCAGGACCTTGACCGCGACCTGCCGGCCGAGGACCAGGTCCGTGCCCCGCCAGACGTCGCCCATGCCGCCGGTGGCGACGCGTTCGTCCAGGCGGTACCGACCGCTGAGTACGACCTCCGATGACAACACGGGATTACCGTACCCAGAGCGGTCGCGGACCACGCGGCGCGCTGGGCCGCGTCTGTCGGTGCCGCCACCACGGAGGCGACCGACCCGATCCGGTTCCGCCGGTCACATATGTGACGCTGCGGCACCGATCCGTGACAGGATGCGACACGCCGCCGCGCAGGACGCCCCTGGGGCCGGACGGAGCAACCGCCGAGGTCACGTAGCGTCCGCGGAGGCTGTTTCGTTACGGCGACACACCGTAGTCCGAGCTTGATAATTGTCACTCTTCCGTGACGTCCTGCTGACTTGTCGGTGCCATGGTCCGCTCCTACCGTTAGCCCGACTCGGGGCCGCTTCACGGCGCCGGTACGGCGCCCCGCCGACCGTCATCCACCGTGGCGAGCGTCCAGACGCGCCGCGGGGCCGCGGCGGTCGCGGGGGCGATCAGGCCAGCGGGGGGCTGAGAGAGTGCGGGAAAAGGTCCGGTCGACGGACCGGGCGGGGCATCGCGTGCGCCGGCACCGGCGTTCGCCGCTCCGGCGTGACCCGGGGACGGCATGACTGGTGAGCTGAACGAGGCGGTCGCGGCGGCCCAGGCCGGGGACGAGGCCGCCTTCCGCTTCCTCTACCGAAGCCTCCAGCCGGGCCTGCTGCGATATCTGACCGCCCTGGTCGGCTCGGACGCCGAGGACGTGGCGTCGGAGACCTGGTTGCAGATCTCCCGGGACCTGCCCAGCTTCACCGGCGGCGAGTTCCGCGCCTGGACGGTCACCATCGCCCGCAACCGCGCCATGGACCACCTGCGGCGGCAGCGGCGTCGCCCGTCCGTGCCGGTGCCGGTGCAGGCGCTCAGCGAGTTGGCCGGCGACGCCGACACCGCCGAGCGGGCCGGGGAGACCATCGGCACCGAGGCCGCGCTCGCGCTGATCGCCACCCTGCCGCCGCGCGAGGCGGAGGCGGTCCTGCTCCGCGCGGTCATCGGCCTGGACGCCGAGACCGCCGGGCGGGTGCTCGGCCGCCGGGCGGGCGCGGTGCGCACCGCCGCCCACCGAGGGCTGCGCCGGCTCGCCGCGCTGATGGAGCGCCGCGACCTCCGGTCACCCGCCGCACCCGAGGGCGCGGCTTCGCCCGACGACGCGGCTTCGCCCGAGGGTGCGGCTTCGCCTGACAGCGCGTCGCCGCCCGGCGGCGCGGCTTCGCCCGACAGCGCATCGCCGCCCCGGCCCCGGGGCGGCCGGCGCCCGCAGGCGCCGCACGCCGAACCGGCGGATGGCTGACGTGAGGGGATTCAGGATGAGCAGGCGTCGGCCGCACCGGCCCGTCGACCGCGCCGAGTCGGATCGGCTCCTCGACACGCCCCGCGCCGGCGAGCCCGCCGCCTCGACCGATCCACTGGCCGCACTGCTGGCCGCCGCGGCGGCTCCGGCGCGCCCGGACGAGCTGGCCGGGGAGGAGGCCGCGCTGGCGGGGTTCCGGGCGGCCCGGGCCGCCCCGGCACCGGTACGCGCCCCGCGCCGCCGCCGATTCACCGCGCGCGCCCTGGCCTGGGCCGCCGGAGTGCTGGCCACCGCCACCGCCGGCGCGGCGTTCGCCGCGGTCAGCCTGGACGGGCCACCGGATCCGACCCCGCCGCCCGGCCCGGCCACCCCGGCCCCGAGCACCGGCCGGCCGGACGGCTCACCCACCGGTGGCGCGACGCCCACCGGCGACCCGGGAGCCTCCCCGACGCCGGCACCGAGCCCTGGCAGCAGCGGCCCGTCCGCTGTCCCGAAGCGCGACGGGGCGTTGGCCGGGCACTGCCGGGCGTACCTGGCCAAGAACCCGGCCCAACGTCAGAAGGCGTTGGAGACCCCCGGGTTCGCGCCGCTGGTCGCTGCCGCCGGTGGCGCCGGGCAGGTCGAGGCGTACTGCCAGCGGCTGGTCGCGCAGGACGGGCCCGGCCCGACCAACGGTCCCGGTGACGGCTCCGCCAAGGAGAACGGGTCCGGCAACGGCAACGGCAACGGCGACGGGTCCGGCAACGGCAACGGCAACGGGTCCCGCACTGGCAACGGCAACGGCAACGGGTCCGGCAGCGGCAATGGGGCGGACGCGGAGAACGCGGCCGGGACCGCCCGCACCGGCAAGCGGGTGGGCGCGGGCGACGAACCGGCTGAACCCGTCAGTCCCGCCACCGATCGGCCCACCCCGGCGGCCGGCTGAGGATCGCCCGGGCCGGTGCCGGGTCCGGCGTCGGACCGGGACCGGGCCAGCCATTCCCGCCGAGCGTACGAAATTCGTCTGCTAGACAGAGGATGGTGAGGCCCCGGACGCCGGCCGAGAGTGTCGCCGGGTGGCGTTACGGTGGCACGGTGTCCAGGGGCGGGCACGGGAGGGGGCCATCCGATGGTGACGTCACCCGAGCTGGAGCGCGGCGCGATCCTGCACGAATCCGCTGCCGCCGCCCGCCACCTCGCACGGATCTGTTTCAAGACCGGCCCCCCGACCCACACCGGCGTCGAACTGGAATGGACCGTGCACGACGCCGCCGATCCCGCCCGCCCGGTCGATCGCGGCCGGCTCCAAGCGGCGCTGGGGCGGCACAGCCCCGCCACCCTCGACCACACCAGTCCCGCCGAGCCACTGGGCAACGGCAGCGCGGTGACCCTGGAGCCGGGCGGGCAGCTCGAGATCTCCACCCCGCCGCGAGCCTCGATCGCAGCGCTCGTGCGCGCCACCGAGGCCGACATCGCCGAGATCGCCGGCCTGCTGCGGGCGGCGGGGCTGCTCCTCGGCCGCGCCGGCATCGACCCACACCGGCGACCCCGGCCGGTCCTGCACACTCCCCGCTACCGCGCCATGCGCCGCGTCTTCGACCAGCGCGGCTCCGCCGGGCGCACGATGATGTACTCCACCGCCGGGCTGCAGGTCTGCCTCGACGCGGGGCAGCCCGAGCTTCTCCCGCTGCGCTGGGCGGTCGCGCACGCGGTCGGGCCCCCGCTGCTCGCGGCGTTCGCCACCGCCGACCGGCACGCCGGGCGACCCACCGGCTGGGCCTCGGCGCGGATGGCGGCCTGGCTGGCGATCGACCCGGCCCGCACCGGCCCGGTCTGGTCCCCGCGGCGACCCGACGAGGATCCGACGGCCGCCTGGACCCGCTACGTGCTCGCCGCGCCGCTGCTCTGCCTACGCAAGCCGGGGCCGGACTGGACGCCCCCGCCCGGCGTCACGTTCGCCGACTGGTTGGCCGGCGCGCTGCCGAGACCGCCGACCACCGACGACCTCGACTACCACGTGAGCACGCTCTTTCCGCCGGTACGCCCGCGTGGCTACCTGGAACTGCGCTACCTCGACGCCCAGCCGGGCCGGAGCTGGGTGATCCCGCTGGCGATGCTGGCCGCCCTCTTCGCCGACCCGGGCACCCTGCACGCGGCCCACGTCGTCAGCGCGCCGGTGGCCGACCGCTGGCACGCCGCGGCCCGCCACGGGCTCGCCGACCCGGCGCTCGGGGCCGCCGCGGCGCAGCTGTTCGACCTGGCGCTCGCCGCCCTGCCGCGGCTCGACCTGCCACCCGACCTGCACGAGCAGACCGACCGAGGCATGCGGCGGCGGCGCACCGCCGCGGAGAGGGGAGACCGGTGACCGACACGACCGACAGGCTCGGCACGGAGCAGCTACGCGAGCGGATAGCGATCGAGTTGGAACGCACCCGGGCACGGACCGCGCTGCTGACCGACGTCGTCGACGACGGCGACCTGATGCGGCAGCACTCCCCGCTGATGTCCCCGCTGGTCTGGGATCTCGCCCACGTCGGCAACCAGGAGGAGCTCTGGCTGGTCCGCGACGTCGGCGGGCGTCCGGCCGTCCGGCACGACATCGACGAGCTCTACGACGCGTTCAAGCAGCCCCGCAAGGACCGCCCGACGCTGCCGCTGCTGCCGCCGGGCGAGGCCCGCGCCTACGTGCGCACCGTCCGCGACAAGGTTCACGACCTGCTCGACGGGATCCGGTTCACCGACCAGCCGCTCGTCGCGGACGGGTTCGCCTTCGGGATGATCGTCCAGCACGAGCAGCAGCACGACGAGACGATGCTCGCCACCCACCAGCTGCGCTCCGGGCCGGCGGTGCTGCACGCCCCACCACCACCGCCGCCGCGGGCCCGGGTCGGCGGGGAGGTGCTGGTCCCGGCCGGCCCGTTCACCATGGGCACCGACACCGATCCGTGGGCACTGGACAACGAGCGCCCGGCGCACCGGGTCGACCTGCCCGCGTACGCGATCGACGCGGCGCCGGTGACCAACGGGCAGTACCGGCGGTTCATCGCGGCGGGCGGCTACGACGACCCGCGATGGTGGAGCACGGCCGGCTGGGCGCATCGGATGGCGGCGGAACTCGCCGCGCCGATGCACTGGCGACGCGACGGCGACGGCTGGGCCTACCGGCGGTTCGGCCGCTGGGCGCCGGTCCGCGACGACGAGCCGGTCGTGCACGTCTGCTGGTACGAGGCGCAGGCCTACGCGACCTGGGCCGGCAAGCGGCTGCCGACCGAGGCGGAGTGGGAGAAGGCCGCCCGGTGGGACCCGGCCACCGGGCGATCCCGTCGCTATCCGTGGGGCGACGACGACCCGACCGACGCGCACGCCAACCTCGGTCAGCGCCACCTGACACCAGCGCCGGTCGGCGCCTATCCGCAGGGAGCGTCCCCGCTCGGTGTGCACCAACTGATCGGCGACGTCTGGGAGTGGACCGCCAGCACCTTCCGGGGCCACCCCGGCTTCACCGCGTTTCCCTACCGGGAATACTCCGAGGTCTTCTTCGGCGACGACTACCGGGTGCTGCGCGGTGGGTCGTTCGGCACCGACCGGGCCGCCTGCCGGGGGACGTTCCGCAACTGGGACTACCCGATCCGCCGGCAGATCTTCAGCGGGTTCCGCTGCGCCCGCGACGCCCGGCCCGAGGAGTCGCAACCGTGACGTTCGCCAGCCGCGACCGGCCGGTGGCCAGCGGGGGTGCCGGCTGATGTGTCGTCACCTGGCCTACCTCGGGCCCCCGGTCACCCTGGCGGAGCTGCTGTTCGACCCGCCCTACTCGCTGGTCCGGCAGTCCTGGGCGCCGCGCGACATGCGCGGCGGCGGCACGATCAACGCCGACGGCTTCGGTGTCGGCTGGTACCCGGGCGACGGTGAGCCGGTGCGCTACCGGCGTGCCCAGCCGATCTGGAGCGACCCGACGATCGCCCAGTTGGCCGGGGTCACCTCGGCCGGCGCGGTGCTCGCCGCCGTCCGGTCCGCGACCGTGGGCATGGCGGTGCTCGACAACGCGGCCGCTCCGTTCGCCGAGGGGCGCTGGCTGTTCAGCCACAACGGCCTGATCCGCGGCTGGCCCGACGCGGTGCTGCCGCTCGCCGCCGACCTGCCGGTGCGGGATCTGCTGACCCTGGACGCGGCCACCGACTCGGCGTTGCTCTGGGCGCTGACCCGCCACCAGCTGCGAGCCGGCGTCGACCCGGCCGACGCGGTGGCCTCGACGGTGGCCGCGGTGGCCGCGGCGGCACCGGGATCCCGGCTCAACGTGCTGCTCACCGACGGCCGCACCGCGGTCGCCAGCGTGTTCGGGCACGCGCTGTCGGTCCGGGAGACCCCGGACTCGGTGCTGCTCGTCTCCGAACCACACGACGACGACCCCGGTTGGCGCGCGGTGCCGGACGGGCAGCTGGTGACCGCCGTCGCCGGCCGGGTGCGGCTGCGCCCGCTCGGGCGGCAGTGAGCATGGCGGGGCGATGCCGAACAAGGTCCATCTCACGTGAAGGGAAGTGCCTGAATGAGCGCCGAGCCACTGGAGATCCACATCGAGGAACAGGACCTGGCCCGCGGACTGCGTGACGACGTCCGCGTCGGGCTGACGGCGCAGCCGAAGTGGTTGCCTCCCAAGTGGTTCTACGACGCCCGGGGCAGTGAACTCTTCGAGGAGATCACCCGGTTGCCCGAGTACTACCCGACCCGGGCCGAGCGTGCCGTACTGGCCGCCCGGGCGCCGGCCGTGGCCGAGCTGACCGGGGCGAAGACGCTGATCGAGCTGGGCTCGGGCTCCTCCGACAAGACACGGCTCCTGCTGGACGCCTTCACCCGGCGCGGCGGGCTGGGCACCTTCGTCCCGCTGGACGTCTCGGCGAGCGCCCTGCGCGGCTCCACCGCGCAGATCGCCGCCGACTACCCGGGGCTACGGGTACGCGGCATCGTGGGCGACTTCACCCGTCACCTCGATCGGCTGCCCACCGGCGGGCGGCGGCTGGTGCTCTTCCTCGGCGGCACGATCGGCAACCTGCTCCCCGCCGAGCGGGCCGAGTTCCTGGCCGGCACCCGGGCCGCCCTGGAGTCCGGCGACTGGCTGCTGATCGGCACCGACCTGGTCAAGGACCCGTCGGTGATCGTGCCCGCCTACGACGACGCGGCCGGGGTGACCGCCGAGTTCAACCGCAACGTGCTCCGGGTGGTCAACCGTGAGCTGGGGGCGGACTTCGACCCGGGGGCGTTCACCCACGTGGCGCGCTGGGACGCGCAGCACGAGTGGATCGAGATGCGGCTGCGCGCCGACCGGCCGATGTCCGTGCGGGTGGCCGATCTCGACCTGGACGTGTCGTTCGCCGCCGGGGAGGAGCTGCGCACCGAGATCTCCGCCAAGTTCCGCCCGGCGGGCGTCGCGGGCGAGCTGGCCGCCGCCGGCTTCGCCGTCGAGGCGTTCTGGACCGACGCCGACGGGCTCTTCGGCGTCACGCTGGCCCGCGCCGTCTGACGCCCACGCCGGTCGCCGGGTGAGTCTGCGCACCCGGGCCAGCCGCGCCCGGCCGTGATCGGCTAGGCTCAGCCACGCGAAGGGGAGTAGCCCCCAATGTCGTGGTCGACATACTGGCGTGTTCCGCGCCCGGCCACGCGGCCCCGGTCAACGGGGCGGGCGAGACCTTCGACTCAGGCTGTTGCAGCCGGGTCGAGGGCGCCCCCGTACCTCCTCCCGGCCTGATCGGGAAGGGTGTCATGGAAGGATTCCTCGCCGCGCTGGTGATCAGCTTCGGTGTCATCTTCGTCGCCGAGCTGGGTGACAAGAGTCAGCTGATGGCGCTGACCTTCGCCACGCGGTTCAAGCCGGTTCCGGTCCTGATCGGCATCACCGTCGCCACCGCCGTGGTGCACCTGGCGTCGGTGGCCATCGGTACCGGCCTCGGCGCGGTGCTGCCGACCGAATGGATCTCACTGGTCGCCGGGCTGGCCTTCCTCGGCTTCGCCGCCTGGACGCTGCGCGGAGACACCCTCACCGAGGAGGAGCGGCGCAAGGCGGAAAAGACCAGCAAGTCGGCGATCGTCGCCGTCTCGGTGGCGTTCTTCCTCGCCGAGCTGGGTGACAAGACGATGCTCGCCACCATCACGCTGGCCACCCAGTACGGCTGGTTCGGCACCTGGCTCGGCTCGACCGTGGGCATGGTGGCCGCGGACGCGCTGGCGATCCTGGTCGGCCGGATGCTCGGGCGCCGGCTACCGGAGAAGGTCATCAAGTACGGCGCGGCGGTGCTCTTCGCCATCTCCGGGCTCTGGCTGATCCTGGAGGCCGTCTCCGAGTTGACCTGAGGATCGACTACCACCGCGCCGACCGGGTAACGGCCCGGGATGGGCGTCGAGGAGATCCTTCGCCAGGGTGACCAGGTGCTGGTCGTCGTGGTGGAGGTGGCCGGCGCGCTCATCATCTTTCTCGGCGCGGTCTGGGCGGCCGTGCGGTTCGTGGTCGAGGGGCTGCGACACCGCACCGCCGCCGTCTTCACCCCGATCCGGCTCACCCTCGGCCGGTTCCTCACCCTGGGCCTGGAGTTCCAACTCGCGGCGGACATCCTGCGCACCGCGGTGTCCCCGACGTTCGACCAGATCGGCCAACTGGCCGCGATCGCCACCATCCGGACCGCACTGAACTACTTCCTGGGCCGGGAGATCCGGCAGGAGCAACGGCAGGTCAGTGAGCCGGAGCGGTCGGGATGATCGGAGTCCTGATCACCACGGTCACCGCGCTGGCCCTGGTCACCGGGGTGGCCGTGCTGCTCGCCACCCGTCGGGCGCGCACCGCCGTACGGGTGCTGCTGGACCTGCTGACCGCCGCCGGTCTGCTGCGGCTCGCGGCCGCCCGGGGCTGGCCGGATCTCGGCGCGGCGGCGGCGATCGTGGTGCTGCGCCAACTGCTCTGGGCGTCGCTCGCCGCCTGGCGGCCGTGGCCGCGGCGACAATCTCGGCCGCGCTGCGGGCAAGACGATCACCACCTACCGTTGGCGGTAGGTGGTGAAGCGGGAGAAACCGGGAGGATGACCACATGAGCAGGCATGACGAGCCCAACGAGTACGGCTTCGCCGGCGCCGGCACCGCGCCGGAGCCGCCGCCGGGCGGTCGGGTCGACGAGCAGGACCGGGCCGAGGAGGTGGCGGTGCCGGGCGACGATCTCATGGAGCCGGCCAGCGAGGCGGTCGTCGAGGAGACCGGCGAGGAGCCGCCGGAGGATCGCCGGGACTGACCGTCGACGGTTGATCCCTTCCCGGGCCGGGTCGGTCACGTCGGCCGCTGGTACACGTCCGGCACGCCGTCGCCGTCGGCGTCGGCGCGTTCCTTCTCGGCGAGCCGGCGATAGACCGCGTTGCGCCGGGTCAGCACGACGGTGGCCAGCGCGGCGGAGATCAGCGAGCCGGCGAGCACGGCCACCTTCACCCGCTCGTCGGCCGCGGTACCCGCGCCGAACGCCAGCTCGCCGATCAGCAGGGAGACGGTGAACCCGACCCCGGCCAGCAGGGCCAGGCCGAGCAGGTCGGACCAGGTGATGTCCTCGTCCAGCTCGGCCCGGGTGAACCGGGCCAGCAGGAACGTCGAGGAGAAGATCCCGATGCTCTTGCCGAGCACCAGCCCGGCGACCACGCCGATCACCACCGGGTCCGTCAGCACCGCGCCGAGGTCCGCCTCGCGCAGCGCCACGCCGGCGGCGAAGAACGCGAAGATCGGCACCGCCACGCCGGCCGAGACGGGTCGCCACCGGTGTTCCAGCCGTTCGGCCAACCCGGCGCCGCCGCGCCGGCCGCCCAGCACCGGCACGGCGAAGCCGAGCAACACCCCGGCCACGGTGGCGTGCACGCCGGAGGCGTGCACCAGCGCCCAGGTGGCGGCGGCGAGCGGCAGCAGCGCCCACCACCAGGTGCGGCGCCGCTGCACCAGCAGCGCGAAGAGCCCGAGCGGCACGATCGCCGCGAGCAGCGGCAGCAGGCTGAGGTGCGCGGTGTAGAAGACCGCGATGATGATGATCGCGAACAGGTCGTCGACCACCGCGAGGGTGAGCAGGAAGGCCCGCAGCCCGTGCGGCAGGTGGGAGCTGATCAGCGCGAGCACGGCCAGGGCGAACGCGATGTCGGTCGCGGTGGGGATCGCCCACCCCCGCAGTCCCGCGCCGCCGGTGCTCGCGGTGACCGCGACGAAGATGAGCGCCGGCGCCAGCATGCCGCCGAGCGCCGCCACCACGGGTAGCGCCGCCCGGCGTGGGTCCCGCAGTTCACCGGCGACGAATTCGCGCTTGAGCTCCAAACCGACCACGAAGAAGAAGATGGCCAGCAGCCCGTCGCCGGCCCAGCTCGCCAGATCCAGGTCGAGATGCCAGCGGGCGCCGCCCGGCCACGGCACGAATTCGCGCAGCCCGGCGTAGGACTGGGTCCACGGGGAGTTCGCCCAGATCAGCGCGACCACGGCGCCGAGCACGAGCAGGGCTCCACCGGCCGTCTCGGTGCGCAGCATGTCGGCCACGAACCGGGCCTCCGGCCAGGACGTACGCGAGAAGAAGCGGCCGCCGGAGCGGGACGGGTCGGTGCGGGGGGCGCGGTCGGTCATGCGCGGGGTCCACCTCGGGAGTCTCGGGACGG
This sequence comes from Micromonospora sp. NPDC093243, assembly GCF_044753725.1. Classification (NCBI taxonomy): domain Bacteria; kingdom Bacillati; phylum Actinomycetota; class Actinomycetes; order Micromonosporales; family Micromonosporaceae; genus Micromonospora; species Micromonospora sp. NPDC093243. The sequence continues at coordinate 234,999 of NZ_JBIVNT010000001.1, read as the reverse complement.
CACGGATCGATCGCCGACCAGACTTCCCGGCACACCGTCACCGACCCTATCTGCCCGGGGTTGGTCGGGCGACCGCGCGGCCGAGCGGGCGAGGGAGTGGACCGGTCGTACTTTTCCCGCCGGTACGCCGATGCCGAATGGCTCTTTGCCGGGTTGGTATTTCGGGCACACCTCTTGTCCCCAAAAACGCATAACTCCGGACATAAGTCGCATGAGCCGCTTTAATAGTTTCACGAGTTAAAGACGACCTTGGGGGTTTTCGTGAAGTTCTTTGGCGTTACCGGCCTGGCACGGAGGCGCGCCTGATGGACCTGCTTCGCCAACTTCGCCACGTACGCCGGCACTGGTGGGTCGTGCTGGTCACCGTCATGGTGGCCCTGGGTGTCAGCGCGTTCCTCACCGTCCGGGCTCAACCCCGGTACGTCGCCTCGGTGACCTTCTTCGTCACCACACCGAACCAGGGTGTCTCGGACGCCTACCAGGGCGGCCTCTTCCTCCAGCAGCGCGTCAAGTCGTACGCCGACCTGCTCACCAGCGACCGGCTGGCGCAGAGCGTGGTGGCCGAGAACCCGGTCGGCCTGACCGCCGACGAGGTACAGCGCCGGGTCAGCACCTCGACCGAGGCGGGCACCGTCCTGCTGCGCGCGTCGGTGACCGACACGGACCAGACCCGGGCGCTGAAGGTCACCGAGACCCTCTCGGCCAAGTTCGTCGAACTCGTACAGCGGGTCGAGACCCCGCCGGAGGGCAAGGCGCCGATCAAGATCGAGGTGGTTAGCGGGCCCCGGGTCAGTTCCAGCCCGGTCTCGCCCCAACCGGTGCGCAACCTGACGCTCGGCGGGCTGATCGGCCTGCTCCTCGGCGTCGCGTTGGCGATCCTGCGCGGCGTGGCCGACGTGCGGCTGCGCGACGCGGCGGGCCTGCAGCGGGCCACCGGTAGCCCACTGCTCGGCGAGATCCCGTTCGAGGGCAGCGCCCGCTCGGCGCCGCTGATCGTCGGCGACGCGGCCACCTCCTCGCGCGCCGAGGCGGTCCGCAAGCTGCGCACCAACCTGCGCTTCGTCGACGTGCACGAGCCGGCCCGGGTCATCGCGGTCACCAGCGCCCTGCAGGGGGAGGGGAAGACCACGCTCTCCTGCAACCTGGCCATCGCGCTCGCCGAGGCGGGCTGGCGGGTGCTGCTGGTCGACGCCGACCTGCGCCGTCCCAAGGTCGACGACTATCTGGGCATCGACGCGGGCGTCGGTCTCACCGACGTGCTGGTGGGCGACGTCCAGGTCGGCGACGTGGTGCAGCGCTGGGGGGACAAGTCCCTGCTCGTGCTGCCAAGCGGCTCGGCCCCGCCGAACCCGAGCGAGCTGCTCGGCTCCAAGGCGATGGCGGACCTGCTGCTGGCCCTGCGCGAGTCCGCGGACATCGTGATCATCGACACCGCGCCGCTGCTCGCGGTGACCGACGGCGTGGTGGTGGCGGTCCAGGCCGACGGCGCGCTGCTGGTCAGCCAGCAGGGGCGGACCTCGCGGACCCAGGTGGCCGCCGCCGCCCGCGCGCTGCACTCGGTCTCGGTGCGGCTGCTCGGCTGCGTGCTCAACATGGCCAAGATGCCCAAGGCCGAGGCGTACCAGTACGAGGCCTACCGGGTGGTCGCGGCGGCGGAGACGCCCTCGGTGCCGACCGACCGGGCCGCCACGCCCCGGCACGCCGAGGGCACCGGGGTGAACGGCGTCAGCGACCGTACGCAGGAACTCACCCGGCTGCCCCGATGAGCGCCGCGAGGGGTCGCATCGACCGTTCGATCTCCTCGGCGCAGCTTCGGAAGTCGGCGGCCGTGCCGCCGATCGGGTCCCGCAGGTCGTCCATGCCGGGGGCGGCGGGTTGCAGCCGCCCCCGGGCCCGGGCGGCGGCCTCGACCGCGGCCCGCAGCGGGTCGCCGGCGATCTCCTCCGGCGGCTCCGCCGCGGCCGCCAGCCGGCCGAACTGGCGCAGGGTGAAGGTCCGGTGCAGCGCGGCCGGCGCCAGCGAGGTGCACACCGATCGCTGGCGCCGGGTCGCGGTCAGCACCAGCGTGGCGCCGGCCAGCAGATCGGCCGCGAGCCGGCGGCTGCGGAAGTCCGTCGGGTCCGCACCGGTCTCCGCCGCGACATCCGCGGCGTACGGGTGCATCGGCAGCCCTTCGAGCGCGTCGGTGCCCGCGCTGGCCACCGTCACCGGCCTTCCCGCCAGCAGCCGCCGGGCCAGGAACTCGGCCATCGGCGAGCGGCACAGGTTGGCGTGGCAGACGAACAGCACCCGGTCGGTCATCGGGACCCCTCTCGTCGGTGCGGTCGCGGGCAGGCTCGCCGCGACGGCGGAGCGCCGGCGGTCGCGGCCGGACGCGGAGGGGTTGCCCGCATCGTACGCGGGCCCGGTCTCCGAACGCCGCGCTGCCGCGCCGGTGCCGGCGATCCGCCCGGCGGTGACCGGATGAGGATCGGAATCCTGTCGTACCACTTTCCGCCGGAGCCGGCCTTCATTCCGGGCAGCCTCGCCGAGGAGCTGGCCGCGCGCGGGCACGAGGTCCGGGTGCTCACCGGCTTCCCGGACTACCCGGGCGGGCAGGTCTACCCGGGTTGGCGGCAGCGGTGGCGGCACGAGACGCGCAGCGAGCGGCTGACCGTCCGGCGGGTACCCCGGTACTCCGGCGGCGACGGGTCCACCGGCACGCGGATGGCCAGCTACCTCTCCTTCGCCGGCAGCGCCACGCTGGTCGCCCGGCGGTTCCTCGCCGGCATCGACGCCCTCTACGTCTTTCAGCTGCCGGCCACGAGCTTCGCCGCCGCCGGCGTACTGCGGCTGCTCGGGCGGGTGCCCACCGTCCTGCACGTGCAGGACGTCTGGCCGCAGGAGGCCGCCGGTGGCGACGCGCGGTGGGCCGCCCGGATCGGTGCCGCGACGGCGCGGGCCTACCGGGCCGCGGACCGGATAGCCGTCGTCGCGCCGTCGATGCGGGAGCTGGTGGTGACCGGGGGAGCCGACCCGGCCCGGGTCTCGGTGGTGCTCAACTGGACCGACGAGCGGATCTTCCAACCGGCACGACCGAGCCCGGCGGCGCGTCAGCTGGTCCGGCGGGACGGCCGCTGCGTGGTGATGCACGCCGGGACGATCGGTGCCCGGCAGGGGCTGGAGACCGCGGTGCGGGCGGCGGCTGCCCTCGACCGCACCCTGGATCTGGTCCTGGTGGGTTCGGGCGCGGACGAGCGGCGGGTGCGGGGGCTCGCCGCCGAACTTCGCGCCGACAACGTCCGGTTCGTCGAGCGGCGCTCGCCGGTGGACATGCCGGATCTCTACGCCGCCGCCGACTACCAGCTGGTGATGCAGCGCGACCTGCCCGAGTTGAACGGGACCGTACCCGGCAAGTTGCAGGCGGCGCTCTCCTGCGCGGCACCGGTGGTCGCCTCCGCCGGCGGCGACACCGCCGAGCTGGTGGAGCGGGCCCGGGCCGGGCTCTCCTGCCCACCCGAGGACTGGGCCAGCCTCGCCGACCGCTTCTGGCTCGCCGCCACCATTCCGCCGCCGGCCCGGACGGACATGGGCCGTCGCGGGCGGGAGGCGTACCTGCGGGAGATGTCGCTGCCGGCGGGCGTGGACCGCATCGAGCGGATGCTCCGCGACGCCGCAGCGGCCCACGTTTCCCGCCACTGAGCGGCGCGAACAAACCTCGCATAACTGGCGAGATCCGCCATAACGTCACGTTATCGCGCCTCAGCTGTTAAGAACATCGAAGGTATGGGGCCTTCTGTCCGGTTCCAGGAACGGGGAGTGTGGAGTGACGGAGAGCGTACGATCCCATCGTCGGCGGAGCCGGTCCCGCCGTCGCAGGCGTGCCCGCCTGCGACGCGTCCTGCTCGCGGGCCTGGTGGTCGGCTCCCTGCTGCTGGTGACCGGCGGTTGGGTGGGGTTCCGTGGCTGGCAGGCCCGGGCCCACCTGTTGAACGCCGCCGGCCTGGCCCGGGAACTCAGCGCGCAGGTGGTGGGTGGGGACACCGAACGGGCCCAGCGCACCCTCGCGGCGTTGCAGGACCAGGCCGGTGCCGCGCGCGGCGCCACCGATGATCCGGGGTGGTGGATCGGCCGCCGTGCGCCGCTGGCGGGGGACAACCTCGGCGCGGTGCGGCAGATCGCGGTGGCCGTCGACGACCTGGCGCGACAGGCCTTTCCGACGCTGCTCCGAGCCGACCTGACCAGCCTGGTGCCGACCGAGGGGCAGCTCGACGTGGGCCGGCTCCGCAGCGTCTCCGCCGAGTTGTCCACCGCGAACGAGGCCGTCCAGCAGACCCGGCGCGACCTGGCCGCGGTCTCCGGCGACGGCCTGGTCAGCCAGGTCCGCCAGGCCCTCACCGACCTGCGCGGGGAGATCGACCGGCTGGCCGGCCTGACCTCGGCGGCCGACCAGGGCGCGCGACTGCTGCCGGCGCTGCTCGGCGCCAACGGGGCCCGCCGATACCTGCTGGTCTCGCAGAACCTCGCCGAGCTGCGCGCCACCGGCGGCATGTTCGGCGCATACGCGGTGATCGAGGCCGAGGGCGGCCGGGTGCGGATGGGGCGCCAGGACAGCACAGCCTCGCTCGGCCAGTTCACCCCACCGCTGCCGCTGACCAAGGAGGTGCGCCGGCTCTGGACCGACCTGCCGGGCATCTACCCGGCCGATGTCAACCTCACCCCGCACTTCCCGACGGCGGCCGCCCTCTACCGGGAGATGTTCCGCCGCAAGACCGGGACGAAGGTCGACGGCGTGCTGGCCGTAGATCCGGTGGTGCTCTCCTACCTGCTCAAGGCCACCGGTCCGGTGCTGGTGCCCGGCGCGGTGCCCCTCGCCAGCGACACCGCGGTGCGGACCCTGCTCAACGAGACCTACCAACGGCTCGGCAACAAGCAGCAGGACGAGTACTTCGCCGCCTCGGCGGCGGCGGTCTTCGACACCTTCTTTAAGAAGAATGTCAACCCAAGGGTGTTGTTGTCCGCATTTGACCGTGCTGTCACCGAACGCCGGATATTGTTCTGGAGTGCCCACCCGGAGGAACAGCGGACGCTCGGCGACAGCCGGATGGCCGGGACGCTTCCGGAACGGGACACCGTGCCGACGGTCGGCGTGTTCCTCAACGACGGCAGCGGCGCGAAGCTCGGCTACTACCTGCGTCCGGCGGCGACGCTGTCGGTCGGCGAATGCCGGTCCGACGGTCGCCGTGAACTCCGGCTGCGGGTCACCCTGCGCTCGACGGCGCCGAAGTCCGGCCTCAGCAAGTCGATCCTCGGCCTCGGCCTGGCGGGTGACCCGTACACGGTCCGCACGCTGGTGTCGGTCTTCAGTCCGGCGGGAGGGGCGGTTGTCGACGCCCGGCTCGACGGGGCCGAGACGGCACTGGGCAGCGGCACCGAACGGGGCCGCCAGGTCGCCACGGCGAACGTCGAGGTCGGCCCCGGTGCCAGCCGGGAGCTGGAGGTAACCGTCCTGACCGGAAAGAAGACCGGCACAGGCAAGGCCGAGCTGTGGCTAACCCCCACGGCCACCCCATGGACCACCCAAGTAGATACCGCACCAAGCTGTGACCAGTAGGAGGGAACCAATCATGCGGCTATCCCGCATCATCATGGCGCTCACGGTCGGTCTGGCCGTGGTGGCCGTGCCGACCGCAGCGGGGGCGGCCCAGCCGCAGCCGGCGCCAACAGTCACGGACACGCCACAGCCACCGCCGTACCCGCCCGCGGCCGCGTCACTCACCGTGAATCGGCCGACCATCAACCTCGGCGAGACCGTCATCCTCACCGGCCGGGGCTTCGGGCCGAACGAGACCGTCGACATCGTGGTCTCGGTGACCCCGCTGGCGGCTCCGGCGGCGAACCAGCCGCGCCGCAGTGACGGCAGCACCGTCGCGATGGCGCCGGTGGCCTACCAGGCGAGCGCGCCGCTGAGCTTCACGGCGCGTACCAACGCGGCCGGCGAGTTCCGCAGGAGCTACAAGCCGCACGTGACAGGTCTGCTGACCTTCACCGCGACCGGTCGGGAGTCCGACCGGACGGCCAGCACCGAACTGCGTGTGCTGGGCCGGCCGCAGCCTCCGCTGCCCGTCACGGGCGACAGCCTGGGCACGCCGATGAAGCTCGGCGGCGGCATGGTCGGCGCGGGCGCGGTACTGCTGCTCCTGACCCTGGCCTGGCGCAGCCGTAGCCGGTTCGGAATGGGTTCCGCGCGCTGACGCGGCACCGTTCCGGGTAGGGCCCGGACAACCATGGCTGGCGCCCGTCGGAGTTCACTCCGGCGGGCGCCAGCCGCTTTGCGTCACCCGCCGCTGGCGAACGTCCATCGCGCTCGCCCGGCGGCACAGTCCACGCTCCGGCGTCAGCAGGCGGGGTAGAGCCGGCGGGTGCCGACGCCCGCCGCGTACGCGGCCCGGTCGCTGAACCGGCAGCCGTAGTCCGCGGCGGCGACCGCCGCCCGATCGCTCACCGTGTCGCCGGCCGGCCGCTTGCCGGTACGGACCCAGGAGACCAGATCGTCCCAGGCGGCGCCGGCTTCGACCGGGGTGAACTCACAGTGCTGCGTCGACCGGATCGCCCGCTGCACGAGCAGCCGGCTCCGGCCGTGCCGCGCCACGTCCGCGGCGTACGTCTGCTCCATCGAGAACGGTACGAACAGGTCGCCGAGGCCGTGCAGGCTGAGCACCGGCGCGGTCGGCCGGCCCGCGATCCGCGGCACCTCGGTGAGCGTCGGCAACAACCGCTGGCGCAGGTTCTCGGGCGCGACCCGCCGCACGGTGGCGTTCACGTCGACCGGGCTGTTCGGCGCGTAGCGGGTGAACAGGTTGGTGGAGAGCTGGCCCGGACGTTCGGCGGGGGAGTCGCCACCGCTGGTGACGCTGATCGAGAAGAGGAAGTCCTTCCAGACCGCGAAGGCCGCCGTCGCGCCCGGACGCGGACCGCCGGAGCGGTTGACGGTGATGTCCCGCAACTGCTTCCCCCGCCCGTTGGTGGTGTCCGGGCCGGTCGGGGTGAGCCCGGCCAGGCCCAGGGCCGCCTGGATCCGCGGCACCGCGTTGGTCAGGTAGTCCGCCGGCGTCGGATAGGCGGGCACCCCGGCGAGCGCCTGGGCGACCAGGTTGTAGTCGAGGAAGAAGTCCAGCAACGTCTGGTCGCCCAGCACGCCGCACATCGGCAACGCCCCGTCGTAGTAGCCGGGGTACTGCTCTAACGAGCGGGCGGTGACGTACCCGCCCATCGACACCCCGGTCAGGTACGTCCGGTGTGGACGCTTGACCGTCCGGGCGAAGTGGTCGGCCAGGTCCTTCGTGCTGAGCACGCCCGAGCGGATGTTGAAGCCGTTGCGGTCGTACGACGACGACGCCCACGCGTACCCCTGCTCCAGCAGGCGCTGCCGCAGGCCGAAGCCGGGCGGCTCGGTGGTGAGGACATTCTCCTGGCCCCGGTAGCCGTGCGCCCACATCACCAGGTCACCGTTCCACCGGGCCGGGACCTCGATGATGTAGCCGGCGTGGCGGTGCACCCCCTGACGTACCACGGTGGGCTTGCCACCCACCACCAGCGGCGCCAGGGGCGGATTCTCGATGGTGTAGCCGGGCAGCGGCTGCGTGTCGCCGGAGCCGCGGTCGGCGGCGGTGGCCGGCGCGGCGCCGGCCAGCCCGACCACGAGGGCCAGGGTCGAGGCGGCGGCGATCAGACGGCGGAGGCTGCGGGCGGACGAGGACAGCATCGTGCTCCCCCTCGGACGGGTGTCGCCCACCGGGGCGACCAGGCGGGACGGATGCCTACCGGCCGGTAGCGCCCTGAACCTAGGGCCGGCGTCGAGCACTGTCAATGGCTGCGCTGACCTCCCGGTCAGCCCATTCGGCTGACCTTCCGCCCACCGGCCGAGCCGTCCCCGAGTGCGGGTCACCGGTGTCGTCCGGTTCACTGGGCGGCGTGAACGACTCCACTTCGCTGTCACCGGGCGATCCGGCCTCCGGCCTCGATCCGGTCTGGGTCGCGGCGCGTACCTCCCGTGCCTGGCTGGACGCGGCCAACGGATCCGGGCAGCAGGAACTCACCTGCCGCATCCTCAAGCTCACCGAGGAAGCGGGGGAGGTCGCGGGCGCCTGGATCGGCCTGCTGGGGCAGAACCCGCGCAAGGGCGTGACGCACACCCGGGAGGACGTGGCCGCCGAACTGGCCGACGTCGCCTTCACCGCCCTCGTCGCCATCGAGAGCCTCGGCCTGGACGCGCGGACCGTCCTCGACCGATGTGCCACCAAGGTCCTCGGCCGGATCGCGGCCACTCCCGATCCGACCTGACCCGAGCGACCCGCTTTTCTCCCGCCCGGGCCACCGAGCCCTCGGATGTGCCGACTGATCTCGCGTGAGCTTGGTCCACTCCGTTCCGCCGACATGGCGGTGTCCCACCCGGGCGGATACCGCCATGTCGGCGACCTGGAGGGGCGACTGGCCGCTTTGATCGACTCCGGTTCTGTGATGTCGGGTTGTCCGGTTTGCTGGTCACCCCGACTTCAGCGATCCCGAGTCGATCCCCCTCGCCTGCGGCTCCCGTCAGGCGCTCACGGCCTTTTTGGGGGCCTCGCACACCGCTAGCCGTCGGCCACCACGCCGCCGGTCGTCGGGTTGCCGGAGTCGGTCGTTGGCTAACGGAGTGGTCGTTGGGGTGGCGGAGTCGGTCGTTGGGCTGGCGGGAGTCGGTCGTTGGGGTGTTGCACGGGCCGTTCCCGCAAGCTTGATCCACACCGTTTCGCCGACATGGCGGTGTCCCTCCCACACGGATACCGCCATGTCGGCGATCTGGGGGTGGATCAGGCGGTTGTCGGGTTGGTCGACTCGGCTTCTGTGAAGTCGGGGTGTCCCTCGGCTCCGACGCCCCAACTTCACGGACCTCGAGTCGATCACTCGGTCGTTGGCGACTTTCCGTCGTCGTGGGCGGCCGGTCGCTGGTGCGCCGGTTGTCCGACTGGCGGGGTGGCAGGCAGTGCCCCGGTCTCCCGGATCGTGCTCGTCACGGGGCGGTGGTGTTGAGGGAGGCGTGGCCGAGCAGGATTGCCGGGCGCGTTTGGGGTGATTGTCCGGTCGGGTCCGTCCGTGTGGGTGCGCGGATGCCGGTCGGCTGGGTGGGTGTGGGTGGTTTGGGGTGTGACCGGGGGCATCCCGGGGCCGGAATGGTGGGCGCCCGGGCGTCGTTGAATACCCCCGACGGCCGAGGTAGCAGCCCGTTCGGCCGGCCGGTTCATCCGGTCGCTGACGGTGGCCCGGCCCCCAGGAATGACGGCGGGCCGCCGGTCGTTACACATGGACCCGGCCGACGAGCCAACCCGGAATGACGGCCGCCCCCTGGCCGTTACACATGGACCCGGCCGACGAGCCGCCCCCGGAATGATGGTGGGCCGCCGGTCGTTACACCTGGACCCGACGCCGTAAGCCCCCCGCGTCGGATCCCCCTGGTCGATGAGCCCCTGAGGTGTGGCCCGGCCGGAAGACTTTCCCCCTTGATTCAAGAGCGCCTTGTCGAGGTGCCGCACACCCGCGCACGTATGCCGACCCCCGTCGGTGGTGTGGGTGTCTACCCCCGAATTGGAGCTTCCCGATGAACACGATCATGCGTAAGAGCGTTCTGAGTGTTGCTGGTCTGGCTTTCGCCGGTGGGATCTTCGCCGGCCCCGTGGCCGCCCACGCCGCCGCGCCGGTCGTGGACGCCAAGCCCACCGCCGTAGCGGTGGTGCAGGTCGACAAGCCGGGTGTGGACACCGCCAAGCTGATCCCGCACGGCACCCAGGGCACCCAGTCGCGTATCGACCTGAACGACGAGCAGACCACCAACGTCAAGGCGATCATCGCGGCGACGAAGAAGTCGGGTCTGGACGAGCGGGCCGCGGTCATCTCGATCGCCACCAGCCTGCAGGAGTCGAAGCTGGAGAACCTCGGCCACCTCGGCGACATGAATGACCACGACTCGCTGGGCCTGTTCCAGCAGCGCCCCTCCAGTGGTTGGGGCACCCCGGAGCAGATCACCGACCCCGTCTACTCGACGATGGCGTTCCAGAAGGGTCTCAAGCAGGTCGACGGGTGGCAGGACATGCCGCTGACCGACGCCGCGCAGACGGTGCAGGTGTCGGCCTACCCGGACGCCTACGCCCAGTGGGAGCAGCAGGCCGCCGACCTCGTCGCCCAGCACTGGAACAGCTGACAAGCACACCGCATCATCTGACCGCTGGCCGGCACCCTGACACGGGTGCCGGCCAGCGGCGTATCTCGACCACTTCGACTGGCACCCCGATGCGGGTGCCGGCGCCAGCGCGCGTTGCGAAGGTCGGCGCACAGCTCCTGGCCAACTGCGCGTCCGCACCGATGCCCGCGGGTGCCGGCCAGTGGCGTATCCGAGGGAGCGACGGGCGCGTCCCACCAGGTACCGGCCGACGCAGCGTCTGCACGGTGCTGGCTGGCGTCCCCGTCGCCCCGGTGTCGGCCTGCGACGTTCCGGGCAGACCAAAGGCTGGCACCCGGTCGGCCAATCACCGCCGGCAGACCGACGCGCGGCCGCCCGAGCATGGTGCCGCCACCGAATCTTGGACAGTTTCCGTTAGCAGCCAACGGAAACTGTCCAAGATCCGCAAAGTGCGTGGGCAGACGGTGCGGGGCCTGGCACCGTGCCGCGCAGAGTTTGCGGCGGGCTGGGGGAGTGGGCGCCATCCGCCCCGCCGCACCGGGGACCGCTACTGACCAGGGGACGGAGGCGGGGAAGGGCCGCCGCCGCCGATCGGGCCCGCAGTACAGTCGGGCGGTGGAACGTACCGAAGCAATGCCGGCGCAGACCCGACCGCCTGGCGTGGCCGCCGTCGACCCCGGCAGCGTGCTGCTGCCCGGCCACGACGTGCCGCTGGGGCGGTACACGACGGTGCGGCGGCTGCTGCCGCAGCGGCAGCGCCGGATGGTCGGCGCCTGGTGTTTCGTCGACCACTTCGGGCCGGACGACGTGGCGGAGCGCCCCGGCATGGAGGTGCCGCCGCACCCGCACACCGGCCTGCAGACGGTGACCTGGCTGCTGGACGGGGAGATCCTGCACCGCGACAGCCTGGGCAGCGTCCAGCCGATCCGGCCGGGCCAGCTGAACGTGATGACCTCGGGCCAGGGCATCGCCCACTCGGAGCGGTCGCCCGACGTGCACCCGCCGGTGATGCACGGGGTTCAGCTCTGGGTGGCCCTGCCGGACCCGGCGCGGGCCGGTAGCGCCGACTTCGCCCACCACGCGGACCTGCCCCGCTGGCACGACGGCGGGCTGGACGTCACGCTCCTGGTCGGCGAGATCGCCGGCGAGCGGTCCCCGGCGGTGGTGCACACCCCGCTGGTCGGCGCGCAGCTCGAGCTGACCGGGCCGGCGCCGGTCGACCTGCCGCTGCGCCCCGACTTCGAGTACGCGCTGCTGGCCATGTCCGGCTCGGCGGAGGTCGACGGGGTGCCTTTCGCGCCGGGCGCGCTGCTCTACCTCGGCATCGGGCGGAACCGGTTCACCCTGCGTGGCGAGCCGGGCAGCCGGCTGATGCTGCTCGGCGGTGCGCCCTTCGAGGAGCCGCTGGTGATGTGGTGGAACTTCGTGGGTCGCTCGCACGAGGAGGTGGCCACCGCACGCGAGGACTGGATGGCCGGGCGGCGCTTCGGCGTGGTCGCCGACGATCCCGCGCCGCCGCTGCCCGCCCCGGCGCTGCCCACCACCCGGCTCAAGGCCCGCGACCGCGGCGGCGACATCCGAAGCTGACCGCCCGGCGGCGTCCGAAGCTGACCACCCGGCGGGCGACCCGGACAGGCGGAGCGCCCGGCGGCTGACCAAGGCTGACCGCCCGGCGTGTGACCGGCGGTGGCGCGGGTAGTCGCCGGCATGCCGACCAGTGCGATCTCCAGCATCGAGGACAAGAAGCGTCTGGTACGCCGGCTTGCCGGTAGCAGCCGTGGCTTCGCCGAGCAGTACGGCTTCCAGGTCACCAACAACCCGGCGAGCCTCTTCCAAGTGCTCTACCTGTCGGTCCTGCTGGCCCGACGGGGCGATTTCCGGCGTGCGGTGGAGAGCGCGCGGGCGCTGCGCGACGAGGGGTGGGACAGTGCCGCGCGGCTGGCCCGTTCGCTGCACGAGTCCCGGGTAGACGTGCTGCGCAGAGCCGGGCAGCGCGGTGACGTCGACGCGCTCGCCGACGTGCTCGGCGACCTGGCCCGCGTCGTGGTCGACCGCTACCGGGGTGACCTGCGACGGTTGCGGGCGAAGGCGCACTACGACCCGCGCCAGGAGCGGGAGTTGCTCAGTGAGCTGCCCGGAGTGGACGGGCAGGTGGTCGAGCTGTTCCTGCGCGAGGCGCAGGCGCTCTGGCGGGAGGTGGCCCCGGTCGCCGACCGGCGGGCGCTGGTCGCGGCGCGCCGACTCGGGCTTGGACGGTCCGCGAACGACCTGGCCGGGCTCGCCGGCAGTGGCGAGTCCGAACGGCTCGCCTGGCTGGTGGGCGCGCTCGCCCGGGTGGACCTGGAACAGCGGTATGCCGAGGTGATGCGCTGATCCGGCGACAGTGCCCTGGCCCACAGTTCGCCAAAAATCAGCCGTTCGGATGATGCCGCACTGTATGGTGATCGAGGCAGTCATGCCCGCCCGGTTCGGGCGTTACTACCGGCCTGGTGGTCGCGGCCCGGTTCGGGCCGCGGCTACCACCAGGGACAGGTATCTGCGTGGCGCCCCCGGTCGCGGTTCGCGGCCTGGGGCGCCCGCCTGTCTCCGCGGTCCCGACTCGGCTGCCCGCGTCAACGGGCCAGGCCGGCCAGCAGGTTCACCGTCACCGCGATGACGAACGCCCCGAACAGGTACGACAGCATCGAGTGCATCAGGACGGTCCGGCGCATCTCCGGGCTGGTCAGGGTGGTGTCGGACACCTGGAAGGTGGCCCCGACGGTGAACGCCAGGTAGGCGAAGTCCACGTAGCACGGTGGCAGTGACTGGTGGAAGTTCACTCCGCCGTCCGGCCCGGTGTAGTAGACCCGCGCGTACCGGGCGGCGAACACGGTGTGCACCACCAGCCAGGAGAGCAGCACGCTGAGCACGCCGGCGGCGCCGTACAGGTCGCGGAGCAGGCCCGGCGGAGTGGTGTCGGCGGTGCCCACCACCAGCAGCACCGCGAGCAGGCTGGCCGTACCGGCGCCGAGCAGCACCACGTCGCGGATCGCCCGGTTGGGGTCCTCGTGGGCGGCCAGCCGGGCGGTCTGCACGCCGTCCAGCGGCCAGATCTTGCGCCACACGATGACGAGCCAGGTCACCGCGGCCACGTCCCAACCAACCAGCGGTGCGAGCGGCGGCGACACCAGGACGCCGAATACGCCCCCCACGGCGAGCCCGACCAGCGCCACCACCGCGATCTGGACCATCGCCGGGGTGTGCCCGTCCGGCGGGCCCGGCCGGGATCCTGCCGCCGTCACCCGCTGCCCGTCGTCGTCCCCCGGCGCGGGTCCGGGCACGGCCGGGTCAGATGCCGCGCAGGTGCTGGGAGACCCGTGGGTGCCGGTCGCGGGCCTGCGCGGCGCGCTGCGACGGGCTCAGCTCGGGGGCGGCCTCGATGCCGGCCGAGCGGGCCACCTCGTTGCCGTTGGCGTAGTCCACCGGCGGCAGCGCCCGCAGCGCGCGCAGCACGTCGGGCGGCGCGCCCTCGCGTTCGGCCTCGCGGATCACGTCGTCCTTCTCGGCCGGGTAGTCCAGGCTCGACAGGTACTGCAGGACGTCGGCGTAGCTCGCCATGGGGTCGGCTCCTCGGGGCATCGATCCGGTCACGACCGGCGGCGGTTACCCGCCCCCCGGCCGGTCACGCCCGGCCGGCGGGGAAATCCGGCCTCCGTTTCCGCCGGCGCGCCGCGGGTACCCGCAGGCTCCGACGCAGCCCGAGGAGTACGCGATGAACTACGACACCTTCGTCGACCAGGTGGCCCAGCGGACCCGAACCTCGTCGGAGCAGGCCGTCACCCTGACCCGGGCCACGCTGGTGACACTGGCGGAGCGGCTGACCGGCGGGGAGGTGCTGGACCTGGCCGCGCAGCTGCCGAAGCCGTTGCAGGTGGTGTTGAAGCCGGGGCCCGGCACCGAGGCGGCGGACCGGTTCGGGGCCGCGGAGTTCGTCGCCCGGGTCGGCGAGCGGGCCGCTGTGGACGAGCCGGCCGCCCGGGACGCCATTCGCGCGGTCCTCACCACGCTGCGCGAGGCGATCACCGGCGGCGAGTTCGACGACGTGGTGGTCCAACTCCCGCGCGACTACCGGGACATGGTCGAGCCGGCCATGGCTCCCGGCGCGACGCTGCGCCGGGGCTGAGCACGGCGGGAGCGCGGAAGCCGTTGACCTGGGCAACCATCGACACGCGTAGGGTGGCCCCGCTTGGCGCACCGTCTGAGCCTGACCTAACCTTGTGCCCACGAGGGGAGTACTTCCCACGAACCATTCCGGTCAGTACGGCGTGCCCGGCACGCCTCGGGTGGTTGCCCACGCAAAGGTGGGTGAAGGAGACCTCGAACATGACACGGTGTTCGAGGAGGCTCCATGACTGAGCTGTCGTACCTTTCCGCCGCCGAGCTGTCGACGGTCGGCACCCCCATGCTCTGGGGGGTGACCATCGCCGGCGTGATCGTGCTGCTGGTGCTGGATTTCCTGGTCACCCGCCGCCCGCACGAGGTCTCACTCCGCGAGGCGCTCGGCTGGTCGGCGTTCTACATCGCCCTGCCGCTGGCCTTCGGCGCCTGGGTCTGGAACCGCTACGGCTCCGAGCTGGGCGTGCAGTACCTGACCGGCTACCTGGTCGAGAAATCGCTCTCGGTCGACAACCTCTTCGTCTTCATGCTCCTGCTGGCCGCCTTCGCGGTCCCGGCGGTGCTCGCCCAGCGGGTCCTGCTCTACGGCATCGCCGGCGCACTCGTGCTCCGCGCCGTCTTCATCGCCCTCGGCGCCGCCGCCCTGGAGACCCTGGACTTCGCCTTCCTGCTCTTCGCGATCATCCTCATCGCCACCGCGGTGAAGCTGCTGCGCGACGCCCTCTCCGGGCACCAGCAGGAGGTGGACATCAACAAGATGCGCTCGGTGCGGCTGCTGCGCCGGTTCATGCCGGTCACCGACGACTACCACGGCACCCGGATGACCATCCGGGACGCCGGCCGCCGGACGCTCACCCCGTTTGCCCTGGTGGTGGTGGCCGTGCTCGCCACCGACGTGGTCTTCGCGGTCGACTCGGTGCCCGCCGTCTACGGCATCACCGAGGACCCCTACCTGGTCTTCGCCACCAACGCGTTCGCCCTGCTCGGCCTGCGCGCGCTCTACTTCGTCCTGCACGCCGCGCTCAGCCGGCTGGTGCACCTCAGCTACGGCCTGGCGATCATCCTGGCGTTCATCGGCCTGAAGCTGGGCCTGCACTGGGCACACGGCATCTGGAAGGGCGTGCCGGAGATCCCCACGCTGGCGTCGCTCGGCGTCATCATCGGCGTGCTGGTGGTCGTCACGCTGACCAGCCTGCGCGCCACCCGTGACCGGCAGCCGGCCGAGCCGGAGGTGGTCGCCGAGCGGCGGTGACGCCGCACCGGCGCGGCCGCCGTCCGACCCGGCGGCCGCGCGCCACGCCCAGACACCAGGCGGTACGGGCGAACGGACCCGTCCGGCCTCCGCGGGTGGTACGACTGACGAGTGGGAATTGTGTCTCCAGGCTTCCAGGGCCGCCCCCGCTCGTCGGAGCCGGCGCTGCCGCCGGGGCAGTACCTGACCCAGGACTTCCCGGTGCTCTCCGCCGGCCCGACGCCGAAGGTGCCGCTGGACACCTGGGAGTTCGTCATCAGCACGGAGACCGGCGCCGAGTACAGCTGGTCCTGGTCGGAGCTGATGTCGTTGCCCCAGGAGACGCCGCACGTCGACATCCACTGCGTCACCCGCTGGTCCAAGCTCGGCACCAACTGGCGGGGCGTCTCGCTGGACACCCTGCTGGAAGGGATCGAGACCGACGCGCACTACGCGCTCGCGCACTCCTACGGCGGCTACAGCACCAACCTGCCGCTGGACGACCTGCGCGGCGGACGGGCCTGGGTGGCGCACACCTTCGACGGCGCCGACCTCCCGGCCGAGCACGGCGGCCCGGCCCGGCTGCTGGTGCCGCACCTCTACTTCTGGAAATCCGCCAAGTGGGTGCGCGGCATCCGGCTTTTGACCTCGGACCGGCCCGGGTTCTGGGAGACCGCCGGCTACCACGACTACGGCGACCCGTGGCGCGAACAGCGGTACCAGGGTGACTGAGGGCGTCGCGGTGAGTGTCCCGGCTCGGGCTCCGCTGACCTGGCGGGTCGCCCGGCTGGTGGAGCGCCGGGTGGAGACCGCCACGGCGCAGACCCTGGTGCTGGAGTTGTCCGACTGGCCGGGGCACCTGCCCGGGCAGCACCTCGACATCCGGCTGACCGCACCGGACGGCTACCAGACCGCCCGGTCGTACTCGCTGGCCGGGCCGGTGGTCGACGGCCCGGGCGGGCCGCGGATCGAGGTGACCGTCCAGCGGGTGCCCGACGGCGAGGTGTCGCCGTACCTGATCGACACCTACGCCGAGGGCGACCCGGTGGAGGTACGCGGGCCGGTCGGCGGCTGGTTCGTCTGGCGCGCCCAGGAGAGCGCGCCCGTCCTGCTGGTCGGTGGCGGCTCGGGCATCGTGCCGCTGATGGCGATGCTCCGGGCCCGCCGGGCGGCCGGCAGCCGCACCCCGTTCCGACTGCTCTACTCGGTACGCACCCCGGACGACGTGATCTACGCCGACGAGCTGCGCCGGCGGGGCCGCGACGACCTCGGCCTGGACGTGGCGTACCTCTACACCCGCCAGGCGCCGGAGGGCTGGCGGGGGGAGCCGCACCGGATCGGGTTGGCCGACGTCAACAGCCACGGCTGGCCGGCCGACCTGGAGCCGGTCAACTATGTCTGCGGCCCGACCGGCTTCGTGGAGACGGTGGCCGACCTGCTCGTCGGGCTGGGACACCAGCCCCGCCGGGTGAAGACCGAACGGTTCGGCCCCACCGGCTGACCGCCGAGGAGACCCCATGACGGAGATGTCCTACCTGGACGGCAACATGCTCGACGGCCCGCTGCGGGAGCTGTTCGCCGTCGACCTCAGCACGGCCACCGGCCAGTGCGAGCACTGCGGGGCCGTCGGACCGATGGCCGCGATCCGCGTCTACTCGCACGCACCCGGCTATGTGGGGCGCTGCCCGAACTGCGCGGAGGTCATGCTGCGGCTGGTCCGCTCGCCTGACTGGGCTCGGCTGGACCTGCGCGGCACCACCTTCCTCCAGGTGCCCATGCCGCTCGACCAGCCGCACCCCGGCCCGCTCTAGGCGGCCCCGTCGCGGGTGTCCGGCGGCGGAACCGGCTGGACAAATCCCACGCCGGGCCGTGAAAGTTGTCCGCCGTGAGATACCTGCGCACCGGCGGGCCCGCCGCCATCCGCCGACCCCGACCGGCCGACGAGGCGGAGTTCCTCGCCGCCGCCCACCGCAGCCGCGAGCTGCATCATCCGTGGCTTGCCGCCCCGGACAGCCCGGAGCAGTACGCGGCCTACCTCAGCAAGATCCGTCGGCGGGACGGCGCGGGCTACCTGATCTGCGATCGGGCCAGCGGCGCCATCGCCGGCTACGTGAACATCAGCGGGATCGTGCTGGGCGCGCTGCGCGGCGGTTACCTGGGCTACGCGGCGTTCCTGCCGTACAGCGGGACGGGGCACGCCACGGCTGGCATCCGGCTGGTGATCGAGCACGCGTTCAGCGCGCTCGGCCTGCACCGGCTGGAGGCGAACATCCAGCCGGGCAACGAGCCGTCCCGGCGGGTGGCCCGCAAGCTCGGCTTCCGGCTGGAGGGATTCTCACCCGACTACCTGTTCATCGACGGGGCGTGGCGCGACCACGAGCGGTGGGCGATCACCGCGGGCTGAGCCGGGGAGGGCCGGCCGATGCCGGCCGGCCCTCCCCGGACGCCGGTGCCCGCGCCGGTCAGCTGCCCGGCCGCGGGAACGCCACCGGACTGCGCAGGCCGTCGCGGCCCACCGCGCGGACGCCGAAGAAGACGTTGTCCTTGGACAGGTCGACGGTCACCCGGGTGACGTCGCCGACCGGAATCACCTTCTGCCACTCGGCGGCGGTGGTCTCCCGCCAGAGCACCTCGTAGCCGGCCAGGTCCGGCTCGTCGCCGCGCTGCCAGCGCAGCGTGGTGTTGTTGGTGAGGTCGGTGGTGACGATGACCGCGCCCTTCGGGGTGCCGGGCGCCTGGGCCAGTGACCAGAGCGCGGCGCCGTTCACCCGGGCGACCCGGGTGATGTACCCGAAGTCGCAGAACTCCGGCAGGTCGCCGTACTGCTGCCCGTCCACCACCCGGACGTCCTGGTGCTGGTGGGCGAAGTCCTCGTGCGGCTCGGTGAACCGGCCGGCCGGCCAACCCTGCTCGAGGAACGAGATGTGGTCGCTGCCGCGCAGGTAGCGGTCCCGGCGGTAGATCACCCGGACCTGCATACCGGTCGCGGAGTTCTCGGCCACATCCGTGACGAAGCGGGCGAGCTGCCGCGACGGGGAGTCGTTCTCCCCGCCCACCGACCGGCGGGTGTTCGCCTCGGCCGGGGTCTCCGCGGTCGGCACGCCCTCGGCGAAGAGCCGTACCGCGCGGGGGTCGCGGGTGCCGTCGTCGGCGGTGCTGCTGCCCACGATGTCGTCGCTGAACATCCCCTGCACGTCCGCGCCGGCCGCCTTGAGCTGCTGGGCCAGGTGGGCCGAGCCGTAGAGGCCCTGCTCCTCGGCGGCCACGGCGGCGAAGACGACGGTGGCCGCGGTGCGCCGGGTGGCCATCAACCGGGCCAGCTCCATCACCACCGCCACCCCGGAGGCGTCGTCGTCCGCCCCCGGCGCGTCGCTGACCGCGTCCATCACGTCGGTGGCCCGGGAATCGTAGTGGCCGGTCACCACGTACGTCCGGTTCGGCGACGTCTCCCCGCGCAGGGTCGCCACCACGTTGGTGATCCGGGTCGGCACCGGGATCCGCGACGCCGGCTGCTGGACATAGGACTGCAGCTCGACGGTCATCCGGCCGCCGGACGCGGCCGCGTACTCCCGCATCCGGTCGTAGATCCAGTCCCGGGCGGCGCCGATGCCGCGCTCCGGGTCGTCCTGGGCGGAGAGGGTGTGCCGGGTGCCGAAGGCGGCCAGCCGGCGCACGATCGCCTCGATTCGGCGCTGGTCGACCGCGCGGAGCAACTCGCGCAGCTCGCGGTCCGGTGACTGGGGGCGGGCCGGCCGGCCGGGACCGGCCGGCGTGCTGCTGCCGGTGGCGCCGGCCGGATCGGCGAGGGCGGGTACGGCCACCGTGGCGGCGGTGGCGGCGGTGGCTGCGGTGGCGGCGGTGGCTGCGGACAGGAAGGTGCGGCGGGTGGACCTCGTGGGTCGGGCGCCGCTGTCGTCAGTTCCCATGACGGCAACCTCACCATTGACGGCCGTCGGTGTCCATATCGTTCGGCGTGGATGGGCTGAGGTTTCACCCGGTGCGGGTGATGCCGGCCCCGCCGCTGCTTCCTACCGTGGAGGGATGGCTGCCGCACGCCCGACGCCCGCGGACCCCATGCCCGGCGCGGTCACCGCAGGCGAGAGCGGTGACCAGCGGGCGATGCCGCCCGAGCTGGGCCCGAACTCGATGGCCGTGCTGAGCGGCCCCACCTTCATGTACTCCGACCCGGTCGGCGACGTGCCGCCGGGAAGCATCGGCGGGCTGGTGCACCTGGACACCCGGCTGATCAGCGGCTGGGTGCTGTCGGTCAACGGGGGCCGGCTGCTGGAGCTGGCTTCGGACACGATCGACCACTACTCGGCGCAGTACGTGCTGACCAACCCCGACCTGCCCGGTCTGCCGGTGAACAGCCTGGGGGTCCGTCGGTTGCGTTACGTCGGTGACGGCTTCCACGAACGGGTCACGATGATCTCGTTCTCACCCGAGTCGGTCCAGGTCGAGCTGCGGCTCGCCGTCGACGCCGACTTCGCCGACCTGTTCGAGGTCAAGTCGGGGGTCCGCGACCGGTCGTCGCGGATCGTCCGCCGGCACGCCGCCGACGGCTCCGAGCTCTGCTTCTGCTACGAGCGTGACGGGTTCGCCGCGCAGACCCGGGTGTGCGCGCAGACGCGGGCGGACCGGGTCGAGGGTGACGAGTTGGTGTGGACGTTCACCCTCCAACCGCAGCAGGAGTGGGAGCTCGACCTGCACGTGCCGTTGCCGCCCGGGATGGGGGTGGTGGAGCCGGTCCGTGGCGACATCGCCGACGTGATCCACCGCCGGGCCGACGACCCGCTGCGCCGGTGGGCGGAGGAGCGGGCGGTGCTGCGCAGCGACAACGACGCGCTGGAACGGACGGTGCGCCAGTCCCGCGACGACCTGGCGGCGCTCCGGCTCGACCTGGAGGTCAAGGGCCAGCGGATCATGCTGCCCGGGGCAGGGCTGCCCTGGTTCCTCACCGTCTTCGGCCGGGACACGCTGATCACCGCCTACCAGACTCTGATCGCCGGCCCCACGCTGGCTCGTGGGGCCCTGCTGGCGCTGGCCCGGTTGCAGGGCGAGACCTGCGACGACTTCACCGACGAGGAGCCAGGCAAGATCATGCACGAGGTGCGCAGCGGCGAGCTGACCCGCACCGGGCAGAAGCCGTACGGACCGAACTACGGCACGGCGGACGCCACCCAGCTCTGGCTGATCCTTCTCTCGGAGTACTGGCGGTGGACCCGGGACGACGAGACCGTCCGGTTCCTGCGCGAACACGCGCTCGCGGCGCTGCACTGGATCGACCACTACGGCGACCGGGACGGCGACGGCTACGTGGAGTACGCCACCCGCTCGCCGGAGGGGCTGGGCAACCAGTGCTGGCGGGACTCGCCCGACGGTGTCTGCTTCGCCGGCGGCGGCATCCCGGAGCTGCCCATCGCCACCAGTGACCTGCAGGGCTACGCCTACGACGCGAAGCTGCGGCTGGCCGAGCTGGCCGACGGGCCGCTCGCCGACCCGGAGCTGGCCCAGCGGCTGCGTAGCGACGCGGCCCAGCTGTACGAACGGTTCAACCGGGACTTCTGGATCGAGGAACGGGGGGGCTTTTACGCCGTCGGGCTGGACGCCGACAAGAACCCGATCGACTCGAAGACCTCGAACATGGGGCACCTGCTCTGGAGCGGCATCGTGCCGCCCGAGCGGGCCGACGCCGTGGTCCGGCAGCTGATGGCGGACGACATGTTCTCCGGCTGGGGCATCCGCACCCTGTCCCGGGAGGAGCGGCGGTACAACGCCATCGGCTACCACCTCGGCACCGTCTGGCCGCACGACAACTCGCTGGCGGTGCTCGGCCTCGCCCGGTACGGCTTTCGGGCGGAGGCGAACCAGATCAGCCTGGCGCTGCTGGCGGCGGCCGAGCAGTTCGGCTACCGGCTGCCCGAGGCGCTGGCCGGTTTCCCCCGGTCCCGGGTCATCCGTCCGGTGGCGTACCCGACCGCGTGCAGCCCGCAGGCATGGGCCACCGGCACCCCGCTGGCCCTGGTCCGGGCGATGCTCGGCCTGGAGCCGGTCGACGGCAAGCTGCTGATCGACCCGGACATCCCTGCCGAGCTGGGCCGGATCAGCGCCGAACGGGTCCGGGCCTTCGGCCACCGCTGGGAGCTGGAGGCGGTCGGCAACACCGGCTACGTCCGGCTCTCGCCCGGCTGAGGCCACGTTTGTCCCGGCTTTCGGCGGGAACGGGTCCGCAATGACGAAACCTCGTGTGGTGATCGTGGGGGCCGGGTTCGCCGGTTACCACGCGGCGAAGACGTTGAGCCGGCTGGCCGGCAACCGCGCCGAGATCGTGGTGCTGAACTCGACCGACTACTTCCTCTATCTGCCGCTGCTGCCCGAGGTGGCGGCCGGCGTGGTCGAGCCGACCCGGATCTCGGTGCCGCTCACCGGCACGCTGCGCGGGGTCCGGGTGGTGATCGGTGAGGCCGACGAGGTGGACCTGCAGAACCGGTGGGTCGGCTTCACCCAGCCGGAGGGGGACCGCAACCGGCTCGCGTACGACCGGCTGATCCTCGCCGTCGGCAGCGTCAACAAGCTGCTGCCGATCCCCGGCGTGACCGAGTACGCCCACGGCTTCCGGGGCCTGCCCGAGGCGCTCTACCTGCACGACCACGTGGTCCGCCAGATCGAGCTGGCCGAGCAGGCCGAGGACCCGGCGGAGCAGCAGGCCCGGTCCACCTTCGTGGTGGTGGGCGCCGGCTACACCGGGACCGAGGTGGCCGCGCACGGGCAGCTCTTCACCGACGCGCTGCACGCCCAACGGCCCCGGCTCACCGTGCGCCCCCGGTGGATGCTGCTCGACGTGGCGCCCCGGGTGCTGCCCGAGCTGGACAAGCGGATGTCGGACACCGCGCACCGGGTGCTCGAACGACGCGGCGTGGACGTGCGGATGGGCACGTCGGTCGCCGAGGCCACCGCGGACGGCGTCAAGCTCACCGACGGCGACTACGTCCCGACCTGCTCGCTGGTCTGGTGCGTCGGGGTACGCCCCGACCCGTTCGTGGCCGAGCTGGGCCTGCGCACCGAGCGGGGCCGGCTGGTGGTCGACGAGTACCTGACCGTGCCCGGCTTCCCGGAGGTGTACGCCTGCGGCGACGCGGCGGCGGTGCCCGACGTGACCCGCCCCGGGCAGGTGTGTGCGATGACCGCGCAGCACGCCCAGCGGCAGGGCAAGCTGGCCGCGCACAACATCGCCGCCTCCTACGGCAAGGGCCGCCGCCGGCCGTACAAGCACCACGACCTGGGTTGGGTGGTCGACCTGGGTGGCAAGGACGCGGCGGCGAACCCGCTGCAGCTCAACCTGGCCGGCCTGCCGGCGAAGGCGGTCACCCGCGGCTACCACCTGCTGGCCATGCCGGGCAACCGGGCGCGGGTCAGCGCCGACTGGGTGCTCGACGCGACCCTGCCCCGCCCGGCCGTGCAGCTCGGCCTGGTCCCGGCGAACGCGGTGCCGCTGGAGAGCACCACCCCCGAGGTTGTCGTCCGAGGTCGCTGAGCGACCGCACAACGGTACGGGTGGCCGAGCGGCCACCCGTTTTCCGTGCCGTCAGGCGGGCGGCGGGGCCGTCAGGCCGGCGGTGGGGGACGGCGGATCGGGGCGTACTCGCGCAGCAGGATCTGCACGATGCCCGCAGCCGGGATGGCCAGCAGCGCCCCGACCAGGCCGGCCAGATTGGCCGCGAGCAGCACGCTGACCAGCACGGTCAGCGGGTTGAGTCGGACCGCCCGGGCCAGGATGATCGGCTGGAGCACGTGGTTCTCGAACTGCTGGTAGACCACGAAGAAGACCAGCACCACGATGCCGGCGGTCGGCGAGTGCAGGAACCCGGCCCCGGCCGCGATGACCGCGCCGAGGGTCGCGCCGACCAGGGGGATGAGGTCGGCGATCGCGACCAGCAGGGCGATCACCGCGGCGAACGGCACCCCGGTCACCAGCAGCACCAGGAAGGTCAGCAGGCCGCAGATGACACTGATCAGCAGGTTGCCGGTGAGGTAGCCGGTGACCGTGCGGGAGATCTCCCGGCCGATCCGCCGCCACCGCTCCGCCCGGGCGTCCCCACCCGCGGCCAGCACCGCGCCGGTGATCCGCGGCGACTCCAGCACCATCAGGTACGCCAGCACGATCACCGTCACCAGGCCGGCGACGCCTTCCACCACACCGCGCAGCACCCCGACCGCCGGGGTGCGCAGCCGCTCGCCGTACTGGCGGAGCTGGTCGGAGTGGTTCGCCAGATAGTCCCGCAGCCCGACCCGGTCGAGCAGCCGCCCCACCGGGCCGCGCCCGGCTCGGGCGTCGCGCAGCAGCTCCGGGGCGCGCTCGGCGAACCGGCTCAGCTCGTCGACGAGCGGAGCGATGATCACCGCGGCGAGCGCCGCGAGCACGATGAAGGTGGCCACGAAGACCAGCAGCGTGGCCAGCGCGCGGTGCCGGACCCGCCACCGTTGCAGCCGGTCGACGAGGGGCTTGAGCGCGACGGCGAAGAACGCCGCGACGACGATCCAGACCAACACCCGGCGGGTGGCGTACACCAGGGCCAGCGCGAGCACGGTCGCCAGCGCCAGCCCGATGACGATCAGCGTCCGGCGGGCCGTCGTCCGGTCGTCGGCGTTGCTCATCCGGCGCGGCTACCCGCGCGGCGGCCTTGGAAACCCGTCGGTGTCGGTGGCCGGCCGGGCGCCGACCACGAAGTCGTCCAGCGCCTTTCCGTGCAGCACGCCGCCGGGCACCCGGTCGCGGGCGGCGGCCGTCGCCAGCCGGGCGACCGGCAACCGGTCCGGGCGCAGCGCGGCGGCGAGCACCACGTTGCCGTATCGCCGACCGCGCAGCATCCGCCGGTCGGCGACCAGGCAGACGTCGGCGAAGACCGCGCGCAGGGTGGCCACGTGTACCCGGGTGCTCACCAGCGGCGGCAGGTCGGTGAGGTTCACCAGGTGGATGCCGTCCGGCCGCAGCGTGCGGGCCACCTCGGCGGCGAACTCGACGGTGCGGACGTGACCGGGCATCCGGGCCGCCCGGTAGATGTCGGCGAGCACCAGGTCGTACTGCCCGGCGGGGGCGGTGGTGACCGCGGCGCGGGCGTCGGAGAGTTCGACGCGTACCTCGGGCGGGAGGGCCGGCAGCTCCCGGCTGACCAGTTCGACCACCGCCTCGTCCCGCTCGACGACCAGTTGTGCCGAGCCCGGCCGGCTGGCGGCCAGATAGCGGGGCAGGGTCAGCGCGCCGCCGCCCAGGTGCAGCGCGGAGAGCGGGGTGCCCCCGGTCGCCGCCAGGTCGGCCACCGCGGCCATCCGCCGCACGTACTCGAAGTGCAGGTAGCGGGGGTCAGCGATGTCCACGTAGGACTGTTCGACGCCGCCGGCGAGCAGCAGCCGCCCGGTCCGCCGCGCCGGGTCGGCGACCAGCTCAAGCCGGTCGGCGGCGGATTCCATGGCGGGCACGGTAGCCGGTCACCGGCGGGGCGCCGGCGGTGGGACCGGCGGGCCGGGGTGGTGGCCCACCGGTCCCGCGCCGTCAGCCGCCGGCCATCCCGGCGCCGGCCTCGTCGATCGCGGCGTCGATCCGCCGGGCGAGGTCGAGGTCCAGCGCGGTGACCGCGTCGGCCTGCCGGGACCGTACGGTCAGCACGGCCGCGGTCGGGCCGGGCCGGCCGATCGTCGGCACCCGTCCGGTCTCCTGCCGGAGCTGCTCGATGCGATCCAGCACCCGGTCGAGGTTGTCCGGGGGCAGCGCGATGACCCGGTACAGCTGGGTGTTGTCGCCGGACCAGTAGGGCATGTCGTCGAGCGCCGCCGCCAGTTCCGCCTCGGTGAGCGGAGGCGTCGAGGTGCTCGCGCCGACCACACCGCCGCCGACGGCCGGCGGTTGCAGCAACTCGCGCAGGTCGTCCGGGACGTTCAACGACTCGATCAGGTCGCCGTCGGCCGCGGCGAGCGCCGCGAGCGTCGCCTCGACCTGGTAGCGGGCCTGCTCCGGGGTGTTGCCGCTGATCCGGCCCACCTCGGCCAGGAAGCCGGGCAGATCATGCCGGCGCTCGATGCCGTCGATCGGCACCACGTCGTGCAGCGACTGGGGCACCGCCGAGAGCAGCCGACGGCGGGCGCCCTCGTCCAGCGCGAACGCCAGGACCAGCACCGTCGCCTCGGCCCCCACCTTGGCCGTCCGGAAGTCGACACCGGAGCGGCGCCGGACGTCCTCGACGAGGTCCTGATAACCCATCGACTCGGTTCCGCCCGCGTTCACCCCGGGTGCCAGTTGTGGCCGGGGATTCGCCGGTGTGCCGGTCTGCGGCGGGGACGGTCCGCCTCGGGCCGGGTCCGGCTTGTGTCGGCTGCCGGCCGGCGGCGGCCCGGCGCGCTTGCCCTGGTCGAGGTGAGTGAGCTGCTTGGAGGCGCTCAGGCTGACGCCCGTCTCGCTGGGTTGGCGGCCCTGTTCGCGGGCCTGCCGCGCGAGCGCTCGGCGGCGTTGGTTGTCGCCCTCCATCTGCTTGCGCATGGTGACACCCCTTCCGCTGGGGATCCGTGGTTCCGCCGGTCGCCTTCCCGGCGCCGCCGGGAAGGTAACGGGCGCCGCCGCCCGGGCCCGGCGCGCCGGGCCGGCGGCTTCATCCGGCGCGGGTGAGGGGCGCTCACCCGTCCGGCCCGCACGATCAGCTGAGGACCGGAGTTCTTCCGAGGTACGCGGAAGGAAGGTCGACATGAAGCGGATCGTCGAGATCGTCCCGGCCCGGCCGGGTTGGTACGCCCGCTGGCGCCTCACACCCGAGGCCACCCGCTGCTACCCGGTGAGCCTCTGGGCACTGCTGGAGGAGGCCGACGGCACCGGCCGTGAGGTGATCGGCGTCGACTGCATCGGCCAGTGGCCCGGAGCGGACGACAACGAGGCCGGTGGGGAGTTCGTCCGTTATCTGTTCCAGACGCCGGATTCCGGGCCACCCGAGGATGCCGAGCCGCCGCTGTCGGCCACCGAGCGGCGCGCCGACGGGCCGCGACTGCAACCGGTCACCGCGCAGTAGACCCTGTTCCGGCCCCCGACCCCTGGTCCCAGGGTCGGGGGCCACCCCGTCTGACCGGGCTCGGCCCGGTCGGTCAGCCGATGGCCCGCAGTTCGCCGTCGGACGCCCGCGCCACGGCCAGCAGCTCGGCGAGGCCGGTGCGGTCCAGCAGCTGCTGGAGCTGTGGGCTGACCCCGGTCAGCCGGATCGGGTTGGTGCCGGCGCGGTGCGCCACGAGGAACGCGCTCAGCCCGGAGGAGTCGCAGAGGTCGACCCGGCTCAGGTCGATCACCAGCTGCTGGCAGCCTTGCTGGCGCAGCTCGGCGGCGGCCGAGATGAGCTGCGGCGCGGTGTCGAAGTCCAGGTCACCGGTGAGCGTCAGCCGGGCGGTTGCGGCGTCGAGCCGGCTCACCTCGATGGTCAACAACTGCGCGGGCACGTCACCTATGTTCGCAGCCCTGCGCCGTACCGCAAAGTGGGGGCGGCCGGTGGCGGTCAGGCGCTGGCGGCCGGTCGGTGCGGCGCTGCCCGGGTCTGCGTAGCGGGCCGGGCGAGCAGGCCCGTGACGCCGGTCAGGTCGAGGATCGCGGCCAGGAAGCGGGGGACTGCGCGCAGCTCGATGCTGGTGCCCCCGTCCTGGCCGGTGCGCCAGGCGTAGACGATCACGGCGAGGCCGGTGCTGTCGATGAAGAGCAGGTCGGCGAAGTCCAGGACGATCACCGACGGGGCGTCGGCGAGGACGCGCCCGATCTCCTCGCGCAGCGGGGCGGTGGTGGCGTAGGCCAGGTCGCCGCCGACCCGGATCAGTGGCGCCTGCGGATCCGACCGGTCGACGGAGAAGCTCAGCGGTGCCGGCTCGGGTGTCCGCCCGTGGAATGTCACACTCACGCCTCTCCGCAGGCTGTCTGTCGCCCGGATCGTAACAATCCCGGACGGCCGCCGCCCGGTGGCCGACGGCCGGCCTGCACGGCGCTGGGGTGGCGGTTCGTACACACCGGCGTAGGGTGGACCGTGGGATTTGACCGTGAACGCCGGTTCCCGGCGGGCTGCGCGACGACGAGGAGTGGGGCTTAGCTGGTGACTGCTGCCGACGTCAGGGGCTTCGACCCGGGCGACGGGCGGATCTCCACGCCGAGTGGCGTACGGGCCTCGGCGCGGACGCCAGTGTCCGGCCGTCCCCCACGTGTGCTGCCGCCGCTGGCCCGCGACCGGCCACTCGCCGCCGAGTGGTCCGAGGTCGTCGAGCACTTCCGGGAGGGTCTGATCGTCTGCGACGCCGACGGCGTCGTACGGCAGGTCAGCCCGGTGGCCGAACGCCTGTTGCCGGAGGTCGTGCCCGGTGTCCCGCTCGCCGCTGCCGGCCTGCCCGGCCTGGTCGGTGAACCCGATCCCGCCGGCTTCGCGCACCGGTCCCGTCGGCTGAAGGCCCGACAGGTGCCGCTCTCCGGCGGCCGCTGCTGCTGGTACGTCGAGGACTTCACGGAGAGCGTGAGCCGCGCCGACGCCCTGCTCGCCGAGCGCGCCCGCTCGGCCTTCCTGGCCGTGGTGGGGGAGAAGCTCGGCAACCCGCTGCACCCGGACCGCGCCTCGGCGGCGGTGGTCCGCCTCGCCGTGCCCACCCTCGCCGACGTGGCGGTGCTGGTGCTCGCCCCACGCGCCGGACGGGCCCGCTGGTGGCGGGCCTCCCGGGCCGACGACGAGACGCCGGTGGTGGACAGCGGTGTGCTGGCCGGGCCCGACCTGCCCGCGGCGATCGCGGAAGGGCTGGCCGGGGTCGAACCGCACGCGGTCGACTGGCTGGTCGAGCAGGCGGCCGAGGCCGGCTGGCTGCCCGGCCTGGCGGCACCCGAGGCCGATGCCCGGGTGGTGCCGCTGCCCGGCACGGACGCTCCGGCCGGAGTGCTGCTGGTCGCCCGCCGGGCCTCCCGCTGGTACGACGAGGCCGACGTCGACCTGCTCCGGGCGTTCGCGTCGCGGGGCGGCGCCGCGCTGACCACGGCGCTGCTCTACCGCGACCAGGCCGAGGTCGCCGACACGCTGCAGGCCAGCCTGCTCCCGGTGGAGCCGGCGGAGGCCGCCGGTGTGCAGTGGGGCACCGCCTACCGGCCCGCCCAGGCGGGGCTGCGCATCGGCGGCGACTTCTACGGCTCGCACCGGCTGCCCGACGGCGGCTCGGTGTTCTTCCTCGGTGACGTCTCCGGCAAGGGGGTGGAGGCGGCCGTCTTCACCGGCCAGCTGCGGCAGTGCCTGCATGCGCTGCACCGCGTCGAGTCGCAGCCGAGCCGGTTGCTCGGTCTGCTCAACGACGCCTTGCTGGAGACGACCCAGGCGCACGGGCAGGGCCGCTTCGCCACCCTGGTGCTCGGGGTGGTCCGCCCGCACCGCGACGGCGGACTGACCCTCACCATGGCCGGCGGTGGGCACCTGCCGCCGCTGGTGCTGCGCGGCACCGGCGAGGTCGAGACGGTGCCGCTGCGCGGCATGCTGATCGGGGTGGTCCCGGATCCGCGGGTCGGCGAGGTGACCGTGCGGCTGGCGCCCGGCGAGACGTGCCTGCTCTACAGCGACGGCGTGACCGAGGCCCGCGGTGGTCGCCACGGTGACGAGCAGTTCGGGCCGGAGCGGCTGGTCAACACGCTGGCCGGCTGTCACCGCATGCCGGCGCCCGCCCTGGCCGAGCGGATCGAGCAGGTCACCTGCGACTGGCTGGGGCACGGTGACCACGACGACATCGCGGTGCTGGCGTTGCGCGCGGTCGGCCCGTCCGGCCGGGCGTCCCGCCACCTGCACTCGGTGCCCGCCCCCGGCGGACCGAACGCGGCAGGGGAGAGTCGACCGTGAGCGCACCGGCGACCGAGGCGGGCCCGGCCCACGCCTACCCCGGCTACCTCGACAGCCTCGCCGAGGCCGACGAGTACGCCGCGATCGAGCTGGCGTTGGGCCTGCTGGAGCGCGGCGTGCCCGCCGAGCGCGTACTGCTGGATCTGGTGGCGCCCGCGCAGGCTGAGGTGGGGGAGCGCTGGGCGCGTAACGAGTGGAGCGTCGCCCAGGAGCATGCCGCGACCCACATCAGCGAGCGGGTGGTGGCCGCCGTCGCCGGGCACGCCAACCCGCGGCCGACGCGCGGCCGGATCGTGGTGGCGTGCATGGACGGTGAGTGGCACGCCCTTCCGCCCCGGCTGGTCGCCGAGGTGCTCCGGCTGCGTGGCTGGCAGGTCACCTTCCTCGGGGCCAGCGTCCCGGCCGCGCACCTGGTGTCTTATCTGCACCGGTACGACGCGCACGCGGTCGCGCTGGCCTGTGCGCTGCCGATGCGACTGCCGCACGCGCATCGGATGATCGAGGCGTGTCGTCGCTCCGACGTGCCGGTGGTGGTCGGTGGGCGGGGTTTCGGCGTCGACGGCCGCTGGGCCCGCCGGCTCGGGGTGGCGTGGTCCCCGGACGCTCCGGCGGCCGCCGACCTGATCGCCGACGAGAGGGCGCTGCGCCGGGTCCCGCCGGCCCAGCTGTCCCACCTGGCCGACGACGAGTACCCGAGTCTGGTCCGGCGGCGTGCCGAGCTGATCGACGGCGCGCTGGCCGACCTGCGGGACCGGGTGCCGGCCACCCGGTCCTACACGCCGGCGCAGCTCGACTCGACGGTCAGCGACCTCGGCTACATCGTGGACTTCCTGGGCGCGGCGCTCTATGTGGACGACGCCTCGCTGTTCACCGAGTTCGTCGAGTGGCTGGTTGCCATCCTGACCCACCGGGGGGTGCCGGCCGCCGCGATCGGGCTGACCCTGGAGCACTACGGCCGGGTGCTGCGTGACTACCCGCGTGCGGCCGGTTACCTGGGTCGGAGCCGGGTTCTGGTGGGTGCGGCGGACGGCTGACGCGGCGATGAGCCCGCCTCGCGCCCTGCTTATACTTGCTCCACTGCAAACGTCCTGACTGCGGGGAGCGAGGAGGAGCACGGTGACCTTCACCGTCACGTACGCCGACCGCGACGGTGGCGGCGCCTACCTGCGCCTCGCCGGGGAGCTGGACATGAGCACCGCGCCGCAGCTCAACGCCGCGATCGACCGGCTCACCGCGGCCGGCGAGCGCCGCCTGCTGGTGGACCTCAGCGAGCTGAGCTTCTGCGACTCGACCGGTATCGCCGCCTTCGTCCGAGGGGACAACCAGGCAGCCGCCGACGGCGGGTGGCTGCGGGTGACCGGGGCCAGTGGCCGGGTGGAGCGGGTGCTCCGCCTCACCGGTCTGGCCGAGGTGCTGAGCTACGAACCGGACAACGCCGACCCGGCCTCGCAGATCGTCCCGTGATGGGCTAGATTTCCCCGCCAGCACGTGACCGCGTAGTCCCGTTCCCGCCGACCCGAGGCAGGTAGCTCATGGGCGCAGACAGCCCGAACCCGGTCCGCATTCTCGTGGTGGACGACGACCCGGGCGACGTGCTCATGATCGAGGAGGCGCTCGGGGAATCCGACGTCGACAAGGTCATCGACGTGGTGAGCGACGGCGAGGAGGCGATGGAGTTCCTCCGCCGCGAGGGGCGCCACGCCGACGCGGTCCGGCCCGACGTGATCCTGCTCGACCTGAACATGCCGCGCAAGGACGGGCGGCAGGTGCTCGGCGAGGTCAAGCAGGACGAGGACCTGCGCACCATCCCGATCGTCGTGCTGACCACCTCGAACGCCGACACCGACATCGTGGGCAGCTACACGCTGCAGGCCAACGCGTACGTCACCAAGCCGATCGACCTGGACGACTTCAACGACGTGGTGCACCGGATCGACGAGTTCTTCGGCCGGGTGGTCGTGCTTCCCAAGCGCTCCTGAGCGCTTCTGCCGGCCGCGGGCGGCATTGTCCACCTCGGGGCGCCGGTGACGGCCGATCGGCACGCACGGACGCGCTGGCCGCCCGGATGCTGAACATTTTTCCCGAACCTCCGCGAGACCGCACCGAGCGGTCGAGGATCCAGGTGGGGAAGAATTACCAGCTGCCTGGGGGCGAGAGTATGAGGTTCTCCGTCGTTGAGATCGGCTACGACCAGCGGCAGGTCGATTCCTGCCTGGACGAGCTGGGAGTCCGGTTGACCCGGCTCGCGGCGCTGGCGGAGGGCGTCGCGGGCGTTGCGGGCGCCGGTCGGGAGTGGGACCGGATCCGACAGGAGGCGGGCGGGCTCTGCGGTCTGCTGCGGCGGCTCGACCTGGACGACGCGGCGGTGGTGGGGCGCAACGCGGGTGGGATCGAGCGGGAGGCGACCGAGATCCTGGCCCGGGCCCGGATCGAGCTGGACGCGGCCCGCGAGGAGGCCCGGCAACTCCGCGAGCAGGCGTACGCCGAGGCGGTGCAGGCGCGCCGGGACTTCGAGGCGGCGCTGTACGCCCGTCGGCGGCGGGAGGAGCGGGCGGACGAGATCCTCAGCGGGGTGAGCGTCGAGCCGGTGCCCGCCGACACCCCGACGGCGGCGGCCGGTACGAGCGGGGTGCCCGCGACCCGGGTGGCCGCCGGTGGGCCGGCGGTGGAGCCACCGGGTGGGCGTGACGGGGCCCGGGTGCGCTGACCCCCGCGACGCCTCGGCTCAGGTGAGCGCCTCGACCACGGTGGTCGCCCGCTCCTCGTGCTGGGCGTACGCGTCGGGGAACGCGGAGACCTGCACGGACTGGGCCGCCATGGTCAGACTCATGTCCTGCCAGCCGGGGATCTTGAGCAGCGCGAGGTAGAAGGCCTGCGCCGCGAACGCGGGGCGCATCAGCTCGGCGACGGTGCCCCAGCCGCTGCTGGGCCGCTGCTGGAAGAGCCCGACGGAGTCGTGGTCCCAGCCGATGGCCTGGTGCGGGTAGTCCTGCGACTCGGGCAGCACGCCGCTGGCGTAGTTCAGCAGGGTGCTCTCCTGCATCGCCGTGGCGACCGCGATGATCATGCCCTGCTTGGGCACGTCGAGCTTGCGGCCGACGTCGACGATCACCTTCGCGTTGTCCATCTGCACCTGGGTGAGCCCGGCGACCGGTCGGGGCCGGCTCGGCTTCTTGGGCTTCTTCGGCGCCTTGCGGGTGACCGTGGGGCTGGGCTTCACGGTGGGGCTGGGACTGGCGCTGGGACTGGCCGGGGTGGGGGACGCGGTGCGCTCCAGCGATCGGGAGGCGCGCTCGTCGGCCAGCGCGGCCCGGTCCGCCACCGCCTCGGCCAGCGGCGCGCCCTGGTCGCCGGTCCCGGCCCGGGTGGCGGCGTATCCGGCGAAGCCGAGGCAGCAGGTGACGCCGGTGGCGAGGGCGACCCGCACGGGGGTGGACGTCAGCAGCGCCCGGGGGCCGCGCCGCTGCGGCTCGGCGACGCGATGCCGACCGATCGTCCGTTCGGTGGATGCGGGGTCGGCGGGACGGTTCGCCTGGTCGGCAGCGGGCAGGTTCTGGTCGGAGGGGTCGTCGGGATGCACCCGCCGAGGCTAGAAAGTCGATGGCGTCTTGCCATCCGCCTGGTTGGTGGCATGCGTCACAATTTGCCACCATCGGGGGTGTAATTGCCCCCAGCGTTCAACGAAGGTGACCAAGCGCTCAGAACGGGTATTACGGTTATTACCGAAACGTCAGCCTGAGCGGGACAGATGGGTGATCTTGGTCGAGTGGTACGTCGCTTCACCGCTCCTCCCCTGAACGGCCGAGGGCGTGTTCGTCCGTACGGTGGATCAGGGGTTGGGTCGGGCGGGCCGCGCCGCCGCCGCGGTGGCCTGCTGGCCGCGGCGGCGGTGCTGCTCGCCGCGGTGCTGGCCGGGCACCGTGCGGTGCCCAACGTTCACGGGCTGGGCAGTCTGCTGGACAGCGTGACCCCGCTGCTCGGAATCGGCGTGCCGCTGCTCGCCCTGGCCGCGCTGCTGCGCCGCTCGCGCCTCGCGCTGATCGCGGTGCTGCTGCCCGCCACCGTCTGGGCGGCGCTCTACGCCGGCGCCTGGCTGCGGCCGAGCTCGGCGGGCGGCAGTGCCGGCCTGCGGGTCGCCAGCCAGAACCTGCGCGCCGGCAACCCGGACCCGGCGGCCACCGTGCGCGCCCTCGCCGCGGCCCGCGCCGAGCTGATCGCCCTGCAGGAGGTCGCCGACGACGAGCGGGTGACCGGCGCGCTGCGCGAGAGCCACCCGCACCGGGCGGCCGTGTCCACGGTCGCGCTCTACAGCCGCTACCCCATCCGGGAGCGGGCCGGGGTGGACACCGGCCTCGGCTGGACCCGGGCGTTGCGCGCCGTGGTCGCCACTCCGACCGGTGACCTCACGGTCTACGTGGTCCACCTCGGCTCGGCGCGGGCCGGCGACACCGCCGTGCGCGACCAGACGGTCGCCGAGCTGGCCGCCCGGGTGCGCGCGGACCCGGCCCCGCGCCTGGTCGTCCTCGGCGACCTGAACACGGCGAGCACCGACCGGGTCTTCGCGCCGCTGGCCCGGCTGCTCGCCGACGCGCAGGCCGAGGCCGGCCGGGGCCTCGGGTTCACCTGGCCCGCCCGGGTCCCGGTGACCCGCCCGGACCACGTGCTCTACCGGGGGCTCACGGCGACCTCGGCGGGGGTGCTGCGTACCCCGGCCAGCGACCATCGGGCGGTGACCGCGAGCTTCCGCTGGTGACGGGGACCGCCGGCGGCGCCGGCGGTACGGCTCAGTGCCGGCCGTTCTCCGCCGGCGTGACGGTCAGCCGGTGCCGGCTGTTGTCACCACTGGAGAAGGGCCAGAGCCGGTCGGCATACTCGCACAGCTCAGCCAGCTGCTGCCGGCTCAGCCCCGCCGAGGCGATCGAGGCGTGCACATCCGCCCGGTACCGGCCGTCGTCGTCGCGCCCGAGCTTCGCCTCGGCCCGTACCTGGACCGTGTGCGACTCGTCGGTGATCTCACCGGCCGCCTCGACGGCCGCGTGGTGCAGGCAGGACGCGAACGCCGCGGCGAGCAGCTGTTCGGGTCGTAGCCCGGTGCAGTGCGCCGCCAGCGGGGACGCCAGCGCGGTGGAGAGCCCCCCGTCGTCGGTGCGTACGTGTCCGCCCTCAGCGGTCGCGGCGGCCTCGTGCAGCCAGGAACTCGGATCCGGCATCGCGTTCCTCCCGTCCTCACCGGCCCGGCTACCCGGCCCCCGCCCGGTGAAACCGGCCCCGGCGGCGGGTCAGCGCTCGGTGGCCGCCACCGACCAGTCGGCCATCGGTGCGGCCGCGGTGGCCTCGGTCGCGGCCCGCTCGGTCCACGCGGACACCGGCGCCCGGCGCGGTCGGGGGGTCGCCGGCAGGTGCATCGGCACGTATACCCGGGCGTCCACCGCCTCGGCCAGCAGCAGCGCGGCGATCAGGCTGGTCGGCCGCTCGGCCGGCTCATCGGCCAGGCAGCGGGCGCACAGCTCGACCACCTCCGGCGGCAGCCCGTCGATCTCGGGCAACGGCTGCGGCGGCTGCTGTCGGCGCGCGACGAGCAGCTCGCCGGCGGACTCCGCCGGGTAGGGCAGCCGCCCGGTCAGGCAGTAGTAGAGCAGGACGCCGAGGGCGTACATGTCGGCCGCCGGCGAGGCCGGCGCCCGGTCGAGCTGCTCCGGGGCGAGGTACGCCGGAGTGCCCACCACGATCCCGTCCGGCGCGCAGTCCGCGGACCCGGTGGCGGTGGCGATGCCGAAGTCGAGCACCTTGACCCCGGCCGGGGTGAGGATGACGTTCGCCGGCTTGACGTCACGGTGCACGATCCCGTGGGCGTGCGCGGCGGCCAGCGCCGCGCAGACCTCCGCGCAGACCCGCACCGCGATCCGCCAGTCCAGCGGCCCGCCGCGCAGGTGCGCGGCGAGCGTCTCCCCCTCGGCCAGTTCCATCACGATGTACGGCATCCGGCGATCGGGCAGGGTCGCGCAGGTGCCGAAGTCGTGCACGCTGGCCACGTTCGGGTGCACCAGCCGGGCAGCCGAGCGGGCCTCGGTGCGGATGCGCTCGACCGAGGTGTCCTGGCCGTCCTGACCGGGGGAGAGCAGCTTCACCGCGACCGGCCGGTCCAGCACCACGTCGTGGGCGCGCCACACCTCGGACATCCCACCCACGCCGATGCGCTGTTCGAGCTGGTACCGCCCGTCCAGCGTGCGCATCTGCCGGCTCCTCGTCCTCGTCGTGCCCGCCCATCCCCCGTGGGACGTCTGTGGTCGTCGGTACCCGGCCTCCGATCAGGGCAAACCGCCTTGATCATCAGCCGGCGGTCGGGGACGCGGTGCCGGCGCTGCGGCCGTCCGGCGGGTGCGGTAACTTGCCAGCCAGGGTCGATGTCACCGAGGGTGTCGGCCTGAACACCGAGGGGAGCGGCGATGAGCGTGACCGTACGGTTCGTCGGTGGGCCGGCCCATGACCTGGTCCGGGAGCTGCCCGCCGGGCCGGACGGCGCACCGCCGCCGCGCTGGATCATGCGGCACCCACGGGGCGGCGGCGGGCCGGTCGAGGGCGGCCCGGACCACCTCTACGAACGCGAGACCTCGGACGGCAGCGGCACCTGGACGATGCGCTTCGTGCGCACCGACCCGCTCGGCGTCTCCGAGTAGGCGCAGCGTTGTCGCCGCACAGCGGGCACACAGGTTCCGCAGGGGCGCGGCACAGGAAACCCGCCCACTATGGGGGCATGATCATGGACGCGCAGGGCCGCATCGAACTGCGCCGCCCCGACGGTGAGCCGGTCCGGGTGCTGGTGGTCGACGACGAACCGACGCTCACCGACCTGCTGTCGATGGCGCTGCGCTACGAGGGCTGGCAGGTGCGCAGTGCCGGCAACGGGATGGCGGCGCTGAGCACGGCGCGGCAGTTCCAGCCCGACGCGGTGGTGCTCGACGTGATGCTGCCCGACCTGGACGGCTTCCAGGTGCTGCGCCGGTTGCGCGAGCAGGCGCCCACCGTCCCGGTGCTCTTCCTGACCGCCCGCGACGCGGTGGAGGAGCGGATCGCCGGGCTGACCGTGGGCGGCGACGACTACGTGACCAAGCCGTTCAGCCTCGAGGAGGTGATCGCCCGGCTGCGGGCGCTGCTGCGCCGCTCCGGGTTCGCGGTCGCCGCGCGGGAGGAGGCGGTGCTCACCGTCGGCGACCTCAGCCTCGACGAGGACAGCCACGAGGTACGCCGCGGCGGGCAGTTGGTCACCCTCACCGCCACCGAGTTCGAGCTGCTGCGTTACCTGATGCGCAACCCGCGCCGGGTGCTCAGCAAGGCGCAGATCCTCGACCGGGTCTGGAACTACGACTTCGGCGGGCAGGCCAACGTGGTCGAGCTCTACATCTCGTACCTGCGCAAGAAGATCGACGCCGGCCGGGAGCCGATGATCCACACGCTGCGCGGCGCGGGGTATGTCCTCAAACCGGCCGAGTGACGCCCGGCCACGCGCCGGTGCGCTGCGCCGCCGGCTGGCCGGTTGGTCGTTGCGTACCCGGCTGGTGCTCGCCCTGGTCGCCCTGCTGGCGCTGGTCAGCGTGGCGATCGGTGGGCTCACCACGGTGGCGCTGCGGCACTTCCTGATCGACCGGGTCGACGCCCAGCTGGCCCCCACGGCGATGGGTCGCGGCGACCGTCCGTGGCGCGCGCCGCCGGACGAGCGCGTGGAGATCCCACCCGGCCTGCCGCCCGGGTCGGTGGTCGCCGTCATCGCCGGCGGTCAGGTGACCGCCGCCCGGACCCAGACCGGCAACCTTCCCGGTGGTGAGGCGATCGCGGTCGGCGAGGTCTCGGCGTTGACCCGACTGCCGGTCGGGGGTACGCCCCGCACGGTTGACCTGGGCCAGCGCGGTGACTACCGCGCGGTGGCCCGGCAGTGGCCCAGCGGCCGGGTCCAGGTCGTCGCGCTGCCGCTGGCCGAGGTGCGGGAGACCGTCTGGTGGATGGTCGCCGCGCAGGCCGCGGTGGCCGCCGCCGGGCTGCTCGTCGCCGGTGGTCTCGGCGCGTTGATCGTCCGGGCCACCCTGCGTCCGCTGCGTCGCGTCGCCGCCACCGCCGCCCGGGTCAGCGAGCTGACGCTCGACCGGGGCGAGGTGGCGCTCTCCGAGCGGGTGCCCGAGCCGGACACCGACCCGCGTACCGAGGTGGGCCAGGTCGGCGCCGCGCTGAACCGGATGCTCGGGCACGTCGCCGCCGCCCTCGCCGCCCGGCAGGCCAACGAGACCCGGGTCCGCCAGTTCGTCGCCGACGCCAGCCACGAGCTGCGTACGCCGCTCGCGGCGATCCGGGGGTACGCCGAGGTGGCCCGCCGGGGCCGCGACCGGGTGCCGCCGGACGTCGCGCACGCGTTGCGCCGGGTGGAGTCGGCGAGCACCCGGATGACCAGCCTCGTCGACGACCTGCTGCTGCTGGCCCGGCTCGACTCCGGACGGCCCCTCGCCGTCGAGCCGGTGGACCTCTCCGCCCTGGTGGTGGACGCGGTCAGCGACGCGCACGTGGCCGGCCCCGACCATCGCTGGCAGCTGGACCTGCCGGAGATGGTGATCCTGGTGCCCGGCGACCCCGCCCGGCTGCACCAGGTGCTGGCGAACCTGTTGGCCAACGCCCGGGTGCACACCCCGCCGGGCACCACCGTCACCGTCACCCTGCGCGCCGAGCCGGACGCCGCCGTGCTCAGCGTCGCCGACGACGGGCCGGGCGTGCCGCCGGAGCTGCAACCGGAGGTCTTCGAACGGTTCGCCCGGGCCGACAGCTCGCGCTCGCGCGAGCACGGCAGCACCGGCCTGGGCCTGGCCATCGTGGCGGCAGTGGTGGAGGCGCACCACGGCGCGGTGGCCCTCGACAGCCGGCCCGGCCGGACGGTGTTCACCGTGCGGCTGCCGAATCCCACAGCCGGCGCATAGCCGGCGCACGGGGGTTGGCCAGGCCGGCCGCCGAGGCTTGCCGGCATGGACCGAACAGAGACCCTGCTGACCGTGCCCGCCGGTGCGCCACCGCAGACCACCAGCCCGGACGACGCACCGCCGCCCGCAGCGGCGCGGCCGAGCCGGACCTGGAGCCGGCCGGCCCTGGCGGTGCTGCTGCTCGCCACCGGAGTGCTCTACCTGTGGAGCCTGAGCGCCTCCGGCTGGGCCAACTCCTTCTACGCCGCGGCGGTGCAGGCCGGCTCGGTGAGCTGGAAGGCGTTCTTCTACGGCTCGTCGGAC
This sequence comes from Micromonospora sp. NPDC093243, assembly GCF_044753725.1. Lineage (NCBI taxonomy): Bacteria > Bacillati > Actinomycetota > Actinomycetes > Micromonosporales > Micromonosporaceae > Micromonospora > Micromonospora sp. NPDC093243. Next base: position 196,287 of record NZ_JBIVNT010000001.1, on the reverse strand, counting down.
GCGGCGAACTCGATCACCGTCGACAAGACCCCGGCCTCGCTCTGGCTGATGGCCCTCTCGGTACGCGTCTTCGGGTTGAACAGCTGGGCCATGCTCGTCCCGCAGGCGCTCTGCGGGGTCGCCTCGGTCGGCGTGCTCTACGCGGCGGTGAAGCGCTGGTACGGCCCGGCCGCCGGGCTGCTCGCCGGCGCGGTGCTCGCGGTCACCCCGGTGGCCACCCTGATGTTCCGCTTCAACAACCCGGACGCGCTGCTGGTGCTGCTTCTGGTGGCCGGCGCGTACGCCACCGTCCGGGCGGTGGAGGCGGCCAGCACCCGCTGGATCATGCTCGCCGGCGCGCTGGTCGGTCTGGGCTTCCTCACCAAGATGCTGCAGGCGTTCCTGCTGGTGCCGGTCTTCGCCGGTGGTTACCTGCTGGCCGCGCCGACCGGTCTTTGGCGGCGGATCCGCGATCTGCTGCTGGCCGGGCTCGCCCTGGTGGTGGCCGCCGGCTGGTGGGTGGCGGTCGTCGAGCTGGTGCCGGCGAGCGCCCGGCCGTACATCGGCGGCTCGCAGACCAACAGCATCCTGGAGCTGACCCTCGGCTACAACGGCCTCGGCCGGATCACCGGCGACGAGGTCGGCAGCGTCGGCGGGGGCGGCGGCCGGGCGGGCGGCGGCGGACCGTTCGAGGGGCAGACCGGCTGGCTGCGGATGTTCGGCGCCGAGGTCGGCGGTCAGATCTCCTGGCTGCTGCCGGCCGCGCTGATCCTGCTCGTCGCCGGCCTGGTGTTGGCCGGCCGGGCCCCGCGTACCGACCGGAGCCGGGCGGGTCTGGTGCTCTGGGGCGGCTGGCTGGTCGTGACCGGCCTGATCTTCAGCTTCATGTCCGGCATCTTCCACGCGTACTACACGGTGGCGCTCGCCCCGGCGGTCGGCGCGCTGGTCGGCATCGGGGTCACCCTGCTCTGGCGACGGCGCTCGGCGCGCGGCGGTGACCGGTGGCGGGCCCCGGCGGCCACCGCGACGCTGGCCGGCACGCTGGCGGTGACCGCCTGGTGGTCCTGGGTGCTGCTCGGTCGCAGCCCACAGTGGCATCCGTGGCTGCGGACCGCCGTGCTGGTCGCCGGCCTGGCCGTGGCGGCGCTGCTGCTCCTGGTCGACCGGCTGCCCCGCCGGGCCGCGCCGGTGCTGCTCGCGGTCGCCGCCGCCGTGGCGCTCGCCGGGCCGGTGGCGTACTCGGTGCAGACCGCGGCCATGCCACACACCGGCTCGATCCCCTCCGCCGGCCCGTTCGTGGCGGGCGGTCGTGGCGGCGGCTTCCCCGGCGGCCGGCCGCCGGGCGGCCTGGAGCGCCCGGGCGGCGCAGCCTTCCCCGCCGGGCAGAACGGCGCCGGCGTGCCCGCCGGGCAGAACGGCGGCCGCCAGAACGGCGGTCAGGACGGCGGACCCGGCTTCCCGGGCGGGCCGGGCCAGCCCGCCGGTGACGGCACCGGCGGACCGGGCGGTCAGCGTCCGGGCGGCGGGCAGAACGCCGGCCAGCTCCCCGGTGGCGGGCAGAACGCCGGCCAGTTCCCCGGCGGGGGACCGGCGACCCGGGGTGGGGGCATGGGCGGGCTGCTGGACGCCCGGGAGCCCAGCGCGGCGCTGCGCGCGCTGCTGGAACGCGACAGCGACCGGTACACCTGGGTCGCCGCCACGGTCGGGTCGAACAACGCCTCCGGCTACCAGCTCGCCACCGGCGATCCGGTGCTGCCGATCGGCGGGTTCAACGGCAGCGACCCGTCGCCGACGCTGGCCCAGTTCCAGCGGTACGTGGCCGACGGCGAGATCCACTACTTCGTCGGCGGCGGCGGGTTCCGGGCCAACGGCGGCAGCTCCGCGTCGGGCGAGATCGCCTCCTGGGTCGCCGCGAGCTTCCCGGCGCAGACCGTCGATGGGGTCACGGTCTACGACCTGAGCGGCGGGGCGGAGGGATGAGCATGACCAACTCCACCGAAGCGTGGACCAGCCCGCAGACCCGGCAGCGCACACCGGCCGCGGTGCTGGACGTGGTGATCCCGGTCCACAACGAGCAGACCGACCTCGCCCCGTGCGTACGGCGACTGCACGCCCACCTGAGCGCGCACGTCCCGTACCCGTTCCAGATCACCATCGCCGACAACGCCAGCACCGACGACACCCTGGCGACGGCCGAGGCGCTCGCCGCCGAGCTGCCCTCGGTCCGGGTCCTGCACCTGGACGCCAAGGGGCGCGGGCGGGCGCTGCGGGCCGCCTGGTCGGCGTCGACCGCGCCGGTGCTCGCGTACATGGACGTGGACCTCTCCACCGACCTGGCCGCTCTGCTGCCGCTGGTCGCCCCGCTTCATCTCCGGCCACTCCGACCTGGCGATCGGCACCCGGCTGGCGCGGACCTCCCGGGTGGTCCGGGGCGCCAAGCGGGAGGTGATCTCCCGGGCGTACAACCTGCTGCTGCGCGGCACCCTGGCGGTTCGGTTCTCCGACGCGCAGTGCGGCTTCAAGGCGATCCGCGCCGACGTGGCGCGCGGCCTGCTGCCGCTGGTGCAGGACACCGGCTGGTTCTTCGACACCGAGCTGCTGGTGCTCGCCCAGCGGGCCGGGCTGCGGATCCACGAGGTGCCGGTGGACTGGGTGGACGACCCGGACAGCCGGGTGGACATCGTCGCCACCGCCTACGCCGACCTGCGGGGCATCGGGCGACTGGGTCGGGCGCTGCTGACCGGCGCACTGCCCCTGGTCGAGCTGCGTGCGCAGCTGGGCCGGGCGCCGCTGACCGCACCGCCTGCGCGGGTGCCGGTCGGGCTGCCCCGGCAGCTGGTCCGCTTCGCCGCCGTCGGGGTGGCCAGCACCCTGGCGTACCTGCTGCTCTTCGTGGCCACCCGGGGCGCCCTCGGCGCCCAGCCGGCGAACCTGCTGGCGTTGCTGCTCACCGCGGTCGCCAACACCGCGGCCAACCGGCGGCTGACCTTCGGCGTCAGCGGCCGTCGCGACGCCGGGCGGCACCACCTCCAGGGGCTGCTCGCCTTCGCCCTCGGGCTGGGCCTGACCAGCGGCGCGCTGGCCGGGCTGCACGCGGTCACCGCCGCGCCGGGCCGTCCGCTGGAGCTGGCCGTGCTGGTGGTGGCGAACCTGGCCGCGACGGTGCTGCGGTTCGTCCTGCTCCGCCTCGGCATGCACCACCGCCGCAGCTGAGGCCGCCTCGGCATGAGCCACCGCCGGAGCCGAGGCCCCCTCGCCACCGGCGAGACTGAGGCCACCGGGTCAGGGGGCCAGCACCTCGGCGAGGACCTCGACGACGCGCCGCGCGTGGCGTCCGTCGGGGTCCTCGTCGGCGTTCAGGTCCGTCACGCTCATGCCGAGCAGCCGGCCGGCGCGGGCCAGCGGCGTGACGAGTGCGACCAGGTCGGGCCAGCGCAGCCCGTCCGGCTCCGGGTAGGTGACCGCCGGCAGGTCGCGTGGGTCGACCGCGTCCAGGTCGAGGTGCAGCCAGGCCGGGCCGTCGTCGCCGTCAGCCAGCTCCGCGCCGACCGCGCCCGGACCGCGCCGGAGCAGCTCGGCGGCGGGCAGCTGGTGGATCCGTGGGTCGATCCGGGCCGCCTCGACCCGGCTGGCCTCCTCGGTGGGCGGGCGGTGCCCGAGCAGGTGGACCCGGGCGGGGTCGACCAGCGTGCCGTCGACGCCCACCGCGGCGGTCGGGCCGTGCCCGGTGACCACGCTGAGGTCCATGTCGGCGCCCTCGCCGGTCTCGGAGGTCGCGCCGTCGAAGAAGTCCGGGTGGCCGTCGACGAACCACAACTCCGTCCCGGCCGGCAGGGCGAGGCAGATGCCCGGCAGGATCGCGCAGTCCCCGCCCAGCACCAGCGGCCGCCGGCGCGCGGCGAGCAGCTCGCCGACCCGGTCGGCGATCGCCGCGCCGGCCCGGCGTACCGCGGCGGCGCCGATCAGGCCGCTGGCCGGGTCCCGGGTCGGGTCGTCGACCCGGGCGTCGACCCCGCCCCCGTCCTCGGCGTCGAGCGCGGCCAGCAGGCCGGCCCGGCGCAGCGCCGCCGGCGCCCGCAGCTCACCCCGGCCGGCCCCGGATGAGTCCAGCGGCGCGTCCACCACCACCCAGCGCATCTCCGCAGGGTATCGGCGCCCGCACCGGCGGCGCCGCCGATCGCGGGTCCCAAATCGGCGGGCGGTGGGCGCCGGCTAGTCCGTCGTCCCGATGCGCGCCGTCGACCTGGACCGGCCCAGCGCCGGTCGCATCATGCTGCGGGCCACCTGGCTCGGCTTCATCGGCGGTTGGGTCAACGGATGGGCACGTTCCGGCCGGATGGCGTCGAGGAACAGCTCCGCGTTCCGCCGCCACGCGCCCGGCGCCACCGTTCGGGTGACCTTGGCGACCCTGCTGTTCGACAGCGTGATGAAGATCAGGTCCTCGACGGTGAAGTCAGGACGGACGGCGCCCTCGTCGCGAGCCCGGTCGAAGAGCTCCTCAATGCGTCGCTGGATCTGCCCGCGGAGCTTCACCAGCCCCGGCGCGCCGTCGAACCGGGTGGTCATCAGATCGAGGTAGCCGCCACGCTCCGCCTCCAGGGCGCAGGTCTCCATGACGAACTCGACGACCCCTGCCCACCGGTCCGGGTTCGCCGCCGCCCGCTCGACCAGCTCGAGTTGCGCGCGTAGCGGCGGTTCGAGCGTGGCCTCCCACAGCTGGAGCCGTGAGGGGAAGTGCCGGTACAGCGTGCCGGGAGCGACCCCGGCCACCGTGGCGATCCTGTCCATCGGGGCGTCCAGGCCCTCGCCGGTGAACAGCTCCCGCGCCGCCTCGATGATCCGCTCGCGGTTCCGGATGCTGTCTTTGCGCTCGGCCCGCGGCGACCGCCGTACCTCGTCACGAGCGCTCGTCCCCTCCGTCATGCCCGCCATCCTACCGGGAATACCGGAGACATATCTCCGTTATACGGTGTACCGGAGATTGGTCTCGACTTAAGGAGAGGAAGGCTCGGAGGCCGACCCGGCGATCCTTCGTCCTCATTCCACCTCTTGATCTAGGAGCCACCGTGTTCATCACCACCGTCGTCGTCAGCATCGCCTTCGCCGCCCTCCTGGCGGTGTCGGCCGTCGGAAAACTGCACCGTTCCCCCGCGCAGATCGCGACGCTGGAACGGGTCGGAGCGCTGAAGATCGCGCCGATCCTCGCGGTCCTCGAACTCGCCGGCGCCCTGGGCCTCCTCGTCGGCCTGCTGTGGTGGCCGATCGGGATCGCGGCCGGCGTCGGCCTCGTCCTCTACTTCCTCGGAGCGGTCGGCGCGCACCTTCGCGTCGGTGACCGCATGATCCTCCCGCCCGCCATCCTCATGCTCGTCTCGCTCGCCGCTGTCGCCCTCCGGCTGGCATCCGCTGCTTGACCGGCGGCTGTACGGGTAGGCGTGCCACGTCTGCCCGTACACGGCGGCCTCGTCCGCGGCGTCACCACGCCACCACCGATACCGAAGGAACACCTGATGTCCAGTCACCGCGAGCCCACCGCATCGCTGCTGCGACGGGTCAACCTCGCCAAGAGCACGTTCGAGGGGTGGCCGATCTACGAGGTGACGCCCCGCACGGGCGGGGCGACGGGCCACATCCTCTACGTGCACGGCGGCGGTTATGTCAGGCCGCTGCAACCGGCCCACTGGGACTTCATCGCGCGCGTGTCCGCGCTCACCGGCCGGGCGTTGACCGTGCCCGACTTCCCTGTCGCGCCCGAGCAGACCCACCGCGACGTCTTCCCGACCCTGCGGCGGCTCTATGACCACGTCACCAGCCGCACGGGCATGGACCGGTTCGCCGTGATGGGCGACTCCGCCGGCGGCACCATGGGACTGGCGCTCGTCCAGTCGCTGCCGGAGGGACACGCGCGGCCGTCGGATCTCATCCTGATGTCACCCTGGCTCGACGCGACGATGACCAATCCCGACATCGGGGCCATCGAGCCGTACGACCCGATGTCGTCGACTGCGGACCTGAAGCGTCTGGCGCGGATGTGGGCCGGCGACGACGAGCTGTCCACGCCGTGGTTGAGTCCGCTCAACGGGCCGCTGGAGAACCTCGGCCGGCTCACGATATTCACCGGCACGAACGACATTCTCAACCCGGACGCACGCCGGCTGACCGACCTCGCCGCACCGGCCGCGGGAACCGAGGTCGTGTTGCACGAGTACCCGGCCATGACGCACGCCTTCATGCTGCTCGTACCTGGTGCGGAGACGGACGCGGTGCTGGCTGAGATCGTCAACCAGTTGGGCGCGGCGGAGAGCACGACCGGGGCTGTTGCTCGGCCGTCGAGAATCCACCGGTGATGGGGTGGCACCGCTGGTCGGCGTCGTACCCCCGTGGCAGGCTCGGACGTATGTACCGGGAGCGCCCGGCCGGCGTCGCCGGCGCCGTGCTGTGGACCAGCGCCAACCCGGGCGGCGAACGGGTCAGCCGGGTGCTGCCGGACGGCTGCGTGGACCTGATCTGGTCCAGCCGGGCCGGGCTGCTGGTGGCCGGCCCGGACCGGACCGCGTTCGTGAGCGTCAGCGCGCCGGGGGAGCGGTGGGTGGGGCTGCGGCTGCCGCCGGGCGTCGGCCCCGCCGTGTTCGGTGTGCCCGCCGACGAGCTGCGGGACGCCCGGGTGCCGCTCGCCGCGCTCTGGGGCGACCCGGCGGTGGCCGACCTGGCCGAGCGGGTCGCCGCCGACCCGGCGGCCGCGCTGCCGGCGCTCGCCGCTGCCCGGCTGCGGGCGGCCGGCGGGCCGGACCGGCTCGGGGCGCGGGTCGCCCTCGCCGCGGCCGCCGGCGTGCCGGTCGCCGCCATCGCCGCCGAGGTCGACCTGGACCCGCGCGCCCTGCACCGCCGCAGCCGGCGCCTCTTCGGGTACGGCCCGAAGACGCTCACCCGGATCCTGCGGATGCGCCGGGCGCTGGACCTGGCCCGCACCGGCGTGCCGCTGGCCGAGGTGGCCGCCGCCTGCGGCTACGCCGACCAGGCGCACCTCACCCGCGACGTGCGGGACCTGGCCGGCGTCCCGCCGACCGCCCTGCTGGCGGGCTGAACGGGGCACTCACCCCTCGGCGAGCGGGGCGTAAAGGTCGATGCCGTTGCCCTCGGGGTCGTGCAGCACCGCGTAGCGCTGCCCCCAGAAGGCGTCCCAGGGCTTCAGCTCGCCGTGGAAGCCGGCCTCGGTCAGCTCCGCGTACCGGCGGTCGACCTCGGCCGGGTCGGCGCAGCGGAAGGCGAGGTTCATCCGAGGGCTGCCGGTCGGCGGCGTCCAGTCCGGATGGAAGGAACGGATCATCGTCACGTCGTCCCAGGCGATCCGGACGCCGTCGGTGAGGGTCGCCTCCACGTGCGGTTCGGACTCGGCGCCGGGCGGGATGTCCAGCCCGAGCCGACGGTAGAAATCGAGGGTGCGGGCCATGTTGGTGGTGGCCAGGCCGATGAAGTCGAATCGGAGCGTCATGCCGTCCCACGGTAGGGATCGCACCGCCGGGTGTCTTGAACGAAACGGACGGGGGACGAGTGTCCGGTGTGCCCTTCACGGCGACGATGATCGGCGTACGGTGGCAGACAAGTCCGGCTTTCCGGGTCAAAAGCCTCAGGCTCTACCGCTCGGGACGCCGGTGACATGACGGCGAGGGGAAGGAGCGGTCGGTGATCCATCTGGCCTACCTGGACGCGGGGTCCGGCAGCCTGATCGTGCAGGCGGTGGTCGGCGGGGTCGCCGGCGTCGCGGTGGCCGCCAAGCTCTACTGGCGGCGACTGGTCGACCGGTTCCGCCGGCAGCCCACCGACCACCGTTGACCGGCCGGCACCGGCGATGGCGATCTCCCCCGCGGGCCTGCGGCCCGAACCCGGCTCCTTCCGCGACCCGGCCAACCGGGTCTTCCACATCGGCGACGACGTGCTGCGCGGCCTCGACGCGCGGGCGGCCGAGGACTGGCGCGCGCTGGCCGGCGCCGACTTCTTCACCGCGCTGCTCGCCGCCGGCAAGGTCTGCGGCACCGAGGCGCTGGAGCCGACCCTGGTGCCCGCCGACATCCCGTGGGCCGCCGTGCTGCGTCACGAGCGGATCCCGTTCATCTCCCACCCGTACGAGTGGTCGTTCAGCATGCTGCGCGACGCCGCGCTGCTGCACCTGGAGATCCTCCGGGCGGCGCTGCCCGCCGGGTTCACCACCAAGGACGGCTCGGCCTACAACCTCCAGTGGCGCGGCAGCGAACCGGTCTTCATCGACGTCGGCTCCTTCGAGCCGCTACGCGACGGGGAACCCTGGGCCGGCTACCGCCAGTTCTGCCAGACGCTGCTCTACCCGCTGCTGCTCACCGCGCACCTCGGGGTGGACTTCCAGCCGTGGCTGCGGGCCCGGGTGGACGGCATCGAGGCCGACCAGCTCCGGCCGCTGTTCCGCGGCGCCCGGCGGCTGCTGCCCGGCGTACCGACCCACCTGCACCTGCACGGGGCGATGCAGAGCCGCAACGCCGCCGCGAGCACCACCGACGTCCGCGCCCAGTTGCGCGCCGCCGGCTACTCCCGCGAGCTGGCGCTGGCCACCGTACGCGGCATCGAGAAGCTGGTCCGTCGGCTCGACCGGCGCCCCGCGACCAGCCACTGGGCCGACTACCAGCGCACCTGCGGATACTCGTCGCAGGACCGGGTGGCCAAGGAACGCTTCGTCACCGCGGCGCTGGCCGACGGCCCCCGGCCCCGGCTGGTGCTCGACCTCGGCGCCAACGACGGCCGCTACGCCCGCCTCGCCGCCGGGCACGCCGATCAGGTGGTCGCCGTCGAGCAGGACCCGGCCGTCGCCGACGCGCTCTACCGGGCGCTGCGCGAGGAACGGCAGCACCGCGTCCTGCCGTTGGTGATGGACCTCGCCGACCCGTCGCCCGGCGGCGGCTGGCGCGGCGTCGAGCGGGCCTCCTTCGCCGACCGGGCCGCCGCCGCCGACGTGGTGCTCGCCCTGGCCGTGGTGCACCACCTGGCGATCGGCCGCAACGTGCCGCTGCCCGAGGTGGTCGACTGGCTCGCCGGCCTCGGCACGCCCGGCGCGCGGATCGTGGTGGAGTTCGTCCACCCGGACGACCCGATGGCCCGGCGGCTGCTGGCGAACAAGCCCGAGGGCCTCTTCCCGGACTACCGCCGCGAAGAGTTCGAGCGGCTGCTGGCGGCGCGCTGCCGGATCGCCCGGCGTGCGGAGCTGCCGACGGGCACCCGGACCCTGTACACGGCGGTGGTGGGTGGCTGAGCCGGCACCCGCCGGCGGCCCACCGCCGAGCCCGGCCGACGGTGCCGCGCCGCCGACCGGCAGCGCGTCGGCGGGGGAGCGACGCCGGCGCCTGCTGCTCGGCGCGCGGGCCGAGCTGGGCCGGCTGCTGGAGATCGTGGCGCTGGTCGGGCTGGTGGTCACCCAGCCGCTGCTGGACGTGCTCGGTCGCAGCCCCGACTTCTTCCTCTTCCACCGCGCCCACCGGGGGGACATCCTGCTCCTGGTGGCCCTGGTCGCGGTGGTGCCCACCGTGCCACCGGTGCTGCTCGGCGCGCTGAGCCGGCTGGCCGGCCGGGCCGCCCGCTCGGTGACGCACACCGTGCTGGTGGGGGCCCTGCTCGCCGCGCTGGCCGTGCAGGTCGGCCGGCACGGTACGCCGCTGCGGGGCGTACCGCTGCTGTTGGCCGCGGTGGCGCTCGGCGCGCTCGGCGCGGCCGCCCACCGGCGGTGGCGGGCGCCCGGGCGGGTGCTGCGGTTGGCCGCCGTCGGCCCGCTGGTCTTCGTCGGGCTCTTCCTGGCCGTCTCGCCCAGCTCCGTGCTGGTCCTGCCACGCGCCGCGGACGGTGCCGCCGGCACCGCCGCGACCGCCGTGCACCCGCCGGTGGTCATGCTGGTCCTCGACGAACTGCCACTGGTGTCGCTGCTCGGCCCGGACGGCCGCGTCGACGCCGCCCGGTTCCCGCACTTCGCCGAGCTGGCCGGCGGTTCGACCTGGTACCGCAACGCCACCGGGGTCAGCGGCTGGACGCCCTACGCGCTGCCCGCGATGCTCACCGGCAAATATCCGGCGCGGGGCGTCGCGCCGCACTACTCGCAGTACCCGGACAACCTCTTCACCGCCTTCGGCGGCCTGTACGACATCCGCGCCGAGGAGAGCATCACCCGGCTCTGCCCGCCCAGCCGGTGCGAGCAGCCGGTCGCCCCGGAGCAGGGGCTCGGCGTGCTGGTCCGGGAGACCGGTCGGCTGCTGGGTCAGGTCACCGCGCCGCAGGAGAGCCGGATCGACCCGGAGGACTCCTACCGGGAGCAGACCCGCACGGAGGCCGGCCTGGACGCCGCCGAGCCGGTGCCGGCCGACCCGAAGTTCCGCTGGGACAGCCTGGACGACAACCAGCCGGTCCGGTTCACCAGTTTCCTGGCCGGGTTGAAGCCCGCTCCCCGCCCCACGCTGCACTTCCTGCACCTGCTGATGCCGCACTCGCCGTGGGCATTCCTGCCCTCCGGAGTCCGCTACGACGCACCGGACGACCTGCCGAACGACGGCGCCGGCTGGGTGGAGCTGGCCCGGCAGCGGCACCTGGCCCAGCTCGGCTACACCGACCGGCTGATCGGCGAGACGCTGCGCACGCTGCGCGCCAGCGGCCTCTACGACCAGGCGATGGTGGTGGTCACCGCCGATCACGGGGTGAGCTTCAGCAAGGGTTTCCAGGGGCGCGGCATGGACGCCATCAAGGCCGCCCCCGGTGAGGTGGCCTGGGTGCCGATGTTCGTCAAGGAGCCCGGCCAGCGCGCCGGCCGGGTCGACGACCGCAACTGGGAGCACGTCGACCTGCTGCCGACCGTGGCCGACGAGGCCGGCATCCGGCTGCCCTGGCGGGTGGACGGGCGCTCGGCCCGCTCGGCACCCCGGCCGCCCGGCCAGAAGCACTTCTACGACCGGCCGGGGGAGCCGGTGACCATCCCGGACGGGGTGCCGACGCCCCCGCCGCTGCCGGCCGCGCATCCGCTGGTCGGCACGGCCGTGGGGCAGGGACCGGCGGCCGGCGGGTCGGCCCGGGTCGCCGACCTGGCCGCGTTCCGCGCCACCGACCCCGACACCGGCGCCCTGCCGGCGCTGGTCTGGGGTGACGTCCCGGATTCGGTACCCGACGGCACGCTGCTGGCGGTGGCGGTCAACGGCCGGATCGGCGCGGTCGTGCCGGTGGTGCCCCCCGATCCGGGTGGCCGCCGCTTCGCCGCCCTGCTCGCCGACGACCGGCTCTTCCACGCCGGGCCGAACCAACTCGACGTCTACCAGGTCGCCGCCGACGGGAGCCTGCGCCACCTCGCGCTCTCCTGAGCCGACGGGTACCGTTCGTCGGGTTTCCCAGCCCGCCGGTCGGGAATCGGGTGACGCATACCTCACCGCCGAACCACGGTGGGCGGTGTCCTGGGAACCGCAATTACGGTAGAAGCGAAGGCAATTCAACGTAGATCTGCCGGCGAAGCGAGGAACCACATGACGGAAGTCAAGCTCGATCACCCCGGTGGGCAGCTGTCGATGCCGGTGCACTCCGCGGTCGAAGGCCCCGGTGGTATCGGGGTGAGCAAGCTGCTGAAGGAAACCGGGCTGACGACGTACGACCCCGGTTTCGTCAACACCGCGTCGTGCTCGTCCGCGATCACCTACATCGACGGCGACGCAGGGATCCTGCGTTACCGGGGGTACCCGATCGAGCAGCTGGCCGAGAAGTCCTCCTTCCTGGAGGTCTCCTACCTGCTCATCTACGGTGAGCTGCCGACTGAGCAGCAGCTGAACGAGTTCACCGAGTGGATTCGCCGGCACTCGCTGCTGCACGAGGAGATGCGCCGCTTCTTCGACGGCTTCCCCCGGGACGCCCACCCGATGGCCGTGCTCTCCTCGGCGGTCAGCGCGCTCTCCACCTTCTACCAGGACAGCCTGGACCCGTTCGACTCCGAGCACGTGGAGATCTCCACGGTCCGGCTGATGGCGAAGGTCCCCACCATCGCCTCGTACGCCTACAAGAAGTCGATCGGGCAGCCGCTGCTCTACCCGGACAACTCGCTGGGGTACGTGGACAACCTGCTGCGGATGACCTTCGGCGTGCCGGCGGAGCCGTACGAGGTCGACCCGGTGATGGCCCGGGTGCTGGACATGCTCTTCATCCTGCACGCCGACCACGAGCAGAACTGCTCCACCTCGACCGTCCGGCTGGTGGGCTCCAGCAACGCCAACCTGTTCGCCTCGGTCTCGGCCGGCGTGAACGCGCTCTTCGGCCCGCTGCACGGCGGCGCCAACCAGGCCGTGCTGGAGATGCTCCAGAAGATCAAGGCCGACGGCGGCGACGTCCGCTCCTTCGTGCAGAAGGTGAAGGACAAGCAGGACGGCGTCAAGCTGATGGGCTTCGGCCACCGGGTCTACAAGAACTACGACCCGCGCGCCGCCATCGTGAAGAAGGCCGCTCAGGACGTGCTCGGCCGGATGGCCAAGCCGGACCCGCTGCTGGACATCGCGATGGAGCTGGAGGAGATCGCGCTCGCCGACGACTTCTTCGTCTCCCGCCGGCTCTACCCGAACGTGGACTTCTACACCGGCCTGATCTACAAGGCCATGGGCTTCCCGACCAAGATGTTCACGGTGCTCTTCGCCCTGGGCCGGCTCCCCGGCTGGATCGCCCAGTGGCGCGAGATGATCAGCGACCCGGAGACCAAGATCGGCCGTCCGCGGCAAGTCTACGCCGGCTCGCCCGAGCGGGACTACGTGCCCTTCGGCAACCGCTGACCTTCGGCTCCACCACCGGCAGGCCGCCGACCCACTCGGGTCTGGCGGCCTGCCGCGTCTGCGGTTGCGGGCGTGCCCGCGGTGCCAGCAACCCGTCCTGCTCGCTGTCGAACTGCTCCATATCTGGACCGGGCGGGCCGGGCCCGCAGGTCGGGCTCGCCGGCGGCTGCCGCGTCATCGGGACGAGGTTGGCGACCCGCGCGAGACGAAACCGGGTAGCGGGACGACCGGTGGCGTTGCGTAGTGTTGGCGCCATGTCGAGCCCTGAGGCATCCAAGGTGGGGGCTTTCGGTCACGCCGTCAGCCCCCGGAACCGCTGAGTTCCCAGTCCGCTGCCACGCGGCTCTCGCCGCGTAGGACATTACGCGCACCCTTGGGGCTGGCCGCGGTGACGAGACGTCTCTTCGTTCTCTCTCACCTCGGAGCTCTCGATGCCTCTGCCGCTCTACCTGCTTGCCGTGGCGGTCTTCGCCATGGGTACCTCGGAGTTCATGCTCGCCGGCCTGGTGCCGGACATCGCCACGAGCCTCAACGTGTCAGTCGGGGCCGCCGGGCTTCTGACCTCGGCGTTCGCTGTGGGCATGGTCGCCGGCGCGCCGCTGATGGCGGCGCTCGCACGCCGGTGGCCGGCCCGGGCCGGTCTGCTGGGCTTCGTGCTGGTTTTCGCCGTGGCCCACGTTGTGGGCGCCCTCACGACGAGTTTCACGGTCCTGCTCGTCACCCGGGTGATCGCCGCCCTGGCCAACGCCGGCTTCCTGGCTGTGGCACTGAGCACGGCGTCCACGCTCGTCGCAGGTGATCAGAAAGGACGCGCGCTGGCGGTGCTGCTCTCCGGTACGACGGTGGCCACCATCGCCGGAGTTCCCGGCGGCGCGTTGCTCGGCGCGTTGCTCGGCTGGCGGGCGACCTTCTGGGCGATCGCACTACTCTGCCTGCCCGCTGCCTACGGCGTCGTGCGAAGCATTCCGGCCCGTGCCGGGACGAACCCGCAGGGCACTGCGGCCGGCTCGTCCCTGCGAGGCGAGCTCGCCCAGCTCGCTAGGCCCAGGCTGGTCCTGATCATGCTGCTCGGTGCCCTGGTCAACGCTGCCACCTTCGCCACGTTCACTTTCCTGGCGCCGATCGTGACCGGCACCGCCGGCCTGGGCGAGCTGTGGGTCCCGGTCGTGCTGGTGCTCTTCGGTATCGGGTCGTTTGCCGGCGTCACCCTCGCGGGACGGCTCTCCGATCATCGTCCCGGCATCGTGATCGCAGTCGGTGGCTCGTTGCTGTTGCTCGGCTGGGTGGCGCTGGCAACCCTCGCTGCCCGGCCGGTGGCGCTTCTGCTCCTCGTGTTCGTGCAGGGCATGCTCTCCTTCGCGTTGGGCAGCACCCTGATCGCCAGAGTGCTCTACGCGGCGGCGGACGCCCCCACCATGGGCGGGTCGTACGCGACCGCTGCGCTCAACATCGGTGCTGCTGGCGGCCCCGTCGTCGCGGCAGCGACCCTCGGTGCCGACGCTGGTGACCTCGGGCCGGTGTGGGTCAGCGGCCTCCTCGTTGCGATCGCCCTGCTCATCGCCCTGCCGCTGCTGCGCGTCATCGCACCCCGCGTCGAGAAGACGACCCGATGACCCACGCGAGACGGGGGAGCGCGGTCTGATCAGCGGTTCATATCTGGAGCAGGTCGACAGCGTCGGCGGGGCAGCCCTGCCCCGCCGACGCGTCGGTCAGGCAGCCCTGCCCCGCCGACGCGTAGGTCAGGCAGGGCTGCCCCGCCGACGCGTACCTCAGCGCAGGCCGGCGGCGGCCAGGAGGTTGCCGGCGGCGACCGGCGGGAGAGCGCGGCCGGCCGACATGCGCTGGGCGGCGCGCTCGGCCGTGAACGCCGGGGCGGTGGCGATGGCGGCACCGTAGCTGGCCGCGGTGCGCTGCGCGATCGCCGCCCAGCCGTACTGCTCGTGCACCATCGCGCGGGCCCGGCGGGCCAGCGCCCGCGCCCGGTCCCGGTCGGAGAGCAGCGCGTGCACCGCCTCGGTCAGCCCGTCCGGGTCCTGCGGCCGGAAGGTCATCCCGGTCACCCCCGGCTCGACGATCTCGGCCAGCCCGCCGGTCGCGGCGACCGCGAGCGGGGCGCCGGCCGCCGCCCCTTCCAGGGCGACCATGCCGAACGGCTCGTAGATGCTCGGCACCGCGAAGCAGTCCGACGCCGCCATCACCGCGGGCAGCTCGGCGCCGCCCAGGAAGCCGGGCATGCTGACCGCGCCGGCCAGGCCGAGCCGGTGCACGTCGGCCTCCAGCTCGGTTCGGTACGGGCCGTCACCGGCGATCACCACGCGCAGGCCGGGGTGCCGCTCCCGCAGCCGGGGCACCCCGGCGAGCAGGTGCTGCACACCCTTCTCGTAGACCAGCCGGCCGGCGAAGGTGACCAGCGGACCGTCCCCGGCGAACCGGGCCCGGGCGGCGGCCACCGCGCTGCGCGACGCCCGCCAGCGGTGCGGCTCGACCCCGTTGGCCACCACGTCGACCCGCCCGGCCGGCACCCCGAAGAGCCCGGTCACCTCGTCACGCATGTAGCCCGAGCAGACGATCACCCGGCCGGACTCGGTGCTGAGCCACTGCTCGACGCCGTGGATGGTGCGGTTCATATCCTCGGGCAGCCAGCCCTGGTGCCGGCCCGCCTCGGTGGCGTGGATCGTGGTGACCAGCGGGATGTCCAGGTGCTCGCGCAACGTCATCGCGGTGTGCGCGACGAGCCAGTCGTGGGCGTGGATGACGTCGTAGTCGCCGGCCTCGGTGGCGCGCAGGGCGGCCCGGGTGAGGGTGTGGTTGAAGGCCATGGTCCAGGCCAGCAGGCTGCCGGTGGCCAGCGGGAAGGTGACCGGGTCCTCGGCGGCGCGGACGATGCGAACGCCGTCGCCGTACTCCTCGAGCGGGGCGCCCTCGGCGTGGCGGGTGACGACGGTGACCTCGTGGCCGGCGGCGGCCAGGGCGACGGAGAGGGCGTGCACGTGCCGGCCGAGGCCACCGACGAGCACCGGCGGGTACTCCCACGACAGCATCAGGATGCGCCGCTTCGGCGGCGCGACGCCGGCCGGGCCGGAGTTCGGGATCTGGGCCCGGGTGAGGGTGGGTCGGCAGGCGCGGTCCGGGGCGGTGGCGAGCTGGTCGCCGAGCCGGAGGGTCGTCACATCTTTCTCCGTACAGGCAGGGTCGGACGCGCCGACACCAGTGGCGGCAGAGCGGGAGATGGTGGTGGGCCGAGGGCCGAGGAGGGACGTGCGCCGACGCGCGCCCCTGAACAAGGAAAGGCCATCCGGCGCGATATCGCATCTCGAAAACGGGCCAAGGTGACGGACGACACCTGACAGTCCCGTCCGGGCGCAGACCGGCCGTTTTCCGGGCGCCGGCTGAAAGGATGGATTGGCCGAACCGGGGGCGGGGCATTACCGCCGTACGCACTGTCCGGCCCGCCGTCCGGTGCGCTCATGATGCGGTGCGCTCATGATCAGAACCGAAGGAGCGACATGCAGGTCTGGCCGGGCGAGCGCTACCCCCTCGGCGCCACGTACGACGGAATGGGTACCAACTTCGCCATCTTCTCCGAGGTGGCGGAGAAGATCGAACTCTGTCTCTTCGACGAGTGGGATACCGGCGCCGAGCTGCGGGTCGAGCTGCGCGAGGTGGACGCCTACGTCTGGCACGCGTACCTGCCGGGGATCGAGCCGGGACAGCGCTACGGCTACCGGGTGCACGGCCCCTACGACCCGGCGAACGGGCTGCGCTGCAACCCGAACAAGCTGCTGCTCGACCCGTACGCGAAGGCGGTCGACGGCGACGTGAGCTGGGACCCGGCGGTCTACGACTACGACCTCGGCGACCCGGAGCGGATGTCGGAGACCGACTCGGCGCCGTTCATGCCGAAGTCCGTGGTGGTCAACCCCTACTTCGACTGGGGCAACGACAAGCCGCCGCGCACCCCCTACCACCACTCGGTGATCTACGAGGCGCACGTGCGCGGGCTGACCATGCGCCACCCGGACATCCCCGAGGAGCTGCGCGGCACGTACGCCGGGATCGCCTCCCCGCCGATGATCGAGCACCTCACGAAGCTCGGGGTGACCGCCATCGAGCTGATGCCGGTGCACCAGTTCGTGCACGACCACCGCCTGGTCGACCTGGGGCTGCGCAACTACTGGGGTTACAACACCATCGGCTTCTTCGCCCCGCACCACGGCTACTCCGCGCTCGGCCGGCTCGGCCAGCAGGTACAGGAGTTCCGCGGCATGGTCAAGGCGCTGCACGCCGCCGGCATCGAGGTCATCCTCGACGTGGTCTACAACCACACCGCCGAGGGCAACCACCTCGGGCCGACGCTGAGCTTCAAGGGCGTGGACGCGCCCAGCTACTACCGGCTCTCGGAGGAGGACCGGCGCTACTTCGTCGACTACACCGGCACCGGCAACAGCCTCAACGTGCGCAGCCCGCACTCGCTTCAGCTGATCATGGATTCGCTGCGCTACTGGGTGCAGGAGATGCACGTCGACGGCTTCCGCTTCGACCTCGCCGCCACCCTGGCCCGGGAGTTCTACGAGGTCGACCGGCTCTCCACGTTCTTCGAGGTGGTGCAGCAGGACCCGGTGGTCAGCCAGGTCAAGCTGATCGCCGAGCCGTGGGACGTCGGCCCCGGCGGCTACCAGGTGGGCAACTTCCCGCCGCTGTGGACCGAGTGGAACGGCAAGTACCGCGACACCGTGCGGGACTTCTGGCGCGGCGAGCCGGCCACCCTGGCCGAGTTCGCCTCCCGGATCTCCGGCTCCGCCGACCTCTACCAGGACGACGGGCGGCGCCCCTTCCACAGCATCAACTTCGTCACCGTCCACGACGGGTTCACCCTGCACGACCTGGTGTCGTACAACGACAAGCACAACGAGGCCAACGGCGAGGAGAACCGCGACGGCGAGAGCCACAACCGGTCCTGGAACTGCGGCGTGGAGGGCGACACCGACGACGAGGCGGTGCTCGCGCTGCGCGCCAAGCAACGGCGCAACTTCCTGGCCACCCTGGTGCTGTCGCAGGGCGTGCCGATGATCGGCCACGGCGACGAGCTGGGCCGCAGCCAGCGGGGCAACAACAACGCCTACTGCCAGGACAGCGAGCTGGCCTGGATCGACTGGGAGAACGCCGACTCGCAGCTGCTGGAGTTCGTCCGGACGCTGACCGCGTTCCGGGCCCGGCACCAGGTGTTCCGCCGCCGCCGGTTCTTCACCGGCCTGCCGGTCGGCGGCCGGGAGGTCGACGCCCCGCTGCCCGACCTGGCCTGGTACACCCCGGACGGGCGGGAGATGACCGGCGAAGACTGGGGCAACGACTTCGGCCGCTCGGTGGCGCTCTTCGTCAACGGCGAGGGCATCCGCGAGCGCGGCCAGTACGGCCAGCGCCACCACGACGCCTCGTTCCTGCTCTGCTTCAACGCCCACGACGCGCCGCTGGACTTCACCCTGCCCGGCAGCGAGTACGGCCAGAAGTGGGAACGGGTGATCAGCACCGCCGAACCCGAACCGGGCGACGTCACCGTGATCAGCGCGGGCGGCACCCTGCGGGTGCCGGACCGTTCCCTGGTGGTGCTGGAGAGGACGATCTGACATGGCTGCCACCCCTCAGCCCGACTCGTCGACCCCGACCGGCCCGGTCCGGACCACCTACCGGGTGCAGGTCCGTCCCGGCTTCGACCTGGACGCCACCGCCGGCCTCGCCGGCTACCTCGGCGACCTCGGCGTCAGCCACCTCTACAGCGCGCCGCTGCTCACCGCCACCCCCGGCTCGGCGCACGGCTACGACGTGGTCGACCACCGGGCCGTCAACCCGGAGCTGGGCGGCGAGGCGGGCCGGCAGCGGCTGCTGCGGGCGCTGCGCGCCGCCGGGCTGGGCCTGGTCGTCGACATCGTGCCCAACCACGCCGGGGTGGCCATGCCGGCGGCCAACCCCGCCTGGTGGGACGTGCTGGCCCGGGGCCGCTCCTCGGCGTACGCCGACTGGTTCGACATCGACTGGGACCGGGGCCGGCTGCTGCTGCCGGTGCTGGCCGACGCGCCGGACGCCCTCGACGAGCTCAAGCTGGTCGACGGCGAGCTGCGCTACCACGAGCACCGGTTCCCGGTCGCCGACGGCACCGGCGACGGCAGCCCGCGCGAGGTGCACGACCGGCAGCACTACGAGCTGGTCTCCTGGCGGCGCGGCGACACCGAGCTGACGTACCGCCGGTTCTTCGCCGTCTCCGACCTGGCCGGGCTGCGGGTGGAGGACCCGGCGGTCTTCGCCGCCACCCACGAGCAGATCCTGCGCTGGGCCGCCGCCGGGGAGGTCGACGGCATCCGGGTCGACCACCCCGACGGGCTGCGCGACCCGGCCGGCTACCTGGCCCGGCTGCGCGCCGCCGCGCCGGACCAATGGCTGGTCGTGGAGAAGATTCTCGAGTACGGCGAGGAGCTGCCGGACTGGCCGGTGGACGGCACCACCGGCTACGAGGCCCTCGCGGCGGTCAGCGGGCTCTTCGTCGACCCGGACGCCGAGGGGGACTTCACCGCCCTGGACACCCGGCTGGCCGGGCGGCACACCTCCTGGGAGGACCTCACCCACGCCACCAAGCTGGCCGCCGCCACCCGACTGCTCGCCGCCGAGCTGACCCGGCTGGCCGCGCTCGCCCCCGACGTGCCGTCCGAGGCGGCCCGGGCCGCGCTGGCCGAGTTGGCCGCCGCATTCGCCGTCTACCGGGGCTACCCACCGCACGGCGCCCGGCACCTCGCCGCCGCCCGCGCCGAGGCCGGCCGGCGCCGCCCCGACCTGGCCGGCGCACTGGACGCGGTCACCCGCCGGCTGCGCGACCCCGACGACGAGCTGGCCCGGCGCTTCCCGCAGCTGACCGGGGCGGTGATGGCCAAGGGGGTGGAGGACACCGCCTTCTACCGGTGGAGCCGGTTCGTCGCGCTCAACGAGGTCGGCGGCAGCCCCGCCCACTTCGGGGTGCCGCCGGCGGAGTTCCACCGCTTCGTCGCCGCCCGGCAGGTCCGCTGGCCGGCCGGCATGACGGCGCTCTCCACCCACGACACGAAGCGCAGCGAGGACGTCCGGGCCCGGCTCGCCGTGCTCAGCGAGTTGCCGGAGCAGTGGGCGCAGCGGGTCACCGGGTGGATGGCCGCCGCGGAGCTGCCCGACCCGGCCTTCGCGCACCTGCTGTGGCAGACCGCCGTCGGCGCCTGGCCGATCGAGCGGGAGCGGCTGCACGCGTACGTGGAGAAGGCCGCCCGGGAGGCGTCCACGTCGACCAGCTGGGCCGACCCCGACCCGGCCTTCGAGCGGGCCATGCGCGCGGTGGTCGACCGGATGTACGACGATCCGCGGCTGCACGCCGAGCTGACCGCGTTCGCCGACGAGATCACCCCGGCCGGCTGGTCCAACTCCCTCGGGCAGAAGCTGGTCCAGCTGGCCATGCCCGGGGTGCCGGACGTCTACCAGGGCACCGAGCTGTGGGACAACTCCCTGGTCGACCCGGACAATCGCCGCCCGGTCGACTTCGTCGTACGCCGGGAGCTGTTGACCCGGCTCGACGGCGGCTGGCAGCCGCCGGTCGACGCCCACGGGGCGGCGAAGCTCCTGGTGGTCTCGCGGACGCTGCGGCTGCGCCGCGACCGGTCCGACCTGTTCACCGGCTATCGGCCGGTGCCGGCGCGCGGGCCGGCCGGGCGGCATGCGGTGGCCTTCGATCGCGGCGGCGCGGTCGCGGTCGCCACCCGGCTGCCGCTGCGGCTGGCGCAGTCCGGTGGCTGGCGTGACACGGTCCTGTCGCTTCCCGTTAACAACGTGACCGACCTGTTCACCGGGCGGGTCTACAGTGGCGGGGAGACCTCTCTGGCCGACCTGCTGGCCACCTACCCTGTCGCGCTGCTGGCTCCCACCAACGAGTCCGTGGAGGCTGCGTCATGACCGAGTTCACGGTGTGGGCACCTGAGGCCACCCGGGTCCGACTACGACTGACCGGCGACTCCGACCACGAGATGGCCGCCGGCCCGAACGGCTGGTGGCGGGTGGACGTACCCGACGCCGGGCCCGGCACCGACTACGCCTTCCTGCTCGACGACGACGACCAGCCGCTGCCCGACCCCCGCTCGCCCTGGCAGCCGGCCGGGGTGCACGGGCCGAGCCGGCGCTACGACCACGCCGCGTTCGACTGGACCGACAGCTCGTGGACCGGCCGGCAGCTGCCCGGCAGCGTCCTCTACGAGCTGCACGTCGGCACCTTCACCCCGGAGGGCACCTTCGACGCGGCCATCGACCGCCTCGACCACCTGGTCGAGCTGGGCGTCGACCTGATCGAGCTGCTGCCGGTCAACGCGTTCAACGGCGAGCACAACTGGGGCTACGACGGGGTCTGCTGGTATGCCCCGCACCAGCCCTACGGCGGCCCCGACGGGCTGAAACGCCTGGTCGACGCGGCGCACGGCAAGGGGCTGGGGGTGATCCTCGACGTCGTCTACAACCATTTCGGGCCCTCCGGGGCCTACGCGCCGCGGTTCGGGCCCTACCTCGCCGACCAGAGCAACACCTGGGGCCGCTCGGTCAACCTGGACGGCCCGCACTCCGACGAGGTACGCCGCTACATCATCGACAGCGTGCTGATGTGGCTGCGCGACTACCACGTCGACGGGCTGCGCCTGGACGCCGTGCACGCCCTGCCGGACACCCGGGCGGTGCCGCTGCTGGAGGAGCTGGCGATCGAGGTCGAGTCGCTCGCCACCCACCTCAACCGGCCGCTGTCGCTGATCGCCGAATCCGACCTCAACGACCCGAAACTGATCACCCCCCGTGAGGCGGGCGGCTTCGGCCTGCACGCCCAGTGGAACGACGACGCCCACCACGCGCTGCACACCCTGCTCACCGGCGAGCGGCAGGGCTACTACGGCGACTTCGGCTCGCTGGAAACCCTCGCCGAGGTTCTCACCGGCGCCTTCTTCCACACCGGCACCTGGTCCAGCTTCCGCAACCGCCAGCACGGCCGCCCGGTCGACCGGCAGCGCACCCCCGGCCACCGGTTCGTGGCATACCTGCAGAACCACGACCAGATCGGCAACCGCGCCACCGGCGACCGGATCTCGGCTTCGCTCTCGCCTTCTCTGCTGCGGGTGGGGGCTGTCCTTCTGCTCACCGCGCCCTTCACCCCGATGCTGTTCATGGGGGAGGAGTGGGCGGCTTCGACGCCCTGGCAGTTCTTCACCTCGCATCCCGAGCCGGAGCTGGCTACCGCGGTGGCCACCGGGCGGCGGCGGGAGTTCGCCGCGCACGGCTGGCCGGAGGGGGACGTGCCGGACCCGCAGGACCCGCAGACGTACCTGCGGTCGCGGCTGGACTGGGCAGAGCTGGACAAGCCCGAACACCGGGAGATGCTCGACTTCTACCGGCGGCTGATCGCCCTCCGCAAGAGCCGGGCTGACCTGTCCGACCCGCGGCTGAACAGCGTCGAGGTGCGGCACGGCGACCAGTTCCTGCTGATGCGGCGCGGCGACACGCTGGTGGTGGCGAACCTCGCCGGTCGGGCGCAAGGGATCTCGTTGCCGGGGGTGGCGCGGCGGGTACTGCTGGCCACGGGGGAGGGCGTCACGGTGATGCGGGACCGGATCGAGCTACCGGCCGAGACGGCGGCGATCGTGGCGCTGTGAGGTCGAGGTCGATGCGCTTGGTAGGAGGATGGACGCGGATCGCGGCATGGGCGCCCGGCTGAGTTCAGTCCGGCCAGGTTGCCCTGCGCCCGCCTAAACGGTCATTTGCCAGCGACACGGCGAGGATTTGGCTACGTCTGTTATGCCTCGGCGACCCGGCCAACGACGTAATCGTATTTTTGCTCCCGGTTGTCGAATGCCTCGCGAGTTCCTTCCAGAACATCGATGGTGTGTCCACCGATGATCCGCTGGGCGAGCGAACCGGAAGTGTATCGGAAGGATCCGTCCGCGTATGTTGCGGCAACCAACTGGTCGGCATCGCCGACGATGGCCAGATTCGGATTGTGCGTTACGGCGACCACCTGTCGGCGCGCGAGAGCGCTGCGAAGGGCAGGGATCAACAGATTGCGTACGGTCTGGTTGTCGAGGTTTTCCTCCGGCTGGTCCAGCAGGAGCGGGCGATCCGAGGTATCCACTAGTAGGTAGAACATCAGCAAGACAAGGCCACGCTGACCCGGCGAAAGTTCCGACAGTTCATGCCCGGCGGATCGGATCACATACTGACCTTCAAGCCAGCGCAGGCCATATATCGCCGACAACAGGTCCGCCGCCTTATAGGCCGACCGCATGATCGAGGACAGCATTCTTGGCCGGCCGCCGCTGGCACCTTTAGCAGCGGTAAGCCTAGCTTCGATCGCTGACAACGACGCATATAAGGCGTCAGCCGAACCAAGATCAGCCCCATCTAGGAGCAGGTCACGGTCCCCCGAATCAACAACCTCGGGAAATTCGGACAGCCGCTGCTTGTTTACCATCTCAACCCACGACTTCAGGAAATCCCTTGCGCGCAGCTCCACGCCGAACTCTAGGCCCACCTGTTGGCAGAGCTCGCTGCCCGCGACAAACTCGGTTGCTCCGCCGTACGCTGCCCGCTGGACAGCGAAAATGGCCATCGACGCTTGGTGCACCTCACGAAAAGAAGCCTCAAGCCGACTCCGCGCGGCGGCGTGCTGTTCCGGGATCGAGTCACGTTGAGACACAAGAGCCTGCAGCCCCAGCATCGAATCAACGTTTCCCGCGTCGCCGATCAGATGCGATCGCCGCAGCTCTAGATCGGCGAGTGTGGTTAGGTCAGCCTCTGTGCCGACAGAGTGCTCCAAGAGCTCTCGCTCAACGTCCAGGATTTCCGTGCTCGCGCGTTCAGCCCGCGCGTTAAGCCCCTCCACCGGGTCTGACAGCTGGCTCTGTCGCATTTTCGTTTGATCGTCGATGTTCCGAATGAGCCCGTCGATAATCTGTTCGGCAATTGACATCTCGAAGAACGCGGAAGGGGCAGTCCCGAGCACTTCAGCAAGATCACGAGCATGTCCGGAGGTAATCCCGACAGCGTCCGCCAAGCGCTGACGAAGGTCGGCGGCATTCCTAAGCCGTTCCGTCGACTCGGCGACCACACGCGTCGTCTCCTGGATTTCGTGAGCAAGTTCGTCACGGCGGCGAATAGCATCGTCGCGGCGCGCCGAGAGCGCTTCCGTGGCTGCACCCGCGACCCGGTGTCGCTCGTCGAGCGAGGCCTTGAGAATCAAGACTTGCGCTTCAATTTCGGCAATCTGCTCCTGAATGGCCGCCAGGCGTCCATCCAGGTTTAGCGCTAGGAGGCGCTCTTGGGCGGACTCCATGTCGATCAAGGCGGCGGCCGCTGCCTGAAGGCGACCGCGCGCGGCCGCGAGCTTTTCCTTCGGGTACTTTGACTGCCGATCGACAAAGTCGCGCAGCGAGACCGAGTCCCCGCGGTCGGAAGCCGGCACGTGACGAAAGACGACCTGCTCAATCTCCCGTTCGAACTGCCGCTTCTCGACGCTGTCAGGATCCGCCGAGCAGACGCGCTCGATGAGGGACTGCGGCAGGTAGTCGACGCGGACCTGCTCACTCGCCACAAAAGGCTCATCCAGTGAGATCCTGCGTGATGTGCCGTCGCACCAATTCAAAGTGGCGTCGTACTCGCGTGCCTCGCGGCCCTTGTTGTGCAGGAACCGAGTCTCTTTCAAGAAAGAGAAATCCTCCCGGCGGTCACTGTTAGCTGCGGCAGCGATTACATCTAGCAGTGCAGACTTACCCTGACCCTTGTTGCCCAACACTACAGTGAACCCGGGATTCAATGGCACCTTGCAGTCGAAGAGGGAAGGTCCGGCCGAATCAATGTTCCTTCGAACTGCAATCGCATCGACAATCGTCTCAGGCTTGGTGGCCAGCCGATGCAAGGCCGTTGGCCGCCGGTCAACCGTAACGCGATGATCGTACTCACGCAACGCATGACGGAGACCCTTGAAGGTCGGGTCAGCATTGATCCAGGTAAAACAGTTCCCGAGGCGATCCTTCTCCGTGCTAGTCATCCAGGTGTGTGCATCGCTGCAGTCGATCAGCTTGCTGTTTACCCGGTGGTTTATCAGGGCATCACGGCCGGCCGTGAATTCCTCCCGGTTGGCCGCAGCGGTGAACACCGCATCAGCAGCGTTCAACAACGTCTTTTTGGTCGCAATCGACTGATCATTCCACTTCAGCGAGGCCCACTCCGTCTTGCCGACAGCCAGGATCACTCGTGATTCAAGCACCGAGTTCCGCCGCACGGCCTCAACGGCACGCTCGAACGGTACGCAGATATTGTTGAAGCCCTCCTCCCGGTCGCTGCCGAAGTGTGCCAGCTCGGATGTCGGGACCTGACCCTTAATCTTCGCGCCTAGGCTCTCCATCGACTCTAGGCTCACCGCCTGGCTCCACTCGTCGTAAGGATCATCCTCTCGGAGCCTGTAGGTTGGTCGTAGCGCACCAATCAGCTGCGTCTTAATCACTTCAACGTGCAACGTCGGATCACAGATGAAGTGAAGATTGATCCGACGCAACCGTCCATCGGTACCACCGAAGTTGTCGCAACGGATTTCCATAACCGGAAAGACGGCGGCCAAGTTTGGCAGGCGACCGGAATCGAACTCCTGCCGCACGCGCACGTAGCCGTCGAGGAACCAGTAGTCGTTGATTCCGACAACGCTGAGTTCCGGCGGCAGCGCAGCCAGCTCGGTTAGGAACCTGTCCCAAGGGTCCGCGCCGCTGTAGCCGTGGTGCAGGGAGTCAGGCGTGTGTACATGCAGGTCCCACATCCGCCACTCGGTCCCACGCTCAAACAATGCAGCTAGTCCATTCGCCGATGCAGCCGCCGGCCGCTAAGATCTCATCACATACGTGACGGCTTTGTACCACCCCCTGAAGGGCACGGGCGGGCAATGTCCGATTCAGGCCTTATGCGCGTGTTGCCCGAACTGGCTGCGCCGATGGCCGTAAGGGCTCGACGGATTAGCACGCGCTCATCGGCAGATCCGGAAGCCGTGCGGTGCGTCGCATGCAGGCCCTCCGTCGCGGCTCGCCACGCACCCGGCGACCGTAGTCAACTCTGACGCTGCGGCATACATGTGCGAGTGCGCGGGGCCGCGCTTCTCGGCACTCAGCGTCATCGCCTGGACGCGCTGTCGGTGTACCGTCCAATCGTGCGGGGATGGCAGGCCGTGGCCGCTGTCCCAGTCCTCTACCTGGAAGTGGGCGAAGGCATGGTGAAGAAGCCGGACACCATCGGGGCCGGGATCCGGTACTAGCAGGATGCGCCGTGGCGCAAGGACTCAGGCCGTCCTCGCTGGGCTGGCCGGTGTCACTCAGTCCTACGCGTCGCAGGTCGAGTCGGGTCGGGTCGGGTCGGGTCGGAAGACCATTGACCGTCGCTCCACTCTCGTCGCCCTCGCTGCTGCGCTCCATGTCACGGTGGCCGACCTGCTCGGCCAGGGCACCGAGTCCGGCGATCCGGCCCGCGAGAGTGCCGCCGAGTGCATAAAGGCGATCTGGTCGGCCCTTCGGTGTCCCGGCGACCGCCGTCCGCCAGGGCGCGACCGAGGTCAAGCCAGTAGGACTGCTGGCGGATGGACGCCGCGAGACCCTGCGGTCGCACAGTCCGGGACAGTTCGATCACCCGCCCGGATTCGCCCTGCTCCGCCGCGACCCTCGACCTACACAGCCGACCGGCTGGCCACTGAGATCGCCCGTAGCGATCGCGGGCGAGTGGGTTGAGAGCAAACGGCACCGGCGCGGCCCGCTCGGCCTGCACGAACGCGGCCAGCGCTACGGCAGATGCTGGGTCAGCTTCACCTCTCGGCGGCGTTGACGTCGACGGTCAGTGGTCGCCTGGATGTCGCATGCGATCATCTCGCCGAGGCGAAGAGCTGGGGACAAGGTCGAGCGGGGCGTCCGTCCCCTGGAGGTACTCGGTGATCCAGGAACTGGTACCCGCGCCACAACGCGTCCAGCAAATGCCCGGCACGTGTAGATGTGATCGCCAACGGGTCGCCCCCGTTGGCCGGACTGTCCGGCAGGCGCAGATCCAACTCCTGCTGCCCCGCGGCCAGCCGCTGCCGCCTTGAGTAGCTCCACGTCCGCGTCCGTGTGCGCGGACCCGATGTGCTCGATGTCCCGCGATCCCCGGCGCTGGGAATGCACGACCTGCACCGCCCGCGCCCCAGACGCCGTCTTCACCGTCCGCACGTACGCCATGACCGACACGACAAAACCCGCTGAATTTTGTGTGCTGATCTTACGCGTTAGCCCGGCGGAGGCGTTCGGCTGCCTGCGCCCGCAGCGCTTCGGCGCCCGCCGGGTGCCACCGCACAGTGCCATCTCCCGAGCGTTGTACGCAGCCATCCACAAGCTGGCCGCCCATGCGATCTCCAGCTCCACGGCCGTGAACAAGCGCCCTCGAATGTCTTGATAAGCCGCCAGGAACGCCTCGGAGCTTTCGATCGGCGCCAGCGTGGGCGGTCCGGAACTGGCGAACGACCCGCTCGCCGCTCCCACCAGCGCCGCCTCCGGCTGCCACGCCAGGCTGTCCCAGTCGTGCACCGCCCACACCTGCCGACCATGCCACCGCAGGTTCTGCGCCTCGAAGTCGGCGTGGCCGAGCACGCACGGCAAGCCGGCGGCCAGCAGCCGCCCCCGGGCCCGCTCAGCCGTCTCAACGATGTGCGCGGACACGACACTCTGGTCCCGGCTGTCGAGAAAGTCGCTCGCCGGCCACACCCCAGAATCGGTGTGGTCCCACCGCACCCAGGGCGGATTCGGAAGCGGCGGCACGACGCGCACGCCGGCAAGTACGCCCATCAGCCGGGCGAACACCTCCGCGCAGCGCACAGCAACGTCCGGGCAGTCCCCGTGCAACACCTCGCCGCCGGGCCGCAATTCCTCGGCGTGCACGGCCAGTGCACCGACATCGACCACCGGCGTGAGCGGCCGGGCACACGGAAACCCGCGCTCGGCCAGCCGGGCCTGTGCCGCGACACACGCCGAGGCCCGGCCGCCGTCGGCGCGCGCCTTGACCACGACGTCCCTGCCACCGACCAACCGCAGACCGAACACCATCGAGACCTGTCGCGACTGGAACAGCATGCCGGCCGGATCTCCGCCCAGTTGGTCAAGACACCAAGCCGGCAACCAGTCCGGCAGCTCGTCCAACGACACACTCAGGACTGTGTCATAGCCCACCGAACGCACCGGAGGCGTGATCGTCTGCTGGACGAGGACCGAACCTCCGTGACGATCCGCCCTGCCACACATCGCCCGATGCAGTGCCGCAGTCATCACCGACCCGCACCTGTGGCAGCTCCAGTAATTCAACGACCTGGCTTAGTGGGCAGTTTCTGCTCTCGCGAACCCGAAACATGCAGGTCACAGCCTCAAGCCGGCCAGAACCCAGAATGGTGTCTCAAGTTGGCAGGTGGTAGGCCCAACCACCATCTGCCCTCGGGCAGCCCGATCGGCCACGGACGAGTCGATCTATACGCCGGACTGCCGGCATGAAGTCTGGGGTGTGGCCGCAGACCCATAGCCTACTGAACGGTCAGGTTCGGCGGGACAGCTGAGCCGCCCGCAAGGTAACCCGGGGCGTGTCGGCTTCGCGCGTGTATCGCTGAGCGGACCCTTGGAGCAACACCGCGGGGAAGGCGCTGCGTGGCGTCCCCCGCCGAGAAGAAGCCAACATCCTCCAACTCCTGTCCGGACAACTCGAATCCGTCGAGGCCGGTGATGGTCCCGCAGTCGAAAGTGAAGCTGATGATCGCGCGTGGTCGTTGCCCGGCGGGCGGCGCCCAGTCCACGACTAGGAGGTCACCCACCACGACATCGACCCCCAACTCCTCTCGGACCTCGCGGGCGCAGGCATCATGCGGGTATTCGCCCTCGTCCACGTAGCCGCCGGGGAAAGCCCAGTGGTCGCGGTACGTGGGCTTGACGAGCAGCACGTTGCCGGCTGGGTCAGTGATGAACGCCGCGGCGGCGGCGTAGAAGGAAGCCAGGTTGGCGTACCAGATGGCGGGCTCCGTCCAGGTCACCTTGGTGACGCTAGCGGATGTGTCTCGATGCGCTTTCGCGGCTACGCGGCCGCTGGCACGGCCCTAAGGATATGCAGAACTTCGTTGACCTGGGGTAGTGCCTGCTGCGGCCTGAGGGTGGTGGTGAGTTCACGGACGCGGTGTTCGACCCGTGCGGAACGAACGTTTGCGGTGTGCTTCGCCAGCCTCCGGCCCCAGTCGCAGGCGGCATCGGCGTCCCCGGCGCGGGCATGGGTCATGGCGACGAGCGCGGTGTGCAGGGCACGTGTCCGGCTGTTCTGGTTCGCGAGATCGAGCGCGTCGGGTGCGTGCCGCAGAGCTTGCTTGTAGAGGTGCAGATCGCCCAGGCACCTCAGTGCCGCCCCGGCAAGGTGGGCCGAGGTGAAGTAGTTGATCCAACGCGGGGCAGCCCCGGGGTCCATCCGGTCGAGAGCACGTTCCGCCTGCACAAGCGCGATTTGGCAGGCGCGTCGTTCGCCAGCCTGCCCATAGGCCGTGGCGGCGGTGGCGTGCAGCCGAGCTAACACGGCAGCGGGTGCCCGCCCTGCTCCGTCTATGGCTGCTTCGGCAAGCCGCGCCGCATCCCGGGCGTGCCCCAGGTACACCGCCTGAGTGGCGAGGTTGGCCAACAGATGAGCGCCGTACAGGCGGTCGTCGGCGGCCTTCGCGAGCCGCAATGCGACGGTGGCGTGGTGTTGGGCGGTGGCGTGGTCGCCCGCGTCGTACGACATGAAGGCGAGCTGCCCGCTGAGCGTCGCGGCCGCCCGCATGAGATCACGCCCCACTTCATCCGTGTAGGTACCCCGCAGCATGAGGGCGACCTGACGTACAAGGAAGTCGGCCATGAGCGCTCGGGTGCGTGCAGACCCGCTGCCGTGGCGTCGGTCCAGATCGGTGAAGTGGTCCGCCAATGCGTACAGCGATTGAACGTCGGTCGGTGTGACTGGCTGGCGGCCGGTTCGGCTGACCGTCTTATCGGGCAGGTCATACCGCCACCCGAGCGCGGCCTGTAGGGCTTTGCCGCTGTCGAACGTCCCGCCGACCTGCGGGGTCAGATGCTTGGCCAGCCTCGTCCAAAGCTGCTCGGCGGTGTCGATCGCCCTACCGACGGACGCGGGATAGACGGATGCTCCGAGGCTGTCCGTTGTCCCGAATCCCAGCTCCGAGACGGCGACGGAGCGACCGAGTTTCCGGGCGAGTGTCTCGGCCATGGCGGCTTGAACGTGCTCGCCGGGTCGGCGTCCGCGTAGCCACCAGTAGACGCTGGCCGCGTCGTAGCGCCAGGTGCCCTGGCTGCGGCCGGCGTGATTGAGCTGGCGGGCAAAGGCGGCGTGCGCATTGCGGTAGCCCGCGGAGTGCAGCAGCGCTTCGAATGCTGCGTTCGTGACCGGCCGCGCCATGGCTGTGCCTCCAGGCATCAGACAACTACCAACAGTGACGAGCCTATTCGTTGCTTCAGTCCTATGGGGATCCGCGCAACCCCGCGCAAACCACGTCCTGAACAGCGCAATGGAGCGCATCGCATGCCATCTGGTCCGTCGGCAGACAGCCGGCTTCGCTGGTCTCGGAAGTCCCTAGGCGGCGGTGGATACCACCGTTGCACCGGTTGGCGGAGGTGGCGATGCGAGACGGCGATTCGGGAAGCCGGGGCGAACAATCTCAGGCGGCCGAGCGGGAGGCCGCCAAGCAGCGCCTGCTCGCGCAGGCCGAGGCGGAGCGCGTACCGGTGGAGGAGACCACCCGCGCGGTCCCGGACCGGCGGTGGCGGCGTGACCGGTGACGAGCTGCCGATCGGTCGCCGGGTGGCGCGCTGGCGGGTGCGGCGGCGGATGACCCAGCAGATGCTCGCCGACCGGCTGCGCAGGTCGAAGAGCTGGGTGGACAAGGTCGAGCGGGGCGTCCGCCCCCTGGACCGTTACTCGGTGATCCAGGAGCTGGCCCAGGTCCTGCGGATCGACCCGGCGGTGCTGCTCGGCCAGCATCAGACGACACGGGCCGGTTCGCTGGACGGGGTGGACGACCTCCGGGCCGCTCTGGCCCGCTACGACGGCGGGTCAGACCCGAAGCCCCCGGCCGAAGAGCTGAGAAGGCAGGTCGGGCATGCCTGGCTGACCTACCAGCACGCGCACTACCCGCAGCTGGTGCGGTTGCTGCCGGGTCTGCTCGACGCCGCCCAGGGCGCGCCGTCGGCGGAGCTGTTGGTGCAGGCGTACCGGATCACCTCGGCGGTGTTGGTGAAGCTCGGTGAGGCCGACCTCGGGTGGCTGGCTGCTGACCGGGCGATGGCCGTGGCGGGCGGCGATGCGGTGCTGGCGGTGACGGCGGCCGTGTCGGTCGGGCAGTCGCTGCGCGCGTCGGGCCGGGACCGGCTGGCGCTTGCCGCGACGACCGCCGCCGCGAGCCGCGTCGCGCCCGGGCCGCGGCGGCCGGCGGGGGAGTGGGCGGTCTGCGGGACGCTGCTGCTCCAGGCCGCCCTGGCTGCCGCCGGCTGCGGCGACCCCCGCCGCGCCGAGGAGCTGACCGACCAGGCCGCCGGCCTCGCGGCCCAGCTTCGGGGGTACGACGACGCGCACCGGACCAGCTTCGGACCGATCGCCGTCGACCTGGCCCGGGTGGTGACGGCCGCCGAGCGGGGTGATGCCGGGGAGGCGGTCCAGCGGCACGCGGCCGTGATCCGGCGGGAGGCGTGGCGGCGGCTGCCGGCCGAGTATCGGGGCGCGTACCTGGTGGACGCCGCGCGGGCGTACCTCCAGCTCGGTGACCTGCGTGGCGCGGCGCGGGCGCTGGTCGACGCGGACAGCATCGCGCCGGCCGAGGTCCGGTGCCGCCCGTCGGCGCGTACGGTGATCGCCGAGGTCGCCCGGGGCCACCCGGCGCCGGCCGGCGTGGCGCGCCTGGCGACGCTGGTCGGCCTGACCCGATGACCGGCCGGCCGCCCTGTGCGGCGGGAGATCGTGATCCCGCCGCAGGGAACGCGGATCAGCCGTGTGGCTGGTCGGGGCGGCGGCGGCCGAAGGCGTCGGCCTTGCCCCAGCGGCCGGGGATGTCCAGCAGCGCGATCCGCTCGAAGGCGGCCGGCAGCGCGGGGGCCACGGCGAGATGGTCCTCGTGCGGGTCGATGCCGAGCATGGTCCGCAGGAGCAGCATCGACGCGCCGCTGGACCACGCCTGCGGGCTGCCGGCCGTCGGGTAGCGGACCGGGTAGCGGGTGGTGTGGCGGTCGAACCCACCGAAGGCCTCCGGCAGCCGCCCCTGGAAGTAGGTGGCCGCGTAGAGGATGCCCTCGGCGATGCGGCCCGCCTCGCTGGTGAACCCGTAGCGGCGCAGGCCCCATGCGATGAACGAGTTGTCGAACGGCCACACCGTGCCGTTGTGGTAGCCGAGTGGGTTGTAGCGGGCCTGCCCCTCGGCGAGGGTGCGCACTCCCCAGCCGGAGAAGAGCGCCGGACCCATCAGGTGCTCGACGACCCGCGGCGCCCGCTCGGGCGGCACGATGCCGCTCCACAGCAGATGTCCGATGTTCGAGGAGAGGCTGTCGACGGGCGTGCCGTCGCGGTCGAGCGCGAGCGCGTAGTAGCCACGATCCTCCAGCCAGAAGTCCCGGTTGAAGCGGTCGTAGAGGGCCGCCGCCTCGCGTTCCAGCCGGTCGGCGTAGTCGGGGTCGCCCCAGACGGTACGGGCCAGCCGGGCTGCCCGGACCTTGGCGTCGTAGGCGTACCCCTGGGTCTCGCACGTGGCCCTTGGGAAGGCCGGCAGCCTGCCGTCGGCGTAGGAGATGCTGTCCCACGAGTCCTTCCAGCACTGGTTCTCCAGGCCGGTGGCGCGGTTGCGCCGCTCGTACCAGATGTAGCCGGTGGACCTCAGGTCCGCGTACTGGTCGATCCACGTCAGGGCCGCGCGGGCCTCCTGCTCCAGCTCCATCACCAGCGCCGTGTCGCCGCTCCACCGCTCGTACTCGTCGAGCAGCACCACGAACAGCGGTGAGGCGTCGACGGTGCCGTAGTAGGGGGAGTGTGGCTGCTCCTCGAACGCGGCGGACTCGCCGTAGCGCAGCTCGTGCAGGATCCGCCCGGGATCCTCCTCCAGCACGTTGTCGGTGCGGGCGCCCTGGAGCGACGCGAGGATCCGCAGTGTGGGCGGGGTCAGCGACGGGGTGACGGGCAGGGTCTGCAGGCAGGTCAACAGGCTGTCCCGCCCGAACAGGGTCATGAACCAGGGCAGTCCGGCCGCCGGTACGCTCGCGCCGCTGAGCGAGAGCGGAGCGAAGCGCAGCGCCGCCAGGTCCACCAGGCTGCGGCGGTAGACCTGCTGCAACGCGGTGTTCTCCGTGTCCAGGGTCGGGGCCGCCGCCACCCACGCCTGCACGCTCGCCGGCAGGGTCGACTCGTCCGGCCGCAGCGCCCGCAGGGCGGAGCGGAAATCGACACCGTCCGGGCGCAGCGCGCGCATGACCACCTGAACCTCGGTGGACCACTGCTCTCCGGGCCGCAGTCGGGCGGCGAACCGGAGCCCCTGCGCGTCGAACGTGGCCGGCTCAGTGGCCGTCAGGGAGACCTCGCGCCGATAGGTGGCGCGCTCGTAGCCCAGCCGCAGTTCGTTCGCGCCGACGTGGGTGTAGTGACTGCCGGCCTTGTCGTGGAGGTCGAACTTGATCTCGAAGATGTCGGCGAAGTCGGCCGCCACGTCGAGCCGCACGTCCAGCTCGACGTCCTGCTGACCGTAGTTGAAGATCGTCAACGACTCGGTGAGGTCCGGGCCGAGCCGACGGCGCCGGATCGCCGAGACGTCGGCCTGCACGTAGTCGACCGCCCCGCCCGGCACCAGGAAGAACGTGACCTCGTAGTACAGCATGTCGTCCACCGACAGCGCGTTCAACCGTTCGCCGTTGATGGTGAGCACCCAGTGGGACAGGTATCGCGTGTCGGCGGCGAAGAGCCCGACCGGGGTACTGCTCGACGACTCCACGTCACCACTGGCGTCCGACACGATGAAGGTGTTGCCGTCGAGGCACGACACGGTGCCGGGGATGTCCCTCATCGGCTACTTCCCGCCATAAGGAGCGGTCTGATCCGGCGTTCGCGGGAACAGCCGGCCGATCCGCAGCGCCAGGCCGAGGTCGCCGTCGACCAGGATCTCGCCCCGGATGATCGCGGCCAGACCGTTCACCTCACCCCGCGCCATCGCCTCCGCGACCTGGGCGGACACCCGGATGACGGTCCGGGCGTGGCCGCCGTCCCGCGTCACCCGCATGCGGCCATGATCAATATCCAGGTGCCACTGCTCCACGCGGTTGCCGTCCCGGATGTCGAACCGCACGCTCCCGGACACGTTGCTGAGCCGTTGATCCTGGCCAGCAACCGCCAACCGCTCGAAGAAGGCACTGGTCGTCGTCATCCGACCTCTCCAGGCGCTGGTAGGGGCGCCTGCCGGCTACCCGCTGGACGAAGCGGCTAACTCCGTGCCGGCGGCTGCCGGCCGAGTACCGGGGCACCTACCTGGTGGACGCCGCCGCTCACCATGGCGACATGCGTGGATGGCACCGCCCTTACTCAGTCGACCTGGCGACCGGCTCCGCGATGCTGGGGCTGGTCGGGGTGGCCGGGTTCGGCGCGTTCCTCGGGATCCTCTACGTGCGCGGGCACCTGTCGGCCCCGATGGCGGTCCTCTGCGGGGTGTGGCTGGCCGCCGCCCTCGCCGTCACGGCACGGCGGGCGGTGCTCGGCGTCTATGTCAGCGATGGTGGCCTCCGGACCCGGTCCCTTCTGCGCACGACCACGCTGCCGTGGGAGTCGGTGGCGGCGATCCGCAGCGGCACTGCCTCCATCGGGGGCCTGGACATGGGCCGTACCGCCATCGTCATCGAACGAGCCGACGGGGTCCTGATCCAGACCCCGCTGCAACGCGGGGACCTCTTCCGGCCGTTCACGTTCCGGCCGGAACTGGGGCGGCTGGCCACCTGGCCCGAGCACTACGACGAGATCCTGGCGACACTGCGGGCCCATCACCGCGACGCGCAGCGCCGCCGGCAGACGGCATCCACCACGCGGCTTCCGCTACCGGCCTCTGAGACTGGGTCGACGAGCCCGTCCGCCGGAGTCACCCGGGCCCCCGTGGCCCGCGATGGCGTCTCCGCTGACCAGCGGCGCGACATCCACACGCTGACCCGGCAACACCAGCGTGGTGCGCTCACCGACGCCGAGTTCGGCGCGGAACTGGCGAAGATCCGCGGCACCGGCTAGGTCGGGCCCGCCAGGACGCCGGGAGGCTCCCGTGGGTGTTCCCCAGCCGACGGGCCGCCGCTCGGCACCTCGCCGTCCGGCGGCGCGGCTGCTCAGGGCGCGAGCGTGAAGCGGCTCCAGCTCTTCGCGTCCGTGGTCATCAGGAAGTGGTCCGGCTCGCCGGTCGACCCGTCGTCCCGTCCGAACAGCCAGGCATAGCCGGGCGCGACGCTGACCGAGCCGACGAGCCGGCCGTACTCCCGGGCGACCGTGAACTGCCGCCCGTCGTCGCGGCTGATCAGTAGCCGCGCGGGGCCGGTGGAGTCCGTACCGCCGTTGGTGATCGCCAGCAAGGATCCGTCTGTCCCGATGGTGAGATCCCAGTGCGCCTGTGCCGGCAGGTCGGCGCCGGTGTCGGCCCAGCTCTTCCCGCCGTCGGTGGTCCGGAGCAGCCGGGGGGAGCCGTTCGTGCTCGATCCTTCGGTCAGCAGGTATCCCTCCTGGGCGTCGCGCCCGACGACCGCCAGCACCCGTACGTCGGCTTCCGTCTCCCAGGTGGTCCAGGTAGCGCCCCGGTCGATGCTGCGCGCGAGCGTCGCTCCCGGGTTGGCGGGCATCTGGTACATGGCCCAGAGCGTGCCGTCCGGGCTCGGGTAGAGGCTGCGGAGCGGACGCCACGACGGCGCCGTCCCGGTGAGCCGGTAGACGGTTCCGGCCGACGGGTCCACGGCGAGGGGCTCCTGCATCGCCCCGCAGTCGTACCCGCAGAAGACCGGCCGGGCCGTCGTGGGGAAGGCGGGGACGGCCACAGTCGCCCCAGTCGCCTCCCGCCAGTTGCGGCCGTAGTCGGTGGAGAGGCGCAGCAGGCCCGCGTCGTCGACCAGGTAGGACCGGTCGCTGAGCACAGAGAACTTGAGCAGGCTGTCGGGCGTCCCGGTGGCGCTGGCCTCGCACCTGATGCCGTGGAAGAGCGCCGAGTCCTCGTCCGACCAGCTCCGGCCGCGGTCAGCGGTCAACAAGAAGCGCAGGTCGCATCGGTCCCGCCGTACGTCGACACCGGAGTCGGGGCCGGTCAGCGTGAAGTCGCCGGAGTGTTCGGGGCGGGGCGACGGCTCTGCCGGCCCTGCCGGCCCTGCCGGCTCGGCCCGGTCCGCCCCCGCCACCAGCGGTACGACGGTCACGCCGGCCAGCACGACCAGGGCGGCCGCCACCACCACAACGACCGACCGGTGCCGGCGGGACCGGGCCGTGGAGCGCAGCTCGTCGAGGGGTGGCTGCCGGACGGCCTCGGCGAGGCGGGCGGCGTCGAATCCGGGGAACTCACGGTCGGGCATGGATCCTCCCGGTCTCCTGAGGATCGGTGACGTCGGAGTCGGCGAGCAGCGCTGCCAGGGCATGCCGGCCCCGGGAGAGCCGGGACTTCACCGTTCCGGCCGAGACACCCAACGTCGCGGCGATCTCGTCCACCGACAGGTCGACGAGGTAGTGCAGGGCCAGGGCTTGCCGCTGCCCCTCGGGCAGCCTGCGCAGCGCGGCGAGCAGGGTGAGGTGCTCAGGCGAGTGGTCGGCGACCACCGGTGGCGGGCCGATCCGACGCAGCAGCCCTTCGAACACCCGGCGCCGCCGGTACCGGCTGCGAGCCACATTCACCGCGACGCGGCGCAGCCACGCCTCCGGGTTGTCCAGCCCGGCGAAGCGCTGGGGCGCCACCAGCGCCCGGGTGAACGCCTCCTGGACCGCCTCCTGAGCCTCGCTCAGGTCGCCCGTTACCGCGTACAGCTGGACCACCAGGCGGCGGAAACAGCCGGCGTAGAGCTCGGCGATCAGATCACCGTGAGACACCGTCACCACCCTTCTCCACCACTCCCACCAACGGGCTGCGGAGAAGGTTCCGGTGGTCGGTCAGAATTCTCGTAGCCGCTCGCGCGTCGAGACATCTTCCGGGAAGGGAACCCGTGCCGACCTACCGCCATCCAGGCACCGTCATCACCGACCACACCTTCCGGGTACCGCTGGACCACGCGGATCCGGCCGGCGAGCGGATCGAGGTGTACGCCCGCGAGGTCGTGGCCGCCGGCCGGGAGCGCGAGTCGCTGCCCTGGCTGCTCTTCCTCCAGGGCGGCCCCGGCGGGCGATCGCCGCGCCCGGTGGGCCGGGACGGCTGGCTGAACCGGGCGCTGGACGACTACCGGGTGCTGTTGCTGGACCAGCGCGGCACCGGCCGTTCCACCCCCGCCGACCGACACACGCTGCCGCTGCGGGGGGACGCCGCCGCGCAGGCCGACTACCTGGCGCACTTTCGGGCCGACTCGATCGTCCGCGACTGCGAGCTGATCCGCAGGGAACTGATCGGCGAGGACGGACGGTGGAGCCTGCTCGGCCAGAGCTACGGCGGCTTCTGCACCCTGACCTACCTGTCGTACGCGCCGGAGGGCGTCCGCGAGGCCTTCGTGACCGGCGGCCTGCCCGGGCTGCGCAGCACGGCGCAGGAGGTCTACCGGGCCGCCTACCCACGGGTGCAGCGCAAGGTCGAGGCGCACTACGCCCGCTACCCGGAGGACGTCGAAGCCGTCCACGCCGTTGTGAGGCACCTGCGTGAGCGGGAGGTGTGGCTGCCCGGCGGCGGGCTGCTGACCGCCGAGGCGTTCCAGGCGCTCGGCATCACGCTGGGCACCGGCAGCGGCTCACCCGCGCTGCACTACCTGCTCGAGGACGCCTTCCTGCCCGGGATGCCCGAGCGCCGGCTCGCCGACTCGTTCCTCGCCGAGGTCC
The DNA here is from genome assembly GCF_044753725.1 of Micromonospora sp. NPDC093243. NCBI lineage: Bacteria > Bacillati > Actinomycetota > Actinomycetes > Micromonosporales > Micromonosporaceae > Micromonospora > Micromonospora sp. NPDC093243. The sequence continues at coordinate 158,410 of NZ_JBIVNT010000001.1, read as the reverse complement.
AGGGCCATCTCTCGTACGCGGGCCGCCCGCTCTACGCGCTGCTGCACGAGTCGATCTACGGCCAGCGCTCGGTGTCGCCGCGCGCCATCGGATGGGCGGCCGAGACGGTACGCGCCGAGTTCCCGCAGTTCGACGCCGACCGGGCGGAAGACCTGCCGGTGCTGCTGACCGGCGAGATGATCTATCCCTGGATGTTCGGCACCGATCCGGCGCTGGCCCCGCTGCGCGAGGTGGCGGAGCTGCTGGCGGCCCGCGAGGAGTGGCCCGACCTGTACGACCCGCGGCAACTGGCCCGCAACGAGGTGCCGGTGGCCGCCGCCGTCTACCACGACGACATGTACGTCGACACCGACGACTCGCTGGCCACCGCGCGCGCGGTGCGCGGCCTGCGCCCCTGGATCACCAATGAGTACGAGCACGACGGCCTACGGGTGAGCGAGGGTCGGGTCCTGGACCGGTTGATCAGGGTGGTCCGCGACGAGACCTGAGCACGGGCGTCGAGGTCACAGCGGTGGCGGGCACCGGTCGGGGAGCGTGACCTGCCCCGGCTGATGGGTGAAGGTCCTCATCGTGAACCACTCGTCCAGCGCGGGATCGAAGAGGTTCTGGAAGCCGAACTGCAGCACCTGCCACCACTGGCTCGGGTTCCGTTGGTCGACGTAGACATCGCCCAGGGCGATCGGGAACCGGAAGACCTCGCCCGGCTGGGTGGAGCCGCCGACGACGCCGACCCGCCAGTGGTCGACGCGGCGATCGGGCTTCCCCTGCAGGATCTCCGGTCCGACGAACCGCGCGGTCTTCAGCAGGTCGTTGAACATCTGCCGGTTGAAGAACCCCACTCGATCGCACGGGCGCGGCGGGTCCAGCGGGATGTTCGGCCACTTGTAGGTGAGCGTGTAGAGCGTGTTGCGGTAGATCAGGTTCGTGAACCAGATCGGATGCTGCGGACCCCCGGCGATCATCTGGCTGTCACCATTGCGGCCCTCCCAGGTGAAGGGCACGTCGATGCCGAGGTCGCGCACGATGTACCGGCCGGCGCCCCGGAAGTCCGTGGGCAGCAGCGGCGGGCGCGGCTCCTCCGGGCCGTGCGGCTTGCCGTGCGCCGTGCCGCCCGGCTCCTCGGAGTCGAGCGGCCCGCCGGCCGTGGTGCCGCGCGACCCGTCCGGGCCGAGCGGCCTGCTGGGCGCGGTGCCGGCGGCCGAGGTCTCGCTCGGCGGCGCGGCGGACGCGCCGGGCGCGATCAGGGCGAGGGCGACCACGCCGCTGGCGATCAGCGTGCGAAGTGCGCGGACCGGTGCCATCTGCCCTCCGTGCTCAAAGTGGCTAACGCTCGGACAATCCGGGCGTCTGGGGCGAATGTTAGGGCTCGGGTGGCAGCCCATTCGGCGCCAACTCCGCCGTCGTCACCCGGAAGCGCCGAACAATCCTCGCCTGCGCCTGCCGCCTGCGTCTCCCGCCGAACTCTCGGGAGCGCAAACGGCCGCCGCGAAGATCGCGCTGACCAGGCGGGCGGGCCCGGTCGGGCGGATGCTCGGAGCTGGCGCAGCGAAGACGGCTGGACATTCTCGGCTGAATCGGGCATGTCGTCACGCCGTACCGCATAGCGTCACGGTGGCGGCGTCCACCGCCGCGCCGCCGGTCCGCCGGCGGCCCCGCGCTGCGCGGAGGTTACCGACGTGAACCGCATCGACGGAGTGCTCCTGCCCGAACTGGATTCCCCCCTCCGGGAGCCGCTCCTGGCCCGGGCCGTGGGCTGGCTGAGCCTCGTGCTCGGGGTCGGCGCCCTCGCCGCGCCCGGTCGGCTGGCCGAACTGGCCGGCGTGGACGACTCGCCCACCGCCCGCGCCATCATCCCGGCCGTCGGCGCCCGCGAACTGGGCCACGCCGCCGGGCTGATCACCGGCCGCCGCACGGCCGGCTGGGCCTGGAGCCGGGTGGCCGGCGACGCCATGGACCTCACCCTGCTCGCCCGGGCCCTCGCGGACCGCGGCGGTGACCGGCGGAAACGCGTCGCCGCCACCACCGCCGTGATCGCCGGCATCACCGCCGTAGACGTGCTCGCCGCGCTCGCCGCCTCCCGCGCCCGCCGATCCCGGGACCGGATGATCCGCATCGACGTCGGGGTGACGGTGAACCGGTCACCGGCCGAGGCCTACCGGTTCTGGCGAGACGTGGAGAACCTTCCCCGCTTCATGTCGCACCTGGAGTCGGTGCGCGCCGAGGACCTACGCCGGTCGCACTGGACCGCCCGCGGGCCGGCCGGCCGGCTCATCGAGTGGAACGCGGAGATCCTGGACGACCAGCCGAACCGGTCGATCGCCTGGCGGTCGATGCCCGGCGCGCGGGTGCCGAACGCCGGCCGGGTCCGCTTTCAACCCGCCCCCGGCGACCGGGGCACCGAGGTCCGGGTGCAGCTCGGCTACGCGCCGCCGGCCGGCTCGCTCGGCCGGGCCGTGGCGAAGCTCTTCGGCGAGGCGCCAGAGCAGCAGGTACGCGACGACCTGCGCCGGTTCAAGCAGGTGCTGGAGACCGGGGAAGTGGTCCGCTCCGAAGGCAGCCCGGACGGGATCTCGGCGCGGCAGCAGGTCATGCAGCGCCCCGCCCAGCCGCTGCCCAACGGCCACCGGCGTTGAGCGCCGCACGGGAGGAAGGAAGACGATGAGGGCCACCGCCTGGATGGGCAAGGAGAACGTCAAGGTCGTCGACGTGCCGGACCCCAAGATCATGAACGCCCGGGACGCGATCGTACGGATCACCACGACCGCCATCTGCGGTTCCGACCTGCACCTCTACCACGGTTACATCCCCGCCATGCGCAAGGGCGACATCCTCGGCCACGAGTTCATGGGCGAGGTGGTCGAGGTCGGCCCGCAGGTGCGCAACCTGCGGGTCGGTGACCGGGTGGTGGTGCCGTTCCCGATCGCCTGCGGGCACTGCACCTCCTGCCAGCGCGGCCTCTACTCGGTCTGCGAGAACTCCAACCCGAACGCCGGCATCGCCGAGAAGATCATGGGTCACTCGCCGGCCGGCATCTTCGGCTACTCCCACCTGCTCGGGGGCTACGCCGGCGGCCAGGCCGAGTACGCCCGGGTGCCGTTCGCCGACATCGGGCCGATCAAGGTGCCCGACGAGGTGCCCGACGACCAGGCGGTGATGCTCGCCGACGTGTTCCCGACCGCCTACATGGGCGCCGAGATGTGCGACATCAGACCGGGCGACGTGATCGCGATCTGGGGCGCCGGCCCGGTCGGGCTGCTCGCCGCGGCCAGCGCCCGGATGCTCGGCGCCGAGCGGGTGATCATCATCGACCGGTACCCGTACCGGCTGGCGCTGGCCCGGGAGCACACCGGCGCGGAGACGATCAACTACGAGGACACCGACGTGCTGGACGCGCTCAACGAGCTGACCGCCGGGCGGGGCCCGGACGGGTGCATCGACGCCGTCGGCATGGAGGGGCACCACGGCAACGCGGCGATCTACGCGTACGACCGGGCCAAGCAGGCGGTCCACGCGGAGACCGAGCGGCCCTTCGCGCTGCGCCAGGCGATCCTGGCCTGCCGCAGTGGCGGGGTGGTCTCGGTGGTCGGCGCGTACGGGGGCCTGATCGACAAGTTCCCGATCGGGGCGTTCATGAACCGGTCGCTGACCATGCGCACCGGGCAGTGCCACGTGCAGCGCTACACCCGGCCGCTGCTGGAACGGATCCAGCGCGGCGACATCGACCCGAGCTTCATCGTCAGCCACCGGATGCCGCTCAAGGACGCCCCCAAGGGCTACAAGATCTTCCAGAAGAAGCAGGACGAGTGCACCAAGGTCCTGCTCACGGTGTGACGCCGGCTGCGCCCGGCCGGAGCGGCGGCGTGGTGGGTGAGCGGCCAGCCTGTCCAGGGTGGCGGGTGCCGTCGGGGGGCCTGACCCGCACCCGTCAGGGCAGCGGCCACTCGTGCACCGGGCGGTTGCTGTGCATCAGGTCCACGTAGTGCCGGACCACCTCGCTCAGCGCCGCCGGCCGGTCCAGGTGGTCGGCTGACTCCAGCCGGTGCAGCGTCTCCACCTGCCAGGTCGCGCCGTTGCGCCCGGTCAGGCAGCGCTGCTCGATGATGCCGAGCAGCCGGTCGCGCTCATGCGGGTCGAGCCCCCAGCGGTCCAGCCCGTGGTGGGCCATCGGCAGCAGCCGGCGCAGCACCAACTCGGTGACCGGCAGATAGCCGAGGCCCGGCCAGAACACCTGCGCGTCGATGCCATAGCGGGCACAGGCGTTGAAGTTCTCCTCGGCCGCACTGAACGACATCTGCGACCACAGTGGCCGGTCGGACTCGGCCAGCGCCCGGACCACCCCGAAGTAGAAGGCGCCGTTGGCGATGGTGTCCAGCACGGTCGGGCCGGCGGGCAGCACCCGGTTCTCGACCCGCAGGTGCGGACGGCCCCGCAGCACGTCGTAGACCGGCCGGTTCCACCGGTAGACGGTGCCGTTGTGCAGCCGCAGCTCGGCGAGCTTCGGCACCTCGCCGGCCGCGAGCGTCTCGGCCGGGTCCTCCGGGTCGCAGACCGGCAGCAGCGCCGGAAAATAGCGGACGTTCTCCTCGAACAGGTCGAAGACGTTGGTGATCCAGCGTTCGCCGAACCAGACCCGCGGCCGTACGCCCTGCGCCTTGATCTCCTCCGAGCGGGTGTCGGTGGCCTGCTGGAACAGCGGGATCCGGGTCTCCCGCCACAGCTCCCGGCCGAAGAAGAGCGGCGAGTTCGCGCCCAGCGCGACCTGGATGCCGGCGACGACCTGGGCCGCGTTCCAGTAGTCGGCGAACTGGGCCGGGCTCACCTGGAGGTGGAACTGGGTGCTGGTGCAGGCTGCCTCCGGCGTGATCGTGTCGGCGGTGACCGCCAGCCGCTCCACCCCGTTGATGGCGATCCGCAGATCCTCCCCGCGGGCGGCGAAGATCTGCTCGTTGAGCAGCTCGTAGCGGGGGTTGGTGGAGAGCGTGTGCGCGGTGAGGTGCTCCGGCCGCAGGGTCGGCAGGATGCCGATCATCACCATGTGCGCGCCGATCTTGCGGGCCTTCTCCTCCGCCGCGTTCAGGCTGGCCCGCACGTGCTCCTCGAACTCCGCCGTGCCGGTGCCGGTCAGCCGCCGCGGCGCGACGTTGATCTCGACGTTGAACTGGCCCAGCTCGGTCTGGAAGCTCGGGTCGGCGACGGCGGCGAGCACGTCGGCGTTGCGCATGGTCGGCTGTGACTGCTCGTCGACCAGGTTGAGCTCGATCTCCAGGCCGGTCATCGGGCGGTCCACGTCGAAGCGCGACTCACGCAGCATCTCGGCGAAGACGTCCAGGCAGCGGCGCACCTTGTCCCGGTAGCGGGCCCGATCCTCCCGGCTGAAGGTTCGCGCGCCGACTTCCTCGCCCATGGTCACCACCCCGTCACCGCTGGTCTTCCTAACCTCGCACGCCACCGTTGGCGGGGGAAGACCCGTCTGTTCCTTTCTCTACCCAGCCCGGGCCCCGGTGATCCCCGTCGCCTCCGGCGGGTCCGCGCCGGTCGGCCGACCCGATCCCGCTAGCATGGCGGCCCGAGAGGGTGGTGGTGGGGATGCGCGACAAGCTGACCGGGCTGTTCGTCGTGGCGGCGATCGCCGAGGCCTGTTCCTGGTTCGGCCTGCTCGTCGGCATGCTCGTGAAGTACGGTCCGCCCGGCAACGAGCTGGGCGTGAAGATCTTCGGCCCGATCCACGGCGGCCTCTTCGTGGCGTACCTGGTGCTGGTCCTCGCCGTCGCCCGCCGGCAGCGGTGGAGCCTGTTGGCGACCGGGGTGGCCCTGGCCTGCGCGGTGCCGCCGTTCGCCACCCTGGCCTACGAGCGGTGGGCCCGCCGCCGGGGGATGCTCGGCGCGGCACCGGCCCCGACCCGGCGCGACCCGGCCCCGGTGGGCTGACCCCGAGCGACCCGGCCGGGCGCGGGCCCGGCCCTGGTCGGCTGGGTCGGCAGTGAATGGCGCCGCCAGGGGCGGGCGTCGTGGGCCGGTCAGTCAGTCGTCGGGTCGGCGGGGCGTAGCGCCGCCGCCTCGCGGGCGAGCGCCGTCACGGTCGCCTCGTCCCGGGCCCGGACAGCGGCGGCCGGCGTGAGCCACGAACCGCCCACGCACGCGACGTTGGGCAGGGCCAGCCACTCGCCCGCGCTCGCCGCGGAGATGCCGCCGGTCGGGCAGAACGTGACGTGCGGCAGCGGTTGAGCCAGCGCCGCGAGGTAGGCGGGGCCGCCACTCGCCGCCGCCGGAAAGAACTTGACCGTGGTCAGGCCGAGCTCGGCCAGGGCCAGCATCTCGCTGACCGTGCCGGCGCCGGGCAGGAAGGGCAGTCCCGAGTCCAGGGCGGCACGGGCGAGCCGGGGAGTCGCGCCAGGGCTGACCAGGAACCGGGCCCCCGCCGCACCGGCGTCGGCGACCTGCTCCGGGGTGAGCACGGTGCCCGCGCCCACCACCATCTCCGGCACCTCGGCCGCCACCTTCCGCAGGGCGGGGAGCGCGGCGGTGGTGCGCAGGGTGATCTCCATGGTCCGGACGCCGCCGCGCAGCAGCGCCCGCGCCAGCGGAACGGCGTCGTCGGCGTGCTCCACCACCACGACCGGGATGACGGGACCGAGCCGGACCAATTCCGCGGCGGTGAGCGGGGCCGAGGGCGGCCGGCCGCCGGCCGTGGACGCCTCCGACGGGTCGACGTGGGGGATGGGCATCGCACTCCTCGGCACCGTGAACCCGAAGCGTACGACGGCGATCCCGGTCAGCGCAGCGCGGACCAGGCGGCGATGCCGAGCAGCAGCAGCGCCCCGAGCATCGCCTGGAGCAGCAGCGGCGGGCCGAGGTGCGTCCAGAGCGTCGCGGTACGCGGGGTGAGCAGCTGCCCCGTGGTGAGGTTGACGATCCGCTCGATGCGCGGCGGCAGCTCCGGATCCCGCTGCGGGCGCAGGGCGATCTGCACGTGGTCGGCCGGATGCAGCGCGCTCTGCGGCAGGTGACCGTGCAGCTCGACCTCGCACAACCGGCTCGTCGTGTCGCGCAGCCGCAACGGCGTGACCAGGTACTCCGGCCCCTTGCGCAGCTCCTTCCAGCGCCGCCGGGCACCGCCTCCGCCGCCGGGCAGCACCGAGCGCACCAGCAGCATCAGCAGCCCCGCCACGCCCGCCGCGGCGAGTACCGCGACCAGCACGGGCTGACCGACGGACACCTCCCGGGAGTAGCCGTCGAGCAACCGGACCACCCGGCCGGTGACGATGCGTTCCGTCGGATGCGCGATCCGTCGGGTATCGAGTCCGCTGTCCATGTCCACCACCGAGAGTCCTGATCCGTTCACTGATGGTATCGGCGACACGGGTTGAACGGCGTGAATGAAACCTGGTCACGCGCTCACGATCGGTCAGGTGACATCCGGGACGGCACGGGTAAGCGGGGGGCCGAGCTGGAAAGGGGTCGAGCATGCAGCTGTCCTTCCTGCGCCCGCTCTACGACCGACCCGGGCCGTGGTGCTCGGTATATCTGGACGCGTCGGCCGACACGCACGACGCCCATCCGGCGCTCGACCTGCGCTGGCGGGCACTGGAGAGTCAACTGACCGAACAGGGCGCCGACGAACCCACGCGCGCCGCGCTGGACCGGGTGATCCGTGGCCACGACCCGATCGCGGGCGACTACGGGCTCGCCGTCTTCGCCACCCGCGGACAGGTGGTGCTCACGGAGTACCTCTCCGCCCCGCCGATGCGCGATCTCGCCTCGTACGCGCAGCTGCCGCACGTGATGCCGTTGCTCGCCCAGCGCGGCGAGCAAGTGGCGTGGGTGCGGGTGCTGGCCGACCGCACCGGCGCCGACGCGATGGCGGTGAGCGCCGGCGGGGTTCCGCGCCGGGCGCACATCGTCGGGCGGGAGGAGTACCAGCTGCGTCGGGTGCAACCCGGCGGCTGGTCGCAGTCCCGCTACCAGCGGGCGGCGATGGAGGCGTGGCACCACAACGCCGGCGACGTGACCGCCGCGACGGTGGAGTTGGCCGAGAAGGTCGGCGCCGACGTGGTGGTGGTGGCCGGCGACGTACGGGCCACCGGCATGATCGCCGCGCAGATGCCGGAGCGCTGGCAGGACCTGGTGGTACGTACCGACGCTGGTTCCCGGGCCGGCGGCGCTGACCAGACGCTGCTGGACGACCTGACCGTGCAGACCATCGCCGAGGTGGCCGACCAGCGGATCAACGCCGCCCTGGACAAGTTCGGCATGCAGGAGGACGTCGGCGCGGGCTTGGACGCCGTGGTCGCCGCGCTGCAACGCAACCAGGTCGACACCATGCTGATCGTGGACGACCCGTCCGCCAACGGCGAGTTGTGGATCGGCCCGCAGCCCACCGAGATCGCCGTCGACCCGGGGCAGCTCGCCGCGATGTCGATCACCGACCCGCAGCGGGTACGGGCCGACGCGGCCTTGGTGCGGGCGCTGGTCGGCACCAACGCCGAACTGACCGTGCTCGGTGCCGACGAGGCGCCGGAGCTGGTCGACGGCGTCGGCGCGGTGCTGCGGTACGCGGACGCCAGCACCCCCGGGCGCGAAAATGGCTGAGCGCACGGTGGCCGACCTGGTGGTCGACCGGCTGCGGGCCTGGCGGGTGCCGCGGGCGTTCGGCTATCCGGGTGAGGCGATCGCCCCGGTGATCGCCGCGCTGGACCGCTCCGGCGGCGACCCGGCCTTCATCCCGGCCCGGCACGAGGAGACCGCCTCCTTCATGGCCACCGGGCACGCCAAGTTCACCGGCGGCATCGGCGTCTGCCTCGCCACCCAGGGGCCGAGCGCGGTGCAGCTGCTCAACGGCCTCTACGACGCCAAGCTGGACAGCAAGCCGGTGGTGGCGATCGTCGGCGAGGACGTCTCCGGCCCGCTCGGCGGCGCCCACCAGGAGATCGGGCTCAGCCGGCTCTTCGGCGACGTGTGCAACCAGTTCGTCCGCTACGCGCGCAGTCCGGGCCAGGTGCCGACCCTGCTCGACCAGGCGTTCCGCACCGCCGCGGCGACCCGCAGCCCGGTCTGCGTGGTGCTGCCCCGGCAGGTGCTGGATTTCGCCGTGCCCGACCTGCAACCGCACGCCGCCGGCGTCTTCACCGCCACGCCCGGCGAGCCGCTGGCCCGGGTGCTGCCGCACGAGGTGGACCTGGCCGCCGCCGCGCAGCTGCTCGGCAGCGGCCAGCGCACCGCGATCCTGGTCGGGCAGGGCGGCCGTGGCGCCGAGGACGAGATCATCGCGCTGGCCGACCGGCTCGGCGCCGGGGTGGCCACCTCGCTGCTCGGCAAGCCGGTGCTCGACGAGCGGCTGCCGTTCCACGCCGGTGTGCTCGGTGAGGTGGGCACGCCCGCCGCCGCCGAGCTGATGGGCGGCTGCGACGCGCTGCTGCTGATCGGCACCAACGACCCGTGGACCGACTACTTCCCTATGCCGGGGCAGGTCCGCACGGTGCAGATTGACATCGACGGCCGGCGGATCGGCACCCGCTACCCGGTCGACGTGCCGCTGGTCGGCGACGCCGCCGAGACCGTACGCGCGCTGCTCGACCGAGTGCCGGATCGGCCCAACCCGCAGTGGCGGGCCACCGTGGAGAACTCGGTGGACCGGTGGCGGCGGGAGGCCACCGAGCGGGCCGCCGCGCCGGCCGAGCCGGTGAACCCGCAGTTGGTGCTGCAGGAGCTGTCCGCGCGGCTGCCCCGTACCGGCGCCGTCGCGGTGGACGTCGGGTCGGTCATCTACTGGTACGCCCGCCATCTGGAGCTGCCGCCCGGGGTGAACGCGCAGCTCTGCGGCACGCTCGGCTCGATGGGCTGCGCCCTGCCGTACGCGGTCGCCGCCAAGCTCGCCGCGCCGGACCAGCCGGTCGTCGCGCTGATGGGTGACGGCGCGATGCAGCTCAACGGCCTCGCCGAGCTGATCACCGTGTCGCACCACTGGTCCGGGTGGCCCGATCCACGGCTGGTGGTGCTGGTGCTCAACAACCGGGACCACTCCGGCCTGGGCGGTGGGCGTCAGCCGGTGAGCGATCCCGCGCGGCGGCGGCCCGACGTGCCGTACGCCGGCTGGGCGCGGCTGCTCGGCCTGCACGGCGTGCGGGTGGACCGGCCCGAACTGGTCGGCGCGGCCTGGGACGAGGCGCTGGCCGCGGACCGGCCGTGCGTCCTGGAAGCGGTGGTGGACGCGGCGGTGCCGCTGTCGCCGCCGGAGCCGGCCTTCGCCGACCTGCGCGACCTCTTCGCCGACGGCGACGCCGCCCGCCGGGTACGGGAGCAGTCGGAGCGTCGGCTGACCCTGGCGGCGGAGGAGATCGTCTAGGACCGCTCGGAACTCGCCCCGGGGCACCGGGCTCCGCCTCGCCTCGCCGCGTGTGGCGGGGCGAGGCCCGCAGCCTTTGCTCTGCTTCAGTCCCGGCAACACCCGACGTCCGGTATCCGGACATCGGGTGTTCCTCGGGTGAAGCAGAGCAAAGGTGGCGGTGGGAGTTCGGGACCGTTCCCGAGTGATCACCGCCCGCGAGCCGGGTCAGATCCGGTCAACTCACCCCGTGAGCGACGGCACGACCGACGGCACGACCGGGCGGAACGGACGGGAAGTCGTCGGAGGCACGGCCGGGCCGAGCCGGGCCGGACGCCACCAACCGCCCGAGACCGGCGAAGCGCCGCCGACCTGCGGATTGGTCCCGCCGGGTGGGGGAGGGCCCGTTTGAACCGCATCGGGACGGGAAGCCGGGCCGCGTGGTGAGCGAACGAGGCAAGGTGGGGCCGGTGCACAAGGTGCACAAGGGGCTCACGGCTGACGGCGCCGGTCTGGCCGGCGACCGGGTCGTGACGGCCGGCAGCACGGCACGGGTCCTGGTCGCCGCCACGGCCCGCGCGCTGCGCGGCACCGACTGCGCCGATCTGGGGCACCCCGGGCCGGTCTCCCGGTTCCCCGGGGCCCCGGAACCGGTCCGCCGGGCGGCGGTCACCCGCGCCGCCGGGCGGGTGGCGCTCACCGTGGGGCAGACCGCCGAGGTCGACGCCGAGCGGGTGGCCCGCTGGTTCGTCGACCAGTACCCGCGCCGCGCGTACCCGGGGGCGGTGCTCGGCTCGCCACACGGCGCCGCGGCGCATCTGGCGGTCGCGCTCGGGGTGCCCTGGCTGCCCGCCGGCTTCGAGATGAGCGTGCACTGGGCCCAGGGGGCGGTGGACCGTCCCGGCGCCGCCTTGGACCACGGAGCCGCGCTCGCCGCCCGGCTGCTCGCCGGGAACGACGATCTGCACGTACGCCAGGTGCACTGCCCGGCGAGCCGGGGCGCGCTGGCCGGGGTCACGGTCGCCCTGGCGGCCCGCTGGCGGACCCTGCCGGCGGTGTACCGGCGGTTCCTGGCCGACCGGCTCGCGCCCGGCGCGCCGGTGCTGCTGCTGCGCGACGCGCGCACCTGGCCGGTGCTCGACTCCGGGCAGGGGCACAGCTTCCAGGTCGGTTGCCCGGGCAGCGGACTGGACCCGGTGGACTTCCACCCGGACAGCCACGCGCTGCGTCAGGTGCTCCGCTCCGCCGGCGGCGACGCGTCCTGCTGGGAGCCGCCGCAGGTCTCCTCGCCGTCCGGCTACGCCGAGCACGGCGTGGAGTCCGGTTTCGAACTCTCCGCCCGGGACTGGGCGGCCCGAGGCGGGCATCCGCTGCACCGGGTGCTCTTCCCCCGCCCGGAGGCGCTGAGCGCCGCCACGGCCGACCTCTACCGCCGGTGGCTGCGCTCGGCCGGTAAGACCGGCAACCGGCTGGTGGTGGAGTGCGGGCGGCTGCTCGACCCGTGGCAGGTGGTGCGCGCGGGGCTGGTGCCGTACTGGTGCGAGAACGCGACGCGGCGCAGCGTCGAAGGCGTCGAGTGGTGGCTCGCCGGTAGCGAACCGTTCAGCTCGGTGGACGTGCTGCCCGAGCCGCCGGGGGTCCGCTCGCCGGCGCTCGCCGGGCTGCCGCAGTGGCTGGCGGTGGCCGGGTTCGGCCGCCGGCGTCGGGCGCTGGACCGCACGTCGGCGCGGGGCTACCCGGTGACGTCGGTACCCACCCGCCGGGCCACCGAGGTGCTCCGGGCCCAGCCGTACGACCTGCCGACACCGCCGCCGCTGGCCGTCGCCGAGGCGCTCGCCGTGCTCCGCGACAGCGGCACCCACCAGGGGTTGCTTGTCTCTTGAGGTGAGCCCACCGAAACATCCTCGCGAACCCGGGATCCCGTGATTGAGTACCTACGGAGCGGGAACATCGCTGGCTGCGACGGCCTGACAACGCTGCGCAGTGTGGTGTCGTCGCCCGCTGGCATCCCAGTCACGTAACCCATTTCCGGCCCGGTGCGTGGCCTGACCACGCGCACGACCGGTTTCCCAATCCGGGCGGGGGACCTTCCTGAGGGAGGCGCGGATGTTCGGACAGACCACCACAAGCACGCCACCACCCACCGAACGAGGGCTTGAGGATCTCGACGCGGCCGCTCTGGCGTACGCGGCACGGATCGCCGGGCTACCGCCCGAACGGCGGCAGGAGGCCCGGGACGACCTGGTCCGCTTCGCGCTGCCGTTCGCCGGCCGGCTGGCCCGCCGGTACCGGGGGCGGGGGGAGCCGCTGGAGGATCTGGAGCAGGTGGCGCGACTGGGGCTGGTCAACGCCGTCGACCGGTACGACCCCGAACGGGGCTCGTTCACCGCGTACGCGGCGATCACCATCGTCGGGGAGATCAAGCGGCACTTCCGGGACCGCACCTGGGGGGTGCACGTGCCCCGTCGGCTGCGGGATCTGATCCTCGAGGTCGGCCAGGCCACCGCGGCGCTGACCAGTGAGCTGTCCCGGGCGCCCACGGTCGCCGAGCTGGCCAAACGGTTGGAGACGCCGGAGGAGGAGATCCTCGCCGCGCTGGAGTCGGCCGCCGGTTACAGCCCGGCCTCGCTCAACGCGCCGGTGGGCGGGGAGAGCTCGGCCGAGTTCGGCGACCTGGTCGGCGAGTCGGACAACGCGCTCGAATCCGTCGACGACCGGGTCACCGTCAGCGGTCTGCTGCACCGGCTGCCGTGGCGCGAGCGGCGGATCCTGGCCATGCGCTTCTACGGCAACCAGACCCAGGCGGAGATCGCCGCCCGGTTCGGCATCTCCCAGATGCACGTCTCGCGGCTGCTCTCCCGCGCGCTGACCTGGCTGCGCCAGGCGATGCTCGCCGACGCCCCACCACCGTGGCAGAACGGCGCCGCCGAGTCCGAGCCCGCGAAGACCCGCATCTCGGTCCGGCAGAACGGTGACCGGGTGGTGGTCGAGGTCGGTGGGGAGATCGACCGGGACGGCGCCGACCAGCTACGCCGGGCGATGCTGGAGGCGGTCACCGGCCAGCCGAGCGAGGTCGTGGTCGACCTGGTCGGCGCGGGCGGTTTCGACGCCGGCGGCATCGCCGCGCTGATGGCCGGACGGGACGCCGCGGCCCGCACCGGTGTGCCGCTGCGGCTGACCCGGGTACAGCCCGCGGTACGCCGCTCGCTCACCGCCGCCGGCCTCGCGCCGGCCCACGACTGAGCAGCACCTGCGCCACCGACCAGCGGCGGGCGGTCCAGTCCAGGCGGGACGGTCAGTCAGCCCCAGCCGCCATCGGCCCGTCCGCCCGGAGCCGAGCGACAGCGGCAGGGCCGGAACGGTCCACGGGAGCGGCAGGGCCGGCACCCAGCGGGTGCCGGCCCTGATCGCGTTCCGTGCCGGTGCTCGTCAGCTGTCCGGCCGGTCCTCACGGCTGTGCGGGTGGCGCCACCGCTGCCTCTCCGGCGGCTCGCGCCCCGCGTCGGGTGGGGTCTCCTCCGGGGCGTCGCTCTCGTCGAAGCTGGGCCGGCGGACCTCGGTCGGCTCCGGCACCTCCACCGGCCGGGCACCGGACTGCGCCGCCGGCTGGAAGTCGGCGGCCTCGCGCGGGCCGTGCGCCCCCTCGGCGGCGGGCGACTCCGGCACCTGGGTGACGTGCCGCAGCTCCTCGCGGAAATCCTGCGGCGGTTTGGTGGTGCGCTGCGGCAGGTCCCGGCCGAGGTCGGCGACGAGCGGGCCGTACTTGGCGTCGAACGCCGGGCGCTCGGAGCGGATCCGGGGCATCCGGTCGAAGTTGCGCAGCGGCGGCGGGCAGGTCGTCGCCCACTCCAGTGAGTTGCCGAACCCCCACGGGTCGTCCACGGTCACCATCGCGCCGTAGCGCCAGGACTTCCAGGCGTTGTAGATGAAGAACAGGGTGGAGATGCCGAGTACGAACGCGGCGATGGTGGAGATGGTGTTCAACGTGGTGAAGCCGTCGGTCGGCAGGTAGTCGGCGTAGCGCCGGGGCATGCCCTCGTTGCCCAACCAGTGGTGCACCAGGAAGGTGCCGTGGAAGCCGAGGAACATGGTCCAGAAGTGCACCTTGCCCAGCCGCTCGTCGAGCATCCGCCCGGTCATCTTCGGGAACCAGAAGTAGAAGCCACCGAAGAGTGCGAACACCACGGTGCCGAACACGACGTAGTGGAAGTGCGCGACGACGAAGTAGGTGTCGTGGGTGTGGAAGTCCGCCGGCGGGCTGGCGAGCAGCACCCCGGTGAGCCCACCGAGCAGGAAGGTCACCAGAAAGCCGATCGCGAACAGCATCGGCGTCTCGAAGGTGAGCTGCCCCTTCCACATCGTGCCGATCCAGTTGAAGAACTTCACCCCGGTGGGCACCGCGATGAGGTAGCTCAGGATGCTGAAGAACGGCAGCAGCACCTGACCGGTGGCGAACATGTGGTGCGCCCACACGGTCATCGACAGCACGGTGATCCCGATGGTGGCCAGCACGATCCCGGTGTAGCCGAAGATCGGCTTGCGGGCGAAGACCGGAATGATCTCGGTGATGATGCCGAAGAACGGCAGCGCGATGATGTAGACCTCGGGATGGCCGAAGAACCAGAACAGGTGCTGCCAGATCATCGGCCCGCCGGTAGCCGCGTCGTAGACGTGCGCGTTGAGCAGCCGGTCGGCCGCCAGGGCCAGCAGCGCCGCGGCGAGCAGCGGGAAGACCAGGATCACCAGCACGCTGGTGAAGAGCATGTTCCAGGTGAAGATCGGCATCCGGAACATGGTCATGCCGGGCGCGCGCAGGGTGAGGATCGTGGTGATCAGGTTGACCGCGCCCAGGATGGTGCCGAGGCCGGAGATCACCAGGCCGATCACCCACATGTTGGCGCCGACGCCGGGGGAGTGCTCGACGTCGCTGAGAGGCGCGTACGCCGTCCAGCCGAAGTCCGCCGTGCCCCCGGGCACCGCGAGCCCACCGATCACCATCAGCCCGCCGAACAGGTAGAGCCAGTAGGCGAGCGCGTTGAGCCGGGGGAAGGAGACGTCCGGCGCGCCGATCTGGATCGGCACGATGAAGTTGCCGAAGCCGAACGCCGCCGGCGTGGCGAAGAGCAGCAGCATCACCGCGCCGTGTGAGGTGAAGAGCTGGTTGTACTGCTCCGAGGAGAGGAACTGCAATCCCGGGCGGCCCAGCTCGGCGCGCATCACCATCGCTTCCAGGCCCGCCACGACGAAGAAGCCGAACGAGGTCAGCAGGTAGAGGATGCCGATCTGCTTGTGGTCGGTGGTGGCCAGGAACTTGATCAGCGAATTGCCCGGGATCGGCGTGCGCAGGGGCCCGGGGAAGCCGCCGAATCGGGCCGGCGCCAGGATCGCCGCACCCCGGTCGTGGCCAGGCTCCGTGCTAACCCGCTTGGGCATCGCTGTTCACCCCGTCCTGACGAGAAAAGGACGGGCGTGCCTACCCGACCCGGTCTCCATGTAACCAGGCCGAAGCGGAAAATTCGGTCAGTTCGGTGGTGGCGGTCAATTCGCCGGCAGCATCGCCCAGACCGCCTTGCCCTTCCCGGCCGGGACGCTGCCCCAGCGCTGGGCCAGCTCGCGCACCAGCAGTAGCCCTCGGCCGCCCTCGGCGGTCACCTCCGGGGTGGCCGCCCGGGCCGCCAGCTGGCTGCCGTCCACCACCGCCAGGTGCAGGTACGGGCGGCGCAGGGTCAGCGTGACCTCCATCGGGGTGCCGGCGTGCCGGACCACGTTGCCGACCAGCTCGCTGAGCACCACCGACGCGGGGCCGAGCGCCTCGGGCAGGTTCCACCGGGTACAGGCGTCGCCGACCAGCTCCCGGGCCCGCCGGCACGCCTCGGCGACCGGCTCCAGCCGGGCGCGCAGCCGCGGTGCGGCGGCCTCCCCGGCTTCCCGCGTCGCCTCCGCGCAGTCCCGTCGTACCGGCAGCACCCGGCACGCCGTGGTCTCGGCCAGCCAGCGGGCGGCGTCCGGTGGCGGGGCGCAGAGCACCACCGGCACGGCCGGCCACTCCTCGGCCCGACGGGCCGTGGCGGCGAAGACGGAGAGCGCCAGCTGGTCGCGGACGGTGACCCCGCCCAGGTCGACCACGAGCGCGTCGGGCTGCGCGGCCAGACAGTCGTCGAGCGTCCGGTGCACGGATCGCATCGTGCCCAGGTCCAGCGTGCCCGTGAGGTGGACGACGGTGACCGGGGATCCGTCGTGTACCTCGCAGCTGATCCGGCTCGCCATCAGGGGCGCCTCTCGCGTCTCGTCGGTGGGACTCACGAACTACCCCCGACGCCGGTCGGTCAAACGGCGGCGGCCCACCGTGGGAGGCACCTCACCCACCCCGCCGCACCCGGCTGGTCAGCAGCCCCAGGGTGATCATGCCGAGCCCGAGGCCCAGGTGCAGCCAGTTGTCGCCGTTGTTGAGCGGGAGGAAGTTCGCCCCGCTGCCGCGGTCGACGACCAGCCCGTAGAGCCAGAGCACCAGGTAGATCGCGCCGCCGCCGACCAGGTACGTCCGGGCGTTGGTGACGGTCCGGGCCATCGCCAGGCCGACCACCCCGAAGAGCAGGTGGACGAGGTTGTGGAGCACCGAGACCTGGAACGCGCCGAACAGCATGGCGCCGGAGTGGTGGCCGGCGAACCGCAGATCGCCGTAGCCGCTGGTCACCCCCGGTAGGAAGCCGAGCAGGCCGATCAGCAGGAAGAGCACGGCCACCGCGCCGGCGGCCCGGCGGACCGGCGCCTTGCCGTCGGCCGGGTTCGCCCGGGCGCGGGAGTGTGCCATCGGTCCGGCCACCACCGTCACCTCCCACCGCGGGCCCGCTCGGTCCGCCGCGGGCCGCTCGGTGGTGCGCGGCTACCCGCCATCGGCCCGGGCAAACCGCCCGGCGGGCCGGCCCCGGTGCGGGCGGCCCGCCGGCGGTTCAGGCGACCTGCAGGCGTCCGGTGGCGGCGAGCTGCCGTACCCGCTCGTAGAGCCCCACGTAGCGCTCGGCCATCACCGCCGGGGTGAACCGTTCGGCAGCCTCCCGGCGGCACTCGTCCGCATCGAGCAGACCCGCCGCCAGCACCAGGTCGCCCAACTCCTCCTCGTCGGTGGTGAGCAGGCCGGTGCGGCCGTGCTCGATCAACTCGGGCAGGCAGCCCCGGGCGATCGCCACCACCGGGGTGCCCAGGGCCAGCGACTCGACCACGGCGGTGCCGCCGGGCTCCTCCCAGCGCAGCGGGAACAGCGACGCGCGGGCTCCGGCGAGCAGGTCGTCCCGCTCCTGCCCGGCGACGGTGCCCACCCAACGGACCAGGTCCCCGTCCACGTACGGCGCCACCTCGTCGTAGAAGAAGCGCACGTCCGGGTTCTGTCGCGCCTCGTCACCGGCGGCGGCGAGGTCCTCCGGGCGGTGGTAGGGGCCGACCGGGCCGGCCAGCACCAGGGGGAAGCCCACCTGCCGCGCCAACCGCGCGCCGAGGTCCTGCCCCTTGCCGGGATTGATCCGGCCCAGCACCAGCAGGTAGTCGCCCTTCTCCGCACGGGGGCGCCGGTCGGCGTCGACGGCGAGCGGAGTGGAGAGGTGCACGTGACCGACCGAGTGGTCGCGCAGCGCCTGTGGCGCGCGGGCCAACTGGGAGGCCGAGACGCCGTTGACCCGGACCCGGTCGCCGCCGTCGAGATTGCCGTACAGCGCGGGGTGCTTGGCGAGGTCCCAGTGCAGGGTGTGCAGCACCGGCGGAGCGTCCGGACCCATCGCGGCGAGGGTGGCCAGCCCGACCGCCTCGACGTGGTCGTGCACGAGGTCGATGTCGTCGCGGGTCTGCAGTTGCCGGACCACCCCGCCCAGGTGCGCCTGGGAGATGCCGCAGACCTGGTTGTAGGGACGTTGCAGTGCGGCGAACTGGCCGTCGGGGAAGACCGTCACCAGCTCGTCGGCCGGCAGCGTGCTGCTGCCCACCGAGGCGAGCACCACCCGGACGCCGAGGCGGCGCAGCTCCGGCACCAGCGTCGCGATCACGTTCTCGATGCCGCCGTAGCCGGGCGGCGGCACGGAGAGCCACGGGCCGGCGTTCATCAGGACGGTGAGGCTCATCGGCTCAGGCCCTTCACTGTGGCGGCTTCGCCGGCCAGTGGTGGGAGAAGCCCGCAGCGGCGCGGCCCCCCGCTCGTGCCGCCACTGCGCCTCGCTCCGTGGCGACGCGAGGCGCCACGCTGCTGTGTCATGCTCCGCTCGCTCACGCCGCGGCCATCCGCCGGCGCGGCACCTGGTGCCGCAGCTCCGCCAGGGGCGGGCGCTCCTCGATGGACACGTCGCTGACCACGATCTCCCGCTCCAGGTTGGGCAGAGCCTCGGAACCGCCGCGGCGGAACTGGGTCAACAAAGAGGTCGGGACGGTGCCGGGAGCCGCCCACCCGCGCCGCTGCAACCGCGACCAGGCGGTGAGCATGATCTGCGCGGACATCCGGCCGAGCGCCGCGGTGTCCTGGTGGCGGTGCTTGCGCTCGCCGAGGTCCACCTGGGCCAGCGCGTCGAGCCCCACCAGCTCCAGCAGGTCGATGAGCATCGCCGTCTCCACCCCGTACCCGGAGACGAAGGGCACCCGGGCCAGCACCTCCCGGCGGCCGGCGTACTCGCCGGCGAGGGGCTGGACGAAGCCGGCCAGCTCCGGCCAGAACAGGTTGAGCAGCGGACGGGCCATCAGCTCGGTGACCCGGCCCCCGCCGTCCTGCTCCACGCCGGCCGTGCCGACCAGCGGTCGGTGATAGAAGCCCTTGACGAAGTCGACTGACGGGTCGGTCAGCAGCGGGCCGAGCAACCCGGTCACGAAGTGCGGACGGAACTCGCGCAGGTCGGCGTCGACGAAGGCCACCACGTCGCCCTCGGCGGCGGCCAGCCCCGCCCAGAGCGCGTCGCCCTTGCCGGTCAGCCGGGGCAGCCCGCGGGTCATCGCGTCCTGGCTGACCACCTCGGCTCCGGCGGCCCGGGCCACCCGTGCGGTCCGGTCGGTGGACCGCGAGTCCACCACGATCAGCTCATCGACCAGGGCGACCCGGTCCATCAGGTGCTCGCGGATCGTCGACACGATCGCGCCGACCGTCGCCTCTTCGTTGTGCGCCGGAAGCACCACGCTGACCCGGCTCTCGCCCTTGGCCCGGACCAGCCGCCGAGGCGTCCAATCCGCGGCGGAGGTCGTCCGATATGTCGCCCACGCCTCCACCACCGGTGAGACGGTCGATTCTGTATCCCGCACGGGCACACCCCCAGATCGTGGCGGAAAACGCGAACTCGGATTTCCCACTGCCGACCTCGCGCTAACCGGATCATGCCTAACAGCTGGATCACGACGGTCCCACCACCGCGTTCCCGGCCCGTGAACGTTTGGTTGCGCCGCTGTGGGGGGAGTGCTTGCGTCGAAACGTGAAGCCGGGGGCGGAGAGGGCTGGTCGGATGCGCAAGTGCCGAGTGGGACTGGTAGGGGCCGGCGGGGTGGCGCAACGCCACGCCCGCGTGCTGGCCGGCTTCGACGACACCGAACTGGTCGGGGTGACCGACGTCCGGCCCGAGGCGGCCGCCGCGCTGGCCGCCGCGCACGACACCCGGACGTTCACCGACGTCGACGAGCTGCTCACGGCCGCGCCGGACGCCGTCTACGTCTGCGTGCCGCCGTTCGCGCACGGCCCGGTGGAGGAGACCGTCGTCGCCGCAGGCGTGCCGATGTTCGTGGAGAAGCCGGTCGCGGTGGACCTGGTCACCGCCGAACGCATCGCCGACCTGGTCGCCCGGCGCGGGCTGCTCACCGCGGTCGGCCACCACTGGCGGTACCTGCCGGTGGTGGAGCAGGCCCGCGAGCTGCTGGCCGGGCGTCCGATCCGGATGGTCAGCGGCGCCTGGCTGGACAAGGTGCCGCCGGTCGATTGGTGGTCACGGCGGGAGCGCTCCGGCGGCCCGGTGGTGGAGCAGGCCGCCCACGTGCTGGACCTGATCCGGGTGCTGGCGGGCGAGGCGACCGAGGTGACCGCGTACGGCGACGGCACCCCGCCCCCGGTCGACGGGGCCGACATCGACTCGGTCACCGCCGCCACCGTGCGCTTCGCCGGCGGCGCGGTCGGCACGCTGAGCGCGGCCTGCGTACTGGGCTGGAAGCACCGGGCCGGGCTGGAGATCCTGGCCGACGGGCTGGCTCTCACCCTGACCGAGGACGGCCTGCTGGTCTGCGACGCCGAGGGGGAGCGCCGGCTTCCGGCCGACCCGGAGGCGGCCCGGGTGGCGGTGGACCGGGCGTTCGTCGACGCGGTACGCGGCGTCGGCGACGACATCCGGGTGCCGTACGCCGAGGCGCTGGCCACCCACCGGTTCGCCCTCGCGGTGGCCGACTCGGCCCGCACCGGCCGGACCGTACGGCTCGGCGCACCGCGCGAGGCGGCGGTCGGCGTCACCGGGGTGACCGTCGATGCGTGACCGGGTGGTGGTGGTCGACGGGCCGGGCCGGGTGGCGCTGGTCGAGCAGGACGCCGCACCGGTGCGCCCGGGCACCTTCCGGGTGCAGACGCTGTTCAGCGGGGTCTCCGCCGGCACCGAGCTGAGCTATGTCAAGGGCACCAACCCCTACCTCAACGTCACCTGGGACGCCGACCTCGGCCTGTTCCGGCCCGGCGCGGCGAGTACCCCCTACCCTGTGACCCGGCTCGGCTACATGCAGGTGGGGCGGGTGGTGGAGAGCGCCACCCCGGCGGTCGCGGAGGGCACCGTGGGCGCGATGACCTACGGCCACCGCACCGGCTGGGTGGCCGACCCGGTCGCCGAGCGGTTCGTCCCGCTCCCGGACGACCTGGACCCGCTGCTCGGGGTCTACGTCGCGCACATGGGGCCGATCTGCGCCAACGGGCTGCTGCACGCAGCCGCCGACCTGCACGGCACCGACGTCCGGTCGCTCGGCGACGGGGTGCGCGGGCGCCGGGTCGCGGTGGTCGGCAGCGGGGTGGTGGCGCTGCTCACCGCGCTCTTCGCCCGGCGCCACGGTGCGGCCTCGGTGGTGGTGCTCGACCCCACCCCGCAGCGCCGCCAGGTCGCCGAGGCGCTCGGCCTGGAGACCCTCGACCCGGACGCGGACGACCCGGCGGTGGTGCTCAAGACCCGGTGGGCGCACCTGGCCGGCGACCGGGGCGCGGACGTGGTGTTCCAGTGCCGCGGGCAGGCCTGGGCGCTGCGGCTGGCGCTGCGGCTGCTCCGGCCGCAGGGCACGGTGATCGACCTCGCCTTCTACCAGGCGGGCGCCGACGAGGTCCGGTTCGGCGAGGAGTTCCACCACAACGGGCTCTCGCTGCGCTGCGCCCAGATCGGCCGGGTGCCGCGTGGGCTCGCTCCCACCTGGGACCGCGAGCGGCTCTCGGCCGAGACGATCGACCTGCTGCGGGCGTACGGGGATGTGATCCGCAAGCACCTGGTCTCGGCGGTGGTGCCCTTCGCGGAGGCGCCGGCCCTGCTCACCGACCTCGCCGAGCGGCGCCGGCAGGAACTGCAGGTCGTCCTGACCGTCTGAGCAGCCGATCATGGCCGCCGACCCGCCCGGGCCGACATGCCGCCCGGGCGGGACGCGGAACGCGGCCAAGTTCGCGTACCGTTGCCGCTCATGGGTGTGTCGCAACGGATGAAGAGCAGGTTCCGGCGGTTCCTCCAGCGCCCGGGGACGACGGTGGACCTCGCCCCACTGGAGAAGCTGCTGCCGGCGATCGAGGCGCGCGAGGACGAGCTCGCCGCGCTCGACGACGTCGAGCTCACCGAGGCCGCGGGCAAGGCTGAAGGCTACGAGGAGATCTGCGCCCTCGGCCGGGAGGCCGCCCGGCGCGGGCTCGACCAGCGGCCGTACGACGTGCAGCTGCTCGGCGCGATGGCGCTGCTCTCCGGCAAGGTCGCCGAGATGGCCACCGGTGAGGGCAAGACGCTCACCGCCGCCGTCGCCGCCTACGGGCACGTCCGGTTGGGCAACGGTCCGGTGCACGTGCTCACCGTCAACGACTACCTGGCCCGCCGCGACGCCCAGTGGATGGAGCCGGTCTACACCCTGCTCGGCCTCAGCGTCGGCTGGGTCAACGAGGCGTCCACCCCGCAGGAGCGCCGCGACGCCTACGCCTGTGACGTCACCTACGTCTCGGTCAGCGAGGCCGGCTTCGACTTCCTCCGCGACCAGCTGGTCACGGAGATCGAGGACCGGGTGCAGCCGCCGCTGCGCACGGCGATCGTCGACGAGGCCGACTCGATCCTGATCGACGAGGCCCGGGTGCCGATGGTGCTGGCCGGGGCGGTGCCCGGCGAGCAGGACCCGGTGCACGCCGCCGCCGCCCAGGTGCGCGGGCTGCGCCGGGGCAAGCACTACACGGTGGCCGAGGACGGCCGCAGCGTGGCCTTCACCTCGGCCGGCCTGGCCGCCGTCGAGGCCAAGCTCGGCATCGACCTCTACGACGAGGAGCACGTCGAGCAGCTCTCCGCGGTCAACGTGGCACTGCACGCGCACGCCCTGCTGCACCGTGACGTGGACTACATCGTCCGGGACGGGTCGGTCGAGTTGATCGACGAGATGCGCGGCCGGGTGGCCCAGCGCCGCCGCTGGCCCGACGGGCTCCAGGCCGCGGTCGAGGCCAAGGAGGGCCTGGACGCCACCGCCGAGGGCGAGGTGCTGGGCACCGTCGCCGTGCAGGCGTACATCGGGCTCTACCCCAAGCTCTGCGGGATGACCGCGACCGCGGTGCTCGTCGGCGACCAGCTGCGCGAGTTCTTCGGCCTCGAGGTGGCGGTGATCCCGCCGAACACCCCGTGCGTCCGCGAGGACGAGCCCGACCGGATCTACGCCACCCGGGCGGAGAAGGAGGAGGCGCTGATCGACGAGATCAAGCGCTGCCACTCCGCCGGGCGGCCGGTGCTGGTCGGCACCCTGGACGTCAAGGAGTCCGAGGGGCTGGCCGCCGGCCTGCACGCGGCCGGGGTGCCGTGCGCGGTGCTCAACGCCAAGAACGACGACGAGGAAGCCGCGATCATCGCCGAGGCCGGCGCGTACGGCGCGGTGACCGTCTCGACCCAGATGGCGGGCCGGGGCGTCGACATCCGGCTCGGCGGCAGCGACCAGGCCGATCGGGATCGGGTGGCCGAGCTGGGCGGGCTCTACGTGATCGGCAGCGGCCGGCACGACAGCCGTCGGGTCGACGACCAGCTGCGCGGCCGGGCCGGCCGGCAGGGCGACCCGGGTGGCTCGGTCTTCTTCGTCAGCCTGGAGGACGACCTGGTCGTCCGGCACGCCGCCGACGCGGTGCCGCCGTCGCCGCGGATGAACGCCGACGGCCTGGTGACCGACGAGCAGGTCGACTACGCCGTGGAGCACGCCCAGCGGGTCGCCGAGGGCGTCAACCACGAGATCCACCGCAACACCTGGCGCTACAGCGTGGTGATCGAGCAGCAGCGCAAGGCGCTCGCCGAGCGGCGGGAGCGGCTGCTCACCAGCGACGTGGCCGCGCTGATGCTGCTCGACAAGGAGCCGGAGAAGGCCGGCGAGATGGACGAGGATCTGCTCGCCCGGGTCGCCCGCTCGATCGCGCTCTTCCACCTCGACCGGCTGTGGGCCGCGCACCTGGCCGAGCTGTCGGAGGTACGGGAGGGCGTGCACCTGCGCGCGTTGGGCCGGCTGGACCCGCTGGACGAGTTCCACCGGGCCGCGGTGCCGGCCTTCAACGAGCTGGTCCCGGAGATCGAGGCGCGGACCATCGCAACCTTCAACGAGACCGAATTTGACGAGGACTGGGAGCCGGACGAGGCGAAGCTGGTACGGCCCACCGCGACCTGGACCTACCTGGTGCACGACAACCCGTTCGGCTCCGAGCTCGACCGGCTGATCGCCTCGGTCGGGCGGCGGCTCACCGGCGCCTCCCGCTGACGCGTACGGGTGCCCTTCCGGGTCGCTCCACCGGAAGGGCCCCCGTTTACGCCCGTTTCGACCCATGTTCCCGGGGGTAGTAGGGCGGGTCCGAAGACTCGGGAGAGAGCAGACGATGACACAGGTGATGGCATCGGTGGGGCGTGCCGTGGCACGCGTGGGGGCCGGGACCGTGCGCCGGTGAACCTGGACACGCAACAGCCGACGGTGCCGACCGTCGGTGTGCTGGAGACCGCCGCGCTGCTGCGGGAGCTGACCGCCGGGCTGATCGCCGTGACCGATTTCGATGAGGCGCTGACCGCGCTGGTCCGGATCAGCCGGGACGCGGTGGCGGGGGTGAGCTGGTGCGGTTTCACCGTCCTGCGGGCCGGTCAGCCGGCCGGCGGGGCGGCCTCCGACCATCGGCTGGCCGGCCTGGACGACCCGCAGCACGGTCCCGACTCGCCGGCGATGGACGCCATCCGCCGGCGCGAGATGGTGCTGTCGGAGAACCTCGGCCGGGAACGGCGCTGGCCCGACTGGACCTCCCGCGCGACCGACCTCGGGGTGCACGGGGTGATCTCCGCCCCGCTCGACGTCGACGACCACGTGATCGGGGCGATCAACCTGTACGCGGGCACCGCCGACGTGCTCACCACCCAGCACCAACTCACCGCGATGCTCCTCGCCGAGCACGCCGGCCTGCTGCTCGCCGCCGTGCGGGGCCGCGCCCGCCAGTTGGAGGTGGCCGGCGAGTGGGACGCCGCGCTGCTGCACGACGGGGTGGTCGGGCAGGCCGTCGGGGTGATCATGACGCAACGCGGCTGTCCGGCCGAGGAGGCACTGGAGGTGCTGCGCAGCGCCGCGTCGTCGCTCGACATCCCGCTGCGCGAGGTGGCCCAGCGGCTGGTCCGGACGGTCTCCCGCGCCCGGGAGAGCTGACCGGGTCGGTCGGTTTCCGCCTCGCGTGTCGTTTCGTCCCGGGTGTGCCCGGGTAGCACTCTGGACTCAGACGCTGAGCTGACCAGGGGAGGGAACGATGCAGAGCCGGCTGCGGGTCCAGGGGCACCCCATCCAACCGATGCTGGTGACGTTCCCGTACGGGCTCTTCGTCAGCGCGGTCGTCTTCGATCTCACCGACGTGCTGGGCGGGCCGGCGTTCCTCGGCGAGGTCGGCTACTGGACGGCGGTGGCCGCCCTGATCGCGGCGGGACTCACCGCGATGGCCGGGATGATCGACCTGTGGGACGTGCCCGGCGACAGAACCCGGCGCACCGCGATCGCCTTCAACCTGGTGAACCTGGCGATGGCCGGGCTGTTCCTGGTCGCCTGCCTGATCCGGGCCGACGCACCGCAGCGCGGCGCGTCGATCGTCCTGCTCCTCACCGAACTGGTCGCGCTGGCCGTCGGTGGGGTGGGCGTACGGCTCGGCGCGCGGCTGATGCGCCGGTTCGACAAGGGCCGCAGCGAGGCGACCACCTTCGACGCCCTGGGCGGCGTCACCGCCTCGACGGCGGAGATCGTTCCGCCCCGCCCCTGACCGCAGCCTCCGGCCGGCCGTCCCGCAGCCGCCGACCGGCCGCCCGGGGGTGAAGATCGACACCGGATCCGCGACATGGCGGCCTCCCCGCGCCCGGGACACCGCCATGTCGCCGACCTGGAGTTGATCGAGTTCCGGTCGGGCAATTTCGTTTGCCGGTAGGGGAAGACGGCCGGCAGGCTCACCCGGGTGCACACCGATCCGGAGTTCGAGAAACTGATCGCCGAGGGGGCCGCGGCCCCGGTCGAGGGCTGGGCCTTCGACTGGCTCGCCGGCCGGGCCACCGAGGAGCGCCCGGCCTGGGGGTACGCCCGGATGGTCGCGGCCCGGATGGCGGAAGCCGACGCGGCCCTCGACGTGGACACCGGCGGCGGCGAGGTGCTCGCCGAGGTGCCCCGGGCGCCGCGGCTGCTGGTGGCCACCGAGGGCTGGCCGCCGAACGTGCCGGTCGCCCGGCAGACGCTGGGTCCGCTCGGCGCGACCGTGGTCGCGGTCGCCCCGGACGCCGAGCTGCCGTTCCGGGACGCGTCCTTCGACCTGGTGGTCAGCCGGCACCCGGTCCGCACCGACTGGGTGCAGACCGCGCGGGTGCTCCGGCCCGGCGGCGCCTTCCTCTCCCAGCAGATCGGGGCCGGCACCGTACGGGAGCTGAGCGAGGCGATCCTCGGCCCGCTGCCCCCGCCCACCTCGCGGCACACCGCGCAGGCGGTGGCCGCCGCCCGGGCCGCCGGGCTGACCGTGATCGACGTGCGGGAGGCGACGCTGCGCACCGTCTTCCACGACGTCGCCGCCGTGGTGTGGTTCCTGCGCAAGGTGGTCTGGACGGTCCCCGGCTTCACCGTCGAGCGGTACCGCCCCCAGTTGCTCGCCCTGCACCGGCGGATCCGGTCCGAGGGCCCCTTCGTCGCCCACGCCCGCCGCTTCCTGATCGAAGCCCGCCGCCCCTGACCGGGGTCAGGGGTGGGGAGTGATGGTGTGGTGGGCGGCGAGGACGTCCTGGCCGAAGTCGCTGGCCGGGCGGCGCAGCACCGTGTGCGCGTGGTTGCCGTCGTCGGCGGTGTTGTCGTACTCGATCAGCAGGTCGTCGCCCTGGATCCGGTAGTAGTGCCGCTGCCCGGGACTCATCGGGCCGGCCCAGGCGAAGTGCAGCTCGCGGCTGTCCAGCCGCTTCGCCTCGCGGATCGCCAGCTCCGGCGGGAGCCGGTCCAGATAGAGCGCGACCACCTGGTCGAGCAGCGCCCGCCCGGTGGGGCCGAGTCGGTCCGCCGGAACGCCGAGCGGCTCCAGCGGCCCGTCCACCCGCGGTCGGGTGGCGCTGATGATGTCGCCGGGCGCCTCGTCGTCGATGATCGCGGCTGCCCGCCCGATCGGCCCGATCGCGTCCAGCAGCGCCCGGCCCAGGTCCTCCTCGATGCCGAGCGGGCGGGAGACCGGCCGGCCACCGTGCCGGACCGCGGCCGGGTTGGCGCCGAAGAAGATCGGCGCGGGGGAGACCTGGTCGTCCACCACCGTCATGCTGACCGACAGGTGATGCCCCTCCAGCCGCCACGCCCAACGGTCGTCACGCTCCGGATCGCCGAAGACCGCCACCCAGTAGTCGCCGCTGTGCCGGCCCTGGCGCCACCCCTCGGCCCGGTCCAGCACCTCCTCCAGGGCGACGATCGCCATCGCCTGGGCGTACGCCGCCGGGCTCAGCGCGGTCGCCAGCAGCCGGTGCGCGGCCTTGCGCCCGACCACGTCCAGGTCGGCGAGGCAGACACCGGGCCGGGGCCGCGGCCGGTACTCCAGCCAACGGCGGGCCGCCTCGTCGTCGAAGCGGTACGCGGCGCGGGCGCGCGCCGGCTCGTCGAGCGCGGCCAGCAGCGCGCCGCCGGCCGTACGCATCTGCTCAGGTAGCGGATCTTCCACCGCCCCTGTATACCGTGCCCGGCAGCAGGCCCGTCGGAGGTCACCCGGCGCGCAGCAGCTCCACCATCGGCGGCAGGTCGAAGAAGCGGGCGGTGTCCATCGCCGACGGAGCGCCGTGATTTGGGTCGGCGCCGGCGGCGAGCAGTGCCCGTACCGCCTCGGAGCTGCTGCGGAAGACCGCCGCGGCCAGCGCGGTCTGCCCCCGGTCGTTGATCCGGCTGTGGTCGGCGCCCCGGTCCAGCAACGCGGCCACGGTCTCCGGGTGCGCGTGGTAGGCGGCCAGGATCAGCAGCGTGTCGCCCTTGTCGTTGGTCAGGTTCACCGGAAGCCCGGCGTCCAGGTGCCCGGACAGCTCCTCGGTGGACCCGGCCCGGGCCAGGTCGAACATCCGGTGCGCGAAGGCCAGGGTCTCGGCGTCGAGTTCGTCGCTCACCGGTCCAGGTTAGGTCTCCCGCCGACTGGTACGGTCCTCGGCCGGCGGATGGGGAGGGCGATGAGCGAGACGGTGTACGTGGGCAACGCGGGCGTCGACGGCGCGGCGGACGCGGGCTGGCTGCTCGGGCACTTCGTCCCGCCCGGGGACGTGCGACACAGCACCGACGTCGAGGTCAAGTGGGGGGTGCATCCGGCAGGGGAGGCCCGCGCCCGGTGGGCCACCGGTGAGCGGCGCATCGCCCTGCTCGTGCTGATCAGCGGGCGCTTCCGGGTCGAGCTGCCGGACCGCACGGTGGTGCTCGGCGCGCCCGGCGACTACGTGGTGTGGGGTCGTGGCGTCGACCACAGCTGGTACGCCGAGCGGGAGTCGGTGGTGCTCACCGTGCGCTGGCCGTCCGTGCCGGGCTACCGGGTGGAGCCGCCGGTACGCCGCTGACCGGGCCGAGCACGGACCGAGTCCCGGCATCTGGGAATACCTACTAAACCTATAGGGTTTGCCGCCTAGAGTGGGATGACCGTACCGCCCGACCCGCGAGGAACGTCATGAACCGCAACGCCCCGCAGCCCGACCTGCTCGCCGTCGCCGCGAGGTGGGCGGCGGACCCGGCCGGCTGGCCCGTGCCGCTGCGCTTCGACCCCGCCGAGCGCTGGTACGGGCGGCTCGCCGCCGCAGTCGACCACGAGGTGTGGGCGTTGAGCTGGCTGCCCGGCCAGGGCACCGACCTGCACGACCACGGCGGCTCGTCCGGCGCGTTCCTGGTCGTCGCCGGGGCGCTCACCGAGGAGACGGTCAGCGCGGGCCGGCTGCGCCCGCGGCGGCTCGCCGCCGGTGCCGGCCGCCGCTTCGGCGCCCGACACGTGCACCTGGTCGCCAACCGCGGCGACGAGCCGGCGGTCAGCGTGCACGTCTACCGGCCGGCGCTGCGCCGGATGACCCGCTACCAGCTCACCGACGGCCGGCTGCGGGTCGCCGAGGTGGCCGAGGCCGGCGTCGCCTGGTGAGCACAACCCGCCGACCCGCGCCGAGCAGCGTCGCGGCGCCGACCGGCACGCCGCCCAGCACCGGGTCGCCGACCCGTCGTCATCGGAAGGAACCGAGAATGCGCCAGTCCCGCGCCACCCGCTGTCCGGCCCCGGTGCCCCCACCGGGTTCCCGGGGAATCGACGAGATTCTCACCGCCGCCCGGGACCGGCTCGACCGGCTCGATCCGGAGCAGGCGCATCTGGCGTACCGGTCGGGCGCGCTGCTGGTCGACATCCGGCCGGCTGCCCAGCGGGCCGCGCACGGCACGGTGCCGGGCTCGCTCGCGGTGGAGCGCAACGTGCTGGAGTGGCGCTTCGACCCGCGCTGCCCGGCCCGGCTGCCCCAGGCGGTCGGCTACGACCTGCCCGTGGTGGTCCTCTGCCAGGAGGGTTACACCTCCTCGCTGGCCGCCGCGGCGCTGCAGGACCTCGGGCTGCACCGGGCCACCGACGTCGTCGGTGGGTTCGTCGCGTGGCGGATCGCCGGCCTGCCCGCCTTCGGCCCCACCCCGCTGCCCCCGTCCCCGCTCGCGCCCCCGGTGACCGCCGGCCGGGCGCTCCACTGACCGCCACGCGCCACCCGGCGTGGCGGGCGTACCGCCGTCACAGGAGGCACCATGTCCGTCGTCGCCATCTCGCCACGGCCGCATTCGGCGGTCCGCGCCGTCCGCAGCGCGCCGGCCCGCGCCAGCTCGACCCTCACCCTCACGGTCGACCTCGCGCCAGGCCCGCTCACGCCGGGGCTGGTCCGGCTGCTCGACCTGATCGGCGAACTCGCCGAGTCGGGGGAGGGCCGGCTGCGCGCCGACGACCTCGCCCCGGCCGGGCCGCGGGCCGTCCCGGACCCGCCGGCCGCCGACCCGGACGAGGTCCACATCCTCGCCGGCTCCCGGGTGGTGCGCCAGGGCGACCGGGAGATCCCGCTGACCCGCATCGAGTACGACCTGTTGCTGTTCCTGGCCGAGCGGCCTCGACGGGTGTTCACCCGGTTGCAACTGTTGGCCAACGTCTGGGGCTACGAGCACGCGGTGGCCCGCACCGTCGACGTGCACGTGCGCCGGCTGCGCGCCAAGGTCGGCGTCGACACCCCGGTGGTGACGACCGTCTACGGCGTCGGTTACCGGCTCGCCGACGAGGCCCGGATCGCCGTCGACCGGACCCGCTGACCGGCGGCTCCGCTCCCTTCGCCGACGCGGCGCACCCATATCCCCGGTTGCGCCGCGTCGTCCTGTCGGCGGGTGCGTGTCCCGCCACCGTGACGTGCCGGGTCCATCTGGGAGCGTGCCCGGCTAAGGCGAACGCGATTCACTTGCGACGGTGCGTGCGGGCCGACACCGAATGTGAACCGGGTAGGCACCCCCCGTATCGGGTCATCTCGGCGGCTCTGCTGTAATCATCAGACCTCGTACGCAGAGCGAGCATCCGGCTCCGATGCGTTCGTCAATTGTCACATTCATGCAACGCAGCCGCCCCTTGACCCTCGCACGGGCGCCGGGAAGCATCGATGAAGCGGCGTCCCGGGCCGTGGGGAGATACCCGGACCAGCCAAGGAGGACCATGTCGGTCAGCCCCGCCTCGTCGCGCGCCGGATGGCATACGTCCCAACCCGCGGTTCCCGGTCGACCCCCGGGCGGCCAGCGCCGCCCGGCGAACACGGTCGCGCCCGTGCTCACCGTGACGCTGTCCATCCCCCTCGCCGCCGAGGAGTCGCTGACCCCGCCGGCCCGCCGGCTGCTGGAGGCCGCCCGGGAGCTCCTCGAACGCGGCGAGGGCGTGATCTCCAGCAACGTCCCGCTGGAGCGTCGGCCCGAGTCACTGCCGGCCAACCGTGCCCCCACCCGGCCACTCGCCGCGACCATCCCGGCCCTGCACATCCTCGCCTCGTCCCGATCCGTGCTGCGCGACGGTGAACCGCTGCCGCTCACCCGGCTCGAGTTCGACCTGCTGCTGCACCTGGTCGCTCACCCCCGCCGGGTCTTCACCCGGCTGCAACTGCTCAACGCCGTCTGGGGCTACGAGCACGCCGGCGTCCGCACGGTCGACGTGCACGTGCGCCGACTGCGCGGCAAGGTCGGGGTGGACGTACCGCTGGTCACCACGGTCTACGGCGTCGGCTATCGGCTCGCCGACGACGCCCGGGTCACCATCGACCGCAACGGCTGACCCGGCTCGGCGCCGCCGCCCGCCGCGCCACCGGCGGCCGGCGCGCGGCAGGATGGGTCGGTGCGCATCCGTCCCATCTCGCCCGAGCGGCTCGTCGCCGAGCTGACCGACCGGCTGACCGACCGGTTGGCCGAGCAGGACGCCCACGCCGGGCCCGCCGCCGACACGGCCCCGCGCCGACTCCGGGTCGGGGTGGACGGGCCGGCCGCCGCCCGACCGGACGAGCTGGCCGCCGCCCTGATCGACCCGCTGCGCGCCCGCGGCCACCCCGCCCTGCACGTGCGGGCCGAGGACTTCCTGCGCCCGGCCTCGGTGCGCCTGGAGCTGGGCCGGACCAACCCGGACGCGTACTACGAGGGGTGGGTGGACGAGGTCGGACTGCGCCGGGAGGTGCTCGACCCGACCGGTCCGGGTGGCTCCGGGCGGGTACTGCCCTCGCTCTGGGACGCCGCGGCCGACCGGGCCAGCCGAGCCGGCTACGTCGAGCTGCCGCCCGGCGGGGTGGTGCTGGTCAGCGGGGCGCTGCTGCTCGGTGGTGGGCTGCCCTTCGACGTCACCGTCCACCTCGCGCTCTCCCCGGCGGCCCTGCGGCGGCGGACCGACCCGGAGCAGAGCTGGACGCTGCCGGCGTTCGACCGCTACGCCGAGGAGGTCGCGCCGGCCTCGTTCGCCGACGTGGTGGTGCGCTACGACGACCCCCGCCATCCCGCTGTCGTGGAGCCGCCCGCGGGCGCCTGATGTCCCCGAAATCGCCGGTTTGGTCGACGGATCCGGTGGGTAATCGCCCGGCTCACAGAGCACGGGTGATCGCCCGTGCACCGGACGCGACCGTAACCGGGGCCAGGGGCCGCCGGGCCGCCGGTTGACAGACGCCAGGAAAGGCAGGCAGCGATGCTCGTCCATGACACGGTCGGTACGGGCCGTTCCCAGACGGAGACCGCCCAGATCCGTCAGTCGCTCCAGGCGCGCTACGACGAGCTGTCCGCGGAGTACGAGCAGGCGGTGCTGCAGAGCCAGGTGCTGCGGCTGGTCGAGGTCGGCGACACCGCCGGCGACGACCAGGCCGACAGCGGCACGAAGACCGCCGAGCGGGACACCGCGCAGTCCCTGCTGCGCACCATCCTCGACCGCCGGGCCCAGTACGAGCACGCGCTGGGCCGGCTCGAGGAGGGCACCTACGGCTTCTGCGAGGGCTGCTCCGCACCGATCCCGGTCGAACGGCTGGAGATCTTCCCCTCCGCCACGACCTGCGTGTCGTGCAAGCAGACCCGGGAACGTCGGGCGGCCTGACGAGCGTCAGCGGTTGCCGGTCGGTCCGGAGCGCGGTGGACTTCACCCATGGGTGAGATCAAGGTGGGCACCGCGTCCTGGACCGACCGGACCCTGTTGGACTCCGGCTGGTATCCGCAGACGGCCGACACGCCGGAGAAGCGCCTGGCGTACTACGCCAGGAAGTTCCCGCTGGTCGAGGTGGACGCCACCTACTACTCGCCACCCGCCGAGCGGACCGCCCAGCTCTGGGCCGAGCGCACGCCGGCCGGCTTCACCTTCAACATCAAGGCGTTCAGCCTGCTCACCGGGCACCCGACCCGGGTCAGCGCGATCTACAAGGATCTGCGTCCGCAGACCGACAAGCGCAACGTCTACCCCGACGACCTGCCCGCGCAGGCGTACGAGGACGTGTGGACGCGCTTCCTCTCCGCGCTCGACCCGCTGGTGGCGGCGGGCAAGCTCGGCGCCCTGCTGTTCCAGTTCCCGCCCTGGTTCACCATCAAGCGGGACAACAAGCAGTACCTGCTCGAGGTGGCCCGGCGCTGCGCCCCGCTGCGGCCGGTCTACGAGTTCCGGCACGCCTCGTGGTTCGACGGGGACAACGCCGACGAGACGCTCGACTTCCTGCGTACCCACGAGTTGCCGTTCGTCTGCGTGGACATGCCGCAGGGCCATCGCTCCTCGGTGCCGCCGGTGCTGGCCGCCACCGCGGACCTCGCGGTGGTCCGCTTCCACGGCCACAGCGACAAGTGGACCAGCAAGGACATCCACGAGAAGTTCGGCTACCGCTACGCGGACCGGGAGCTGCGGGACTGGGCGCCGAAGCTGCGCGAGCTGGCCGACTCCACCCAGCAGACGCACGTGCTGATGAACAACTGCTACCGGGACTACGCGCAGACCAACGCCGCCACCCTCGCCGGGCTGCTCGGCGCCGACTGATCCGACCTCACCCGAGAAGGGTGAGGCCGGATCACCCGCCCGGCGGGCAGAGTGGCGGTGCGTGCGGTCGGCGTCGTCGACCCGGCCCGGGCGGCACCGCAATCGGTCGCCGGCACGCACCACGAGGAGGTGACCGGGAATGACGGCTCGGATGGTGACGGACCCCCGACGGGGCGCCGTCCTGCACGTGGTCGGCGGCTCCGGAGACACCAGGCGCGCTCCGCGGAGCGGCCGACGGGGCCCGATCCGCGCGCGACCCGGCCCGGTGGGGCCGCCGCGCCGCGACGACGACCGACGCTGGGATACCGAGGAACGGGGGTGGGAAGATGGCTGAGCAGTTGATCTCGGCGTTCGAGTCCTCGCTGGACAAGACGAACCTGATCCTGAAGGACATCGAGAGCGCCTACGGCTGGCCCAAGGAGCAGCGCAACCAGTCCTACGCGGCGCTGCGGACCGTGCTGCACCTGCTGCGCGACCGGCTGCCGGTGCAGGAGAGCGTCGAGTTCGCCCAGCAGTTGCCGGTGCTGGTGCGGGGCATCTACTTCGACGGGTGGAGCCCGTCGGACGTGCCGATCAAGCTCAACCGTGACGACTTCCTCTACGAGGTCCGGCAGGGCTTCCCGTACGACGTGGAGGGCGGCATGGAGCAGGTCGTGCAGGTGGTGCTGGACACCCTGCGCCGGCACATCACCCAGGGCGAGTGGCAGGACGTCAAGGACACCATGCCGAAGGACCTGGCCCGGATGATGCCGTGACACCCTCCGGCCCGCCCCGGCGCAGGGGCGGGCCGGGCGCTCACTCCGCCGGGACCCGGCTCACCGGGTGCCCGGCGCGGCGCGCCAGGCCGGCGAAGGCGACCGCGTCCACGATGGCCGCGCCCCCCGGGTCGTTGTTGAAGTAGACGTACGCCGGCGCGTCGCCGAACGTGTCGGCGAGCCGCCGGACCCACGAGGCGAGCGCCGCGCGCCCGTAGCGCGGGTGCGGCCGGGCCCGCCCCTCGTGCAGCCGCAGGTAGCCGAAGTCGGTGGTGCGCCACAGCGGCGCGACCGGACGGCCGAGCCGGTCGGCCCAGACCAGCGCCGCCCGGCGCCGCTCCAGCAGCGCCCGGGTCGCCGGCGTCCACCACGACGGGTGGCGGGGCTCCACCGCCACCCGCACCTCGGCCGGGAAGAGGCGCAGCGTGGCGTCCAGCGCCGCCAGGTCGGCGGGCAGGTTGGGCGGCAGTTGCAGCAGCACCGGACCGAGCCGGTCGCCCAGCGCCGTGGCCCGGCCCAGGAAGCGGCTCACCGGCTCGGCCGGGTCGCGCAGCCGCTTGATGTGGGTCAGGTAGCGGCTCATCTTCACCGCCACGCAGAAGTCGTCGGGGGTCCGCGCCCGCCACGCGGCGAAGGTGTCCCGCTCCGGCAGCCGGTAGAAGGCGTTGTTCACCTCCACCGTCGCGAACCGCTCGGCGAAGTGCTCCAGCCAGAGTCGCTGCGGCACCGCCGCGGGATAGAACCGCTCCCGCCAGTCGCGGTACTGCCAGCCCGAGGTGCCCACGAGGATCATCGGCTCCATCCTGACACCGCCGGCGCGGCGCCGCTGGGTGGCCGGCCGCCGAGCAGCGCGGCGGCGGACCGGCGAACCGCCCGTGCCGGCCGGTCGGGGCGTCTACGGTGTGGTTAGAGGAGATCGCGCGTGGGGTACCACCCGCTGCACACGGACCCCGGCGCACGGCGGGGCGGCACAAGGGAGCACCGATGGCACTCAGCGACGACGACATGACCACCAGCGGCGCCGGTGGCGCCGAGGGCCCGGCCGACGGAGGGGCGACCCCGGGTCAGCGCGACGGCGGCGCCGACGGCGGCGCGGACCAGGGCGCCGAGCGCGGCATGGACCAGGGCGCCGACCAGGGCGCGGAGGGTCCGGCCGACGGCGGTGCGACGCCGGGCAAGCAGGATGGTGGCGCCGACGGCGGTGCCGAGGGGCCGGCCGACGGCGGTGCGACGCCGGGCAAGCAGGACGGCGGCGCCGACGGCAGCGCCGGGTAACGAGCGCCGTGACGCACAACGACCCGCCGGGTGGCCACGGCCGCCCGGCGGTCCCGTCCGTTCCCGCGGCGGCCGCGCTGGCCCGCTGCGTCAGCGTCGAGCCGGCGAAGTTCGCCGCGGCGTACTGGGGGCAGACCCCGTTGTTGTCCCGCGCCGACGAGCTGCCCGACCCGGCCGGTTTCGCCGACCTGTTCAGCCCGGCTGACGCCGACGAACTGCTCAGCCGCCGCGGCCTGCGCACCCCGTTCCTGCGGATCGCCAAGGACGGAGAGCTGGTTCCCGCCGGGCGGTGGACCGGCGGTGGTGGCGCCGGCGCCGAGATCGCCGACCAGGTCCTCGACGAGCGGGTACTGGAGCAGTACGCGGGCGGGGCGACCCTGGTGCTGCAGGGTCTGCACCGCACCTGGCCGGCGCTGATCGACTTCGCCCGCGACCTGGGCCTGGCACTCGGCCAGCCGTTGCAGGTCAACGCCTACCTGACCCCGCCGGGCAACCAGGGCTTCGCCACCCACTACGACACCCACGACGTGTTCGTGCTCCAGGTGGACGGTCGCAAGCACTGGCGCATCCACCCTCCGGTGCTGCCCGACCCGCTGGAGCGGCAGCCCTGGGGTGGCCGGGCCGACGAGATCACCGCCACCGCGCAGGGGCCGGCCGCGCTCGACGTGGTCCTCGCCCCCGGCGACGCGCTCTACCTGCCCCGCGGCTGGCTGCACAGCGCGCAGGCGCAGGAGACGAGTTCGCTGCACCTGACCGTGGGCATCCGGGCGTTGACCCGCTACGCGCTCGTGGAGGAGTTGCTGGCACTCGCCGCCGAGGACCGCCGGCTGCGGGCCAGCCTGCCGTTCGGCACCGACGTCGCCGACCCGGACGCCATCGAGCCGGAACTCACCGAGACCGTCGAGGCGCTGCGCGACTGGCTACTGCGGGCCGACCCGGTCGCGGTGGCGGCCCGGCTGCGGCAGCGGGCCTGGCCGGCGTCGCGGCCGGCGCCGATCCGCCCGCTCGCCCAGGCGGCGGCGCTGACCGCCCTGGACGCCGACGCCCGCCTGAGCCCGCGAGCCGGGCTGCGCTGGCAGCTCGTCCCGGACGGCTCGGACCGGGTCGGGCTGCGCCTGCCGGACCGGACGATCACCCTGCCCGCGCAGTGCGAGCCGGCGGTGCGGGCCCTGCTCGCCGGCCCGGTCACCCGCGTCGGCGACCTGCCCGGCCTGCCCGACGACGCCGACCGGCTGGTGCTGGCCCGCCGGCTGCTGCGCGAGGCGGTCATCGTCCCGGCCTGAGCCCGCCGTCGATCATGCAGTCGTGGTGCCAGCCTCATCCACTTGTGCACCTTTCGTCACCCACCACAACTGCATGATCGACGGCCGGCACTGCCCCGGGGGTCGGCGGGGACCGCAGCATCCCGGAGGCGCGGACGACGCGGGCCGGGGTCAGCGGCCGAGCACCAGCAGCAGCGCCGTGGTCAGCAGCCCGGCCGCCAGCACCACGGTGATCGGGCGTGGGCCGAGCACGGCGTGTCGCCGGTCGGCCAGCACCTTGGCCGGTACCAGGCCCACCAGCGGGCCGAGCAGCGTCACCACCAGCGCCAGCACGGGCATTCCGACGGCCAGGTCACCGCCGTAGCCGACCCCGGCCGCCCGGGCGCCCACCCCGAGGCCGTAGGCCAGGGCGGCCCCGCCCACCCCGCAGAGCGCGAGCATCGGGTTGACCGACCCGGGCAGCTCACCCGGTTGCCTGGTCCGGTTCAGCAGCTCCCGCACCCCGGCGAGCAGCAGCACCGGATCGCCGTCGGCGCCGAGAGCCGGCGCGGGTGGACCGGCCAGCCGCCGCCCGGCCGCGCCGAGCCGGGCGCGCAGCTGCTGCCACAGGTGTGTCACCTCCGCGTCCACCCGCTCCTGCAGCTCACGGGCGGCGGTCAGCTCGCGCTCGGCGTCGCGGACCTGCTCGGCGGCCTCGGCGACGGCCCGGTCCGCGGCGGCGCACTGCCGCTCGTGCCAGTTGCGCGCCTCGTCCCGCTGGGCGTGCACCCGGGCGGTCAGGTCGGCCAGCCGCCGCACCTGGGCCGCGTACGTCTCACTGGTCACCGGTTGGTTCATCGGGCCGGTCCATAGGGGATGATCACCTGGCCGGTGCGGTGCACCGCCCGGTCGAAGAAGAGCCCGCGCCACGGCCGGGGATACCAGTCCGGCCCGCCAGGGCCCGGATAGAGCGAGGAGCCCAGCTCCCCACCGTGCGCGTCGAGCGCCACCCACGCCCCGATCTGGTCCGTGCGCGCGGCCGGCCCGCCCAGGTCGGCGCGCATCCGGGCCACGCCCCGCCACCAGGCCAGCACGTGGGTCCGCCGTTCCGGGCCGTCGTGCAGGATCCGGCGCAGCTGCTCCAGCCCGCTGCGCCGCCCGGCCGGCGCAGCCAGCGAGCCGGCCGCCGCGTCCACCGCGAAGAGCAGCAGGTAGTGCGGGTGGCCCGA
Organism: Micromonospora sp. NPDC093243; assembly: GCF_044753725.1. Taxonomy (NCBI): domain Bacteria; kingdom Bacillati; phylum Actinomycetota; class Actinomycetes; order Micromonosporales; family Micromonosporaceae; genus Micromonospora; species Micromonospora sp. NPDC093243. The sequence goes on along the minus strand of NZ_JBIVNT010000001.1, from coordinate 120,392 downwards.
GGCGGTGAGGCCCTCCGCAGTCTCGGCCATCAGCTCGGGCACGGTCTCCTCGTCGTACCAGGCGGCGTCGTCGGCGAGGTCTTCGTAGAGGGCGCGGGCGACCGGATCGGCGTCGGGGTCGAGGCAGGCGATGGAGAACCGGGCGGTGCCCGGACGGTGTTGGCGCGCGAGCGACCGGGCCGCCGCGTCGAGCACCGCGCACGCCTCGTCAACCCGGGTGCCGAGCACGGCCAGGTTGCGCCCCGGCGCACGGGGCAGCCGCAGCGCCGCCGAGCGGGCCTGCACGTCGATGATCTCGCCGAGCAGCGCGACCGGTCCCCGCTGCGTCCCGTCCCCCGGCCGCAGCGCGCGGAAGTCCGGGGCGTCGGCCAGTCGGGGAATGGCGTCGCCGTCGAAGAGCCGGGCCGGCGCGGCGTCCTGCGGGCGCATCCGCCACAGCCGGTGCTGCAGGCCGCTCCAGGTCTCCCAGTCGCTGGCCGACGGGATCCGGGCCACCTCGTTCCCCTCGGGCAGCCCCGACTCGGCGTTGACCACGGCGTGCCAGCGGGGCAGCGACTGGGCCGCGTCGTTGCGCTCGGCCAGGATCCGCAGTGCCTTCGGCAGCGCGATGCGTAGGGTGAACTGGGCGACCAGGGCGGGCCGCCCCCACAGTGCCTCGATGCCCCGCACGTCCTGGGAGGCGAGCACCAGGTGGATGCCCTGCGAGCGGCCGCGGCGGGCCAGGTCCTCCAGCAGGTCGGCGGCCTCGCGGGCGACCACGTCCCGGCCGGCGAGCAGCATCTGGAACTCGTCGACCACCGCGACGATCCGTGGCCAGCGCCCGGTCGGGTCCACCGCGCGCAGCTCGGCCAGCTTGGTGACCTCGTGCTTCTTGGCCGCGTCGGCCCGCCGGCGCAGCTCCTCGGCGAGGAAGCGCAGCAACGCCAGCCCGAACTCCCGGTCGGTGTTGACGTTGATGCCGACCAGCCGCATGTGTGGCAGCCAGCTCGGATCCCGTCGGCCCTGCGCGAACCGGGCGAAGGAGACCCCCTCCTTGAAGTCCAGCAGATAGAACTCCAGCTCGGCGGGGGAGTAGCGGGCGGCCAGCGCACCGATCCACGCGAAGATCAGGTTGGTCTTGCCGGTCCCGGACGGGCCACCGATCAGCGCGTGCGGCGGGTAGTCGCCCAGCGTCAGCCGCACCGGCCGGCCGTGCGGCCCCTCCCCGATCGGGGCGGTGAGCGCGGTGGACGAGTCCTCCTGCCACATCTGCTCCGGCGGTGGCAGCAGGTCGGTGAACGGGGTCGGCGGGGGGCCGGCGTTGACCCGGGCCGCCACGTCTCGGCACGTCTCGGTGACCAGCGTGGCCGGTGGCGGCGGATCCAGCCGGACGGGCAGCCCCGGCGGCCCGCCGATGCGCGCGCCGTCCGGCTCGGCCACCACCCGGGTGATCGTCGGGTCGTCGGGCAGCGGCACGCCGCGGACGACCAGGTGGACCCCGCAGGCCGCGCCGGTGCGTACCACCCGGTCGAGTTGTCCCCGCTCGTGTCGGGACAGCTCGTCGCCGCCGAGCAGCACGGCGACCCGCCACGGCTCGGGGCGGCGACCGGTCGCCGCGGCCAGCTCGCGCAGCGAGGCGTGCTCGCCGGCCAGCACGGTCTCGTTGATCCGGCGGATCTGCTCCACCAGGTCGTCGAGGAGTCGGCCCAGCCCGCCGGGGCCGACGAAGGTGAGCAGCCCGGCGGTGCCCAGCGGGGCGAACCCGGCCAGCCCGCCGCCCAGGTGCTCCGGGTCGTACCCGATCAGCCGGACCGCACCCGGGTCGGCCCGGCCGAGAGCGCGTAGCAGCAGCGCGGACAGCACTGCGTCGCCGCCGTCCCGGTCGTCGCCGGTGAGGTGGACGTGCCCCGCGTCGAGCAGCGGCACCAGCGCCGGCACCGGTTCGGCGCCGGCGATCCGGACCGCGCCGATCCGCAGCGCGCCGGGCGGCTCGCCACGGCCGGCGGGCGTGGGCCGCCACCCTGGCCAATTCTCGCTGGCCGCGCCCGGCGCCTCCCGCCGCGCGGCGTCGGCGGCCCGACGGGCCAGCTCTGCGATCCGGGCGGCGTGCCGGGCGTCGATCTCGGCGAGCCGGCGGTCCCGTTCCGCGCCGACCCGCTCCGGCACCGCCGTCGCGGCCCGGCGTACCCGGGCGAGCCGCTCCTGTCCGGCGGTCAGCTCGGCCTGCGCGGCGGAGAGCCGGGTCCGGCTCGCGCCGAGCGCCTCGGCGAGGGTGTCCCGGACCCGGGTGACCAGCTGGGCGCGCCGGTCAGCCATCGGAGCCCCGACGTCGGGGTGCGTCGTGCCACGGACCCGAGCGCGGCGGCACCCGGCCGCCGGTCCCGGCCGGCTCGCCAGGCCACGACCGCACGCTCGCCGCCGCACCGGGTGCGGCGCTGGTGCGCCCCGATGGGCGGGCAGCGGGCCCGCGCGGTGGCGTCCGGCCCGCGCTGGTGGCGTCCTGACCGGCCGGCGGGCGTCGTTCGCCCGTGCGTCCCGGCGTGCTGCCGTCCGCGTCGGCCCGGCCCGCGTCCGCCGTGCTCGACCGGCCGGCGTCGGCGGGGAGGTCCCGGCCGAGGCGGGCCAGCAGCACGCCGGTCAGCACTCCGGCGCTGACCGCGGAGTCCGCGGCGTGCGCCGGCTCCCCGGAGCGTCGTGGTGGGGGCATCCGGCAGACCCGGGTCAGCAGGGTGTCGAGCACCGGCGCCGGCAGCCCGGGCAGCAGGTCGCGGACCCGGCCGTCCAGCTCGCCGCGCAGCTTGCCCAGGTCGTCGGCCCGGGGTGGGTGCCCGAGCAGCTCGCCGGCCAGGTCGCGCAGCAGCGGCGGGGCGAGCGCGGCCAGCCCCAGCCCGACGTCGGCGTGCGCCCGGCGCAGCTCGGTACGGAGCCGGTCACGGTCCCCGGCGCGTACCCCGCGGACCACCCGGCGCAGCAGCTCCGCGGAGTCGCCGATCCGCTCGTCCGGCTCGTCGGCGTCTTCGGGTCCGCCGGTCAGCTCGGCCACCCGCACCGACCACCAGCGGCGTAGCCGCACCTGTTCAGCCGGTTCGGCCGCTACGGCGACGGGGGCGGCGTCGCGGGGCGCGTCGTGCCGCGGTTTTTGCTCCTGCGGCCGGGCTGCCGCCGGCCCGCCCCCGCCGGCCAGCCCGAGCGCGGCGAGGTAGGCCGCGAGCTGCTCCTGGGCCAGCCGTAGCGCGTAGCCGGCGGTCTCGGCGTGCTCGGTCGCGGCGGAGAGTTCCGGCACCCCCATCGGGTTGGCCGATTCCTGCCGCACCCAGCGCAGCCGCTCGCTGGCCAGCCCGAACTTCTCCAGTGCCTGCCCGAGCAGGTCGAGCGGCAGCTCCTCGGCGGCGGCGCGGACCTGCGCGCCGACATCCTCGACAATGGACACGGCGGGCTCTACAGGGCCGCGACGTAGAGCTGCGCCTGCTCGACGGCGACCAGGGTGGCGGCGAGGCACTCCTCCAGCTCCTGGCTGGCCTGGGTCAACGAGGCCTGGGCCGCCTCGACCGTCTCGTGGCCGCTGCCCTCGAGCGCGCCGGCGAGTGTCTGCTGCGCCTCGGCCAACCTCTCACCGGCTGCCTGGACGGCGCTCTGGCCGTCGCCGATCTGTTGCAGTGCAACGTCGATGGCTGCCTTGAGCTCGGCGACGCTCGCCACGGGGGGTACCTCCTGGGGGCGGGGAGGCCTTCATTAGAGCCTATTCGGGGCGCGGGAGAACATCCGCCCTGTCAGTGTTCCTGCCCCGCTGACCGCTTGTCACCACGAAGCGCCGGGAGTCCGATTGGCGGGACCGCGGGTCGGGGCCGCTCAGCTGCGCGCCGTGGCGTCCGGGCCCGTCATCGCGTCACGCAGCCAGCGCGGGCCGTACACCTCGGCGCCCCGGGCGGTGACGCGTTCGCGCAGCTCACGGTCGGCGGTGACGACCACCACCCGGCGGCGCTCCGGCGCCGCGCCGACCAGCTCGACCATGGTGTCGTCGCCGGAGCCCGGGGCCGCGACCACCTCGACCCCCGGCACGGCCGGCACGTCCCGGGCCGCGCCCTCGACCACGAGCACCACCTCGAGCGGAGGCGGCAGCTGCGGTGGCAGCCCGGCGGCGGCCACCCCGGTCAGCGAGTCGCGCAGCCGGGCGGTCGCTCCGGCCCGGTCCCGCCACCACCCGTTCGGGCGGGATCCGACCACGTTCGCGGCGTCCACGATCAACAGCGGCGGTACGTCCATGGCCTCAGCCTGCCACCGCGACCGCTGGTACGCCTGCTGCTGGGCTATCCCGGCGGGTCGCGACGGGCCGGATGGAGGTCCGGTTCCGCGCCGGTGCCCTGCGCCGCGCGGCGTTTGTCGCGCCGACCGCCGGGTAGCCCCTGCCGACCGTGCCGCTCGCAACTGCGGAGGAGACATGATGGGACCCGGCGAGTTCGGCTCCGACCCGTGGGACGAGTTCCTGGCCCGGTACTTCGGCCGGGGTGAGGGTGGGCGCCGACCGGCGCACCGGGTCGACATCACCCGGCTGATGACCGCCGACGCGCGGGAGATGCTGGCCGACGCCGCCCGGCGCGCGGCGCAGCGGCAGAGCAGCGACCTGGACACCGACCATCTGCTCTGGGCGGCGCTGCAACGTGAACCGCTGCGCGACCTGGTCCGGCGGGCCGGCGCCGACCCGGACACGCTGCTCAACGCGCTCGGCGGGCGGGGTGACGGCGCCCCCCGTGGCGAGGTGCCGCCGAACCTGTCGCTCACCCCGGCGGCGAAGCGGGCCCTGCTCGACGCCCATCAGCTCTCCCGCGCGATGGGCGCGAACTACATCGGCCCCGAGCACATCCTGATGGCGCTGCCGCTGAACCCGGAGTCGCCGGCCGGGCGGATGCTCGCCGCCGGGCGAATCCAGCCGGAGTCGTTGCAGGCCGCCAACGCCGAGCGCGGCCCGATGACCGGGCCGAGGCCGGACCGGGGCACCCCGACCCTCGACCAGTACGGCCAGGACCTCACCGACCTGGCCCGCAACGACCAGATCGACCCGGTGATCGGCCGGGCCGACGAGATCGAGCAGGCGGTGGAGATCCTCTCCCGGCGTACCAAGAACAACCCGGTGCTGATCGGCGAGGCCGGCGTCGGCAAGACCGCCATCGTGGAGGGGCTGGCCGAGCGGATCTGCGACGGCGACGTGCCGCAGACCCTGCTCGGCAAGCGGGTGGTCCAGCTCGACCTGGCCGGCCTGGTGGCCGGCACCCGCTACCGCGGCGACTTCGAGGAGCGGCTGAAGAAGGTGATCGACGAGATCCGGGCGCACCGGGAAGAGCTGATCATCTTCCTGGACGAGATCCACACGCTGGTCGGGGCGGGCGGGGCGGGCAGCGAGGGCGGCATGGACGCGAGCAACATGCTCAAGCCGGCGCTGGCCCGCGGTGAGCTGCGGGTGATCGGCGCGACCACGCTGGACGAGTACCGCAAGAGCATCGAGAAGGACGCTGCCCTGGCCCGCCGGTTCCAGCCGGTGCTGGTGCCCGAGCCCAGCGTGGACGACACCATCGCCATCCTGCGCGGGCTGCGTGACCGGTACGAGGCGCACCACCAGGTGCGTTTCACCGACGAGGCGCTTGTCGCCGCGGCCGAGCTCTCCGACCGCTACGTCACCGACCGGTTCCTGCCGGACAAGGCGATCGACCTGATCGACCAGGCCGGCGCCCGGGTCCGGTTGCGTACCCGAACCCCGGCCGCCGACGTGCGTGACCTGGAGCGTCAGCTCGACGAGGTCCGTCGGGACAAGGAGCAGGCGGTCGCCGACGAGCAGTACGAGCGGGCGTCGACGCTGCGCGACCGGATCGGCGAGTTGGAGGAGCAGGTACGTCGGGCGCACGGCGAGGACGGCGACACCTCGCAGGTCCCCGAGGTCGGTCAGGAGGAGATCGCCGAGGTGGTCTCCCGGGCCACCGGCATCCCGGTCGCCCAGCTCACCGAGGAGGAGCGGGACCGGCTGCTGCGCCTGGAGGGGCACCTGCACGAGCGGGTGGTCGGGCAGGACGACGCGGTGACCGCGGTCGCCGAGGCGGTCCGGCGCTCCCGGGCCGGGCTCGCCGACCCCGAGCGGCCGATGGGTAGCTTCCTGTTCCTCGGCCCGACCGGTGTCGGCAAGACCGAGCTGGCCCGGGCCCTGGCCGAGGCGCTCTTCGGCGAGGCGGACCGGATGGTCCGGGTGGACATGAGCGAGTTCCAGGAGCGGCACACGGTCAGCCGGCTGGTCGGGGCGCCACCCGGGTACGTCGGCTACGAGGAGGCCGGTCAGCTCACCGAGGCGGTGCGCCGCCGCCCGTACGCGGTGGTGCTGCTGGACGAGATCGAGAAGGCGCACCCTGACGTGTTCAACATCCTGCTCCAGGTGCTCGACGACGGCCGGCTCACCGACAGTCAGGGCCGGACGGTGAACTTCAAGAACACCGTCCTGATCATGACCAGCAACCTGGGTTCGGAGTTGATCACCGGTGCCCAGCGCTCGGTCGGCTTCGGCGCCGGCGAGCCCGGCAGCGCCCAGGAGAGCGACGAGTTGCGCGAGCGGCTGATGCGCCGGCTGCAGGAGAACTTCCGGCCGGAGTTCCTCAACCGCATCGACGAGGTGATCATCTTCCGTCGGCTGGAGGCCGAGCAGCTGCGCCAGATCACCGAGCTGATGCTGGAGGAGACCCGACGCCGGCTGCACGCCCAGGACATCCAGGTCGAGGTCACCACGGCGGCCATCGACTGGCTCGCCGAGCACGGCTACCAGCCGGAGTTCGGCGCCCGCCCGCTGCGCCGCGTGATCCAGCGCGAGGTGGACAACCGATTGTCCCGGATGCTGCTGGAGTCGCAGATCTCCCCGAGCCAGCGGGTGACCGTGGACGTCAGCGAGGGCGCGCTGACCTTCCAGGTGGGGGCGGGGGAACGCGGCTACACCGCCGCCACCACGACACACCCGCGATGAGCCGGACGCAGGCGCCCGAGCCCGAGAAGCCCCGGGAACCGGCGGAGTCCACCCAGGAGGACGAGCACCCCGAGCCGATCCAGGCCCGCCCGACTGCCAACCCCGCCCGGGTGCGGATGCCGGCGGAGGGGCTGAGCCGGAAGAAGGACGAGGAGGACCCGGAGGCGTCCGGGCCGCCACCGGAAGAGGAGGCCTGATGGTACGCGAGCAGCGGCTCGAACCCGAGGTTGCGGTGCTCTGGGATGACTTCCACGCCCAGGTCAACGTCCCGTCCGAGCAGCTGCGCCAGTGGCTGCTGACCCGCGGCTCCGGCGAGGAGTCGTTCGGCGCGGACCCGGATCTGGGCCTGCCCGAGCCGGGCCGGCAGATCCTGGCGGTGCTGCGCAAGCGCAAGGTGGACCTCACCCCGGAGGACATCGAGGTGATGCGGGACGCCATCGACCGGATCCAGTCCCTGTTGGACGCCAAGCCGTCGCGCGGCAACGCCGACGACGAGTGGCGCCACTCCCTGCTCGACCTAGGCCACGACGTCCTGGTCGAACGCTGACGGCCGCCCCGGCCGCGCCGGCCCGCGCGCCGGGCCGCGCGTCGATCATGAAGTTGTTGTCACGGCGCCCGGCGTGTCGTGACAACAACTTCATGATCAACGCGCGGTGGGTGGGGTGGGGGTTCGGTCAGGTGCCCTGGTCGGACTCGAGGCTGCCGAGGGTCAGGCCGGCGGCGTCGGCGGCCGCCTCCCGGTCGGCGCGCTGCTGCTCCTCGCGGGTGAGCAGGTTGGCGTACTCGGTGATGTCCGCCGCCCCGGGCACCTCGGGCAGCCGGCGCAGGAAGGACTCCACGTCCTGGGCGGCGGCGGTGTGTGCCGCGGCCGCCCGGCGCAGCAGTTCGCGGTCGTCGGCAGCGGGATACAGGTCGGTCATGTGGCCGTGATACCCGTCGTCAGGCGGTTCGCACCCCACCGGCCCCGGCGACCGGGCCGGCCGCCGTGGGCCGGCGGACCCCGAAGCCGGGGTTGCGGGTCAGCCAGGCCAGGTAGCCCGGGTGCGGAACGAGCGAATCGGTGTACGCCGCTTTCGCCGTCTCCAGCACCAGTTCGGCGACCGGGCCGGCGGGGGAGTCCGGGTGCCAGCCGAACATCAGCCGCCAGCGCAGCGGCACCCCGGCCAGCCGCCGGGTGACCAGCCCGGTAACCGGACGGAAGGTGGCCTGGCAGAGCGCGATCGCCTCGCCGGCGTCCACCAGGTCGACGCAGCCGCGCACGTCGGTCTCGTACACCTTGCGCGGGGTGAAGCCGGCGCGGGCGCAGGCGGCGGCGAAGCAGTCGCCGAAGCAGCCGTCACCCGGCGCCGCCACCCACTGCTCGTGACGCAGGTCGACCAGGTGCACCTCCTCCCGGTCGGCCATCGGATGGCTCTCCGGTAGCAGCACCAGCACCGGGTCGACCGCCACCTCCCGCCAGCTGAGCCCGAACTCGGCCGACGGACTGGAGTCGCCGCAGACCCCGGTGAGCACGAAGTCCAGCCGCCCCCCGACGACCAACTGCGCCAGCTCGTCCACCGACCACGAGGCGTAGGTGGTGATCTGCGCCTGCGGCTGCTCGGCGGCGAGCCGGTGCACCAGCCGGCCGAGGATGGGGCTGTTCACCCCGCCGAACCGGTAGCGCCGGGGCGTGTCCCCGGCCCCGGCCAGCCGCGCGGCCTCGTCCTGCAGCCCCTTCATCGCCGGCAGCAGCACCCGGGCCCGGGCGAGCACCAGCTCGCCGAGCGCGGTCGGCCGGGCGCCGCGCCGGTCCCGCTCGAACAGCGGGCCGCCGAGTGTGCGTTCGATGCGCTGGAGCTGGGCGGTGAGCGCCGGCTGGGCGAGGCCGAGCGTCGACGCCGCCTTGGTCACGCTGCCCGTCTCGGCGATCGCGCAGACGACCCGCAGGTGTCGCAGCTCCAGGTTCATACGGTGACGGTAGGACCCCACCCGGTGCTGCGGAAGGGCCCGGACGGATCGGTGACGATGGATGACCGTCGCCGGGCGGCCGGTGCCGCCGCCCGCCCGGGCGCCGACGTCAACCTCGTGGCGGCTCCGGCAGGTCGGCCAGGTACGTGGGCCGTCCGGTCACCACGTCCCGGACCTTGTCCACCACCCCGACCGCCGGTTCCACGATCCGGTTCCACGGCGGGGTGGCCGGGGTCGCCGGGTGCGGCCGGGTCGGCGCCGCCTCCTCGGCGATCTCCAGCCGGTTGCCCAGCCGGATCAGCTCCTCCTCGGTGGCCACCGCGCGCAGCGCCGCGACCAGCGCGCCCACCCCCTCGACGTGCCGGCGGACCCGCTCGGCCACCTCGTCGAGCCCGTCGTCGCCGAGCGCCTTCAACGCGGTCAGCAGGGCGGCGTCGGCGTCGATCTCCTTCTCGACCCGCTCGACCGCCTCGGGCACCGCCGCCCGCACGGCCGGCAGCAGGTACTGCTCCTCGGCGGAGAGGTGCCGGGACAGCGCCGCGGTCAGCACCGGCAGGCCCTCCTGCGGGGTGGTGCCGGGCCCGGTCAGCTGCCCGAGCAGCTCCAGCAGCTGCCGGTGCTCCGAGTCGACGATGTCGGCGATGCTGCGACCACCGGGCCGGTAGCCCTCGTCGGGGGCGGGCGGCAGTGGCGGCAGGGGAACGGTCATGGTGCCCTCCTCGGCTGGCGGGCGGTGCGAGACGGGGGAACGTACGGTCGCCCGGCGCGGTACCCCCGACGGCGCGCCGCGAAACCGCGAAGCGGGCCGGGGCGACCTGCCCGGACACCGCTGCTGGTATGAAGAAGCGATGACGACCGACCCCGCCTCCGCCCGACCCGAACCGACCGACGAGGTCGTCGACCTCTGCCGTGACCTGCTGCGGATCGACACCACCAACACCGGCGACAACGACACCAGCGCCGGTGAACGCCGCGCGGCCGAGTACGTGGCGGAGAAGCTCGCCGAGGTGGGCGTCACGGCCGAGATCCACGAGTCCGCACCGGGCCGCGCCAACGTGGTGGCCCGGATCGCCGGCACCGATCCCGGCCGGGGCGCGCTGCTGGTGCACGGCCACCTGGATGTCGTGCCGGCCGACGCCGACGAGTGGTCGGTGCACCCGTTCTCCGGCGAGATCCGCGACGGCTACCTCTGGGGCCGGGGCGCCATCGACATGAAGGACTTCGACGCGATGGTGCTGGCCGTGCTGCGGCACTGGCAGCGCACCGGGGTGCGCCCGCAGCGCGACATCGTGCTCGCGTACACCGCCGACGAGGAGGCCGGCAGTGACTACGGCGCGCACTTCCTGGTCGAGCGGCACCGTGACCTCTTCGACGGCTGCACGGAGGCGATCGGCGAGGTGGGCGGCTTCTCCTACTCGATCAACGACTCCCAGCGGCTCTACCTGATCGAGACCGCCGAGAAGGGGCTGGACTGGCTGCGGCTGCACGCCAAGGGCCGCCCGGGGCACGGCTCGATGGTGCACGACGACAACGCGGTCACCGCCCTGGCCGAGGCGGTGGCCCGCATCGGCCGGCACCGCTTCCCGGTGGTGGTCACCCCGACCGTGCGGGCCTTCCTCGAGGAGGTCTCCGACCTGCTCGGTGTCGAGCTCGACCCGGAGGACCCGGAGACCGCCATCGCCAAGCTCGGCCCGATCGCCAACATCATCGGCGCGACGATCCGCAACACCGCCAACCCGACCCGGCTGACCGCCGGCTACAAGGACAACGTCATCCCCGGGCGGGCCACCGCCACCATCGACTGCCGCAGCCTGCCCGGGCAGTCCGAGCTGCTCGAGCAGCAGCTGCGCGAGCTGATCGGGCCGGACATCGCGATCGAGTACATCCAGCGCCAGCCGGCGCTGGAGACGACCTTCGACGGCGACCTGGTCGAGGCGATGTCGGCCGCGCTGCGCGCCGAGGACCCGGGCGCCCGCCCGGTGCCGTACATGCTCTCCGGCGGCACCGACGCCAAGGCCTTCTCCCAGCTCGGCATCCGCTGCTTCGGGTTCGCGCCGCTGCGGCTGCCCGCCGATCTGAACTTCTCCGCCCTGTTCCACGGCATCGACGAGCGGGTTCCGGTCGACGGACTACAGTTCGGCGTGCGGGTTCTCGACCGGTTCCTCCGCACCTGCTAGCCCGTGTCCGGTAGCCACATCCGGCACGCAACTCCCCATCGTGAAGGGACACCCTCCCATGACCGACCAGCACGGTGAGCTGGACGCCGCCCTCGAGCGGGTGATCGACGCGGCTCGCCGCCACCTGGCCGCCGTACGTGCCGCGCAGGGCCGCATCGACGACGACGACGTGTGGCAGGCGTACGTGGCGTTGAACAACGCGTCCTACGCCTACGACGAGCAACTCCTGGACGCCTTCGGCGAGGTCACCCCCTGGGACGTGGACTCGATCGACCCGGACGAGGCCGACGAGCGCTTCGGCGGGGCGGAGGGCGCTGAGGCCGGCGACCCGCACCCGCGGGTGATCTCGGTCCGGCAACGTCGGGACTACCGGGTGCCCAGCGTCTCGGCGCTGATCCGGGTCGCCGAGGCCGCCCGCCGCGAGGGCACCCCCGAGGACGACGAGCCGGCGCCCGTGGAGGGCGTCGGTGAGGCGGTGCTGGAGCTGCTGCAGAACGGCGACGGCTCGCTCGGCGCGCTGGACATCCCGGAGCTGGAGCCGCTGGACGGGGTGGTCATGGTCAGCGAGGTCGGCACCCCGGTCGACCTGGAGTCGTTCGATGACGACGACCCGGTCGGGCCGTTCCAGCCGGCCGTGGACGACCGCCTGGTCGGCCGGCTCGACGAGCACCCGTTCCTCGACCTGGACGAGGAGCACGACCACGCCCACTAGGCGGTGACGCCCCGGGGCCCGGCCGTGCGCGGCACGGCCCCGGGGCGCGGGCGTGGCCCCCGGGCGTACGCCCCGGGACGGGCCTGGTCAGTACGACAGGCCAGGCTGCGGCTGGTTGACCCGCCGACGGCGCAGCACCACCTGCCGCGTGCCGTCCCGGAACAGCCGCACCCGGGCCAACTCCCAACCGGAGAACTCCGCCTGGATCGCCAGCTGCGCCGCGGCGGTCAGCCGGTCGACGTTCGGCGGGAGCCGCAGCGGCGCGTATTCGTAGTCCATGAGCCCTATGCTGCCCAGCCCAGCGGCCGTTCGCCACCCCGAGCGGGGTGACCGACGCCGCCACCCGGGTGGTTCCTGCCGCCCTGGTCGCCGGTGCCCTACTCGGGTGGCGGGTTCGCGGCGAGCAGGGCGGTCAGCGTCGGCGCGGCCAGCGCGACGGCCCGGGCGCTGCCCGGATCCACCGCCAGCCCCCAGGAGGCGTCCGGCCAGTCCGCGAGCAGCTCGGCGCAGGGCAGCGCGACGAACGGCACACCGTCCCCGGCGAAGGCGGCCAGCGCCTGCGGGGAGGTGAAGACCGGCAGCAGCGGGGCGCCGGTGGCGTCGCCGACCACCGTCCAGGGGAAGTCGTGCTCCGGCGACGGTTCCCCGGCGAGCGGGACGCAGACCGTGGCGCCGGCCAGCATCCCGAGATAGCCGGGCAGGTCCTGCCGCTCGGCGGCCGCGGCGAGCAGCCGCACGATCGCCGGTTCGCCCGCCGGACTTATCGGGGCGGGCGCCGTCGCCACGGACCCGGAGGCCGGGCCCGTCGGGGCGGGCGCCGTCGCCACAGACCCGGAGGCCGGGCCCGTCGGGGCGGGCGCCGTCGCCGGGGTCGGGCCGGTCTCGGCCGCCGCGCGGGGAGCGGGCACCGGCGGTGGCGAGGGGTGGCCGACGGGCGGCACGGGTCGGCAGGAGAGCGCGCCCGGGTCGGCGGTCAGCACCTCGGCCGCGGTGCGGGTGACGAACGCGCTGAGCCAGTCCAGCCGTTCCGGGCTGCGCGTCGTCTCGTACCACCAGCCGGCCCCGTCGGTCGGGCGGCGCCAGCCGAGCGCGGCCAGGCGTGCCTCGTCGTAGCCCGGGCAGAGCGCCCGGACCACCTCGCGGCGCACCAGCAGCCGTATCGCGCGCGGACCGGCGGCGAGCTCCAGGTCGGTGTCGCGGTCACAGCGGGCGAGGGTGTCACGCAGCCGCGCGGTGATCTCCGGCCAGGTCGGTGGGGTCATGCCGGCGAGCCGGGCAGGCGGCCGTCGAGGCGCCCGAGCCGGCCGATGGTCTCCTCCAGGCGGCCCATCGCGGAGAAGTCGCCGGGCGTGCCGAACAGCTCGCCCAGCCCGGCGCCGAGCTGGGCGTCCAGCCCCTCGGTGCGCTCCTCGACCTGCTCGGCGGCGACCGAGCGGGCCTTGCCGTACGCCTCGAGCACCAGTTCCGCCAACCCCTCGGTGCCGGCGCGCAGCGCGCTCGGCGCGAAGCTCAGGCCGGTGAGCACGCCGGTGGCGTCGACGGTCACGGAGACGAGGCCGCTCTCGTCGGTCGCGGTGGCGGACAGTTCGGTCAGGTCGTCGCGAAGGCCGGCGAAGCGCCGTTCGATGTCGGCGATCCGCCCGGCGAGCGCGTCGAACGCGGACAGCGGGTCAGCCATGAGATCCTCCCCCGTGGACGGTGGCACCGGGGTGGTGCCCGGTGGCCGATGAATCGTATCGTCGGTGCGCCGGACACACGGGGGAGGAAGGCATGCCGCCTGACATCGAGGTCGACGTGCACGCGGTGCGTCGACTGGAGACAGCCGCCAAGCAGGTCGCCAGCTCGCTTGCCGCGCTGGAGAGCCAGATCGCCTCCGCCGGCGACGTGCCGTCGGGCGCCTTCGGCCACCTGCCGTTCGCCAGCGACATGCTGCGCGACAAGTACGCCGAGCAGGTCACCGGCGGCCAGGAGCTGTTCCGTTCCGCGCACGACGCGTTCCAGCGGGTCGCCCTCGCGCTCGGCGACACGGTGCAGATGTACGAGCTCAACGAGCAGGACATCGACGCCGGCTTCAAGGCCATCCAGTCGAGGATGCCGGGATGAGCGGGCCCGCCGGCAGCGCCGTCCAGCTGTGGAACGGCCTCGACAACGCGCTCTCCGGGGTGCAGGACGCGGTCGACAGCGTCTGCCGCACCCTGGCCTGGCCGCTGATCCAGCTCGTCGACATGGTCGACGGCGAGCCCGCCGCCCTGCGCGCCAAGGCCGCGGAGTGGGACGCGCTGGCCGCGCAGGTGCGTGACCTGGCGCAGGGGCACCGCGGCGTCCGGCTGGCCGCGCAGGCCGGGTGGCGCTCGCCCGCCGGTGAGGCGTACGGCCAGCGGCTCGCCGAGGTGGAGCAGCAGCTGCTCGACCTCGCCGCGCAGTTCACCGCGACCGCCGAATACCTGCGCGGCGTCGCCGACGGCCTGCAGATGGTGCACGACGTGCTCGTCGACCTCTGCGTCGAGTTCGTGAACTTCCTGCTGGTCACGCTGGTGACCGCGCTGCTCATGGCGCCGTTCACCGCCGGCGCCTCCTGGGCCGCCGGCGTGGGGCTGGCGGTGACCCGGGGCATGATCGCGGTGACCCGGGCGCTGAAGGTCATCCGCCCGCTCGCCACCCACCTGCAGAAGGTGATCAGGCTGCTCCAGCGGGTGCTGCTCTACCTGCGCAAGCTGCGCAGCCACCTCGACAAGCTGGTCGACAAGCAGAAGGCGCTGCGCAAGGGCGCGAAGTACGCCGACAAGCGGCGCGCCGCCGGCAAGGCCGACAAGTGGTACCACAAGGTCACCGACCCAACGAAGGGCACCTACAAGCTGGGCAAGTCGGGTTCGCCGTTCGACATGAGCACCCTCGACCGGGCCGGCGCGCTGCGGGCACACGGTCTCACCGACGGCGCTCGGGTGATCGCCCGCGACTGGGCCACCAACCTGCCGTGGAACGTGCCGAACTCCGTCGTGCACGGCGTCACCTGGGGCACCGTGGCGCTCACCTCCGGCCTCTCCGTGCCCGGCGCGGACCTGGTCGGCGACCAGATCGGCGAGAAGGTGCAGGACGGCGCCGACTGGATCGACCAGAATGTCTTCGGGCAGCCGCCGGCCGAACAGCCCACGGGCCGGTAGCCCGGTCGAGGAGGTAGCGCGTGACGTCAGGGGATCGGGGTCGGCTCGGTCGGTTCGCCGACGCGGTGCGCGGCGGTGCCCGAGCGGCCCGCGACAAGGCCCGCGAGCTGCGCGACGAGTTCCGCACCAGCGACGAGCCCGAGCGCGCCCTCGTCGCGCCGCTGCTGAGCGGTCAGGAGCTGCGCTACGTCGGGCTGGCCCCGGTCCGGGCGCCCGAGAACCACCGGGCGGGCAGCCAGTTGGCCGACCGGATGGCCGACGAGATGGCCGAGGCGCTCGATCCTCGGGCGCTGTTCGGGCTGCTCAACATCGTCAACCCGGTGGTCTGGGTGGACGCGGTGATGACGCCGGTGCGGCTGGCCGCCGGGGTGCTGCTGCTGCCCGGCAAGGCCGCCGCCCTCGCCGCCGGGCTGCCCGAGGAAGCGCCGCCGCAGTCCGGCCCACCGCACCAGCCGGTGCAGCGGGAGCCGTTGCCCCTGACCGAGGAGCAGGAGGCGTTCCGGGCGCTCTTCCGGCTCAGCCGGTACCGCCCGCTGGCCGACCAGCTCGCCGAGATCGCCTACCGCCGCCGCTACGTCTTCAGCGGCGACCTCGCCACCCTCGCCGGCAGCCTGCTGCTCTTCCTGGAGCGCTACAGCGGCACGCCGCTGGCGGTGACCGACACCCACCTGTACCTGCTGCGGATGGGGCGCCGGCCCGACGAGGGCCGCCCCGACCGGCGCCAGCCACGGGTGCTGTGGAGCGTGCCGCGCAGCCGGGTGCTCCGGGTCGACTCCGAGCGCGGCACGGCGGGGCTGGTGCAGTTCCCGTCCACCATCTTCTTCGACGACGGCTCATGGATCCGGATCGTCAACCCGGCGCTGCGCGACGACCAGTCCCGCTTCCTGACCGCGATCCGTGAGCTTCCCGGGCAGCGGCCGACGCCCTGACCCGGCCGAGCGCTCCGGCGGCGCCCGGCGGGTCAGCTGTCGCGCTCGGGGTAGCCGACCGGCACCGACGACACGTCGTCCAGCGCGGTGGTGATCTCCTCGGGCAGTGTCATCCGCTCCACCTGGAGCGCACCGAGCAGCTGACCGACCGTGCGGGCGCCCAGGATCGGCGCGGTCACCCCGGGCCGGTCCCGGATCCAGGCCAGCGCCACCTCCGTCGGCGAGACGCCGAGCCCACCGGCGGCGGTGGCCACCGCCTCCACGATGCTGGAGCAGCGGGGCTCCAGGTAGGTGGCGACGAACCGCTCGAAGTGCGGCGACGCGGCCCGGGAGTCCGCCGGGCGGCCGTGCCGGTACTTGCCGGTGAGCACCCCCCGACCGAGCGGCGACCACGGCAGCACGCCCAACCCGAGCGCGTCGCAGGCGGGCAGCACCTCCCGCTCCACGCCCCGCTCCAGCAACGAGTACTCGACCTGCGCGGCCACCACCGGCGCCCGGCCCGGCCACGCGGTCTGCCAGGCCGCCGCCCGCGCGGTCTGCCAGCCGGAGAAGTTCGACACCCCGACGTAGCGGACCCGACCGCTGGCCACCGCGTGGTCCAGCGCGCCCAGGGTCTCCTCCAGCGGAGTGTCCGGGTCGTAGCCGTGCACCTGGAACAGGTCGACGTGGTCGGTGCCGAGCCGGCGCAGGGACGCGTCCAGCGTCCGCAGCAGGTGCCCCCGGGAGCCGTCCCGGCGCCGTCCGCTGCCCGGCCGCAGCCCCGCCTTGGTGGCGATGAGCAGCTCGTCGCGGGGGACCAGGCTGCCGAGCAGCGACCCGATCACCGACTCGGCGTCACCGTCGCCGTAGACGTCGGCCGTGTCGATCAGGTTGCCGCCCGCGTCGAGGTAACTCTTCAGCTGGGCGGCCGCATCGTCGGCGTCGGTGTCCCGGCCCCAGGTCATGGTGCCGAGCGCGAGCCGCGAAACCGCCAGCCCGCTTCGGCCGAGCGGTCGCTGTTGCATGGGTGAACCTTATTTCGAACCTGCCGCAACCGATATCCTCGCTCCCGTCATGTTGCTCGGCTTCTGCCGGTGTTCCTGCCGCCCGGCCGCCGGAACCGCACCTCGCAGCCTTGCGGGTGAGCCGGTGATCGAGCCGACCGCCCGCATTGCGTAACCTGATGCGACCTGTGGTGCGGATGGGGGAGGACCAGTGCGACTCGGGCTCAGCCTCGGATACCAGACAGCGTGGAGCACGCCGGCCGACCACCTGGCCCTGGCCCAGGAGGCGGATCGGCTCGGCTACTCGGTGGTGTGGGCGGCGGAGGCGTACGGCTCCGACTCGCCCAGCATGCTCGCCTGGATGGCCGGTCAGACCGAGCGGATCGACGTGGGCAGCGCGGTGATGCAGATCCCCGGCCGCACCCCGGCGATGACCGCGATGACAGCGGCGACCATCGACGCCCTCTCCGGCGGCCGGTTCCGGCTCGGCCTGGGCGTCTCCGGCCCGCAGGTCTCCGAAGGCTGGCACGGTGTGCGCTTCGGCAAGCCGCTCGCGCGGACCCGCGAGTTCGTGGACATCGTGAAGCTCGCGATCGCCCGCAAGGAGGTCGCGTACGACGGCGAGTTCTACACCCTGCCGCTGCCCGACGGGCCGGGCAAGGCGCTGCGGTTGGGCTTCCACCCACCCCGCGAGCACATCCCGATCTACCTGGCCGCGGTCGGCCCGAAGAACCTCGAGCTGGCCGGTGAGATCGCCGACGGCTGGCTGGCCGTCTTCTACGCCCCGGAGTTCGCCCAGGAGCAGCTCGACGCGGTCCGCGCCGGGCGGGCCCGGGCCGGCAAGGAGCTGGCCGGCTTCGACGTGGTGCCCTCGGTGCCGGTGGTGGTCGGCGACGACGTGGCCACCTGCGCCGAGCTGGTCCGCTGGTACGCCGCGCTCTACGTCGGCGGGATGGGCAGCCGGCAGCAGAACTTCTACAACCAGCTGGCCACCCGGATGGGCTACGGCGACGCCGCCAAGGAGGTCCAGGACCTCTACCTGGCCAAGCGGCAACGTGACGCGGCCGCCGCGGTGCCGATGGAGTTCATCGACCGCACCTCGCTGCTCGGCCCGAAGGAGCGCATCGCCGAGCGGATGAGGGAGTACGCCGCCGCCGGCGTCACCACGCTGTCGGTGACCCTGTTCGTGGCGGACCGGGACAGCGGCGTGCAGACCCTGCGTACCGTCGCCGAGGCGCTGGAGCTCTCCGGAGTCGGCGAGTGACCTGGGTCGAGGCCATCGTCCTGGGCATCGTCCAGGGGCTCACGGAATTCCTGCCGGTCAGCTCGTCCGGGCACCTGCGGATCACGTCGGCGATCTTCTTCGGCCGCGACGCCGGCGCGTCGTTCACCGCGGTGACCCAGCTGGGCACCGAGGCGGCGGTGCTCATCTACTTCGCCAAGGACATCTGGCGGATCACCCGTACCTGGCTGCTCGGGCTGCGCGACCGTTCGGTGCGCTCCAGCCTGGACTACCGGATGGGCTGGTACGTCATCGTCGGCACCATCCCGATCGGCGCGTTCGGTTTCCTGTTCAAGGACCAGATCAAGACCGCCGGGCGCAACCTCTGGCTGGTGGCCACCACGCTGATCGTCTTCGCCTTCGTGCTGGCCTTCGCCGAGTACTGGGGTCGGCAGACCCGCACCCTGGAGAACTTCCGGATGCGCGACGGCGTGGTGATGGGCTTCGCCCAGGCCATGGCGCTGGTGCCCGGGGTGTCCCGGTCCGGCGGCACGCTCACCGCAGGCCTGCTGCTCAACCTGACCCGGGAGGCGGCGGCTCGGTACTCGTTCCTGCTGGCCATCCCGGCGGTGGTGCTCTCCGGGGTGTTCAGCCTCGGCGACGTCTTCGAGCCGTCCGCGCCGGGCACCGCGGCCCCGACCGTCGCCATGCTGATCGTGGCCACGCTCATCGCGTTCGGCATCGGGTACGCGGCCATCGCCTGGCTGCTGCGCTACGTCGCCCACCACACCCTGTACGTCTTCGTGCTCTACCGGGTGGCGCTGGGCACTCTGGTCCTCGCCTTGCTGATGACCGGCACGATCTCCGCCACCTGACCGCCAGCGAACACGCCGCTGGCCGGCACCCGTGTCAGGGTGCCGGCCAGCGGTCAGATCGTGCTTGTCAGCTGTTCCAGTGCTGGGCGACGAGGTCGGCGGCCTGCTGTTCCCACTGGGCGTAGGCGTCCGGGTAGGCCGACACCTGCACCGTCTGCGCGGCGTCGGTCAGCGGCATGTCCTGCCACCCGTCGACCTGCTTGAGACCCTTTTGGAACGCCATCGTCGAGTAGACGGGGTCGGTGATCTGCTCCGGGGTGCCCCAACCGCTGGAGGGGCGCTGCTGGAACAGGCCCAGCGAGTCGTGGTCATTCATGTCGCCGAGGTGGCCGAGGTTCTCCAGCTTCGACTCCTGCAGGCTGGTGGCGATCGAGATGACCGCGGCCCGCTCGTCCAGACCCGACTTCTTCGTCGCCGCGATGATCGCCTTGACGTTGGTGGTCTGCTCGTCGTTGAGGTCGATACGCGACTGGGTGCCCTGGGTGCCGTGCGGGATCAGCTTGGCGGTGTCCACACCCGGCTTGTCGACCTGCACCACCGCTACGGCGGTGGGCTTGGCGTCCACGACCGGCGCGGCGGCGTGGGCGGCGACGGGGCCGGCGAAGATCCCACCGGCGAAAGCCAGACCAGCAACACTCAGAACGCTCTTACGCATGATCGTGTTCATCGGGAAGCTCCAATTCGGGGGTAGACACCCACACCACCGACGGGGGTCGGCATACGTGCGCGGGTGTGCGGCACCTCGACAAGGCGCTCGTGGATCAAGGGGGAAAGTCTTCCGGCCGGGCCACACGTCAGGGGCTCATCGACCAAGGGGATCCGACGCGGGGGGCTTACGGCGTCGGGTCCAGGTGTAACGACCGGCGGCCCACCATCATTCCGGGGTTGGGCCACCGTCGGCGACCGGATGGACCGGCCGGCGAGCGGGGCTGCTACCTCGGCCGTCGGGGGTATTCAACGACGCCGGGCTGCCCACCATTCCGGCGCCGGGATGCCTCCGGTCACACCCCAAATCGCCCAGACGCGCCCAGGTGGCACGGGTCGCAACGGGCCTCGGGCTGCCGCAGGAGGCATGCATGGCGGCTCGGCGCCAGCCCTCGCAGATTGCGCCCCGGAAACCGGACAATCAGCCACACGGCACCGACCGGTCTCGGCCTGTCCCGCACGCGTCCGGGGGCGCGAGCACGCCGATATGGTCCGGGCCGGGGCCGGCCCGCCGAGCCCATGCCAGCGCCAGTACCGGCGACCGACCCGGGATCACTGAAGTCGGGGTGACGAAGCCACCGGGACACGCCGACATCACTGAGCCCGAGTTGGTCAAACCCGACGGACCCGCCCGATCGACTCCAGATAGCCCATGGCAGTACCCACCCAGCCCGGACACCGCCATGTCGGGCGAGACGGAACGGACCATGGCGAGGTCCGACCCCGGGGACCTCCGTCGGGCCCGGACAGGGCCGGCAGCGCGTGCAATGCGTACGCTCGGCGAGCGCGGCCGGTCGGGGCGGTCGGCGAGGTCATAGGGTGGTCCCCGTGGCGACCCTTCTGCTTCTGCGACACGGCCGGACGACCGCGAACGCCGACGGCGGCCTAGCCGGTCGGCAACCGGTCGAGCTGGACGAGACCGGTAGGTCGCAGGCCGCCGCGGTGGGTGAGCGGCTGCGCGGCCTGCCGCTGGCCGCGGTGGTGACCAGCCCGTTGATCCGGTGCCGGCAGACGCTGGAGCTGGCGCTGCCCGACGCGACCCCGGCCGTCGAGGAGGGGCTGATCGAGTGCGGCTACGGCAGCTGGGAGGGGCAACCGCTGAAGAAGCTGGCCAAGGAGCCGCTCTGGCCGGTGGTCCAGCAACACCCCAGTGCCGCGGTCTTCCCGCAGGGGGAGGCGATGGCCGCGATGGCGGCCCGCGCGGTGGCGGCGGTGCGCTCCTGGGACGCCCGGGTCACCGCCGAGCACGGGCCCGAGGCGGTCTGGCTGGCCTGCAGCCACGGCGATGTGATCAAGGCCATCGTGGCCGACGCGCTCGGCGTACACCTGGATCTCTTCCAGCGGATCGTCGCGGACCCGGCATCGGTGACCGCGATCCGCTACACCCCGCTGCGACCGTTCCTGGTCCGGCTCAACGACACCGGCGGCGACCTGGCCGGTCTGGTCCCGGCGCCGCGCAAGCGCCGCCGGCGGACCCCCCGGCCGACCGACTCGGACGCCGCGGTGGGCGGCGGCGCCGGTGCGGCCCACTGAACCCCGCGGGCGGCGCCGAGCCGACCCCGAGGCCGGCGGGGTCGCCACGCCCGACCGGGTCCGGCGGTACGGCGGGCGCGCCGGCCGGGCGGCGATTCGGGTCGGTGGGGTGCGCGACGCCATGACGGGCCGGATAGGGTCGTGGGTATGACCCACCAGGTGCACGCCTTCGAGCCGCCGGAGCGGTTCGTCGCCGGGACCGTCGGGCCGCCGGGGGAGCGCACGTTCTTCCTCCAGGCGCGCGGCGGCGGCCGGCTGGTCAGCGTCGCGCTGGAGAAGGTCCAGGTGTCCCTGCTCGCCGAGAAGCTCGAGGAGCTGCTCACCGAGGCGCAGCGCCGCTTCGGGGTCGATCTGCCCGAGGCGCCCGCCGTGATCGGCGACAACGAGCCGCTGGACACGCCGGTCGACGAGGAGTTCCGGGTCGGCACCCTCGGGCTGGCCTTCGACGTCGACAGCGCCACCGTGGTGATCGAGGCGATCGCCGCCGGGGAGGCGGAGGCCGAGGTCGAGCTGGGCGAATCCGACGACGACGATGACGACGATGACGACGACGAGGAGCCGGACGAGGACCTCGACCGGCTGCGGGTCCGGCTCACCCCGCAGGCGACCCGCGAGTTCATCGAGCGGGCCCGGCGAGTGGTCAACGCCGGTCGACCGCCCTGCCCGCTCTGCGGCCAACCGCTGGATCCCGCCGGGCACCTCTGCCCGCGGCACAACGGTTACCACCGGTGACGTCGTCCGGCATCCAGCCCCGACAGGACGGCAGCGCCGCACTCCGGCTGCTGCGTGACGGCGAGCTCGCCCTGGAGGGCCGGCTGGTCGACGCGTCGAACACCACCCTGCGCGGGGTGCTGACCCTGGACGACCTCAGCGCCCGCTGCGTCTACAAGCCGGTGCGGGGCGAACGCCCGCTCTGGGACTTCCCCGACGGCACCCTCGCCGGCCGGGAGGTCTCGGCCTACCTGGTCTCCCGGGCCTCCGGCTGGGATCTGGTGCCGCCGACGGTGCTGCGCGACGGCCCGTTCGGGCCGGGGTCGTGCCAGCTCTGGATCGACGAGCCGGAGGAGGCCGAGCCGCTGGTCGGGTTCGTACCGGCCGACGAGCTGCCGCCACGCTGGTTCCCGATCGCGGCCGCCCGCGACGACGACGGCACCCCGTACGCGCTGGCCCACGCCGACGATCCTCGGCTGGCCCGGCTCGCGGTCCTCGACGCCGTGATCAACAATGCCGACCGCAAGGGTGGGCACGTGCTCGTCGGGCCGGACGACCGGATCTACGGCGTCGACCACGGGGTGAGCTTCCACGTCGAGGGCAAGCTGCGCACGGTGCTCTGGGGCTGGGCCGGCCGGCAGCTGCCGCCGGACGCGACGCAGATGCTCGACGCGCTCGCCGGCCAGGTCACCGGCCCGCTCGGCGCCGAACTCGACGACCATCTGACGATCAGCGAGATCGCCGAGCTGGCCGCCCGGATCGACCGGCTGCGCGACACCGGCCGGTTCCCGTTGCCGTCGGAGGACTGGCCGGCGGTGCCCTGGCCGCCGATGTGAGCTGAGCGGGCCCGCCTCGACCTGCTGTCATGTTGATCACCTGTGGGGGCGGCCGCCCGGCCCCGGCCGGCTGGTTAGGCTGGCGGTCATGGAAGCGTGGACGGGACACGAGGTGCCGCGGCTGCCGGGTAGCGGCCGGCCGCTGGAGTTGTACGACTCGGCGCGGCAGGGCGTGCACCCGAGCGATCCGACGGACGTGGCGCGGATGTACGTCTGCGGCATCACCCCGTACGACGCGACCCACCTCGGCCACGCCGCCACCATGATTACCTTCGATCTGGTGCAGCGGATGTGGCGGGACGCCGGGCGTCCGGTCCGCTACGTGCAGAACGTCACCGACATCGACGACCCGCTGCTGGAGCGGGCCGCCCGCGACGGCGAGGACTGGGTGGTCCTGGCGATGCGCGAGACGGCGCTGTTCCGCGAGGACATGGAGGCGCTGCGGATCATCCCGCCGGAGCACTACGTGGGCGCCGTCGAGTCGATCCCGGATATCGCCGACAAGGTCCAGCTGCTGCTCAAGGACGGCGCCGCCTACCGCCTCGACGACGGCACCGGCGACGTCTACTACGACATCTCCGCCACGCCTCGCTTCGGCTACGAGTCGAACCTGAGCCGGGAGGAGATGCTGAAGATCTTCCCGGAGCGCGGCGGTGACCCGGACCGGGCCGGCAAGCGCGACCCGCTCGACCCTCTGCTCTGGCGCGGCACCCGCGAGGGTGAGCCGTCCTGGCCGGGCGGCGACCTCGGGCCGGGTCGCCCGGGCTGGCACATCGAGTGCGCGGTGATCGCGCTGAACCTGCTGGGCAACCAGATCGACGTGCAGGGCGGCGGCAACGACCTGCTCTTCCCGCACCACGAGGCGTCCGCGGCGCACGCCGAGCGGCTGACCGGCGAGGCGCCGTTCGCCCGGCACTACGTGCACGCCGGCATGATCGGGCTGGACGGCGAGAAGATGTCGAAGTCCCGGGGCAACCTGGTCTTCGTCTCCCGGCTGCGGGCCGACCGGGTCGACCCGATGGCGGTCCGGTTGGCGCTGCTGACCGGGCACTACCGCAGCGACCGCACCTGGACCGACGAGTTGCTGAGCGCGGCGCAGGAGCGGCTGGACCGCTGGCGGCGGGCCGCCGCCGCGCCCGCCGGGCCGTCCGGGGCCGAGCTGCTGGCCGGCGTACGTGACCGGCTCGCCGACGACCTGGACAGCCCGGGCGCCCTGGCGGTGGCCGACGCCTGGGCCGAGCAGGCCCTCGCCGGCACCGGCGACGACTCCACCGCCCCCGCCCTCTTCGCGAAGACGGTAGACGCCCTCCTCGGCATCCGCCTCTAACCCCCAGCCCCAGTCCCAGCCCCGCCCCCACCCCTGTCCCGGGTCGATCATGCAGTTGTGGTGCCTCGCAAAAGGCACGGTGGTGGGCGATCCGCCCACCACAACTGCATGATCGCGGGGGCGGGGGCGGGCGGGGTGGGGGTCAGCCGAGGACTAGGCCGGGGTCGGGTTCCGGGTCGGCGGCCGGGGCCGGGATCTTGTACTCCTCGGTGAGGGTGGTCATCGGGCCGGGCCAGGTGGCCTGGGCGACCTCGATCGGTTTGTGGGCGCCGTCGTAGGCGACGTGCAGCAGGTGCAGCACGGGGGTGTCCGGGCGGATCTGCAGCGTCTCCGCCTCCTCCCGGCTGGGCTGGCGGGCGCTGATCGTGTCGGTCGCCGAGACGTACCGGCGGCCGGTGGCCTCCTCGGCCTCCTGGTAGAGCGGCCGGCCGAACGCCTCGGCCCGCTCCAGGGTGGTGCCGGCGGTGTCGGCGGGCAGGAACCAGGAGGCGCCCACCTCGACGGGGGAGTCCTCGGTGCGGACCAGGTGCCGCCGGCAGAGCAGGTCGGTGCCGTCGGCCACGCCGAACGCGTCGGCCACCTCCGCCGGGGCCGGGGCCCGGCCGACGGAGACGAGCTGCTGCCGGTATCGGGCGGCCAGGTCGGTGTGGTAGCCGCGGAAGCCGCCGTAGCGCCCACGGGAGAGCCGGTTGAGCCGCCGCCGGGTGCCGCGGACGTACGTACCGGAGCCCGGCTTGGTGATGAGGATGCCCTCGACCCGCAGCTGGTCGACGGCGCGCTGCACGGTCTGCTTCGCCACGCCGAACATCTCGGCGATGGCCGGGATGGACGGCAGCCGCTCGCCCGGCCCCCAGTCGCCGCGCCGCACCTGGGCCTTGAGCTGCGCGGCGATCTGCCGGTGCGGGAACTCGGCAGCGCCCGGATTGATCTGCATGCCCGCCTCCTTGATCACATCTAGGTTCCTAGGATGCCCTAGAGGGTGTGTCGGCGCCACCCGAACACGCACACGAAAAGGCCGGGCCCGGACATCCGTCCGGGCCCGGCCGAGGCAGGGGAGAGGCGCTACCAGGAACCGGCGGTCGGGCCGGCCGACCCGCCACGGCGGCGCAGGTACTTCTCGAACTCCTGAGCGATCTCGTCACCGGTCAGCGGGGTGATGCCCGCGTCGCCGACCCGTTCCTCCAGCTCGCGGACGTACTCGCCGAGCTCCGCGTCCTGCTCGGCGGCGCTGCGCACCCGCTGCTCCCACTCGGCGGCCTCCTCGGCCAGGTCGGCCATCGGCACCGGCAGATCCAGCACCTCCTCGACCCGGTGCAGCAGCGCCAGGGTGGCCTTGGGGCAGGGCGGGTTGTTGGCGTAGTGCGGCACGTGCACCCAGAAGGAGACGGCGTCGACCTCGGCGCGGCTGCAGGCGTCGTGCAGCACGCCGACGATGCCGGTCGGGCCGTCGTAGCGGGTGGGGGTGAGCTGGTAGCGCTCGGCGGCCTGCGCGTCGGAGGCGCTGCCGCTGATCGGCAGCGGCCGGGTGTAGGGCACGTCGGCCAGCAACGCGCCGAGCAGCACCACCCGCTCGACCTCCAGGCTGTGGCAGATCTCCAGCACCTGCTCGCAGAAGGTGCGCCACCGCATGCTCGGCTCGATGCCGCGGATCAGCACCACGTCGCGTTCGGTGCCCTCGGGGCTGGCCACCATGAAGCGGGTGGTCGGCCACTCGACCCGGCGGGTCTCGCCCTCGGCCATGGTGATGGTCGGACGGCTGACCTGGAAGTCGTAGAAGTCCTCCGGGTCGAGCTCGGTGACCTGCCGGGCCTGCCAGACCTGCTCCAGGTGCTCGACGGCGGCGGTGGACGCGTCCGCGGCGTCGTTCCAGCCCTCGAACGCGGCGATGGCCACCGGGGAACGCAGCACCGGCAGCCCGTCGAACTCGGTCACGCCGTCACCTCACCCTGCTCGTGGCGGGCGGCGGCGGGGTCGAGCCCGGTCGTCCGCCCCTGGTGCACGGTGGCGTCCCTGTTCTCCTTCACGTCCGTCAGCCTACGTGCCGGGCCGGGATGCGGCCCGTCGGCCGCGCCGTTCAGACGCCCGGACAACCGGGGCACCGACGGCGCAACCGGACAACGTGATCCCGCTGACACAATGTGGGACGCCGGGCGGGAGGCGGTCGCTGCGGCCAAGGTCGCACTAACCTGAAGCCGTGCGGACTTCGTTGCTCGACGTGCTGGCCGATCGGATCCTCATCGCCGACGGGGCGATGGGCACCATGTTGCAGGCCGCCGACCTGACTCTCGACGACTTCGACGGGTTGGAGGGCTGCAACGAGATCCTCAACGTCACCCGCCCCGACGTGGTGCGCGGCGTGCACGACGCCTACCTGGCCGCCGGCGCGGACTGCGTGGAGACCAACACCTTCGGCGCCAACCTGGCCAACCTCGGCGAGTACGACATCCCGCACCGCATCCGGGAGCTCTCCGAGGCGGGCGCCCGGATCGCCCGGGAGGCCGCCGACGCAGCCGCCACGACGCAGCGGCCCCGGTTCGTGCTCGGCTCCATCGGGCCGGGCACCAAGCTGCCCACCCTGGGCCACGCCGCCTACGCCACCCTTCGCGACGCCTACCAGGAGAACGCCGCCGGCCTGATCGTCGGCGGGACGGACGCGCTGATCATCGAGACCTGCCAGGACCTGCTCCAGGTCAAGGCGGCGGTGGTCGGGTCGAAGCGGGCGATGGCCGAGCTGGGTCAGTCGGTGCCGATCATCTGCCACGTCGCCGTCGAGACCACCGGCACCATGCTGGTGGGCAGCGAGATCGGCGCGGCGCTGGCGGCCATCGAGCCGCTCGGGGTCGACCTGATCGGGCTGAACTGCTCGACCGGCCCGGCGGAGATGAGCGAGCACCTGCGCTACCTGTCGCAGCACTCCCGGATCCCGCTGTCGGTGATGCCCAACGCCGGCCTGCCCGTGCTGACCGCGGACGGGGCCTACTTCCCGCTCACCCCGGTCGAGTTGGCCGACGCGCTGGAGCGGTTCATCACCGAGTACGGCGTGGGCCTGGTCGGCGGCTGTTGCGGCACCACCCCCGAGCACATCCAGGTGCTGGCCGAGCGACTGCACGGGGTCACCGCGGCGGCGCGTGAGCCGCGGCACGAGGCCGGCGTCTCGTCGGTCTACCACCCGGTGCCGTTCGCCCAGGACGCCTCGGTGCTGATGGTGGGGGAGCGGACCAACGCCAACGGCTCCAAGGCGTTCCGCGAGGCCATGCTCGCCGAGGACTGGCGGGCCTGCGTCGAGATCGCCCGCAGCCAGGCGCGCGACGGCTCGCACCTGCTCGACCTGTGCGTCGACTACGTCGGCCGCGACGGCACCCTCGACATGCGGGAGCTGGCCGGCCGGTTCGCCACCGCGTCGACGCTGCCGATCATGCTGGACTCCACCGAGCCCGCGGTGGTCGAGGCCGGGCTGGAGATGCTCGGCGGCCGGTGCGTGGTCAACTCGGTGAACTTCGAGGACGGCGACGGCCCCGACTCCCGCTACGCCCGGGTGATGCCGGTGGTCAAGGAGCACGGCGCGGCGGTGGTGGCGCTGCTCATCGACGAGGAGGGCCAGGCCCGGACCAAGGACTGGAAGGTCCGCGTCGCGGCCCGGTTGATCGACGACCTGACCGGCCGGTGGGGGCTTGACCGCTCCGACATCCTGATCGACGCGCTGACCTTCCCGATCGCGACCGGCCAGGAGGAGACCCGCCGCGACGGCATCGAGACGATCGAGGCGATTCGGGAGATCGCGCGGCGCTACCCGGGGGTCAACTTCACCCTCGGCATCTCGAACGTGTCGTTCGGGCTGAACCCGGCGGCCCGCCAGGTGCTCAACTCGGTCTTCCTGCACGAGTGCGTGCAGGCCGGCCTGACCTCGGCGATCGTGCACGCCAGCAAGATCCTGCCGATGTCGAAGATCCCCGACGAGCAGCGGGAGGCGGCCCTCGACCTGGTCTACGACCGGCGCCGCGAGGGCTACGACCCGGTGCAGCACTTCATCGAGATCTTCGAGGGGGTCGACGCCGCGTCGGCGCGGGCCGGCCGGGCCGAGGAGTTGGCCGCGCTGCCGCTGGACGAGCGGCTCAAGCGGCGGATCATCGACGGCGAGCGCAACGGCCTGGAGGCCGACCTCGACGCGGCAATGGCCGGGGGTCGCAGCCCGTTGTCGATCATCAACGACATCCTGCTCGACGGGATGAAGGTGGTCGGTGAGCTGTTCGGCTCCGGGCAGATGCAGCTGCCGTTCGTGCTCCAGTCCGCCGAGGTGATGAAGACCGCGGTGGCCTACCTGGAGCCGCACATGGAGACCGCGGAGGACGGCGGCAAGGGTCGTATCGTCCTGGCCACTGTGCGCGGCGACGTGCACGACATCGGCAAGAACCTGGTCGACATCATCCTGTCCAACAACGGCTACGAGGTGGTGAACATCGGCATCAAGCAGCCGATCAACGCCATCCTGGAGGCCGCCGAGGAGCACCGCGCCGACGCGATCGGGATGTCCGGCCTGCTGGTCAAGAGCACGGTCATCATGAAGGAGAACCTCGCCGAGATGGCCTCGCGCGGGGTCGCGGAGCGCTGGCCGGTGCTGCTGGGCGGCGCGGCGCTGACCCGGGCGTACGTCGAGGACGACCTGCGGTCGATGTTCCCCGGGCAGGTGCACTACGCGCGCGACGCGTTCGAGGGACTGTCGCTGATGGACCGGGTGATGACCGCCAAGCGCGGCGGCGCGCCGGTGGTCGACCCGGAGCGGGAGGCGGCGCTGGCGGCCCGGCGGGCGCGGCGCGAGCGGCAGCGGGCGGTGGTCACCGAATCGTTGCCGGAGCTGCACGACTCCTCCGTCCGCTCGGACGTGGCCGGTGACGTGGAGGTGCCCACCCCGCCGTTCTTCGGCACGCGGGTGGTCAAGGGCGTGCCGCTGGCCGACTACGCGGCGCTGCTGGACGAGCGGGCCACCTTCCTCGGGCAGTGGGGTCTGCGCGGCTCCCGGGGCGGTCAGGGACCGTCCTACGAGGAGCTGGTGGAGACCGAGGGCCGGCCGCGGCTGCGCTACTGGCTGGACCGGCTGATCTCCGACCAGGTGCTCGAGGCGGCCGTGGTCTACGGCTACTTCCCCGCCTACAGCGAGGGCAACGACCTGGTGGTGCTGGACGAGAACGGGCACACCGAGCGGGCCCGGTTCTCCTTCCCCCGGCAGCGGCAGGAGCGCCGGCTGTGCCTGGCCGACTTCTTCCGCCCGCGCGGCGAGCAGCTGGACGTGGTGGCGTTGCAGCTGGTCACCGTCGGCCAGCCGGTCAGCGAGTACGCGGCGAAGCTCTTCGCCCGCAACGAGTACCGCGACTACCTGGAGGTGCACGGGCTCTCCGTGCAGCTCACCGAGGCCCTCGCGGAGTACTGGCACCGGCGGATCCGCGCCGAGCTGACCCTGCCCGGCGGCCGTACGATCGCGCAGGACGACCCGGCGGACCTGGCCGGCCTGCTGCGCAACGACTACCGGGGCTGCCGGTACGCGTTCGGCTACCCGGCCTGCCCCGATCTGGAGGACCGGGCGAAGATCGTGGATCTGCTCGGGTCGGAGCGGATCGGGGTGGAGCTGTCCGAGGAGTTCCAGCTGATGCCGGAGCAGGCCACCGACGCCATCGTGGTCCACCACCCGGAGGCGAGCTACTTCAACGCCAAGTGATCACCGCGGGTGCCCTGACCTTCACCGCAACCCCCTCTGACGGCCGCTGGACCATGATCATGCCGTCTCCGGACCATCACCGGCTCCGTTGCTGGAGCTGCTACAGGTGCGGGTCGGTGGCTATGGGACAGTCCTGAGTGTGCGGTTGGATGAGCTGCCGGACTGGTTGCCGGCTTGGTGTCTTGACCATCTGGGCGGCTATCCCGCCGGTGTGCTGTTCCAGTCGCGACAGGTCTCGATGGTGTTCGGTCTGCGGTTGGTCGGTGGCAGGGACGTCGTGGTCAAGGCGCGCGCCGACGGCGGCCGGGCCTCGGCGTGTGTCGCGGCACAGGCCCGGCTGGCCGAGCGCGGGTTTGTGTGTGCCCGGCCGCTCACGCCGGTGGTCGATGTCGGTGCACTGGCCGTGCACGCCGAGGAGTTCCGCCCCGGAGGCGAGGTGTTGCACGGGGACTGCCCGGACATTGCTGTGCGCTGCGCGGAGGTGTTCGCCCGGCTGATGGGCGAACTTGCCGGCGTGCGCGTCGCGCCGCCGCTGCCGAATCCGCCCTGGGTACGGTGGGACCACACCGATTCCGGGGTGTGGCCCGCGATCGACTTTCTCGACAGCCGGGACCAGAGTGTCGTGTCCGCGCGCATTGTCGAGACGGCTGAGCGGGCCCGGGGGCGGCTGCTGGCCGCCGGCTTGCCGTGCGTGCTCGGCCACGCCGACTTCGAGGCGCAGAACCTGCGGTGGCATGGCTGGCAGGTGTGGGCGGTGCACGACTGGGACAGCCTGGCGTGGCAGCCGGAGGCGGCGCTGGTGGGAGCGGCGAGCGGGTCGTTCGCCAGTTCCGGGCCGCCCACGCTGGCGCCGATCGAAAGCTCCGAGGCGTTCCTGGTGGCTTATCAACACATTCGCCGGCGCCTGTTCACGGCCGTCGAACTGGAGATCGCATGGGCGGCCAGCTTGTGGATGGCTGCGTACAACGCCCGGGAGATGGCACTGTGCGGTGGCACCCCGGCGGGCGCCGAAGCGCTGCGGGCGCAGGCAGCCGAACGCCTCCGCCGGGCTAATGCGTAGCTACTAAACCAGCACATGCACGACAGTCGGCGAGGATTGCCCTAGCAGATCAGGCAGAACGGGTGGCCGGCCGGGTCGGTGAAGACCCTGAACCGCTCGCCGCCGACATCAATACGGGACGCGCCCAACTCCAGTGCCCGGGCCTCGCCGGCGTCGAGGTCGTCGACAAGTAGGTCGAGGTGGGCCTGCTGCGGGTACGCCGGGTCCGGCCACCGGGGCGGGTTGTAGTCGCTGATCCGCTGAAACATCACGTTCTTGCCGCCAGCGGAGATGAGCGCGCCCTCAGGCCCGTCGTAGGTGACGTGCATGCCGGTGAGGTCGGCGTAGAAGCGGGCCAGGGCTGACGCGTCGGCAGCGTCGAAGGTCACCGCAAACAGGGTCATCACCGGGCCGACGCCGTCGGCCTGGCACAGGTCGAACGGGTGACCGGCCGGGTCAGCCAGCGTGATCCAGGTCGGCCCGTCCGCCAGTCGCGTCGCGCCAAGGGCCACCGCCCGTCCGGCCGCCGTCTCGGGATCGTCGACTTGCAGGTCGAGGTGGACCTGCTGCGGGTGCTCTTGCCCGGGCCACCGTGGCGCGACGTGGTCCGGTGCGCGCTGGAACTCGATCTCCTGGCCGTCCGGAGTCCGGATGCCGAACCGGTCGGAATCGCTCCGGACGATGTCCCAACCGGTCAGCTCGGCGTAGAACGAACCGACCTTCTCGATGTCCGCCGCGTCGAATATGGCGAGGTCCAGGCGAGCTGTCACGGTCATGACCGCATCCTGCCTCAGCCCTGCGACAAGAAGGGCGCGCGACGCCGCTGCCGCTTGGATCGACCGGGAGGCCCTGCGGGTGCTTAGGGCGGCCAACGAGCTGGAGTCCCTACCGCCCGAGTGGTCGCCGCTGGCGCCGGTCGCGGTCGTTGAGCTGGAAGAACAGCCGCTTCATCCACCAGCCGGGAGAGTGTCGCTGCACGCCGATCGGCACGCCGCGCACCTCCTCGGTAAGCGATCGGCTATGGCTAATCGGCGGCTTATTAGCGGATTAAGTCCGCCATAACCGGCGCCCGAGTGTCAGTCGGCGCCGATACTGTTCACCGCGCGGAAGGTCGGGGTCCGAGGGACTTCTGCACCCGGCCGCCCGAGGCAGTGGAACGCCGAGGGCAACGACCCCGGGCCTTCCGTCCAAACCTCGGTCCGCGTCCGGGTCGCGGCCCGCTGCCGGCGCCGCCCGTTTCCTCCACAACGGGCGGCGCCCGGCCTTTACCGGATCCGTTTCGCGGCGTACGCCTTACGCCGGCGCGGCTTCACGGCGGCGGCGATCGGGTCTTGGCACGTGAGCTGTTCAGGCCTAGGGTCAGTGCAATGCCACACGTTACTAGTGGTGCTAATTGCGCGGAGCAACCCTATTCGTCCGCGCACCATCAGGCGGGCGGCGTGCGCAGCGCAGCGGGACGTGGTCCCGGTTTGCGGCGGTACGCGCATCACCGGCACGCGGGCGTCCGCGAGGACGACCGGGTCTTCGCTCGGCTGACCGAGTTGGTCCGCGAGGTGGGCGGCGGTGTCACCGAGGCCTGGGGACCCGACCGGGACCCGTCCGGCCAGGAAGGAGTTCCCGTTGCGTGACGGCAGGCCGCCGAAGCTGTCCGAGATCGCGTCGTTCACGGCGTACATGAACACGGGCTGGGGTGTTTCCGACCGCACCCCGCCGGTCGTGCCGGGCGCCGCCGAGGCGGCCGCCGATCACCGGGCCCGGCTGGCCGAGGCGCTTCCCGGCCGGACCATCGTGCTGGCGTCGGGGCAGGCCCCCGTGCGCAGCAACGACACGACGTACGACTTCCGTCCGGACAGCGACTTCTTCTGGCTGACCGGCTGCGCCGTCGAGAACGCCGCCGTGGTGCTGCGCGGCGCTGCCGCCACGCTCTATCTGCCGCCCCCCGCCCGACCTGGCGACCCCGGTTTCTTCACCGATGCCCGCCACGGTGAGCTGTGGGTCGGTGCGGCGCCCGCGCCGGCCGACTGGGCGCGGGCGCTGGGCATCGACGTCCGGCCGCTCGCGGAGCTCACCGAGGAGGTGACCCGCGACGATGAGGTTGGGCGGACCCTCGCTGAGCTGCGCATGTACAAGGACGAGTGGGAGATCGGGCAGCTCCGGGAGGCGGTGGACCGCACGGTCGAGGGTTTCGCCGCGGTTGCCCGGGAGATCCCGACCGCGGTGGCGGGCCCGGAGAGCGGTGGCTGCAGGGCACCTTCGACCGGTACGCCCGGGCGTACGGCAACGGCCCCGGCTACACCACGATCGTCGGCAGCGGCCGGCACGCGCCCACCCTGCACTGGGTGCGCTGTGACGGCCCGGTGCTGCCCGACGAGGTGCTCCTGCTCGACATGGGCGTCGAGGTCAGGAGCCATTACACGGCCGACGTCACCCGCACGCTGCCCGCGTCCGGGCGGTTCTCTCCCGTCCAGCGGCAGGTGCACGACCTGGTGGAGCAGGCCCACCGGGCGGGGCTGGCGGCGGTCGGCCCGGGCAGCCGGTTCACCGACTTCCACCATGCCGCGATGGAGGTGATCGCGCGGGGGCTGGCGGATTGGGGCCTGTTGCCCGTCTCGGTGGACGAGGCGCTGTCCGACACCGGGCAGCAGCACCGGCGCTATCTGGTGTGCGGCATCGGCCATCATCTGGGGCTGGACGTGCACGACTGCGGACGTGCCTCGGAGGAGGCGTACCAGGGTGCGGTGATGGCGCCCGGCATGGTGCTCACGGTCGAGCCCGGGCTGTACTTCCACGCACACGACCTGACCGTGCCTCCCGAGCTGCGCGGGATCGGCGTGCGCATCGAGGATGACCTCCTGGTCACGCCGGACGGCGTGGAGGTGCTGTCCCGCGCGTTGCCGATCGAGGCCGACGGTCTGGAGAAGTGGATGGCAGCCACCCGATCCATGTGACATTGCACTACCCGATCGCCCGAGGAGCCAGGATGACCACCTCCGCACAGCCATGGCGCGGCGTACACGTCGCGACGGCGCTTCCCCTGCACGATGACCTCTCCGTCGACTACGACGCCTACGCCGAGCACGTCCGGTTCCTCGCGGCCGCCGGCTGCGACGGGGTGACGCCCAACGGCTCGCTCGGCGAGTACCAGACGCTGACCGGCGAGGAGCGGGCGCGCGTCGTCGAGACGGCCGTCCAGGCCGCCCCCGCCGGATTCGGCGTCATGCCCGGCGTCGCCGCGTACGGCGCGCTCGAGGCCCGCCGCTGGGCCGAGCAGGCCGCCGCGGCCGGAGCCACCTCCGTACTCCTGCTGCCGCCGAACGCCTACCGCGCCGACCGCCGGGCGGTCGTTGCCCACTACCGCGAGGTCGCGCGGGCCGGACTGCCGGTCGTCGCCTACAACAACCCGATCGACACCAAGGTCGACCTGACTCCCGCGCTGCTCGCCGAGCTGTTCGGAGAGGGTCTGGTCGTCGGTGTGAAGGAGTTCACCGGCGACGTCCGCCGGGCCTACGAGATCAGCGAGCTGGCGCCCGGCCTGGACCTCCTGGTCGGCGCCGATGACGTGCTGCTCGAACTGGGCGTCGCCGGGGCCGTCGGCTGGATCGCCGGCTACCCGAACGCGATCCCGGAGAGCACCGTGGAGCTTTACCGGCTGGTCACCTCCGGCGACCCCGCCGACATCGCCAAGGCGGTGCCGATCTACCGCGACCTGCACCCCCTGCTGCGCTGGGACTCCCGGACCGAGTTCGTCCAGGCGATCAAGCTGTCGATGGACGTCTGCGGCCGCGCGGGCGGAGCCTGTCGTCCACCGCGCCTGCCGCTGCCGGACGAGGTGGCGGCCAGGATCACCGGCGACACCGAAGCCGTCCTGGCCAAGGGGTACAAGTGAGGTCCCGCCGCACGTTCCACGCCGTCGACTCGCACACCGAGGGCATGCCCACCCGGGTCGTTGTCGGCGGCATGGGGACGATTCCCGGGGCCACCATGGCCGAGCGCCGGCTCTGGTTCATGCAGCACAGCGACGACATCCGCACGTTGCTGATGTACGAGCCGCGCGGTCACGCCGCGATGAGCGGGGCGATCCTGCAGCCGCCGACGCGTCCCGACGCGGACTACGGCGTGCTGTTCATCGAGGTCTCCGGGCTGCTGCCGATGTGCGGCCACGGCACGATCGGGGTCGCCACGGTCCTCGTCGAGACCGGGATGGTGCCCGTCGTCGAGCCGGTGACCACGATCCGGCTCGACACCCCCGCCGGGCTGGTCGTCGCGTCCGTGAACGTGAGGAACGGCGTGGCCGAGTCGGTCACCATCCAGAACGTCCCGTCGTTCGTGCACGCGCTGGACCGGAAGCTCGAGGTGCCGGGCTTCGGCCAGGTCGGCTACGACATGGCGTTCGGCGGGAACTTCTACGCGATCGTCGAGCTTGCGGATCTGGGACTGCCCTTCGACCGCTCCCGCGCCGGCGACCTGCTGGCCGCCGGTCTGGCGATCATGGATGCGGTGAACGAGCAGGACCGGCCGGTTCACCCCGAGCGCGACGACATCAACGGCTGCCACCACGTCTATCTGAAGGCCCCCGGCTCGACGGCCCAGTTGTCGCGGCACGCCATGGCCATCCACCCCGGCTGGTTCGACCGATCGCCGTGCGGCACGGGTACGAGCGCGCGCATGGCGCAGCTGCACGCGCGGGGCGAGCTGGGCATCGGCGAAGATTTCGTCAACGAGTCGTTCATCGGCACCCGCTTCACCGGGCGGCTGCTCGGTGAGACCACGGTCGGGTCGCACCCGGCGGTGCTGCCGTCGATCACCGGCCGGGCGTGGGTCACCGCCACCGCACAGTTCCACCTCGATCCCACGGATCCGTTTCCCGCGGGGTTCCTGCTGTGAGTCCGACGCCCGTGCCGGATCTGCCCGGCATCGGTCGCCGGGAGAACCTGCGCGACCGGATCCGGGAGGCCCTGCGCGCCGGGATCATCTCCGGCAAGCTGGAGCCCGGCGTGGTCTACTCGGCTCCGGCGTTGGGCGCGCAGCTCGGCGTCTCGGCGACGCCGGTGCGGGAGGCCATGCTCGACCTGGTGAAGGCAGGCCTGGTCGTCGCCCACCCGAACAAGGGCTTCCGGATCACGGAGATGTCCGAGGAGGACCTCGACAATCTGGCCGCCGTGCGGCTGCTCATCGAGCCGCCCACCGTGCGCGACGCCGTGGCGGTGATCCCGAAGGAGGACTTTCTCGAGCTGCGGGCCCGCGCGCAGGCCATCGTGGACGCGGCGGAGAGCGGCAACCTGCTCGGCTACATCGAGGCCGACCACGTGTTCCATCTGACTCTGCTCGCCTACAGCGGCAACCGCTTCCTGGTGGATGTCGTGTCCGACCTGCGCTCGCGGACCCGGCTGCTCGGGCTGACCCCGCTGCTGGAGAGCGGCAGGCTGGGCAGCTCGGCTGCCGAACACCACGAACTCCTGGACTTCGTCGAAGCCCGCGACGCGTCCGGGGCCGAGCTGCTGATGCGCCGCCACATCGGCCACGTACGGGGCCTGTGGGCCGGCGGCGCCGAGCGAAGCGCAGCGGTGAGATGAGCGTGGACCTCGTGGTCGTCGGGGCGGGCGTGGTGGGTGCGGCCAGCGCGTACTTCTCGGCCCTGGCGGGGCTGCGGGTGCTCGTCGTCGAACGCGGCGCGATCGCCGGCGGCACCTCCAGCGCGGGCGAGGGCAACCTGCTGGTGTCCGACAAGGAGGCCGGCCCCGAACTCGACCTGGCGCTGTACTCGCAGCGGATCTGGCGCGAGGACCTGGCGGAACACGGCGACCTGTGGGAGTTCGAGTCCAAGGGCGGCCTGGTCGTCGCGGCGTCGGAGCAGAGCCTCGCCTCGCTGCGCGCGCTCACCGTGCACCAGCGCCGGTGCGGGGTCGAGGTCCGCGACGTCGCGCCGGGCGAGTTGCGCGACTACGAGTCGCACCTGTCCCCGGGACTCGCCGGAGGCGCCCACTATCCGCAGGACGCCCAGGTCCAGCCGATGCTTCTCGCGGCCCACCTGCTGCGGCTGGCCCGCGAGCACGGGGCCGAGGTGCGTACGAACACCGAGGTGACGGGCTTCCTGCGCGCCGGCGACCGGGTGAGCGGCGTGCGAACCCCCGGCGGCGACATCCCCGCCGGCGCGGTGCTCAACGCCGCCGGCACGTGGGCCGGCGCGGTCGCGGGCCTCGCCGGGGTATCCGTCCCCGTGCTGCCCCGGCGCGGCTTCATCCTGGTCACCCAGCCGATGCCACCGCGCACGATCCGCCACAAGGTGTACGCCGCCGAGTACGTCGGTGACGTGGCCAGCTCCGACGCGGCCCTGCAGACCTCACCGGTCGTCGAGGGAACCGCCGGCGGCACCATCCTCATCGGCGCGTCGCGCGAGCGCGTCGGCTTCGACCGGACCGTGTCCGTCACCGCGATCAGCACGCTCGCGGCCAAGGCGATCGCGCTGTTCCCGATGCTGCGGCAGGTCCGTGCGATGCGCACCTATTTCGGCTTCCGCCCGTACTGCCCCGATCACCTACCCGTTCTCGGTCCCGACCCGCGTGCGCCCGGCCTGTGGCACGCGTGCGGCCACGAGGGCGCCGGCATCGGCCTGTCCGCCGGGACCGGCAAGCTGATCGCCCAGGCGCTCCTAGGGCAGCGGACCGAGCTCGACCTCACGCCGTTCGCCCCGGACCGGTTCGCCGACGCCGAGGAGGCGGCCCGATGACCCACCGGTTGACCTTCCGCGGCACCGAGGTTGCGGCCGAGCCGGGCCAGAGCGTCGCCGCCGCACTGGTCGCCGCCGGCATTCTCGGCTGGCGCACCACCCGCCGGGGCGGCAGACCCCGGGGACTTTTCTGCGGCATCGGCGTCTGCTTCGACTGCCTGCTCACCGTCGACGGCGTCCCCGACCAGCGCGCCTGCCTGGTCACGGCCGCGGACGGCATGACCCTCGGCGACGACGCCGACTCACAGGATCCCGGCTCACCGGGGAAAGGCGGTGCCGCCCGTGCATGACGTCGCCGTGGTCGGCGCCGGCCCGGCCGGCCTCGCGGCCGCCGTCGAGGCGGCCGAGGCCGGGCTCGCCGTCGCCCTGCTCGACACCGCCGGGCAGCCCGGCGGACAGTACTGGCGGCACTACGACGAGACCCACGACCGCCCCGCCGATCGCGTCGGCCACCACGGCTGGCCGGTCTTCACCGGCCTGCGCAACCGCCTGGACGCCCTGCGCGCCGCCGGTCGGATCCGCTACCTCCCCGGCCATCAGGTCTGGCTCATCACCCGGGACGAGGGCGGCGCGTTCACCCTCCGGATGACGGCCACCGCCTCCACCTGCGCCGGCAGTGGCATCGACCGGAGCCTCCCCGCGCGGGCGCTGATCCTGTGCCCGGGAGGCTACGACCGGCAACTGCCCGTCCCCGGGTGGGACCTGCCCGGTGTGATGACCGCCGGGGGAGTACAGGCCCTACTCAAGGGGCATCGCACCACCGCCGGGCGGCGCGCGGTCGTCGCCGGCACCGGCCCGTTCCTGCTGCCCGTGGCCACCGGCCTCGCGCGGGCCGGCGTGACCGTCGCGGCCGTCGTCGAGGCCAACGCAACGCTCGGGTGGCTGCGCGACCCCGTCGGCGCGATGTCCGCGGCGGGCAAGGCCGTCGAGGCACTGCAGTACGCGGCGCTGATGGCCCGACACCGCATCCCGTACCGGACGAGGACCGTGGTCCGTGAGATCCTCGGTACCGACCGCGTCGAGGCGGTCCGGACCGTCCGGGTGGACACCGCCGGCCGCCCCGCCGGACCGGAGCAGGAGATCGCCGCCGACCTCGTGGCGCTCGGCTGGGGCTTCACCCCCTCGCTCGAACTGCCGCTCATGCTCGGCGCCGAGACGGTGCAGGACACCGACGGGTCCCTCGTCGTGGCCGTCGACGCCCGTCAGCGCAGCAGCGTCGGCGGGCTGTACGTCGCCGGCGAGGCGACCGGGGTAGGCGGGGCGACCCTGGCCGTCCACGAGGGACGGCTGAGCGCGCTCGCCCTCGCCGCCGCACTGGGCCGCCCGGCCGATCCGGCCGCGACGAGGCGGTTGCGCGGCGCCGTGCGGCGGGGGCGGCGGTTCGCCGCCGCCATGCAACGGACCTACCCGGTGCCGGGCGCGTGGCCGCAGTGGCTGTCGGAGACGACGCTGGTGTGCCGCTGCGAGGAGGTCTCCTACGGCGACCTGCGCCGGGCGTACCACGACCTCGGCGCGCAGGACGCGCGCACGCTGAAGATGCTGGCCCGGCCGGGAATGGGCTGGTGCCAGGGACGCGTGTGCGGCTTCGCCACCGCCGCGATCGCGGCCCGGCTGAGCGGACGTGCGACCACGGCCGACGACTTGAGACCGCTGGCCACCCGCAGCCTCGCCGTGCCGGTGCCCCTCGGCGAACTCGCCGACCTGGCCGACGACACGACGCCCGCCGAGACGCTGCAACACCCGACGAGAGAACGAGGACGAGACGGTGAGTGACGTACTGAGCATCGATCCGCGTACCGGACAGACGCGGGCCCGCGTCGCGACGGAGTCGACGGCGGCGGACGTGGACCGGGCGGTGCGCGCGGCCGCCGCGGCCGGCGCGGCACTCCGCGACCACGCCGCGCGGGCGGACCTGCTGCGCACGGCCGCCGCCCTCCTGCAGAAGAGCGGCGAGGAGATCGTGGCGACCGCCGACGCGGAGACGGCGCTCGGCAGCGTACGGCTCACCGGCGAACTGGCCCGCACGTGCTACCAGCTCTGCGTGTTCGCGGACGTGGTGGACGCCGGCGCGTACCTCGACGTGATCATCGACCACGCCGACCCGCAGGCGCAGCCCGCGCCCCGGCCCGACCTGCGACGCTACAAGGTGCCGCTCGGCGTGGTCGCGGTCTTCGCGGCCAGCAACTTTCCGCTGGCCTTCAGCGTGGCGGGCGGTGACACCGCGAGCGCCCTGGCCGCCGGATGCCCGGTCGTGGTCAAGGCGCACCCCGATCATCCGGCCACCTCCGCCCTGTGCGCCCGGATCCTGCGCTCGGCGGCGGTCGAGGTCGGGCTGCCCGAGGACGTCGTCGGCCTGGTCCATGGCTTCGACGCGGGTCCGGAACTCGTACGCCACCCGTTGACGGCGGCGGTCGGGTTCACCGGCTCGGTGCGCGGCGGCCGCGCGCTGTTCGACATCGCAGCCGCCCGGCCGCGGCCGATCCCGTTCCACGGCGAACTGGGCAGCCTCAACCCCGTGGTGGTGACCGCCCGGGCGGCCGAGACCAGGGCGCAGGAGATCGCGGCGGGACTCGCCGCCTCGTACACCCAGGGTCTGGGCCAGTTCTGCGTCAAGCCCGGCCTCGTCCTGCTCCCCGAGGGACCGGCGGGCGACGCGGTCGTCGGGGCGGTCGTCACGGCGGCGGTCCCGTCCGGGCCGTTGCTCGACCCGCGTATGCGCACGGCGTTCCTCGACGGCGTCCGCTCCCGCGTCGCCCTCCCCGGCGTAACGCAGCCGTTGGCAGCGGGGGAGGCCGGCGACGACGGGACGCCGCTGGCCGTACGGCCGGGTGTGTTGACGGTCGCGGCGGCGCGGCTCGCCGAGGGCGGGCCCTACGGGGAGCTGTTGGAGGAGTGCTTCGGACCGGTCACCGTGCTGGTCCGCTACGGCTCGACGGCCGAGCGGGACGCGCTGCTCGCCGGCCTGCCGGGCAACCTCACGGCGAACGTGCACCTGGCCGCCGACGAGCGGGACGGCGCAGCGGCGGAACTGGTCACCGCGCTGAGCGCGATCGCGGGACGGGTCGTCGTGGACGGCTGGCCCACGGGGGTGACGGTTTCCCCGGCCATGCAGCACGGCGGGCCCTACCCCGCCTCGACGAGCGGCTCGACCTCGGTGGGAAGCACCGCGATCGAGCGTTGGCTGCGCCCGGTCTGCTACCAGAGCACCCCGGACCCGCTGCTGCCCCCGGAGCTGCGGGAAGCCAACCCGCTCGGCCTGCCCCGCGTGGTCGATGGCGTGCACACGGCGCGGTAGACCGGCGTCCGGCCGAACGCGCCGTTATTGGCAGGTATGGCCTGCTGCTGTCACGGGTGGAGCTGCTCGAGGTTATGCCCGCAGCTAGCGGTCGCTATGGAACAGCCGACGGTGGCTGCCGTCAGCGCGAGGCCGGCACCGACGCCGAGGGCTGCCGCGCCCTTGGTGGACAGTCCAGTTCGCCACACGAACACGGCCGTCACTGCAGCGGCCAGGTGGTAGGGGCCGTTGCGGACGGGCCACGTCCGGATTATGGCTTGCACAGGCGTCGGGCTGAGAGCTTGACTGCTCGCCATGTGTTTCCCCCCACCGATCTTCGTTGCGGGTACGGGTCGTTCGGGAACGTCACGGATCGCCGACATCATCGGCGAACATCCGCTGATCCATCGGATTCCCATGGAGACCCGGTTTCTCATCGACCCGGGTGGCCTGCGGGACCTGGCCGACGCGCTCACCGATCGATACGACCCCACCGTCGGTGAGGACGCCCTGCACCGGCTGAGCGACTTGCTCACCGTACGAGTGCCCGGCCGGCGCGACGATCGCGGCAAAACCGTTCCCGAGCTGGTCGGCGAGCGGCGCTACCGGGACGCGGTGCAACAACTATGGCCGCAGTTGATCGCGTGCACATACGATGAGGCTGCGCCGGCGGAAGGCTTCGGCAACGCCGACCGGCCTGCCGGGCCGTTCGAGCCGCTGAGCCGCCGGCGGGTACTTCCCAGGTATTTCAGCGACCGGGGCGAACTGCTCGAAATCTTGCGGGGCCTGATCGACACCATGTTCGGCGGAGCAGCCGCCGACGCGGGCAAGCCGACCTGGTGCGAGAAGACACCGTTCAATCTGCTGTGCATGGAGTTCCTCTGGGAACTGGTCCCCGAAGCGACAATCGTGCACATCAAGCGTCACCCGGTCTCAGTGCTCGCATCCCACCTGGCCCAGCCATGGGCACCGTCCACCGTCGACGGCGCGCTGGCCTACCTCAAGCCGGTCTACCACCGATGGCTCACCTGGAAGAACACGGTCGACCTGACGGGCAGGCGATACATCGAGGTAAAAGCAGAAGATCTCGCGGCCGACTGGCCCGGGCAGCGCCGCGCCCTGTTCGAACGGCTCGGCGTCGACGACTTCGCCACCCCCTCAACGTTTCTGTCGCACAAGCTGACCAACCGCAACGACCAATTCGACGACGAGACCCGCGCGTTCATCGAAGACGCACTCGGCAAGGCCATCCCGGCGATGGGATATGAGTGACGGCTCTGGGCTCTCCACCTTGACGACGCCGCGTCACGCCCCTCGAACGCCCGGTAGACGCTGCTTCAGCCGAACCGCGTCGCAGGTGAGTCACCGCAGTGCTGTTGCGAGCTCGGCGGCGTTGTCGAACGCGGGTGCCGCCCTCTCGGATTCGTCCTCCCTGAGCGTGACGGACTGGGCGCGGGCCAGCATCTCGGCCGCAGTCTTTGGATCGTGCAGCACCATCGCGAGTTCGGCGCGGTAGACCAGGACCTCTACCTGCTCGACCGGGTCGTCGTCGGCTTGCGGGCGGGCCAAGGCGCTGTCGAGGATCCGAACGGCCTGTCCGACGCTTCCCCTGGAATCGGCCTGCACGACAGCATTCGCTAGGGCCTTGGCCAGCCGCCCGGCAGGCGTGGTGGCCGGCATGGGCGCGGTGGCGGCGTGCCGAAAGACGCGGATCCAGTTGCCGCCCGGGTCGATGACGCTGAACCCGCCCAACCCGTCGGCGTTCTTCCGCGCCCTGGGCCGGGTCATCCGCGGCGTTCCGGACACCAGTACCTTGCCGTACGCGGCGCGCATGCCGGCTGCGAATGCCCGGTGTAGTCCCTCGATGTCCGCGGTGAGTACGAGACAGGAGCCATAGGACTGCTCCGGGTCGAACCCGGGAATCTCGAAGAACTGTAGATGCAGGTCTTCCCGCTGCACCCCCACACACGCGTTGGGCTTGCGCTGCTTGTACGTGGTGCGGAAACCGAGAACTCCGTAGAAGGTCTCGATGTCGTCAATGGATGCGCACGGCAGCAGGGGAACGGTCACCTCGTTGGTCATGACTCCTTCCTAAGCGTCGCAGGGTCTCCATCGCACATGGAAACAGCCGATCATCGCCTTCGGCCATCCGATCGGCCGATGACCCAGAACCCAACGCCACGAGCCGAGCCATCGGCGGTGCCTTCCTGCCATACGGCTCATCAAGATCAGGCCCGGATCCGCCGCTGATCGCGCGTTGGCCGCGCCCGGCGCGGTGCGCCGTCATGCCGATGACAGTGTGTGTCGGTGTTGCCTTGGACGCATACGCGTCCAGGGCGTCGATGTAGCGCCGGTCAACTGGGGCAGCGAGGCTCGACCGCCGCGCCCCTTCGTTCGGCTCAAGGCCGCGGGATGCGTAGCTCACGAAGCGGATCGCCGCCGTCGATGAAGAGCCGAGCGTCTGCCTTGGTCGCCCCGGCGACATGGTGCAACACCCGCTGACCAGCCTCGGGGTGGCGCCCGTCGAGGGCGCCAACGCGGACGGCGAACACGATCTCGTATGGCTCTTCCTGGGTCTGCAGGACGAAGTCTTCGGCCGCAACGTGGCGGACACTCATGCGGCCGGACCTGATCTCGTCCACTGCGGCGGCCTCTGCCTGGGCGATCGCAGTGGCAG
Organism: Micromonospora sp. NPDC093243; assembly: GCF_044753725.1. Taxonomy (NCBI): domain Bacteria; kingdom Bacillati; phylum Actinomycetota; class Actinomycetes; order Micromonosporales; family Micromonosporaceae; genus Micromonospora; species Micromonospora sp. NPDC093243. The sequence continues at coordinate 76,874 of NZ_JBIVNT010000001.1, read as the reverse complement.
ACCGGTCGATGGCCAAGATGTGGCCGGTGGTGAGTCGGGCCGCGACCGCTCGTGCGGCCGCCCCGGGCCCGCATCCGATTTCGAGGACGCGGGAGTGCGGCTGAAGGGGAAGCGCGTTCACGATCGCGGCAAGGCGATGCGACAGAGATCCCGGCACAGCCATAAGGGTAATTGACGACTCGCATACGGGTGCGCGGCAGCAAACACGATGATCGCGCGTCTATTCCCTCGCAGCCTTCTCTGCTGCCTCATGCAGTGTTCGAGGCGTCCGCATCTGGCAATGCGCGCGTTACGCAATGTCACGGCGTGCCGGTCGTCAAGTGCGGATCTGCCGAGATGTGCGCACCCGATCACGGCGGCAGCGATGGCGACGACAGCGCGTGCGGGCCGTGGGGCACCCGGTTACCGGGCTCGCCCTCGTGGCACCATGTTGCGCTATGGATCATCAGGGGCAGCTTCGTCGTGCAGCGCTCGCGTTGGGCATCCCGGACGACGAGGTCAGCCGGTTCATCCAGCACCTCCGTTTGTCGATCCGGTTGAGCGGAGGATCCAGCGGTGTTCCGGTCGGGCAGTTCGGTGGGTTGCCCCGGCTGCCGGTGGGCGTGGACTGGCCGTCCGACGGGGTCAGTCCGTTGCCGTTCATCTTCTCGGTCGACTGTGCGGCGCTGCCAAGAGTCGACGGCCTCGGCCTGCCGGCAGACGGCTCGCTGCTGTTCTTCCTGAACCACGAGCAGGCCGCTGCCACCGGGGAGCGGAGGTACGGGCGAGTCGTGTATGTGCCGGCCGGCACCGATACCGAGGTGGCGGCAGGATCCACCGACCACGCGTTCGTCGACAAGCAGTACGACCTCGGCGCCACGCTGCGCGCGGAGTTCCCCGATTGGTTCGGGGCGGACGAGGACGAGGACGACGAGGACGAGGACGAGGACGACCTGTCGCCCTTCCAGCAGCAGTTGGCCCGTGACCTCGAGCGTGACCTGCCGCACCTTGACGAACTCTGTGCTCTGGCCAACGATCTCTGGCCGCCTGACAGCGGGTACGCCAGCGCCTATATCGGCGGGTATGCCGACGAGGAGGTAATCAAGAGTATTGCGGAGCAGACCCTCGCGTGGCGCGAGAAGACCGGCGAGATCGTCATCCCGGTCGCGAAATGGTATTCCCATGTGGAGAAGGAGACGCACCGGCTGACGACTGAATGGGTGTCGCTCGCCCGCTTTCCCGTAGAAAACGAGTTCTATTACCGGAGTGACGGGAGTTTCGTGATCCGTCACGACGACCTGGCCGCTGGTCGGCTGGACGAGGCGCTTTCCGTGGCTGAGTTGATCCCATAGAGCACCGGCCGCCGGATACGGCCACGATCTGCGTTGCCGGCGATGCCGACGTCAGATGCTGGGCATCCGCTATTGCCGATGAGCGTGTACGGTCGCGCCGGTGTGACGGAACGCCGCCGATGGCCACGGGGGTGCTCTACCGGTTAGGTGGGCTGCGTGTCCCACCAGCGTGGAAGATCGACGCCCGGCGCTTCCGGGTTGGTGAAATGGAACGGCACAACGACATGCTGGGCGACAGCCTGCCCCTGCTCACTTGTGCGGGTGCCGACAACACCGCGCGGGCTATCGCCGCCAGAGTTTTCGTCAGACCATCGGGGCTTCCCAGGTGGTCAGGCAGAAGGGGTGGCCGGCCGGGTCAGCGTAGACGAAGCATTGTTTGCTATTGGGCTGGAAGTCGTATTTCGTTGCGCCGGCGGCGAGCACGCGAGCCTCGGCGGCGTCTCGGTCCTCGACCATGAAGTCAAGGTGCATCATGATCGACGAGGTGGGGTCGGGCCAGGTAGGGGGCGTGTATCCAGGCACGGTCTGGAAGTTGAGGCGCCCGGCCGGGCTCTGCACGCATGCCCATTCTTCGCCGATCTGCGTCATCGCCCCGCCCGTGATGTCGGCGTAGAACTCCGCCAAGCGGATGGCGTCCGAACTGTCCAGGGTGACTGCGCTGAGCCGTATCTTGTCGGACATGTCGCCTTCTTCTGGTCCAGGCCGCCAGTAGCCCACTGCCAGCATTGGCATGACGGATAGCACCTTATCGAAGTCGACAGAACCGGCACTCGAAGGTGCCTTCTCGCGAGCTCTCCCGGCGGACCACGGACCGATCGTCCGTCGCACGGCGGCTCACCGAGCACCTGACACGAAGAATCCACCGCATCCAGTGCGCTGTTCTGCCGCAGACTGAGCGCTACCCACCGTGACCGTCCTCATCAAGCGGGATTCGCGCAGTGCTCCTGGACCGGACACCGCGGGGGCCGCAAGCCACCATCGGCAGCCGGCAGACGTGCACGCACCGCGACGGCTCGTGGGCCCGCCGGGCTGACGCACTGCGACAGTGGCGATCGTCCGCCGCTCGACCTGGTTGTTCCTGGGGGCTGCGTGCTGGTTTGTGTTCGTCAAGGGCCTCGTCGGCAGGCTGCAGGCCCCGCTGCCGTTCTCGGCCCTCCTCGGCGCCGGCGCCGGCGACCCCCGAAGCCTCGTCATCTGCGGCTGGTGGCCCGTCGTCGGCAACCCGCGTCGGATGTCTCGACCTGGCCCGTCGGGGCATCCCAGCGGCTCTGGTACGAGTTGTGGGGGCCGATCGAACCTGGCCAGGGCTGGCTGTGTGCCTTGCGACGTTGAGTCGACCAGAGTGCGCAGTCACCATCTGCACTGGTTGACCGTTTGGCCGACATCGGGCGTGCAGGAGGTGGACCTTTCGTCGACCGCGCGACGGTATGAAGTGTCGAGGCTGAGCCGCCGAGCGCCAGCATGGCGAGCGGAAGGACAAGCCCTCTTCGCATTCCAGATCGCGCCCGGCGCTTCAGGCATGCCCCTAGTGTGGAAGGTGCGCGTCGAACAAGGTGCTAGGCCAATGCGAAGGCAATGGCCTCTGCCAAGGGCGCGCCTACGTCCCTGACGGGTGTCCGAGTAATCCGTGCACCCTCGGGCAGAAGGCGCTCCGGCTTGCGGCCGATGTATTACGGGGGAGTCAATGAGCGACACAACCGATGTGACCGTGGCCTTCGTCCATGGAGCTTTCGCCGATAGCACGAGCTGGAGTGCGGTGATCAAACGGCTGCAGAGCGCCGGCGTGCGCACGATTGCGATCTCCAACCCCCTTCGCGGGCTCAACGAGGACGCCGCGTACGTGGCCAGCGCCCTGAAACAGACACCGGGGCGGGTACTCGCCGTCGGTCACTCCTACGGAGGCGCCGTCATCACCAACGCCGTTCCCAACGTCGACAATGTCGTCGGCCTGGTCTACGTTGCCGCCTTCGCTCCTGACGAGGGCGAGACCCTCATGGACATTGAAGGCAACTCCAAGGACAGCGTGCTTACGTCCGCTCTGCTTCAACCGACCTACCCGACGGCGCAGGGCACCGAGGTCGAGTTCCGTATTGATCCGGCCAAGTTTCATGACGCGTTCGCCGGCGATATCCCTGAATCTGACGCCGCGGTCATGGCGGCGACCCAGCGCCACGTCTCCTCGCTGGGCTTTGTCACGCCTTCTGGGCCGCCCGCGTGGAAGAACCTGCCGGTTTGGGCGGTCGTAGCCACCGGGGACAAGGCCGCCGGCAGCGATGCCGTCCGTTCAATGGCCCAGCGGGCCAAGGCCACCATCACCGAGGTCGACGGCTCTCATGTGATCATGATCAGCCAGCCGCAGGTCGTCGCCGACGTCATCGGGCAGGCTCTCACGACACTGACACAGTGAACCTGCCCATGTCCTCACGCTGGCCGTGCCCAGCCGGAGCCGGGCCGATTTGAGCGGTCGCCTGTCCTGGATGATCACCAGAAATGTGCATAAGCCCCGCATGCGGGCAAGGTCATTAGGTAGGTGCAATACTTCCCCGCGTCGTCGCCGACCTGCCCGACGTAGCGGAGCCTCGCCGCGTCCCGCGCCGCCGACCCGGCGCGGTGAGCTTCCCGCACTGGCTGTGGGCACCGTGGCTGCGTCGGTGCCGGACGGCACCAGGCCCACCTCGCTGTCGACGTAACGGTCGGCGCGGTCGTGCTCGTCGTGCCGCCGGAGAGGATGGCCGGCGGTTCGTCGCACTTCCTGCCCGGCGATCCGGTCTTCGCCGCCAAGGCCAACGATTGGACCTCTACCTGTGGGCGCCGACGGCGGCCCGCGATGCCCGACCCTGTCCTGACTGGCCGCCGGGTACGGCGGCGCCGGGGTGATGCCTGATGACGGAAGCCCTCGCGTGTGGGGACGACCTGGACGTGCTGGGTGGGCAGGGACAGCCGGGCGAAGGCCCCGGGCGTGAAGGCCGGCATGCCCGGCGGTCCTCGCTCGGATCGGCCGGTCGGAGCCTGCGGTATGCCGACACTGGCCATCGCGTAGAAGGGCCCCGCGGGCGCGGGCAGGTACCCTTGGTCGGTGTTTTCGCCTCAGGGTCCGTCTCTGCGTGAACTCTGCATCCAGGCGATGTCCTCGGTCGAGCGCGGCTATGACCTGCTGGCTCCGAAGTTTGACCACACGCCGTTTCGCACGCCGGACAGCTATCTCGGCGCGAGCGCCGACGCGCTGTCCAAACTCGGGCCGTTCGACCATGGGCTGGACGTGTGCTGCGGTACCGGCGCGGGCATGGTGGTTCTCAAGTCCGTCTGCCAAGGAGGCATGACGGGCGTGGACTTCAGCGCTGGCATGCTCGCGCAGGCGCGCAGCGCTCACCCGGACGCCACGTGGGTTCAGGCCGATGCTCGGGCCCTGCCATTCACTGAGTACTTCGACCTCGCCGTCAGCTTCGGAGCGCTCGGGCACTTCCTGCCCACCGAGCGGCCGGCGCTGTTCGAGGGGGTGTACCGCGGGCTGCGGCCCGGCGGGCTCTTCGCCCTGCCGATCGGCGCACCGCCGCCCCTGGCCTCGGTCTCGCACTTGGCCACGCTCGGATTCGACCTGGCCATGCGGGTACGCAATGCCGTATGGCGACCGCCGTTCGTCATGTACTACCGCACCAGCCCGCTGTCCGCAGTCCGCGAAGACCTGATAACGGCCGGCTTCACCGTGACGGCCATCGACTTGACCGTCCTGGGGCAGCGCCGGGACGGCAGCCCACGGTGCCGGCTCATCCTTGCGCGTAAGCCGGCAGACCCTCAGTGATGCCCGACTCGCGCATCGGGGTCATCGGAGCCAGATGATGGCCGCGACGCACGGTGCACGCCCGGACCGGCAATCTGGCCCGTCTCGGTCGTGGCCTGCCACGAACTTGCCCGCCAACGCGGTGACAACCTTGGTTAGCTCCACGGCGTAGTCGCCGTTCGCCTCGGCGATCTTGAACAGCCACTGGCTGATGAACTTCGACTTGAGCACAGCCTCATCGACAGCAGCCTTCTACTAGAGAGTCGCCCGAGCCACTTGCGCCGTTCCCGTTCCCGATGGCGAAAGACGGCGAAACGTCGGCATTGGCGCGTGGTGAACGACGGGTATCCCCGACGGCGGTCCTGCGCCGATCATTGCCCGGAGATAGATATGAGTCACTCTCACCTCTGGGTGGAACGCCCGGGCGCGGAGGGCGAGACGTCGGCACCGGAAGCCGGGCGTACCGAACGGCCCGACTCCGCGTCCCCGGAGGATCGCCATGCCCCGTCCCACTCTCCGTGCCCGGCTCGCGGCGCTCACCGCCGCCACCCTGACCGCGAGCGTCCTGACGGTGACCCCGCCGTCACCGGCTCTGGCCGCCAGCATGTTCGCCGCCAACGACTACTGCCTCGGCCAGTGCGCCGACATCCTGCCCCCCGGGCAGAACGGCAACGCCACGCTGGTCGCCATCCTGGCCCACCAAGCGCTCGGCACCCGCCCGGCGCACTCCAGCGACCAGCTCGACGAGTACGCGAACCTGGTCTACAACTACGCCGGCCTGACCGACGAGCAGATCGCCCACTTCTACAACGACGCCTCGTTCGGCGTCCCGGCCGCGCAGGTCGAGAGCACCGTCTCGCCGCGCGCGGACGTCACCATCGTGCGGGACAAGGCCACCGGCGTCCCGCACGTCACCGGCACCACCCGCGCCGGCACGATGTTCGGTGCCGGCTACGCCGGGGCCCAGGACCGGCTCTGGGTGATGGACCTGCTGCGGCACGCCGGTCGAGGCACGCTCACCTCGTTCGCCGGCGGCGCGCCGGGCAACCGTGAGCTGGAGCAGAGCATCTGGGCCAACTCGCCCTACTCGGAGGCGGACCTCCAGGCGCAGGTGGACGCGCTGCGCCTCAAGGGCGCCCGGGGCCAGCAGCTCTACACCGACGTGGTCGACTACATCGCCGGCATCAACGCCTACATCGACAAGTCGATCGCCGAGGACAACTACCCGGGTGAGTACGTGCTCGCGGGCGCCGGCAAGCCGACGCACTTCACCATGACCGACCTCATCGCCACCGCCGGCGTCGTCGGCGGGCTCTTCGGCGGAGGCGGCGGCAGCGAGATCCAGTCCGCGCTGGTCCGGGTGGCGGCCCGGGCCAAGTACGGCGTTACCGAGGGCGACCGGGTGTGGGCGGCGTTCCGGTCGCAGAACGATCCGGAGACCGTGCTCACCCTGCACGACGGGCAGAGCTTCCCGTACGGGGCGACGCCGCCCGGCGCGACCAGCGCGGTGCTCCCCGACGCCGGCTCGGTGGTCGCCGAACCCCTCGCCCACGACGCCAGCGGCGGGGCCGCCGCCCGCACCGGCACCAGCGCCGCCACCCAGGGGCTGCTCGGCGGCCTGTCCAACCTGCGCGCGCATGGCATGTCCAACGCGGTCGTGGTCTCCGGAGGGCACACCACCACCGGCAACCCGGTTGCCGTGTTCGGGCCGCAGACCGGCTACTTCGCGCCGCAGTTGCTGATGCTGCAGGAGTTGCAGGGGCCGGGCATCAGCGCTCGCGGCGCCGCGTTCGCCGGGCTCAACCTCTACGTGCTGCTCGGCCGGGGCCAGGACTACGCGTGGAGCGCGACCTCCGCCTCCCAGGACCTCACCGACACGTACGCGGTGCCGCTGTGCACCACCGACGGCAGCGCCCCGACGCTGCGCACCAACCGCTATCTCTACCACGGGCAGTGCCTCGCCATGGAGGCGCTGGAGCAGCGCAACTCCTGGTCGCCGACGCTGGCCGACTCCACCCCGGCCGGCTCGTACACGCTGCGCGCGCTGCGCACCAAGTACGGGCTGGTGGCCTACCGAGGCCTGGTGAACGGGCAACCGACCGCGTTCACCAAGCTGCGCTCGACCTATCGGCACGAGGCTGACTCGGCGATCGGCTTCCAGGCCTACAACGACCCGTCGGCGATGGGCAGCGCGGCGGCCTTCCAGGCGTCCGCGGCCAATGTCGGGTACGCGTTCAACTGGTTCTACGTCAACTCGACCGAGGCGGCGTACTTCAACTCCGGCTCGAACCCGGTCCGTCCGGCCGCCGCCGACCCGAACCTGCCCACGAAGGCCGAGCCGGCGTACGAGTGGGCCGGCTGGAACCCGGACACCAACGACGCCACCTACCTTCCGGTGTCGGCGCATCCGCAGTCGGTCAACCAGGACTACTACGTCAGCTGGAACAACAAGCAGGCGCGGGACTTCGGGGCGGCGGACGGCAATTTCAGCTTCGGCTCCGTACACCGGGGCCAGCTGCTCGACGGCCCGGTGCGCGCCGCGATCGCCCAGCGCAAGCTCGGCCGCGCCGACGTCGTCAAGATCATGGCGGACGCGGCGGTGACCGACCTGCGCGGCCAGCAGGTTCTCGGCGACCTGCTGCGGGTGCTGGACAGCACGCCGGTCACGGATCCGGCGCTGGCCGACGCGGTGGGCAAGCTGCGGGCCTGGCAGCAGGCCGGAGCCCGCCGGGTGGAAACGTCCCCCGGCTCCAAGGTCTACCAGCACGCCGACGCGATCCGGATCTTCGACGCCTGGTGGCCGCTGCTGGCCTCGGCGCAGTTCCGTCCCGGCCTCGGGCCGGACCTCTACGCCGCGCTGGTCGACGCCCTCGAGGTGAACGAGGCGCCGTCGGGCGGCCAGAACGGCGGGCGCGGCGGTGCCGCGAGCTGGGCGTTGCAGGGGCAGGCACACAAGGGCTCGTCGTTCCAGTACGGCTGGTGGGGCTACGTCGACAAGGACCTGCGCACCGTGCTCGGCGACCCCGTCGCCGGCGGGCTGGGCCGCGCGTACTGCGGCAACGGCAACCTCGGCGCGTGCCGGCAGTCCCTGCTCGACACGCTCGGTCAGGCCGCGGCGGTGTCGGCCACCACGGTCTACCCGGGCGACAAGTCCTGCGGGGCCGGCGACCAGTGGTGCGCCGACTCGATCGCCCAGTCCGGGCTGGGCGGCATCACCCACCCGCTGATCGCCTGGCAGAACCGCCCCACCTACCAGCAGGTCGTCTCGTTCCCGGCGCGCCGGGGTGACGACGTCGCCAACCTGGCGCAGGGTCGTCCGACCACCGCGTCGAGCACCCAGTTCCTGACCAGCCACACCCCGGACAAGGCGGTCGACGGCAGTCTCGGCAGCCGGTGGGCCAGCAGCTACAACGACAACCAGTGGATCCGGGTCGACCTCGGCGCGGCCCGCAGTGTCAGCCGGGTGGTGCTGCGCTGGGAGGCCGCGTACGGCACCTCGTATCGGGTCGAGGTCTCCGGCGACGGCAGTTCCTGGACGCCGGTGTTCAGCACCACCACCGGCAACGGCGGCGTCGACAACGTGACCTTCGCCCCGGTCACCGCCCGCTATGTGCGGGTGTACGGGGTCAAGCGGGCCACCTCGTACGGGTTCTCGCTCTACGAATTCGAGGCGTACGGAAGGTGACCTCGCCTGGAGGGGGCGGCGGGTCCTACTCGCCGGCCCCTCCGGTAAATCGGTAGTCGTGGTCAGAGCCTCCACGGCGGCCCGTGGCGGCTCTGACCACTGCTTGGCGGATTGGTCGGCTATCTCATAGGCGCGGGTCCTGCTGGACCTTGGTCAGCGCACCGACCTTCGCCTGCACGTCGTGGTCGTGGAGCACGGCTTTGCCGTCGACCAGCACATCGAAGGCACGCTTGCCGGCCTTGACCTTGTCGATCTCCGCGAAGTCGAGGGCGATCCGGTACGTCCCGGCGGGGGCGTTCTTGAACACGTAGCTGAACGTCTCGCCGGTGCGCTGGGTGCGCAACAGCGCGTCGTCCTCGGTGCCGGCGATGTCGGCCCTGGTGGCACGCGCCTTGCCGCCGACGTAGCCCCACGGCCGCGAGCCGAGTTGCTGGTCGGGCGACCAGACGAAGCCGTCGGCACCGACGTGCCCGCTGTCCAGCCGAACCCTGAACCACCTGGCCGACCTCATCCGAGCGCACCGTAACCAGTATCGATCCCGGCGGCGGCGACTCGGTCCGGGCCGGGCCGACAGGCACTGCGAGCCCCTGGCCCGCCTGCGCGACGGTGACCCCTAAACCCGGCTCGCCGTCGGGTTCGAGATCGGTGTCGCCACCGCCTAGCGCTACATGCAGGAAGCGATCATGCAGCTCGCAGCGGCACCGCAGGTCAATCGTGGCGGTGACGCACGATGTAGTCGATGTAGCGGATCGTGTCCTCGCGGTCGTCCTTGCTGATCGAATCCCACAGGTCCGCCAGCCAGTAGAGCGAGCCCGACAGCATCCAGGCCCACCCGCGCACCCAGGTCGCCTCGTCGAACCCGAGCGCCTCCCGATAGACGGCCCGCGCACGGGCATCGAACAGGCTCCAGCCCGGCCGCACCTCGACCGCCGGATCGCCGCGGCCGAGACCGCCGAAGTCGATCACCCCGGTGAGCCTGCCCCGGTCGACCAGCAGGTTGCCTTCCAGGAGGTCACCGTGCAGCCATACCGGCGGTCCGGACCACTCGTCTGCCGCCATCGCCTCGTCCCACGCCGCGGTCACCGCCCGCCCGTCGATCCGGTCGCCCAGCGCCGAGATCGACCGGCGGGTCAGCTCGTCCCGCTGCGCCAGAGGTACGCCGCGCTGAATCCCCTCCTTGACCGGCCCGCCCATCGGGTCGATCGCGACCATCGCGCGCACGAAGCCGGCGAGGTCGACGGCGAGGTCGACGAGGTCCTGCCCGGCTTCCGGATTGCGCCCGTCCAGCCACGGGACGACCGTCCACGGCCACGGATAGTCCCCGCCCGGCCGGCCGACCGCGACCGGCACCGGCACCGGCACCGGAAGATGCGGCGCCAGCCGTGGCAGCCAGGTCACGTCGGTCGCCACCTGGTCGACCGCCCACTGCGCCCGCGGTAACCGTGCCGTCAGGGAATCACCCAGCCGGAACAGCGCGTTGTCGGTGCCGTTCAGCGGCTGCGGGACAATCGGCAGGTCCGACCATTCGGGGAACTGCTCGTCGATCAGGGCGCGTACCTGCTCGGCAGCGACGACGATCTCTCCAGGGCGCATCGGTGCGACCGTAGCCGCCGGCCTGTCGGTAAACCGCAGCGGCTCGCCGCCAGTTCCGGATCGGGAGTGCAGTCGGGTCGATCAGCTCGCTCACGGCGGGCTCCGGGTCCAGGCGACCGAGCGGTTCGAGGAGCACGGCAAGGCGGTCGCAGGAGGTATTCCACGCCGTCGCCCCGGTACTGCGGCCTGGCCTTTCCGTCGAGACTCCTCGGTATCCGGACCAACCTCCACACCTGCTGGTGTTCGAGGACGCCGGAGCACGCGGCGCAAGATAGCCACCGGCAGGAGCCACGAGCCCACGGCGCCCGGCCGGCAACAGCCCGGTCACGAGCCCGGCATCGGGGGAGCCACCCTGAACGCCATGACGCTCGGCCGCGTACCGCTCCTAGACAAGTTGCATCGCGGACCACAGTCGACAAGGAACCGCGTCGCTTGGGCGATCTCCGCCGCTTCGGGCACAGGTTGAACGTCGGGCCCGGCGCTGCAAGATCGTCGTCGGATTCGTGTGGGCGAGTTACGAACCACGGCGCTGTGAGGTCCAGGGCTGCTCCGCTCGCCGTCGGATGGCAAGCTCGTGTCTCGTGATGATCGATGATTTCGGTGGGGACTATCTGCACGGCCAGCTCGGGTCGATACGTCAGGCGGTGATCTGGAGACTCGGTGGGGACGCCGTGAGAGATTCGGATCTCGTGGAGGTTCGCCCGTGAGGGCGGTCATCGTCGCGGCCGCGGTCGCGTTCATCATCTCCCTGTTCGGCACGCCGGTGGCGATTCGCGTCTTCACCGCGCTCAAGGCCGGGCAGCCGATCCGATCCATCGGGCTCGCCAGCAACCAGGGTAAGAAGGGCACGCCCACGATGGGCGGCGTCGTGTTCATCGTGGCGACCGTGCTCGCGTACGTGGCCGGGCATCTCGCCCTGACCACCCTGCCTGAGCGGCAGATCGCGCAGGAGGGGCCGACCATGACGGCCCTGGTGCTGCTCGGGCTGTTCGTCTTCTGCGGCGCGGTCGGCTTCTTCGACGACTTCCTCAAGGTGCGCCGGCGCAACTCCGACGGGCTGTCCGCCAAAGGCAAGCTGCTCGGCCAGGCGATCGTCGGCGGCGGGTTCGGCGTCGCCGCGCTCTACGTGCCGAGCACCGGCGGCCAGACCGTGGCCAGTGAGCACATCTCGCTCATCCGCGACATCAATTGGCTGAATGTCGGCAAGGTCGGCGCGGTGATCGTGATCGTCTTCGTGATCATGGCGATGTCGAACGGCGTGAACCTCACCGACGGCCTCGACGGCCTGGCCACCGGTGCGTCGATCCTGGTGCTCGGCGCGTACGCGCTGATCGGCTTCTGGCAGTACCGGCACTGGTGCGCCGACGACGCGTACGATCGCGTGAACGAATACTGCTACCAGGTCCGGGATCCCCTGGAGATCGCCATGATCGCGGCGGCGGCGGCCGGTGCCTGCGTGGGCTTCCTGTGGTGGAACACGTCCCCGGCGCGGATCTTCATGGGTGACGTGGGCTCGCTCGGGCTCGGCGCCCTGATCGGCGGGCTCGCGGTGGCAACCCGCACGACGCTGCTTTCGGTCATGATCGGCGGACTCTTCGTCATCATCACGACGACCTGGGTGATCCAGATCGTCTCGTTCCGCACCACCGGTAGACGTGTCTTCCGGATGGTGCCGTTGCACCACCATTTCGAGTTGGCCGGCTGGAGCGAGGTCAATATCGTGGTCCGGTTCTGGATCGTGGCCGGTGTCTGCGTGGCGGTCGGCCTGGGCCTGTTCTACTCGGATTTCTTGGCGGTCGTTGGATAAAAGCCACACGACAAGCCGGTGTCGTGCCACCGACGGTGATCCGCCGGGTAGCCGTTTCCCCACCGGGGTGGGATCGGCCGTCCAAGCTGGAGTCCGGTCACGATTTCCCCGGCCTCGGCGAGGTCCTCTGCGCGGAACTCGCCGCTGCGCGCCGCCGTCCAGAAGTCGTCGGCATCCGCGGTCACGCCGTGAGGGAATGTCAGCTCCATCTCGATCTGGACGGTATCCGCGAGGTCGAGATCGAGATCCTCCTCGCCCGACGGTTCGCCCGGCGCACCGTCGTGCCATTCAACGGCAGGGATGGAGAAACGCCGGGCCAGCAGTCCCGGCGTCCAGCCACTCCACCTCGCCCTCCCACCGGTCGAAGAGACCGTCCAAGGGGACTGCGAGGAACGCCCGGAAGGCACGCCAGGCAAGGTTCACGTCCTGGTTGCGATCAGGATCGCTGCCCTCCGCCGCCACCAGCCGGCGCAGTTCCCTAGATCCGTCACGCCACGAGAACCGTCATGGCGGTATTTGATCATCTACATCCCAAGATCGGCAGGACACGGCCTAGACCGCTCCGAGGCCGAACCGGCGCCGGTACTGCGAGGGAGCCAGCCCCGTCTCACGGCGCATCAACGTGCGCAGGTTTGCGGTGGTGCCGACGCCGCTGTTTCGCGCGACCACTTCGAGGCGTGACTCACCCTGCTCGATCAGCCGACACGCCAGGTTGAGGCGCTCCCGAGTGAGCCAGGCCAGCGGTGTTGTGCCCAATTGCGCTTGAAAGCGGCGGTGCAGCGTCGCAGGGCTGACCGAGGCGTGCCTCGCCAGGTCAGCCACGCTCAGCGGCGCGTCGAGCCGCTGCTGGGCCCATGCCAAGGTGGGCGCGAGGGACTCGTCGGGAATGTCGAGCACGGGGCGCTCGATGAACTGCCGCTGACCGCCGTTGCGGTGTGCCGCGAAGACCAGCCGTCGACTGACCGAGTTGGCGATCTGCACGCCGTGGTCTCGGCGGACGATGTGCAGCCCGAGGTCAAGGGCGGCCGCGCTGCCCGCAGCGGTGAGGATGTCGCCGTCGTCCACGAACAGTACGTTCTCTTCGAGCCGGACGGCGGGGAACCGGTCCCGGAACGTGTCCGCCCACTGCCAGTGCGCGGTCGCCCGGCGCCCGTCGAGCACGCCGGCCTCGGCGAGGGTGAAAGCGCCGCTGCAGAAGCCGACCAGCCTCGCACCGCGTGCGTGCGCCCGCCGGATGGCATCGAGTACGGCGGGGCGGCGGGGCACGTCGGTGTCGGGCCGGTTAGGGACGATCAAGGTGTCTGCCGAGTCAGCCGCCTCCAAACCGCTGACCCCGGTCAAGGTGAAGAAGCCGTCGCGCATCAGCGTGCGCGGCGCGGGCGAGCAGAGGCGAAAGTCGTACAGATCGCGGCCGACCTCAGGCCGACGCAGGCCGAAGACCTCGGTTGCGCAGCCGAGCTCGAAAGGGTTCGAGTTCTCATCAACGATCACGACGACGCGGTGGAGCTGCGTCGACGAGACTGGCTGCGAGGATTCTTGCGACACGTGCGATTTATAGCACTCACACAGGCCGTGACCAAGAGGCAAGGATTCACTCATGAGCCATGAGCCCATCACCCTCAGTGCCGCCCTGGCCTCCTTCGACACGCTGTGGAGCCCCCGTATCGTCACCCGCGTCAATGACTACGACGTGCGCGTCGCCAAGGTCGCGGGCGAGCACATCTGGCACGTCCACGACGACACCGACGAGTTCTTCCTGGTGCTCGACGGGGAGTTGAACATCGCCTTGCGTGAGCCAACTGGGGAACGCACGGTCCGGCTTACGCAGGGTGCGGTCTTTACCGTCCCGCGGGGCACACAACACAAGCCGTACGCGCCCGCCGGCGCGGCAATCCTGATGTTCGAGCCGGCAGGAACACCGACAGTCGGCGACCGCCACGACGAGATCCCCGACCATATCGACGCGACGACCGGGCATCCACTCGACTCCTGAGCGCCGGGCATCGCCGCCGTGCTCGCGCAAGCGTTCGAATCCTGCGGCGCGGCTGTGGTGAGAAAGGGTGGGGTGGTGGCGTACCAGCCGGGCGGCAACCGCGGGCCGGTGGGAACGATCAGCGCATGCCCGCCCTGCTGCCCGCAGTGAAGGCGGGTCTGCACCAACCATCCCATGTTCGACAACCGTCACGACTTTGCCGGGACCCTGGGGTGCCCCTGGTGAGCTCACCACGTGAAGAATGCGGCGGGTGGGACTTGATCTGGAAAGCATCGACTGGGCCTCGTTGGCGCACGCGTACGGAAGTGCCGAGGACGTGCCTGGCCTCATTCGTGATCTGCGGTCATCCGACCCCGAGGTCCGTAGCGCGGCAATGTACGAGCTTTACGGCAACATCTACCACCAGGGGACCCGGTACGAGGCCAGCGCATACGCGGTCCCGTTCCTGCTGGAGTTGCTGGCCGACCCCGCCACACCCGCCCGGCACGAGGTCATTCAGCTGCTTTCCTGCCTCGCTGTCGGTTACACGCCTTACGACCTACCCGCCAGCGGCTTCCCCATCGCCGAAATCCGCAACGAGGTGGCCCACGTCCCCGAGGAGACCTGGCGCCGCTGGTCGCAAGCGATGAAGGCTTGGTACGAAGTCGTTAGTACCGGGCAGAGGCAGCCGCTTCCGCTCACTGAGCCCGAGCGGCGCCTGTTCGAGACCCGGCACGCGCTCGCCGCATACGATGCCGTCCGGGCCGGCGTCCCGCTGTTGTTGGCATGCCTGGCTGACCCAGACGCCGAGGTGGTCGGGGAGGCGATCCATGCCTTGGCCTGGTTCTCGGAGGAGATGACGTCGATCCGCCCCCGAATACTCGAAATCGCCTCCGACGACCGGCGCCCGGCGCAGATAGTGGGAGCGGCGCTGATCGCGTTAGGACTGGTCGGCGGTGCGTTGACGCAGCCTGTAGCGGACCTGCTCGACAGGAACCTTGCAGGCACAGATCCCGACTTGAGATGGGCGGCTGCTGTGGCGTGGGCGCAGCTGGCCGGTGAAGAGGTGCCGGACTCGGCAATAGCCGAGCTACGCGGATGGGCCGCCATTCGCCAACAGAACACCGGGCAGACAATCTGGTTTGCCAGCCCCAGCTACGTGGCACTCGAAGTGCTCGACGCCTTCGCCGCGCCGGCGGCCGAGGAGGTACGGTCGGACCTCGTTGCGGCGGTGCTCGCCGAGCAACCCACGTCGAACTGGCACAAGCATTTCAACGTGGTGCTGGGGTGCGCGTTTCCGCAGATGGAATCGGATCACGGCCGCGGCTTCCAGGAACTGACGGCGGCGCAGCGGGCGGTGGTCGCGTGGCTCGTCGATAACCCGCATGTGTTCGGGTCTTCGGGGCCTCAAGGCCCACTCCGCCAACACGGCCTGCCGACGACTCACGAGGCGCTACGCGCTTACGCCGGCCTGGACAGGTAACAACGCCACCCGCTCGGCGTCAGGGGCGCTGCGCGTCGGCACGCCGATGGCCTACGGCCACCCTCGGCCCCGAGCGGACGCCGCAGTCTTGGCACCTGTCCGGGGGATGGAGGCAGAGTGGCGTTCGGCCCGGCGGGGCCCAGTCTTTACCAGTCTGGCTCGTGGATGGCCTCTTCGAGGGCCATGACCGTGCTGTAGAAGGTGGTGTTGGGCCAGGGTGGTCGCTCGGCCGCGCGTTTCCAGGTGAGGTGGACGCGCGCCCAGCCCCCAGAGGCCAGTTCCACAACGACGTCGTCTGAGGCCCCGGACCTCCCGATGACCGCGACGGGTTGGTTGTGTAGGGGGTGCCCGGCGGCCACCTCGGTCAGAAGTTCGGCGTTCAGTGCTTCCCGTTGTTGGTGTTCGGTTGGGCCACCTCGGCGTAGGTCCCACCACGGGTCGGCAAAGACGGGCTGTTCGTCCACAGGATCATCGTCGCGTAGCTCGCGGAGGTTCGGACTCGCGGCCTCGAACCAGCGCTTGGCGGAACGTCACGCGTCATCTGAAGCCAGGGGAAAAGATGACCAGCACGACGTAGATCGGCAGGTTGGACGCGTTGAGGACCTGCGCTGCCCACTTCTGGACGGGCTTCGTCGCGGCGGCGCTCAACGAAGCGAGTCGCCGTCGACAGCGGGTGCAGCGTGCTCACCGGGCAGCCCGGGTTGTACGGCGGCCTCGCCGGCGGCGGGCCCATCATCCCGTTCTGACCTGCCCGGGTGTTGCCGCGGGTACGAACCGCCCCGACACGCTTTCTCGCAGTAATTGGCAGCGCGCCCCGCTGGCGCCCGACCGTCCCGCGGGCCGGGTCACGCTCTCACTGATAGCGCCTGCCGGGCCTTGTCGCCTTGCCCGGCTTGGTGATCACGTTGTTCCTGCCGCGGCGGGTCACCATGATCTGCCGCGCTTTCTTCTTCAACCCTGTCAGGATCTTGCCCTTCATCGCGGGCTCCCTTCTCGCGCACGTCGGATCACCCGTGGCGATGCTCGCGTACCCGACGGTCGAGGCGTCATTCCCGCCTGAACCGACCTCTGCGTGGCACAGCCACAGCGAACCCCGGCACCTCAAGGTGCCGGGGCTTCGCTGTGCCCACTGTCCAGAGCGTGATGATCACCGCGCTGATGAACAGGAACGCGATATGCCAGGACTGGTCGAGGGCGTACGTGCAGGGCCCAGCGACGGGCTAGGCCCCGCATCCTGGAGTTTCAGGCACTCAACCCAGCCCATGACGACGACCCCGGCGACGACGACGAACACCATCGAAGGGCGCTCAACTGCACCCGATCCTGCCTGCGGCTTCTTGTTCACGCAGGTCAGGGTCGGTGCAGCGACCCTGTTTCCCACGGAGTGCTCAACAACTTTGACCAGACGGCAACTGCTGTCTATCTGGCCTGGTGGGGGAGTGCGAGCAGGTCAAGCGGTAACGACCGGGCTGGGGCGGCTCGGCCCTGCGTTGGGGGCAGACTGGGTGCAGCCCGGCTAAGTGGTCACCGCAGCGAAGAGGTCACGCGGCCGTCGCCGAGCTTCGCTGCGGTGCATTCGACGGACATCGACGAGCGGCGTTCCGGCCGCCCGTCATGAGCGCGCTGGCTGGTCGCCGTCGGCGGGGCCCTGCGCCACAGCGTCGAACGCCGCAACTGGCTCTGACCTCCGGCCGGTACTCGGCACTACCGCATACCGGTATCCGGTGTTACTGTGTACCGGTACCTGGTAGCACGAGGTACCGAGATGTCGCCGGAGAGGAGAGGGGGTGCGATGGAAGATCTGACGGAGATGCTCAAGGGCACGCTCGAGGGGTGCGTGCTCGAGATCATCGGCCGCGAGGAGACGTACGGGTGGGCCATCACCCGCCGGCTGAACGACCTCGGCTTCGTCGACGTCATCGACGGGACGGTATACACCATCCTGCTGCGGCTGGAGAGGAACGGTCTTGTCGACGTGACGAAGCGACCGTCCGAAGTGGGCCCGCCGCGCAAGTTCTACACGCTCAACGATGCCGGCCGCGACGAACTCGCGACGTTCTGGACGAAATGGCAGTACGTCTCATCACGCATCGACAAGCTGAAGGAGGGCGGAAGATGAACTTCTGGGAGACCATCACCGGCAGCGATCTCACCAGAGATTGGAAGGCGTTCGAGGCGCGGGCGCAGGCATTGCCGGCCGATTATCACGCGGCGTGGAACCAAATGGTGGGTCAGCTTTTCGCCTATGGGGACTTCACCGGTCGCAACCTGACGCCGATCGCCGACGCCGCCCTGGGGCTGCTCGAGGAGGCGTCGGCTGACGGCCAGAGCGTCCAGGAGGTGCTCGGTGACGACATCCCCGGCTTCTGCGCGGCGCTGGCTGGTGGGTCGGGAGCCGGGACCTTTCGCGATCGCTGGCGCGAGCAGTTGAACAAGACCGTCGCACGCAAACTGGGCCGGCTGGGAGGCTGACGTGGGCATCCAGGACATCATCGAGGGCAAGAGGCAGTGGCGGGCGCACATGGCTCGGGTCAAGGCACTCCCTCCGGACTACCAAATCGTCTACAAGGAGATGCAGAGATACCTGTTCAAGGTCGGACCCGTCGACCTGGCGGACGGAAACCTGCTCGCCGGGATCGTCGACTTCTTCGAGGAGGGCGTCACGGCCGGCAAAGGAGTGCTGGAACTCATCGGCAGCGACGTCGCCGCCTTCGCCGACGATCTGATCAAGGACACGCCCACCTACGCGGACGTTTATCAGGACTCCATCGGTAGGAATTCCGGCGCTGACCAGCGGTAGGGTCTGCCTCCGTCGCCGCTCATTGTCTATACGTATAGGTGTGCGTATAGTCGAGTCATGCCCAACAAAACGATCTACGTGTCCGACGACGACCTGCCGCTGTTCCAGCGGGCCCAGGAACTCGCCGGCGGCACCCTGTCGGCGGCCATCGCCTCCGCGCTGCGCCGCTACGTCGAGATCGAGCAGGGACGGCAACAGGGATTCGACGAGGTCATCGTGCGAGTCGGCCCCGGGCTCGGCCGCAGACAGCGCTTCTCCGGCATGCTGCTGGCCGAGCTGGAGCTGACCGGCAACGAGCGCGACGAGACCTATCGGGTCTACCGCACCCGCACCGACAAGTACGTGGTCCACCTCGAACGTTCCGAGGCGCACGTGAACACCGGACCGAACGCCGAGAAGTACCGCACCGGCTGGCGTGCCTGGGTCGGCGACTGGAGTGCCAACCAGTCCTGGACGCGCATCCCCGCCGACTCGAACCTGCGCATCGCCGACGACCTCGACGCGCTGCGCGAGATCATTCCGGCCCAGCTGTACGAACTGGTTCTCGACGCCGTTGACGAGCCGACCATCGAGGACCTCGACATCTGATCCACCCCTGACGGACCGCGGACGAGCCACCGGCTCGCCCGGCGATCACACACGTCCCAACATCACGGACGAGCCCACAGCGGCCGCCCGGCGATGACCCACGCCCAGCCCAAGGAAGGCGACACATGACAACAGAGAGTCCGGCGATCCGGGTGAGCGGGTTGCAGAAGTCCTACAAAGACGTGCAGGTGCTCAAGGGCGTCGACCTCGAGGTTGCGCGAGGCAGCATCTTCGCGCTGCTCGGCTCCAACGGCGCCGGCAAGACCACCATCGTGCGCATCCTGTCCACGCTGCTCAAGCCGGACGGCGGCACGGCCAGCGTCAACGGCTTCGACGTCGCCGCCGAGCAAGTGCGGGTGCGCGAGTCGATCAGCCTGACCGGCCAGTTCGCCGCGGTCGACGAGATCCTCACCGGCCGGGAGAACCTGGTCCTGGTCGGCCGGCTGCGACGGGTCGGCAATCCCCGCACGATCGCCGACGACCTGCTCGAACGGTTCGGCCTGGCCGACGCAGGCGGCCGGCGGGTGGCGACCTACTCCGGTGGCATGCGACGCCGGCTCGACATCGCTATGAGCCTGATCGGCGACCCGCCGATCATCTTCCTCGACGAGCCGACCACCGGCCTCGACCCGGAGGGCCGCCTCGAGGTGTGGGGAGTGATCCAGAAGCTCGCGCACAGCGGCACGACCATCCTGCTGACCACGCAGTACCTGGACGAGGCCGAGAAGCTCGCCGACCGGATCGCCATCCTGCACGACGGCACCATCATCGTCTCCGGCACCCTCGCACAGCTGCGAGAACTGCTGCCACCGGCCAAGGTGGAGTACATCGAACGGCAACCGACCCTCGAAGAGATCTTCCTCGCGATTGTGGGCAAACGATGAACGACGTCACGATCATGCTCGGCCGCTCGATCAAACACGTGACCCGCAGCATGGACACCATCATCACGGTCACGATCATGCCCATCGCGTTCCTGCTGCTGTTCAGATACGTGTTCGGTGGCGCCATCCAGTCGGGCAGCGGCAACTACACCAACTATCTGATGCCCGGCGTCCTGCTGATCGCGATCGCCAGCGGCATCTCGTACACGGCGTTCCGGCTCTTCACGGACATGAAGAGCGGCATCTTCGAACGGTTCCACTCGATGCCGATCGCCCGGTCGTCGGTGCTGTGGGGGCACGTGCTGACCTCGCTGGTGTCCAACGCCATCTCGGTCGTGGTCATCATGCTGGTCGGGCTGGTGATGGGCTTCCGCTCGTCGGCCGGGATCCTCGCCTGGCTCGCCGTAGCCGGGATCCTCGCCCTGTTCACTCTCGCCCTGACCTGGCTGGCCGTGATCCCGGGCCTGACCGCGTCCACCCCCGACGGCGCGAGCGCCTTCTCCTACCCGCTGGTGTTCCTGCCATTCGTCAGCTCGGCCTTCGTCCCGACCGGCACGATGCCCGGCCCGGTACGCGCCTTCGCCGAGAACCAGCCGGTCACCGCGATCGTCAACGCCATCCGCTCGCTCTTCGAGCGACAGCCGGTCGGCAACGACATCTGGGTCGCTCTCGGCTGGTGCGCGGGCATCCTGGTCATCGCGTACGCGTTCGCGATCGCCGCCTACCGACGCAAAATCGCCTGAACCACGATCGACCTAGACACCTCCGCCCAGCTGATCACCACCCAGCCCACCGAGGCCACGCGATCGTTGTTGCCCGTCCCACTCCCCACGCGCGGAACGTCGCGACCGTCCTCGTATGGCTTGCTAATGGCTTGTGCTACCGACTCGCCGGGAGTCCAGTTCGGCCTCAACCCGATGCCCGTTCCGCTTTCCGTTCCGATCGATGCTGTCATCCTCGGGTTGGCTGCCCTCGGCGTTGACGGCCACGTCGCTGCGGCCCCGCGCGCTCCCGATGATGCCCGCCGCACATGGGGGAGTGCGTGTGGGCAGGATGACGACGTGAGTGGTGCGTCTGGCGCGAGGATGTGCAGCGTGCCGTCCTGCGAGATGAGGGGCAGGACGGCCGCGGCGCTCGGCGAGTTCGTCAGCCTGCGAATGACCTGGTGGCAGAGGTGTTCCCGGCCGCGGCGGGGGCGTTCTGGATCATGGCGGGGGCGTCTCCGGGCCCGTGGCGGTGCGTGTGGGGTTGAGGAAGACGAACCGGATCGCCGGGTTACGCGCGGTGAGCCGTCGTCTGGCCTCGTCGGCCACGTCCTCGACGTCGGCGGCCCTGACCTGGTCGGCAAAGTCGATCTTCGCAACAACGAGAATGTCGTCGGGACCGAGCTGCAGGGTCAGCAGCTCCACGATGCCTCGCACGTTTGGCAGGGCGGCCAATTCCCGGCGAATCTCGTCCTGAATCGGCTCCCTTGCTGGCCGGCCGACGAGCAGGGCGAGGTTGTTGCGGGCCAGAATGGTGGCCACCACGAGGAGCAGTACACCGATGGCGACCGATGCGAGGCCATCCCAAAGCGGGTCACCGGTCAGCTCGGCGAGCCCCAGGCCCGCTCCGGCCAACCCCAGACCGATCAGGGCGGCGATGTCCTCCAGGAACACCGCCTTGATCGCGGTGTTGGGCGTGCGCCGCAGGACCCTAGCTGGACTGATGCCCCAGCGCTTGGCCCGGCGCCGTACCTGCCGCACCGTCCGTATCAGGGACACCGACTCCAGGACGAACGAGACGACCAGCACCGCGTATGAGACGAGGTAATCTCCCGTCTCCTTGCCCGATGCGATGACGTGCACGCCGTGGGTGATGGAGAAGCCGGCGCCGCTGACGAAGGTGAAGACCGCGGCGAGGAGGGCCCAGATGTAACTCTCCCGGCCGTAGCCGAAAGGGCGCGCGGGGTCGGCCCGGCGGCCCCCACGACGCAGCGCCACGAACAGCAGCACCTCGGTCGTGGTGTCGGCGAAGGAATGCGCGGCTTCCGACAGCACGGCCGCCGAACCCGAGAGCAGACCGGCAACCACCTTGGCCAGGGCGACAGCGACGTTGACGGAACCGGCCACGATCACCGTGCGGACGCTCTGCGACTGCCCGTCCGATTCGGTCATGAAGCCAGGCTATGGGCCGGGAGTCGGCCGGGCGGGCAAGACCATCGAGTCATTTCGTGACGGCCCACGGCTGACAGCACGGGCGCCTTTGTCTTTGGGCGAGTTGGCCCATTCTCTCCGCGGGTTCTCCCGTCCGCCGTGCGGGTGTCGGAAGGCCATCCGCGCAGCTCAAGCGGCATGCGTTTACTCGTGGAGCATGCCGCCGGCTCGGTCGACGGGGAAGGCGCCCCGTGGTGGGACATCAGGCGACGCCCCCGTGAAATGATCCACGTATGCTGACCCGCCGCGATCTCAATCGTGCCCTGCTTGCGCGGCAGCTGCTGCTGGAGCGCTCGCCGCTGGGCTCGCTGGAGGCGATCGAGCACCTCATGGGCCTTCCCGCCCAGGCGCCGAACCCGCCCTACCTCGGGCTGTGGACGCGGCTGCAGCGGTTCCAGATCGAGGACCTGTCGGCACTGCTCACCTCCCGCGCGGCTGTCCGTACCGCGCTGATGCGGGCCACGCCGCACCTGGTCAGCGCCCGCGACGCCACGGACATCCTGCCGCTTCTGCTGGCGGTGCAGGACCGTCACCTAAGCCCGTCGGGGCGCGAGCGGCTGCGCGGAGCCGATCCCGGCCGGGTTGCCGCCGCGGGACGGGCCCTCGTCGAGGAGCGGCCGCGCACCATCAAGGAGCTCGGCGCGGAGCTCAGCGCACGCTGGCCCGACGTCGAGCCCGCTGCGCTCGGCGCGGCGGTGCGCGCGGGCGTGCCGCTGGTACAGGTGCCTCCGCACGGGCTGTGGGGCGCGGTCGGGCAGCCCGCGTACACCAGCGCCGAGCACTGGCTGGGCGCCGGCGGCGGCCCGGGGACCACTCTGGACGACCTGGTGCTGCGGTATCTGGCGGCGTTCGGCCCCGCGACGGTGCAGGACATGCAGGCCTGGTCGGGGCTCAGCGGGCTGCGCGAGGTGACCGAGCGGCTCGGCGGCCGGCTGGTCGCCTACCGCGACGAGGACGGCACCGAGCTGCTCGACCTGCCCGATGCCCCGCTGCCGCACCCGGACACTCCGGCGCCGGTGCGCTACGTCGCCGACTTCGACGCGATCGTGGTCTCCCACGACGACACCAGACGGATCATGGAGGACCGGGACCGCCGCGACGTGTTCGGCGTGCCCGGCATCATCCCGGGGACGGTGTTGGTCGACGGGTTCGTCCGGGCCATTTGGCAGATCACCCGGCGCAAGGGCGCGGTTACGCTGGTCGTGCGGCCGCTGTTCCAGATCCCCACCCGCGACGTGCACGACCTGACCGAGGAGGGCGAGCGGTTGCTCGCGTTCGCCGCGCCCGACGCCGTACGCCGCGACGTGCGGTTCAATTCCCGCTGGTGAGCCGTGCCCGGGGCAGGCGCAGGAGCGGCAGCGGCCGGTGAGTCCGCACGACCGAAGGCCTCGTACCCGTTGAGCGCCAGCAGGATGACGATCAGCAGCGCGGCCGTGACCAGCGCCGGGACCACGACGGCGATCGCCGCGACCGCGCAGCAGGCGAGCGCGGCGGAGAACCGCTGCGCACGGCGCCCGAGCAACGGTCTCGATCGGGGCAGCAGGCGGTCAGCCTTCCCGGTAGGCGGGCAGCCCGAGCGCGGTGCGGACTCTGCCGGCCTCCTTGGCTCCACTGCTCGCCGCTGCTGCGCGGATCTCCCGCATCAGCGCGTCGGCGTCCGCCGATTCGCCGGCTCGCCGCCAATGCCGTAACGCGACGTCGTTCTCCTTGAGGAGTGCGTCCATCGGCGCCCGGACCTTCGCCGGCCAGACCGTCTCGCGCAGCTCAACCGCGTGCGCCGCGTTCGTCCGGGCCACGTTGGCGGCCAGCGTACGGACCGTCCGCCACGGCTTCCCGGCGTTGACCGCGTCCTCCAGCTCTTCCAACGCGGTGTTGTACGGCGCCACGCTCGCCAGGTAGCGGCTCTTCGCCTCAGCAGGCGTCAGCGCGGCAGGGGTGGTCGGCGCGGCGCTCTGCCAAACCGGCGCTGGAGCTTGCGGGTCGGCCTGTCCGCCTCCACCGCACCCGGCGAGCAGCACGATCAGGGTCAGGATGGCCGTCCAGCGACGCACGGAGACTTCCCATCTGTCGAGCTCCGAGACACCGGGAGCGTACGCCGCCCGCATCGCTGACCACGAGTACTGCGGGGCCGAGGTGCGGGATGAAGGTCGCGCGACTACTTCGCGAGGGCCTGCGCGCGCGTGCGGCCGTATTCGGCCAGGGCGTGGAACGCGGCCTTCGGCCTCCACGAACCGTCAGGCAGTACCCGCACGATCCCGCGCGCGGCCAGGTCGTAGTCGTGCTCCGGGTCGCCGGTGGTCGGTAGGTGCCGGTTCGCGAACGTGTATACGAACGCCGCCTCCACCCCGCCGGCCTCGTAGTCGCGCAGCAGGTCCACAACGTAGCGGGCCTGGCCCTCCTCGTCACGCTCCAGCCCCGCGGTGAGCTTCGCGGCGCGGCCATGCTCGTCGTACGTCACCGGTTCCGCCCCTCCCGCGACGTCGGCCGCGCCGCGGAACGTGCAGCAGCCGAACTCGGTCGCGGCGTACGGCTTGCCCTGCCCCACCGCCGCCGCCAGGGTTTGCGGGAACGCTCCGGCGTTGGTCGCGTCGCGGTAGCTTGCGTCGCTGGCGATGATGTCGAACGGCGCCCAGTCGACGTCCTCCAGCGGGATCGACGCGTAGCCGACGAGGCCGCCGAACCGCTCCCGCACCGCAGGCACCACCTCGGCGAGAAAGTCGCGAACCGCTGCGCGCGCGACCGGAACCGCCTCCCGCATCCGCATTGGATCGGTGAACAGCGCCATGCGCTCGGCTAGGTCACCGCCGGGCAGGAAGCCATCGGTGAACAGGGAGATCTCGGAGCCCGTGAGGTACACGACCGAGGACCCACGGCGCCGCAGCCGCTCGGCCCGCTCGGCGCCGTCGAGCACGAACGCCATGAGTCCGTTGCGGTCGAGGCCGTTGGTGAACGGGCAGTACCACACCTCGAGCCCGGCTTCGGAGGCGAGTCGCGCGGTCAGCTCGAGCCGGTCCTGGACGCCGCCGGTGATGCGCACCGCGTCGCAGTGCAACTCCTCACGGATGACGCGCAGGTCGCGCCGCACGGTCTCGGGGTCGAACGGCTCGTGGGTCGTGGACCCGGCGCTCACGAAACCGGTGTCGTAGTTCATGCCGAAGACGCGCATCGAGTCCTCCTCGCTCGTAAGGTACTTCGCGTACCTTACAAGGTACGTCCAGTACCCTACAAAACATGAGCACGAGGCGCCGGGGCGAGGAACTGGAGCGGGCGATCCTGCACGCGGCAGCGGAGGAACTGCGCGAGTCCGGCTACGCGGGGATGACCATGGACCGGGTCGCCGCCCGGGCCGGGACCAATAAGAACGCCATCTACCGCCGGTGGCCGCATCGGGCGGCACTGGGCATCGCGGCGTACCGCCACCTGTCCGACGCCGCGTTGCCCAATCCGGACACGGGCACCCTGCGGGGCGACGCGCTCGAGATGCTGCGGCTGGCGAACGAGACGTGGTCCTCGCCGCACGGAGCGGTGCTACGGGGCCTCCTCGCCGCCGCGGCCGACGACCCGGAGCTACTCACCCTGATGCGCGAGCGATCCGGCGCGGACGCCATGGACCGCGTCTGGCTCGCGATGCTCGAACGGGCCGCGGCCCGGGGCGAGGCGCCGGCGGCAGCCGCGCACCACCGGGTCGCGACGACGCCAATCATGCTGTTAAGAGCCGAGTACGCGATGCGCGGCATCCCCTCGGTCCCCGACGAGGTACTCATCGAAATCGTCGACGAGGTCTTCCTGCCGCTCGTACGCGGCCGCGCCTGAACACCCACGTCGAACGCGATCACCCGCCACTCGACGCTGACGTCAGAGCCTGGTGCGTCATCTTTGGGCATACCCGTCTCGGCCACCGTCTGAGGAGCGATGGAGTGCCCGGGTGGTGGCGTAAATTTCCTGCCTTCTATACCGTGGCACGACTGCGGGCGGCTACTTCCCCGATATCGCTGTCCGCGACGGATTCGCGTACGCAGTCGAAATGAGGGGTTCGTCGTGACCATGGACTCGCAGGCGTCCGGCTGGCCTGAGGCCGGCAACGTCGACGTGCAGCAGAAGATCGACACGTCGGTGCCGCATTCGGCGCGGATCTGGAACTACTGGCTCGGCGGCAAGGACAACTTCGCGGTCGACCGCGAGGCCGGCGACCAGTATCGACAGGTTTTCCCCGGCGTCGTCGACGTCGCCCGCGCCTCCCGTCAGTTCCTGGTCCGCTCGATCACGTTCCTCGCCGGTGAGGCGGGCGTCCGCCAGTTCCTCGACGTCGGCACGGGGCTGCCGACGGCCAACAACACCCACGAGGTGGCGCAGCGGATCGTGCCGGAAGCGCGGATCGTCTACGTCGACAGCGACCCGCTGGTGCTGGTGCACGCCCGCGCGCTGCTGGTCAGCACGGCCGAGGGCAAGACCGCCTACCTCGACGCCGACCTGTACGACCCGGCCGCAGTCATCGCCGAGGCCGGCAAGACGCTCGACTTCCAGCAGCCGATCGGACTCATCCTCAGCGGCGTTATGGGCCACGTGCCCGACTACGAGACGGCCCGGTCGATCACGCGGCAACTGCTGGCGCCGCTGCCGAGCGGCAGTTTCCTCTCACTCAACGACGGCACCAGCCTGATCAGCCCGGAAATGCAGCAGGCGCAGGAGAACTACAACGACACTGGGGCGACCCCGTACACGCTGCGCTCGCCCGACCAGATCGCCGGGTTCTTCGAGGGCCTGGAACTGGTGGAGCCGGGCGTCGTACCGTGCCCGCAGTGGCGACCCGACGACGAGGTCGACGGGCCCGCCGACATCGACGCCTTCGGCGGGGTAGGCCGCAAGCGCTAGAGCCGGTCATAGCAGGACTCTAAGTGGGGCCGACCCGCAGGAGCGCGAACCTTCATGATCAAGCGCCGCGGGGAAGCCAGACACACCTCCTCGGCTTCAGCTACGCGGTCTGGAAGTATTTGTTTATCAGGCCGTCGAGGATCTTTCCGTCAGGGTCGACCGGTCTCGGTCGACTGGCTGTTCGACCGACGCGGGACGGTCTCGGAGTTCGGTCGCGGGTTTCCGTCGTCTCACCGGGGCCTGCCGTCCTCGCGACGCTGATCGGTGCTCGGTGGCCTTCTCCGCCGCGTCGGAGGCCGCGACGGGTGGTGTGGTGCGGATCGCCGCGGTGTTCACCAGATCCGGCAGGTCCCGCCCGGCCACCAGGGGTAGCTCTCGCGTGACGTCCGTGATCGGGCCCGGGTCGCCCGCTCCGTCGGCGACTCGGGCGACGCCTGCTCGTCCCGTCGCGGCGGTTCGCGGCATCGGTGCCACGCGGCGGGTCGTTGCCGGCGGCGCGGTGTCGGCCGGCCCCGCGACGGAGGCTGCCGCGTCCGTGGTCGACGGCGATTCCGCCCGGCTGGTGGCCGAGCGGCCTGTTGTGTTGCGCGGCGTTCGGCGCGGTGCAGCTGCCGGCAGGAGCGGGGCGAGTTCCGCGTGCAGCGCCGCCCAGTCGGAGGCGGGGGGCGGGTCGGGCTGATCCGTGGTCGAGGTGAGCTGGCCCGTACCTTCGGACCGTTCGAACTGCCGGTCGCTACGGTCCGGCGTCACCGCCCGGGACCGCTCCGATCCCGGTCGCTCGTCACCATCTCCCGCCTGCTCAACGCCGTCCCCGGCTGACTCTGGCCGCGCTGAGCCGCCGAAGGTCCCGTCCGCCGCAGGGGCTACGGGAGCCGCGTCCATGAGCGTCTCGGGGGCGTCGGCGAGCAGCCGCTCCGGGGCGTTGGCGAGCAGCCGCGCGGCCGAGGCTAGTGCGACGGGGTCGGGGTGGCCGGCCCGACGCCACCGCCGGCGGCGGCCGCCAGCCGGCAGGTTTCCGGCCAGCACCCGCGCAGGTGCCAGATCGGCGGCGATCAGCGCGGTGAGCCCGTCGTAGTCCGCCTGCTCGGCCAACCGTCGGGCGATCTCGTCGAGGTCGTACACCGCCACGGCGATGTCCGCGGTAGTGGCGTCCAGTGCTCGGCCGATCTTGCGGCGCAACACCCTGCTGAGCGCCGCCTGCCGCCGCTCGGCGCGAATCTGCGCGCGGGCCGCGTCGAGCGAACCGTACAGCCCCAGGCCGGGATCGGCCTTGGCCAACGAGCGGGCGCGGCGGGTCAGCCACGGGTGTCGCAACCAGTGCCCGACCGGTTCGTACCCCGGCGTCGTGGGTGGCAGCTGTTGCCTGGCGCGCAGCCGGTCCCGCCGCTGATTCTCGCTGCTCATCAGCCACACCAGATAACCGAGCAGCGACATGCCCGCGTAGAAACCGCCTTCGAGGTGGTTACTGTGAGCCAGCCAGTTGAAGGCGACCGCGGCGGCGGCGATGCCGGCCGACAGCACCCGGGACAGCATTGCCCTTTCGCCTAGCCGACGGCGTACGTCAGCGTTCGCCAGCACCACGATGCCGCCCAGCTCCAACGCCCCGACCGCGGGAAGGGCGACGTACCACGGCATGCCGAGCCCTTCCATCGCCCCGGACACCTGGCCACCGAGCGCGATCAGCAGCACGACAACGTAGAACCCGGTGCGCAGCACGGCAACGTGCCGCATCGCCTTGGCCAGGTCCGCGTCCCACGCCTCCGGCGGCCCGGCGCCTGACGCCCCGCCAATTGACTTTCCGCCGGTCATCCGAATGTGGTCCGGTTCCTGGAACACGCCGAGCAGGTTCCTCTCTCACCTCGGCCCCGGCCTGACCGGCGCCGCGGCCGCCCGACCCGGCGGTGCCGCCCGTCGAGTCGTACCAGAGCCGCGCTCCGGCTGCCGGCCGTCGTCCGCCGCATGCTACAAGGTTGCCGGCCGCATTGGAGATCTGCGATACCACGCCAGGTGCCCTGGGTCGCCCCTCCCGCGCCACACCTATGGTGACCGGAGCGGGCACCAGGTGACGCAGAACCCAGACAGTCGCCTCGACGCCGGGGTGACCATGGGCGGTCGTCTGCACCACCCTCGCGCTGATCGAGATCAGCTGATACGCGGCGGTGCCGCTGTCCGGCGACGACTACATCGAGCTGCTGCCGGTGTCCTGGAACGCGATCGGCAAGGGCAGCATCAAGCTTGCGGGTGTGTTTGCCGTCAGGCTTGGTGACCCAGGCGTAGACGGCGAAGCCGTTGCGGTAAGGGAGTTGGACCCTTCGCCGTTTGCTCGTGCTCGTGCGGGCTCAGGCTGCCTCCTGGCGTTCGATCTGGTCGCGGATGTAGTCGTGGACCCATGCGGGGAGGATGCGGCGGTACTTGCACGCTGATCCTGGCCCGGAGACCGATTCCGGCCATGCGGTCTCCACCGCCGAAGTGCTGGCCAGGGTCCTGCCAGACGCGCACCTGCAGGTCTCGGCAACCGCTGGGGACGTCCGCACCTGGCGCGACCGAATCGGCACCTTTCTGGCCGGCTGACCGGCAGCTTTCCGGCCGGATAATCCCTTGGCCCGTAGACGCCGAAATGCTACGAAGGGGAGTGCCTGACCTGACGAGCTCCCTTGATGCAACGTCCCTGGAGACTCCGCGGCTGCTGTTGCGCCGCTGGCGAAGCGATGATCTGGACGGGTTCGCCGCGGTCAACGCGCAGCCCGAGGTGATGCGCTACATCCATGACGGCCGCACGCTGGACCGGGCCGCGACCGCGGAGCGTCTGACCAACTATCAGCGGCACTGGGAAGAGCACGGCTTCGGCCTGTACGCGGTGGAGATCAAAGAGACCGGCGAGTTGGCCGGTTTCACCGGACTGGCGGTGCCAACCTTCCTGCCCGAGATCATGCCGGCCGTGGAGATCGGCTGGCGGCTCGGCCGCGCGTACTGGGGCCGAGGCCTGGCCACCGAGGCGGCCCAGGCGGTTGTCGCCCACACTCGTGCCGAGCTCGACCTGCGGCGGCTGGTCAGTATCCACGTCGTCGGCAACGAGGCGTCCGCGCGGGTGATGGTCAAGCTGGGCATGTCGCTGGAGCGCGAGACCGTGCAACCGGACACCGGCCGCCACGTCCGGGTCTACGCGATGGACCTGTAGACAGATCCCCGCAGCCAGGACCGACGCCGCCGACGCGAAGGGCCGACCAGAGAGGGACGCTCAGCAGAAGGCCAAGCAACACGAAGGCCTGCCGACAGGAAGGCCAGCCAGGAGGAGCGCCGTCCAGTACACCGTTCTGCCGTGATCTAAGCTCGCCATTGTGGGCCGCCACCAGCGCCGACTGACGTGGATCAAGGTTTGCGGCGTAGCTCGCGCAAAACACCGTGCCGGCGTACGGCCCACACGAGGCGCCGGACGCTGCGGTGCCGCACGAACAACACCGCCGCCCGACGGACCAAGCCGAACCGGTCGTCGCTCACCTGGTTCTCAATGGTCTGCCAGATCAGCTCACGCACCTTGGCGCTGTCCAGCACCGCGCGTACCTCGCGCCGCACCGTGGGATCCTCGGCCGCCGAAGCAATGGCGGCAGCCTGAGCCGGTCGGTCCGCAAGGGGCTCCACCAACGCCGCGACGAGCGGTCGGCGCACATCGTCCTGCTCCAGCAGCAGCAACACTGCCTCCCGAATCTCGATCGTGTCCAGGCCGGACCGCAGCAGGCTCAACAGGCTGCGCTCAACCTCATGGTCATGATCCGGAACGGACAGCGCGGCCAGCAGCAGGGCCACCTCATCGAGATCAATGAGGTGGCGCACCCCGTCGCGGAACTCCGGCAGCCCCCAGGCGACCTGCAGGCCCTTCACGAGATTGCGGTTCATGAGCCATCCGCTACCCGGAGGCGACAGCCGGCGAAACTCCGCGACCTGTCCGGTCCACCGCACCGGCCACGAACCCGAGTTGGCCGGCATCAGGGTCATCCAGTAGCGGGCGAGACGCCCGCCCGCAGTCTGGGCCCAACAGCGTCGCACCGGCCGACGTAGGGCCACCTCCATCACCGAAGCCCAACGAAAAAGCACTTCGCTCATGCCGCGATCGGCGCGCTATCCAGCGTAACGGCGCGCCAGAGTTGCCCGACCTTCGCCGGCCGTTACATCGTGGCCTGCGTGCTTCCAATCTTCCTGGCACGTTCCTGACCCTTCACGGGTCAGGTGGACAGAGCCTCGGTGGGGGCGCCCTAGGGCTTCAGCACGATTTTGCCTCGCGCGTGGCGGGACTCACTCAACTCGTGCGCGGCGGCCGCCTCTTCCAGAGAGAACACGGCAGCGACCGGCACTGTGAAACGACTCTGCTCGGCCAGTTCGCCGGCGGCGGCGATTCCTTCGAGAGACGGTGTGTCCGCGCCGGGGCCAGAGCCGCGCGACAGGTGCACGCCGTACGCCGCGGCGTTGATGTCGGCGATGCTCACCACCCTGTCCGGGCTCGCGACAAGGTCCACCAGGTCGGGTATAGAACCAGAGCCGGCACAGTCGAGTACGACATCCACCCCGCCGGGCACCAGAGTGTGGACCCGCTCGGCCAGCCTGGGGCCGTAGGTGGTCGGGATCGCCCCGAGCGAGGCGACGAACTCATGGTTGCGGTCGCTGGCCGTGCCGATGACGGCCGCGCCGCGAGCGACCGCGAGCTGGATCGCGGTCGTACCGACCCCGCCGGCCGCGCCCTCGATCAACAACGTGGTGCCGTCCTTGACGCCCAGCCGGTCGAGCACGCGGGTGGCCGTCTCGATGTTGCCCGCCGCGCCGCCGGCCTGCTCCCAGCTCAGAGCGGCCGGCTTCGGTGCCCAGGCGGCCAAGACGGCGTATTCGGCGTTCGCTCCGCCCATCTGGGCGTAGTCCGTGATCCCGAAAACCTCATCGCCTACCCGAGCCGTGATCACCCCGTCACCGACCTCATCCACCACGCCAGCTGCGTCGACACCGGGCACGTGCGGCAGGCGGAGCGGAATCCAGTCCTGGAATCGGCCGGCACGGACGTACGTGTCGGCCGGATTGACACCCGAGGCCCGAACCGCCACCCGTATCTGGCCCGGTCCGGCGTGCGGTTCCGGTGCCCCCGAGACCTCAAGGACACTCGCGGGACCGTACTTTGAAAATTGCAAAGCCCTCATGCACACGGACGCTAACGCGCGCCGCTGTCCGCCTCGCTAAAGTGAGAGCAGTGACCGATCGTTTGCCTCACACCCTCCGCTCCGACGCCCTGGACAACCGCGAGCGCATCCTCGATGCCGCCCGCGCGGTCTTCGCCGTGGAGGGCTTGGACGTGCCGATGCGGGAGGTTGCCCGGCGCGCCGGGGTTGCACCCGCCACCCTGTACCGCCGATTTCCGACCAAGGAGATGCTGGTCACCGAGGCATTCGCAGAACAGATGTACGCGTGTCGCGCCGTCGTCGACGCGGGCCTCGCCGATCCGGATCCGTGGCACGGTTTCTGTCTCGTGATCGAGAAGATGTGTGAACTGCACGCACGCGACCGAGGCTTTACCACGGCTCTCATTTCGACCTTTCCCAATGCGGTGGACTTCGACGCGCGCCGCGAATACGCGCTCAGAGCGATCGACGAACTGGCCCGCCGCGCCAAGGAAGCGGGCCGTCTGCGCCCCGACTTCGTCCTGGACGACGTCATCCTCGTGCTCATGGCCAACAGCGGTATCCACGCGACCTCGCCGACTGCCCAGGTCACCGCCTCCCGGCGTTTCGCCGCGCTCGCCATCTCGGCATTCCAAGCCTCCCCGGATGTCTCGCCGCTCCCGCCCGTGGCGCGGCTGGCACCCCCGGCATCGGTATCCAGACGCAGCCAAGTGGGCTAGTCCTTCTTCCTGGTAGCGGCGCTGCCAGACGTAGAACCGGGTGTGGCTGAGGCCATGTGACCCCGGAGCTTCTGCGACCCCTCGGGCCGGCGTTGCCGGCAGGCCAGGGGTCTGCCCGAGTTGCGCGCGCCGCATCCCCACCACGCCTCGTCGCGTGGGCGGGCCGCCGCGTCAAGCTCAGCTTGACTGGATTGGGCTGGAAACCCCTTCCGGGCTGAGGAAGCTGGTAATGAGGGTGGCAAGTTCTTGAGGGCGTTCGGCGACCATCGCATGGCTGGCGCCGGCGAGGTGCAGCACCCGCAGTGACGGGTTGTCTAGGCTGGCGAGACGCTCGGCGGTGGCGCGGCGGTAGGCGGCGTACAACTCATGGAACGCCTGCTGTTCGGGTAGGTCCTCGGTTGCGAGTACGAGCAGCAAAGGGCACCGAGTGTCCCGGTAGGCGGGGATTAGATCAAGCGATTCCATTGCATTGCGCAGCTGCTCGGTCAGCTCTGGACCGGGACGCAACCGGCTACGGCCGTCGTCGCAGGGCATCAGATTGCGCGCAAAGGCCGCCGCCCAGTCTTCCGGCGTGGCTCCGTACCGTTGGGCCATCGCACGCTGTCCAGCCAGCGCTGCAGCCACCTGATCGGCGTCAAGCGGGTCGGCCATCATCGCCGCCACAGCATCGAAGGCGGCCCGCAGCTTGGCGAGTTCCGTCGCTGCCTGCTCCGGATCCATCCCGGAGAGCTGCTCCGGGCGGCCCAGTGTCGGGTTCCCGTCGAGGCTGACCGCGCCGGGGCACTCCGGGTGGCGCTGCGCCCAGAGCGCGGCCACCATCCCGCCGAGGGAAACGCCGACCACTGCGGGAGGGGCCAGGGCCAGGTCATCGGCGACTGCGGCCAGGTCGGCCAGCACCTCGTCCCAGCGCCACGCACCGTCTCCGGACCGCCCATGCCCTCGAAGGTCAACGGTGACCACCCTGTGGGCCGGCCGCAAGTGTTGAGCCAGCGTCATCATCTGGGCGAGATTGCCGCCGGCGCCATGCAGAAGTAGCAGCGGGCGTCCGGACCCGCCGAAGTCGCGGACTGCGATCGGCACCGTCCCAGAGCTGATGAAGGTCTCACGCACGTCTGGTCCTCTCCTGTAGCAATCGGTCACGGACGGAGGCGCAGAGCACGCCACGCTCGGGGTGACGGGCCAGCTTGCCGCGGGAGACCAGGTCGTGGACACCCTGGCGAGTGATGCCGAGCATGGCGCCCGCCGCCGCGTATGACACCGACTCGGCGGTGGGGTGACCCACCCGCCGCGCAACCACCTGGCCGAGCGGGCTTCGCCACCAGTCCAGGGGAGGCTCGAATGGGCCATCTCCTGGATACAGGGTGGAGATCACTCGCATGATCGCTGCAGCGGCCGCTCGGTCGTCGCCGCTGAGCATCGTGGTGGCCCAGGATCGTGCCCGCTCGTGGACGACGGCGCGCAGCGAGTCGACACGGTCGTGGCCGTCGAGCAGGATCTCGAGGGGGTCGAGCAGGCGGATGTCGATCAATCTGGCGAGCTGTTCGACAAGGTCCCCGTGGCTCGGTGGCATACAGCCTCCTCCGTTGCTTGACGGTCATCGTCAAGTACTTGACGCGGCATGTCAAGCGGGAGTTGTCGAACCGGCGGGGCGAGCAGACGGTCGAGGGCTTGGACCATGGCGAAAGTAGCCGGCGGGTGAAGGCGAGCGTTGGCATCCCTCACCGAGGTTCGTGCCCATTGCGTGCCCGACGTATGGGTCAACACCGGCAAACAGCGGTACCCGACACCCGGGATCTGAACTCTTCGTGCCCGTTCACCAGTCGGCACGGCTACTCACTGTGGCGGATCAACCCGATTTCCAAGCTGAGGTTAGGCACCTTCAAGCTGAACGGTCCGGGTTACTGGTCGTCGTCCTCGTCGTCCCGCATCAGGCGATCGAGGTCCTCGGGGCGCATCCGCTTGACCTGGGTCTCCAGTTTGCGACTGTACTGGCGATCGTTCGGATTCATGCCGTTACGAGATCGAGAGCTGCGGCCATACTCCTTGAGAAAGCCACCCAGCTCTCGGCGTATGCGTTCCCGCCGGCCCGACATGGACGCCACTCTAGGATCCGAAGGGCGAGTTGCGCCCTCCCATAAACCCCTGTCGACAGCAACGGCGACAGCAACCGCCCGAGACGAGGACGGCCGGCAGCGGACCGGGTACGGATCGAAGCCCGAGGTTACAGACCCGGACGGACGCCGCTGGACGGAGCCCAGAACTTACAAGCGACGGGCCGTGCGAAGCCGGCTCTATTTCTGGAATGCGTGACTGTCGCTGGGCCCCTAGGGGCGGCCGAGCTGTTCGATGTTCTTCGCCCACTCGCGAGTCAGCGCTAGTGCCGCTTGGCGATCCTTTACCCCTTGCCGATGTAGGTCGTGGCGGCCCGGGTCATCGTCGCCGAGGTGGGCTGGAAGCGGGTAGGCCACGACGAGCCAGCGGCCGGAGGCCGCCCGGTACGGCCACACGACCGTGGTGGCAAGCAGCGCGGCAAGCCAGTTGAGCACGTGGCCGATAGTCAGAACCAGGAGAATGGCTAGCGCGATGATCTCGAAGGGTCCGGCGTCTGAGCCTCCAAGCGCCGGCTGGGGGAACCGGGGACGCCAGGCGAGACGGCGGCGGCCCACCCGCCACACGCGCAGTCGACCGGACTCGTTTCTCCACTGCGCCAGCACGACGCCATGGTGGCGTACGACCGCCAAGCAGGCAATCTGCGGTGTCGGCAACCTCAGGACCGCTGCGCGGACTGAGCTGACGAGTGGGCGTATCAAGGATCCTGCCGAGCAGCCAAACCATTGAGCAGCGCTGAGCGACGTTAACCAAGCCCTGTCCGCTGCTGGCAGTGTGGAGGTCCGCCCGTGCCTGACGCCAGCAGATGACATCAACGGAGCCGACCGCCGCCGAACATCAGCGGACGGACCAACGGGAGCCCGCGGCCATCTCGAACGACGGCCGACCCGGCGGCAGGAGCGACGCTGATCTCGCGTGGGATACCGAGCTTCTCCAACACCTCGGCCGTGAAGGTCTGACCGTGCCGGCGCCGATCCCGACCATGGACGGCCGGCTGTTCGCCGATGGTCTGGTGGTGATGACCTACCTGGAGGGCGGGCCGCCCGAGACGCAGGCCGACTGGCGTCGCGTGGCCGGCGCGCTCCGCGAGCTGTATCGGTTGACGCAGGTGGAGGGCTTGGGGTGGTGCCGCCGTCCCCGACAGGCGATGCCCGCCGGGAACGACGGAGGGGCTCACTGGCTGGAGCGGGCGCTCGGGGTGAGGATTAAGGCGAGGACCGCGGCAGCGGCGGCAATGGTCGCACCGGTGGTGAAGCCGTGTTCGAAGTAGTACGTCACGACGTCGGGCCCGGTACGCCATCCGGTTAGCGGGTCCGCGTCATGGACGCCATCACGATCCGGTTCGGCACGGTGAGTCGACCCACGGTCAACGGGCGAAATAGTGCCGCGACGGGGTCCACGGTCGATGTCTGCATGCTGATTCCTCGAAACCTGATCGGTTGAACTGGAGGCTGGTGGGCGACTAGCGGAAGTCCGCTGCGTGGTCGAGGGCCCACTGCCGGAATGTGCGGGCCGGAACTCCGGCAACCCGATCAACGGTCGTGGTGACCGGCTCCGGCACGTCAATCATCGCGGCCCACCCGTTAAGCGCCATGTCCACGAACGACGGATCGCCCCACGCGGCTAGCAGAGACTCGCGCGCCTCGGCGCGAGGCTGCTCCTCCCACCGGAGGTCGCGGTCGATCGCCGTCCCGATGAGCCGCACCTGCTCCCGTTGGCTGACGGCCTCAGGCCCGGTGAGGGTGTACGCCGCCCCAACGTGCCGATCCTCGGTCAGCGCCAGCGCGGCCACCGCGGCCAGGTCCTTCTCGTGTACCAGCGACCGGCGGGCGTGTCCGAACGGCCACCGCACGGTCCCTCGAATGCGGATTTGCTCAGCCCAGCCAAGCGTGTTGGCCGCGAATCCGCTCGCCCGAAGGAACGTCCACTCCAGCCTGGTCCGCTCGATCAGACCCTCGATCTCACCCCAGAAGCCGCCTGGGCGTTCGCCATCCCGCCCGCCCATCGCGGACAGGTAAACGACCCGGCGGGCGTACTCCGAAAGCCGCTCCACGGTTGCTGGTGCGACCGCGGTCGACACGCCGGGCCACACGAGGAAAACCGAGTCGACCCCGGCCAGGGCGGCGTCAAGCGTGTCCGGTCTGGTCAGGTCACCGGCGGCGACGGCAACACCGGCGGGCAGCCTCGCTGCGTCCGGTTCGCGGACCAGTGCTCGGACGTCAGCGCCCAACTCCAGCAGCCTGTTAACAACGTGCCGACCGACGTTGCCGGTGGCACCGGTGACCAACACTGATCTCTGTGTACTCATTGACCGCTCCAGTGGTTCGTGGCGTACGCGCGCCGATTCCGGCCGATCTGGCAACGGCGCCCGGCACACTCTCGAACTTGAACAAATGTTCAAGTCAAGTACCGTGTCGGCCGTGACATCGCTCGCACCCGATGCCGACGAACTTACGATCGGTGAACTGGCCGACCGTAGCGGCGTGACCGCCTCGGCGCTGCGCTTCTACGAACGCCAGGGCCTCATCCGCAGCCGGCGCACCGTCGGCAACCAACGCCGCTACAGCCGCGCCACCCTTCGCCAGGTGGCCTTCATCCGGGCCTCGCAGACCGTCGGAATCCCGCTGGCGGCGATCGGCAGCGTCCTCGCCCTGCTGCCCGAGGGACAGACACCGACGCGCGAGTTCTGGATACGCGCGTCCGAATGCTGGAGCGCCGAACTCAACGCCCGGATCCGGCAACTGGAACGCATGCGCGACTTGTTCACCGAGTGCATCGGGTGCGGCTGTCTGTCCCTCGACCAGTGCGAATTGATCAATCCGGACGACAAGCTGGGCGCCCGCGGGCCAGGCCCGCATCGACTGGTCAAACACCCGCAGGCGCCGTAGACGCCGGGCGCCTCGACGCCGCTATCGATCCACGCGAACATCCGTTGCTGGCTGCGGCCAGTCGGCGCGCCGGTTCATTGTGCAAGCCAGGGCCCACGGGTGGCCGGCAGCGTGGACCCCGCCACCCGCGCGTTCGGAGCCGATTAGCGGACTCGGCTCGCCGCCGTCGGGCAGCTCGAAATCGACACCGACAGCCATGGCGATGGCCGCGACGGCCGTCACGGTGACGGCACCGGCAGCCGCTGCGGCCAGGCCGGGCCGGGCCGGAGCAGCTGGCTGCGCTTCTGGCTGTGGGTGCTGAGCTGGCCTGTGGGGGCGGTGGAGGTTATGAGCACCCGTTCGATCTGTCGGCATTCTCGAATGTCGGCTCATGCGTCGCTGGGCGGATGTTGTGGTTGAGGTGGAAGACGTTGTGCGGGTCCCAAATGTTTTTGAGGGCGGTGAGCCTGGCGAGCTTGGCGGCCGGGTATGCACGGCGTACGCCGCGTTGCCCCTCGTCGGCGGCGAGCGAGTTGACGTAGGCGCCGTCGGCGTACGGGTCGAGCGCGGCTCCGGCACTGCGAGCCGCTGCCATCCAGGTGTCGTCTTCGGATGGCTCGGTCCAGCGACAGCCGGCGCCGAACTCGAACGTGGTGCCGCGGTGGCTGAACGCGGCGTCGGCGTCCGCGACGTCGGCGATGGCGCCGCCGTGCGCCTGCAGGCCGACGCCGGGCAGGTAGGCGCCGGCGTGCAGGTCCGACGCGCCGCGCAGCAGGAACGCCTCGATCGCGGCGGTGGGGAACTGCCGCAGGTAGTGCGCGCTGGAGTACCGGCGGTAGGCGTGGCCGCCGGTGGTGTCGTCGCGTTGCTGGAGTTCGAGGTATGACGGGGTGGTGACCCGCTCGGCGACCGGGCGCCCGAGCGCGCGCATCGCCGGCAGCAACCGGTGACCCCGTGCAGGATCGCCGACCCATACGAAGCCGACGGTGGCGACAGGGCCGCTTCCCGTGCTGTGGACATCGGCGGTGAAGGTGGCCTGCGGCGGCGCGACGGCGTTGAGGTCCCGCCAGCCTTCGAGCACCGGCACGGCGTCCTCGGCGCGGAAGTCGAACTCGGCGACCAGGGTCTGCGTTCCGGTGTGGTGCAGTTGGAAGTCGAAGCCGGTGACGATGCCGAAGTTGCCGCCCCCGCCGCGCAGGCCCCAGTAGAGGTCGCGGTTCTCGGTTCGGCTCGCGGTCACAACCTCCCCGTCGGCGGTGACCATCGTGTAGGAAACGACGTTGTCGCAGGCCAACCCGTGTTGGCGGGCGAGCCAGCCCATGCCGCCGCCAAGGGTCAGGCCGCCGACCCCGGTGTGCGAGACGTTACCCGCGGTCGTGGCGAGGCCGTATGGCTGCGACGCCCGGTCGAGTGCGCCGAGCAGCGCGCCGCCCTGGACCCGGGCGCGTCGCCGGATCGGGTCGACCCGAACGCCGTTCAACGAGGTCAGGTCGATCATCAGGCCGTTCACCGGGACGGCGAGGCCGGCCACGTTGTGCCCGCCGCAGCGCACGCCGATCTCCAGGTCGAGTTCGCGGGCCAGGCGCACCGCGGTCACCACGTCGGTGACGCTCGCGGCCCGCACGATCATCTGCGGGCGGCGGTCGATCATGGCGTTCCAGACGGTGCGGGCCGCGTCGTAACCCGGGTCGCCCGGGGTGAGGAGGCGGCCGTCGAAGCGGGGGCTGGTCGCTGTCGTCATACGTCTGAGCCTGACGGAGATCGGTACACCCGGTAAGGTCCGATTGCATGGGCCGAACCAGGACCAATTCGAGCACGGCGGAGGACCTGCTCATCGATGTCGACCGGTCCGCGGCCGAACCGCTGCACCGGCAGATCGCCGCCTCGATCCGGGGCAGCATCCGGGCCGGCCGGTTGCGTCTTGGGGCGTCGCTGCCACCCACCCGCACCATCGCAGCCGATCTGGGAGTGTCACGCGGCGTCGTGGTCGAGGCCTACCAGCAACTCGTCGCCGAGGGCTACCTCACCAGTCGGGCTGGCGGCTACACCCAGGTCGCGGTCGAGCCGGTTCCGCCGCCAGCGGATCGCCGCGCCAGGGATCGGCCGGTGGCCCGGATCGACTTCGGGTATGGCCGCACCGACGTGTCGTCGTTCCCCCGGGCCGCCTGGCTGCGTTCGGTGCGCACGGTCCTCACAACCACGCCGAACGAGCGCTTCGCCTACCTCGACGGGCGTGGCGTGCCCGAACTGCACGCGGCCCTGACCGACTACCTCAACCGGGTCCGCGGCACGTCGGCCCGCCCGGAGAACGTCGTGATCTGCAGTGGCTACGGCCAGGGCGTCGCGTTGCTGATCCAGGTGCTCGCGGCGCGCGGTGCCCGTCGGCTGGCCGTCGAGGACCCATCCGCGGACGACGACGCCCGCCTCGTCGCGGCCTCCGCCGGCCTGGAGGTGATCGGCGTCCCGGTCGGGCCGGACGGCATTCTCGTCGAGAGGCTCGAACAGACCGACGCGGACGCCGTCGTGCTGACGCCCTCGCACCAGTGGCCCACCGGCGGGGTCCTGTCGGCCTCCGCGCGGGCCCGGGTGATCGGCTGGGCGCAGCGTCGACGCGCCGTGGTGATCGAGGACGACTACGACGCGGAGTACCGCTACGACCGCTCGCCCGTCGGCGCCATGCAGGGGCTGGCACCCGACACCGTCGTGTACTGCGGCACCGCGAGCAAGACCCTGGCGCCAGGGCTGCGCCTCGGCTGGCTGCTGGCGCCGTCACACCTGGTCGACGAAATCGCGGCGGCCAAGGTTCTGGCCGACCGTGGCTCTCCCGTCATCGACCAACTGACCTTCGCCGACTTCCTCACCCGCGGCGAGTTCGACCGGCACCTGCGGCGCATGCGCCCGGTCTACCGCCGCCGCCGCGACGCACTCCTGGCCGCGCTGCGCACACGGCTGCCCGAACTGAAACCGGTCGGTGTCGCGGCGGGCCAACACGTCGTAACCTGGCTCCCGTACGACCTCGACGAGGCCGCGGTCGTGGCTGCCGCCGCCCGGCACGGACTGGTCGTGCAAGGCGTCTCCCGGTACCGCCTCAGCCCCGCCCGACCCGGCGGGCTGATCTTCGGCTACGCCACCCTCACCGAACGCGCCATCACAGAAGGAGTGGAAGCCCTTGCCGACGCGGTCGCAGAGGTCCGTGCACCAATCTGCCGCTGATCAGGCGGCGTTGGCGGATTGACCTGCAGGACGCGCGCGGCTTTGTCGACGTGAGTGCGCAAGGGCGGCGGAGGGCGTTCCACCCGGATTGATACGGCGAGACGTAGAGACCGATGGTGGTAGCCCGTAGATGCCGGTTGCAGCCATGGGGACGTCGTTGACGGCGCTCGGGGCCGCTCGTGATGACATCGCCCTACGGCTGGAACGAACGACCGCCCAAGACCTGTATGCCGAGACCGGTGAGCATGGCGCGGCCGCCGCGCCCATCACCCCGCCGGGCGCCGCAGAAGCCGAGCGGTCACCGGGGGCCCGTGATCCCCCACAGCTGGGCTTGGC
Organism: Micromonospora sp. NPDC093243; assembly: GCF_044753725.1. NCBI lineage: Bacteria > Bacillati > Actinomycetota > Actinomycetes > Micromonosporales > Micromonosporaceae > Micromonospora > Micromonospora sp. NPDC093243. Next base: position 35,483 of record NZ_JBIVNT010000001.1, on the reverse strand, counting down.
CGGCGTCGGGGATCAGCCTCGTGGCGCCTGGCTAAGCGCCCTTCCTGGCGTTCTTGACCGCCTCGCGGTTCCTGGGCGCGGCTACCGCTCGCAGGACCCGCTGTCGAGGTGGAAGTACCTCGTGTTGGCCCAGCGGCAGAGCCGGATGCCGACGACAACGCCGGCGATCGTGACCAGGGCAGGAAGGTACCCGCTGGCGACCTGCACGATCGGGATCGCCGGACAGCCACCCGAGATCGCCCAGCCGGTACCGAACAGCACCGCGCCGGGGATCACGCCGGCGTGGATGCGTCCCGGGGTGCGACGGACACGCAGTACCGCGAACACCACGACGATGATCGCTACGGCGCCGACGAAGGCCAGGAACATGCGGGGATCCTGGAAGGTGAACATGCGGTTCAGTTCGGCGTAGTCAGCGAAGCCGATGTTCGTGACGGTGAAGCCGAGGGCAAGCCCGGCGATGATGTTGGCGACGAGTATCCCGCCCCGGGTACGCATCAGATCACCTTCCACAGCAGAAATGACACCAGGACGCCGGTGCCGAAGAAGACGGCGGTGGCGACGATGCTGACCGGCTGTAGTCGGCCGCAGCCGTTGAGCCCGTGACCGCTGCTGCACCCTCCGGCGAGACGGGTGCCGAAGCCGACGAGCACACCGCCGACGAACAGTGCGCCGATCATTGCGATCGGCTTGTCGGTCACGATCCGGCCGAAGGCGTCGCCCATGTCGAGGCGGAGCTGGAATCTGCCGGCGGTAACGGACGCTACCCACCCGCCGACGAAGATTGACAGAAGCAGGGCGGCCTGGCTGACCAAGGGTGCCGGGAGCATGCTCGCCACGGAGGAGCTCACCGCCGTCGGCGGCCGCACCTGCTGTCCCGGTGTCGGTGCGTCTGCGTGCGGAGCGCGAGGCGCGGCAGGCGCAGGCGAACCGGCTCCGAAGTGGTCGGCGGTGGCCACGGCGAGAGCGTCGGCGAGGACATGTTCGTCGGCGAACTGGGCGTTCACCCGTTCGACACGGCGTTCTGCGCGCCAGTGCAGCACACGGTCCCACGCACCGGAGACCCCGAAGGATCGATCGGTCGTCACGGCGTAGTTGATGGTGGTGAGGGCGAGCCCGGCGGCCCCCGCCCACCACGGCCAGTATCCAGTCATGCGGAGGTCGCAAGCCAATCTGTGAGTCGGGTCCACCATCCGATCCGCCGGGGCGCCGGTGGGGTCGATGGGGTTTCGGAGGGGTGGGGGTCCTGCGGGCCTGGTTCGGCGTTCGGGCCTTGGGTGGGCACCGGTGCCGGGTCGGGCTCCCGGGCCGGCACCGGCTCGAACCGCTGTGAGGGCCCCGGAATGAGCCGTGACGGGGATGCCTGGCTGGCCGTGTCCGACCGGTCAGCGGCGGGCATGCCTCTCAGGTGCAGCGCGTCGGCTCCATTCGGCAGGAGCGTGATCGGCACGAGCTGCCCCGTCCGGGACCGCTCATACCGAGCGCACGTCCGCCAACCCTCCGCGCTGTCGCAGTAGTAGTTACGCCATTCGCGCAAGCTTGCGTTGAGCAGCGGGAAGAGGGGGCACTCCCGAACGTGTAAGCAGCCCATGTCACTCCGATCTGGCCAGCGTCACCCGCGATTGGGCGAGATGGCATGAGCTGGAGAGGCAGGTCTCGGTCAGCAAGCATACATACCGTATGCATGAATAGCGATCGCAAGGTGATCATGTCGAACGCCGTTTTGATCAACGGCTGGACACGCCCTACTACGGCCTCGGGCGGTCGGACGCCCGTTGCCCGTGGCCGATGGCGCGTCTGCGTCGGCCGTCTGGTTCGCCCGACTGGCGCCGGGTCAGCCCCGCGCCCCGGTTGTCGCCGCGCGCCGAGCGTTCGCGCTGCGCGGCCGGCAGATTCCATGCCGGCGCGCCCTACGCCTCCGGCCACCGGAAGCGTTGTGGATCAGCGGACGTGTCGAAGCCGTGTGGATGAGACCAGGCGGGAAGCGCAGTCCGGTGCAGTCAGGCAGGCGAGCGCGTCGGTGGCCGCATAGTTCGACGGGATAGTCGCCGACTTGGCCAGCCGAACGTCCGCGCAGAGGTGAGTCGCGAGGTCGACATCGGACGTCTGTCGCGCCGGCGTCACGAATGGTTCCCACGTGACGCCTACCGCCTTCGGTGCGGGCGAGGTGAGACCAGGTACGTTGGCTGGCCATTCCCACGCAGCTGTTCACGTGACCGGCTCGTCCGCGACCGTTGGGTGTCTCGGCGGTGTCGCTGGTCGCGCTGGTGGTTTCGCCGTTGTGGTACGGCGCTCCATCGGCGGGCGCATGTTCAGGGTGGTCAGGGTGGTGCGGAACTCAGGTCGGCACAGGGTGGGCGCCGGCCGGGCACCCGCCACCGACTGCCCGCGAACTACCACAAGCTGCACGGGGTCCGGCAGTTCCACGGCTGCTACAGCGTCGGCGACGACAACTCTGGGGCGTCGCCCGGCTCCGTAAGAGCGCCGCGAACACCCTCGCCGCGCTCAAGTCGATCCGCGCCGCGCGCCCGGACGGGGCGTCGATCTACGTCATCCTGGACAACCTGTCCGCGCACAAAGCACCAGGATCCGCAGGTGGGCGGCCCGGAACAAGGTCGAACTCTGCTTCACCCCGACCTATGCCTGCTGGGCCAACCCGATCGAGGCTCAGTTCGGGCCGCTGCATACCTTCGTGATCGCCGGCCCAACCACCCGGTGCTGACCTGGAAACTGCAGGCCTACCTGCGCTGGCGCAACGCCAACGCCCGCCACCCCGACGTCCTGACCGCCCACGTCGTGAACGCGCCCACATTCGCAGCGAACGACAACGACGCTGGGGCCAACCCGCCACCCATGCAGTCTGACCCGGCACCGTGAACGTTCGTGGTCAGGGCACTTGCGGCGTTGCTGATGCCGGCCACCGCTTGATCTTCGTGTTCTTGCCAGGAACCGGAGGATCATCAGCGGCGGCCGTCCTCACGTCGAGCCCGAAACGCCGGCATCTACAAGGGACTACCAGGAACCACCAGCGGCCGAAGTTAGATGAAAAGCTGCACGTGCTGTTCGTAATGGAGGTCGCAAGCCGCCGGGTGCACGTTCTCGGTGCCACGGCGCATCCGACTGCGGCCTGGACCACCCGGCAAGCCCGCAACCTGGTGATGGATCTCGGCGACCGAGTCACGTCGTTCCGGTTCCTGATCCGCGATCGGGACGCGAAGTTCACCCGATGCTTCGACGTTGTGTTCGCCGCCGACGGCGTTGACTGGTGAAGATCCCTCCCCAAGCCCCTCGGGGGAACTGTAACGCAGAACGGTTTATCCGCAGCGTCCGGCATGGGTGCACCGACCGACTCCTGATCTACAACGAACGTCACGCCGACGCCGTGCTCGACGGGATACGCCGCGCACTTCAACAAGCATCGTCCACCCCAGAGCCTCGCCCAGGACCCACCGAACCACGACCGGGCCGTGGTCATCCCGATCAACGCGCCGATACGGCGCCGCCGAGTCCTCAGCGGCGTCATCACGAGTACCAGCGGGCGGCATAATCGGATCAACGAAACCCGAGTTCACGGACCCTGCACCGAGTTTGGCACGGTACAGGGCCTCATCCACGTGAACACGTCTTCAGCACGCGTATACCACGGACGACGACCGCGAGATGCGGCACGCTGGCCGGGCAAAGGGGCGGCCTCGGCCTGTCACTCGAGCAGAGGTATCCATGCGGCGGCGACGGTTCCGTCGCGTCGCGCCTCGGTGAGCCGTTGAGCCGGAAGCGGCTTGGGGTGCCCTGCCCGCTGCCGGGGACCAACTCCGTAGACGGCGGCGACGGCGCCCAGCGCCCTCGCGGCGGTCGTCCAAGTGGACGGTATCTCGTTGACGCCGTAGGCGAATACGTGACCGGTCGGGTCATGCAACCCGAGACCCGTAGCGTGCAGATCCACACCCCAGGTGGTCACCCTCGCCGGATGTGTCGCCGATGTCCAGCGCGGCAGGCCCAACAAGATCGCCGCCTCCACCTGCGCCTCGCACCGTGAGCCCGTGAGGGTTTCCGTCCACGCGGCGCTGGCTGGCTCGAACCAGGCGACGGCGACCACCACCGGTCCGTCGGCGTGAGAAGGCTCCCCTGGCTGCGGGATGGGAAAGGGAGCATCCCACCGCTTCTCCTGGCTCGTCACCCACAAGTGCAGCCGTTCACCGCCGCGCCCTTTCGCATCATCGGCGACGGCAAGCACCCATGCATCGCTGACCTTGTCTCGCGCGCCTGACCGATCCGGGTGATTTACCGGTGGAGTCGGCTCCGTAGCACCTGCGCTTTCCACAGCCGGTAATCCATCCGATACCTCTCGCGATGTTGCTGATGTCCACGGGCGTGCGTTCACCGCTTGAGTGGACCTGGGTACGGCCGCGGGTGCGGGCCTGAACGCGTCGACTCCATTCGGCAGGAGCGTGATCGGCACGAGCTGGCCTGTCCTGTACATCTGGTACCGAGCACACGTCAGCCAACCCTCCGCACTGTCGCAGTAGTAGTTGCGCCAGACGCTCAAGCTCGCGTTGAGCAGCGGGAAGAGCGGACAGCCCTGAGCGTGTGAGCAGCCCATGTCACTCCGATCTGGCCAGCGTCACCCAGGGTGAATGGGTGGGATGGCATGAGAGTTGGAGGGGCAGATTTCGGTCAGCCAGCATACATACCGTATGGACGAGTAGCGATCGAGAGGTGTTCATGTCGAACGCCGCTTTGATCAACGGCAGGCACGTCGACCGCTTCGTCGACACCCTCGAGGCCCTCCCAGCGGCGACCGCCGCGCCCGCACCGCTGCCGCGCTCGCACGAGCAGCCCGGTCGGCCCCTTGCGGCCAGGCTGCGGTGACTCGATTGCTTCGTCGGACAGCCCCGTCCACCGGCCTGGCTGCCCGTCAGGACGGTGCAGTCCCCGACAGACCGCGAGCAGCACCGGGGCTTCGATCCCTACGCAGCCGGTGGTCGCAGCCTCGGCCAGGCGAACGGACGAACTCCTGCCACTCGTCGAGCTAACAGGTCGCCTGTCTAGGTCGGACCCGCTACTGCCCGGGCTGATCGGACAAAATCCTGCAGTCGTTGCCCGCAGCCGCGAGTAGAGCGTCCGCGGTGTCGAGCCGGCCCACCGCGCGGTGGGTGGCGGCGAGGGCTTTCCACTGGAGCGGGTCAACGGTCAGCACCGCGGCGGCCGGATGGTTGACCAGGAGGTCGAGCCGGTCGGTGTCGACGACTGATCGGGCTGCCTCGGCCAGGCACATCACGGGTAGCCCGAAGAGGGCTTTCTCGCTGGCCACCGTGGCGATCGCTTCGCCCACGGCGGTCGAGCCCTCGGTGAACGCGAGGATGGCGGAGGTGTCGAGGATGAGCCGGATCGGAAGGTCATTCAAGGCGGGGCCGCGCTGGTCCGGGCGGGCGGGTGGGGTAGATGAACGGTGGCGGGGTCGGCGCTGGCCTGGGGCGCGCCACATGGGGTAGGTAGGGCTGCCGTCGGGGAGAGTGAACGGTTCGAGGGGAACGTAGCCGTGCCGTGAGTACAGGTCCTGATCGACGAGGGTTGTCACCTCCGTGTAGATGGGCATCGGCGCCTGGCCCATTCGAGCGTTGCTGGTGGCGAGCAAGGTGCTGGCGCGCCTGACCCAGTACGGCTTTTCTTGGCCGCTCTGGCTGCTCGGATCGAGGTGCTGCCTCCTAGCGGCCGCGATGAGGTCGTGGATGCCGTGCTGCCGAGGAGCTACTAATCATCGCCGGTGGCCTGCGGGTGGCTGACCCCAGCACCGGAAGGGTCGTGGTGCCGGGCTGTTGTGCCGGATCGGAGGACTGGCGGGATTGGGCGCAGGCACTCAATGGCGGCTCGCCGTGGCTGGGTCACGACCCGGGCCCTGAGATAGAGGCGGTTGGTGAGGACCTGCGGGTGTGGCAGGACGGCGGCCCGGACCGTCATGATGGCCGCTGGGCCGGGCTTCATATCGACCTCCCGCGTCAAGCGCTGCCGCAGTTGCTGATGGGCGTGCAGCGTGACCTGGTCGGCGTCCTGGACGCCTTGGCTGGATGGGCTGATCGGGCCGACCTGGGCCGGCAAGGGATCGCCTTGGCGAGGGCGATCGACTACAGCTTCACGATCACTGCATTGTGGGACTTGCCGGAGGGTTAGCGGATCGTCCGCGGGTCGGTTTCGGCTTGCGGCAGTGGCGACACCGGCACATGTCGGCATTCGCTTCTGCCGCTGGTCGGGTGCCAATGACCGCAGCGACGCGCGATCACGCTAGAACACGATCCAATCCACCTGCAGCCTGCTGGCTCTATGTCGCTGAGCAGCGGCGCCCTGCGCCGTAGAGAGATGTGCAACGCGGACAGCCAGTTGCTTCGCGAACCACCCGTCCCGTTACCTTTTTGATCGTCCCCAGCCGGGGACCCTCGGTCGCTCGGCCCGGTATGACTTCCTGCCCCTGTCTCTCGGATGATCCGGGGGTGTTTTCGCCGGGTCGAGTGGCGTCGGCGGACCGCTGATAGGGACACGGCCACCCGTGTTGGGGTAGGTCTCTTCGTAACGTGGCTGCCGGCAGTCCGACGCCTGACCAGCGGCCGAGGCCACGAACGATGCGTGGAGGCGGGTCTGGTGAACGGCGGGTACGGCGTCTTCCTCGGGTTGGACGTCGGCAAGGAAGGCCATCACGCGGTCGGGTTGGCCCGGACGGCCGACGGCTGCACCACGCGCCGTTGCCGAACACCCCCCGGCGACGCGCCGCCCTTGCTGTCGGCACGGGGGGCAGTAACCGCGCCCAGGGGCACACAACCGCGCCTGACCCGACGCGGCAGTCAAGTGACGTTGGAGTACTAAGTGCGTCGGAATCCGGACGTCGCGGGGCCAGCGGGCCCGCCGACCCCACGACGTCCGGATTGCCGTGGCTTAGCTAGGCGAGGTCAGCAGGTGCGGGAGTTGTAGGCGGCCCAATAAGGGCCGCCGCCCTGAGGCGGGTAGAACCTGAAGTTGCCGTCGGGCGAACGCTGCAAGACGAATTCGTGCGAGCTGTACGGGCTCCTGGAACCCGTTGCCCCGCGGTACACCACATACAGCCACCCGTTCTGGTTGTCGTGCTGCACCAGCCTGTCGCCAGCCTTCGTCCAGCTGTTCCGGCCTGCCGAGCCGTCCGCGACGAGGCTCTTGTCGCGCTGGAAATTCCTCGTCGCGGCATCGGTCTGGTCGCCGAAGACGCCGTCGATCCCGGACGAGGGCAGGTAACCATTTGCCCAGAGAATGGTTTGCCACAGACAGGCGACGTTCGAGTTGCGGTGCGTAGTGACGTTGACGACGCCCTCGTCATCGAAGTCGTCAGACACCGCGCCGCTGCCGTAGACGTACGCCCTGCCGGTGTAGGAGCCGCTGGCCGCAGCCGGCGTGGCGATGGCGACGTTGATGCCCATGGCCAACGCGGCGCCGACGACGGGGACAGCAGCCTTATTCAGCATGCGACGGATGGAGTGGAGCGAGGACATGCATCTCCTTTGGTTGAGGGTCAATCTGGGGCCAAGGGTGGTGGCCCAGCGGGTGGGCCGGGTTGGTGATCGAGATGACGCTCGCGATCCCCTGGATGGCCTTGACGCAGTCGGCGGACCTGCTGTCACGACCATCGCTGCGAACGCCACTGCGACAGCCGTCAGTAGCGCACCAGTCCTGGACTTCGGTGAATCTGATGCTCTTGAAGCAGGGTGTGGACAATCGGTCCCGTTTGGCTACGCGCCGTCGTTGGGCAGCCAGGGCGTGGGAGGTGCTCTCGGACGGGCGTGGAGGACGGGTGAAACGGTACGGTGGGGCCCGTACAACCGCCGCACAACTGGCGTATAGATCATCTACTCGCCCGCGGCATCCGGGTGTTGTGCGCCTGGTGACAGATGGCAGCGCCCACATGTGAGGTGCCTGGTTGCGTTTCGAACTACTTGGCCCGTTCCGGGTGTACCACGAAGGCCAGCCGGTGCCGCTGGGCTCGGTGAAGCAGCGTCTCCTGTTGGCCACCCTGCTGCTGCGCCCGAACGAGGTTGTCGGCACCAACGAGTTGACTGCGATGCTGTGGGGCGACGAAGAGCCGGCGTCGGCGGCTGCGAACCTACGCACCTATGTGCGCGGGTTGCGGCGGTCGCTGGGCGGCGGGGCGCCCTGGGATGGGATAACCGCTGCGGCCGGCGGCTACCTGCTGCGGGTGGGCCCAGGCGAACGGGACCTGGACCTGTTCGACGCTGCGGCGGCGCGGGGCCGCGAAGCGCTCGCCGCTTCGAATGTGGACCGGGCCCAGGCCGAGCTTTCCGCCGCGGTGGGCCTGTGGCGGGGGGCTGCGCTGTCCGACCTGCCCCTGCGCCCGGCGCTAGCTCGGCGGGTGGCGCAGTTGGAGGAGCGCCGGTTGCTCGTCGAGGAGGACTACGCCGAGGCGGTGCTGGCGCTCGGCGCTTCGGCCGACGTGGTGCACCGGTTGCGCGGCCTGCTTGACCGGCATCCGCTGCGGCAGCGGGCGTGGGGCCAGCTGATGGTGGGCCTGTACCGCATCGGAGACGCGGCAGGCGCACTGGAGGCCTTCCGCCAGGCTCGGCAGGTGCTGGCGGAGGAGACCGGCCTCGATCCCGCGCCGGAACTCATCAAGTTGTACGACGACATCCTGCATCACCGCCCGGAACTGGCAGGGCAACCGCCAACGGGGGCGGACGGGCCGGCGTCGCGCACGGGGCCGGGGCCGCTCATCCAGCGCCCCGAGCAGTTGCCACGTGCGGTGCCCGAGTTCGTCGGCCGCAACGCCGAGCTGGCGAGCCTCGACGCGCTCCTGCACGACGGGGCGCAGGGACCGACGAGCGTGGTCATCTCGGCGGTGTCAGGCATGGCTGGCGTCGGCAAGACCGCCCTGGCGTTGCACTGGGCGCACCGGGTCGCCGACCGCTTCCCAGACGGGCACCTCTATGTGAACCTTCGTGGGTACGACGAAGCCGGCGTGGTGTCCCCGCCAGACGCCCTGTCCGGCTTCCTCGAAGCGCTCGGCGTACCCCACGCCCGGATACCCTCCGGCATGGAAGCCCGGACTGGTCTCTACCGCAGCCTGCTGGCCTCGCGTCGGATGCTCCTGGTACTCGATAACGCTCGCGACTCCGCCCAGGTTCGGGCCCTGCTGCCCGGAGCCGGCGGCTGCATGGTCGTGGTGACCAGCCGCGACCGGCTCGACGGCCTGATCGCCGCCGAGTGCGCCACGCCGTTGACACTGGGCGTGCTCACAGCCGAGGAGTCGATGAGCCTGCTCGCCAGGCGGCTCGGGGCCAGCCGGCTCGCCTCCGAGCCGACCGCGGTGGCCGACATCATCGAGGCCGCTGGCCAGCTCCCGTTGGCACTGTCGATAGTGGCGGCGCGCGTCGCCACCCATCCCACGTTTCCGCTCGGTGCCATCGCGGCAGAACTGCACTCAGCCGAGGCGAGGCTGGACGCGTTGGCCGACGGTGACGCCCGGCGCGTCTTCTCCTGGTCGTACCTGGCCCTAGGGCAGGACGCAGCCCGGCTGTTCACCCTGCTGGGGCTGCATCCGGGCCCGGACCTGACCGCCGCCGCGGCCGCGGCGCTCACCGGCGCGTCGACCGCGGCCGTCACGGCGCGACTGCGGGAGTTGACCCGGCTCCACCTGCTGGCCGAGCACATGCCCGGCCGGTACGCCTTCCACGATCTTCTGCGCGCCTATGCGGCCGAGCTCGCGGAGTCCTCGGAGCGCGTCGACGAACGCGTAGCAGCCCGACATCGCCTGTACGACCACTACCTGCACGCCGCCTATCCGGCCGCCCTACTGCTCCAGCCGCAGTGGCCCCCGATCGAGCCGGTGCCCCCGCTGCCCGTGCCCGACAGGCGGCCGGCGACCGATCACGACGGCGCGCTCGCCTGGTTCACAGCCGAGCACCGGGTGCTGATCCGGGTGGTCCGACAGGCCGCCGAGAACGGCTTCGAAGTGCACGCCTGGCAGATCGCCTGGGCGTTGAACACGTTCGTGGCACCGCGCGGCCTGTGGCAGGACCAGCTCGCCATCCAACGGGTCGCGCTGGCCGCCGCAGAGAAGATCGACGACCTCGCCGGTCAGGCCGCCGCCAACCGGCTGCTCTCCCGCGCACTGACCCGACTCGGCGACCACGCCGCGGCCGAGTACCGGCTGAAGCGCGCGCTCGAGCTACACGAACGTCTCGGCGACCCGACTGGTCAGGCCCAGACGCTGCACAACTACTGCGAACTCTGCTATCTGGACGGCCGGCTCGACGAGGCGCTCGCACACGGTCGTGAGGCGCTGCGGCTCTACCGGCTGACCGGTAACCGCTCGGGGGAAGCGCGGACGTTGAACGCGATCGGTTGGCTGCTGGCCACCACCGGCGACTACGTCCACGCCATCGAGAGTTGCACCGAAGCACTCGCCCACCAGAGACGCAGCGGCGACCGCAACGGCCAGGCCGCGACGCTGGACAGCCTCGGCTTCGCCTACGACCGCCTCGGCCAACGCGACCGCGCGGCCGACTGCTACGAGCAGGCGATCCAACTCTTTCGTGCCTCCGCCGACCGGTATCACGAGGCGGAGACCCTCATCCGGCTCGGGGACACCCGGGAAGAGATGGGCGACAAAACCGCTGCAGCTGCCGCCTGGCGCCGGGCGGTGCGGATCTACGAGGACGTGGGCGACCCCGCAGCCCACGAAGCCCGCCGCCGCCTCGAACGCCTCGTTTCGTCCTAGTTCTACCGGGTCTGCGTCGCAGCTCGCACCCTCGAACGCCCCGGCTAAGATCGCCACGGCGGTCGACGGACGTTGAGAGCGGCCCGAATCGGGCCGCTCACTCAAATCATGCGTCGCAGCGTGGTTTTCACGGCATCGATCAACGGATCACCTTCGGTCAGTGGGTGCCGTGCGAGACCGAGCTCGACGTCCGGCAGGGTGGGCAGGGCGTCCGCGTCGTGGCAGGCCATGACCGGTTCGAGGTTCGCGGGCATGAGCGCTGCGACGCCGAGCCCGGCCCGTACCGCGGCAAGCACACCGACCAGGCTGTTGCTTTCGAACGCCACCCGCCAGCGTCGATCGGTCCCTTCCAGCGATTCCAGAACTGATGTACGCCAGGAGCACGGGTTCGAGAACAGCACCACCGGCAGCGGATCGGCAGCCACGTCCACCCCCTGACCGATCGCCCAGACCAGCGGGCGGCGTATCGTCCAGCGCGGCGGCCCGGGAACGTCCGGCACCGCGTCGAGCACGATCTGGACGCGCCCCGCGTCGTAGGCCTCCCGCTTCGCCGCGCTGGAAATGCTGAGCACCTCCAGCGTCGCACCGGGGTGCAGCCGGGCGAGGTCGGCGAGAGCCTGCGGAAGTTGGGACGCGGCGAGGTCTTCGAGCAACCCGACGACGCAGTGTCCGGTGAGCACACGTCCGGTTTCGGTGAGTGCCTGTGCGGGGCAGTTGCCTCGTTGTAGGACTGCTGGTGGCGTAGGCAGCCGTGGAGGATGCCGACGAGTCGGTTGGCCAGGGCGCGGAGCGCCTGGTGGTGGGTGCTTCCGCGAGTGCGGTGCGCGTCGTAGTAGGTTCGGGCGCCTGGTGAGGTTTTGAGGGCGGCGAACGCCTGCAGATGGAGGGCGTCGTCCTTGGGGCCGGACCTGGTACATGAACCGAAGTGGGACGGTTGTCCAGAGACTTCGAGGTGTCTCAGGGGCGAGACGTCGCCGCGCGGTCAACCTGACCATGCCGACCCACACGGCTTGATTGAGACCACGGTGATTTGCTACCAGCCGCTTTATGACATCGATGCGGTGCCCGCTTCTAGCCGATGAGCGGAAGTCGTCAGATTGTTCTGAGCCGCTTGCCGCGATCGATGCATGCTCGCACCATGGCAGCTCGGGCGAGGCCCTAGCATTGCCCGCATGATCGAGGACTTCGCGGATCGGCTCCTGCGCGACATGGCCGGCCTCGACCCCTGCACAGCGGTCGTCGACGCTGGCGAGCAGGATGTCGATGGGCTAACCGACTACAGCCCGGAGGGCCACCAAGCCCGCGCCGACCTCGCAGCCCGCGCCCTGCGCGAGCTAGAGATTTTGGGTGACGCACTACCGGCCGCGACCCCGCTGCACGCCCACCTCGTCGAACGGCTGCACACGCGTGTCGCCTTCCATGAGGCCGGGGAGGATCTGCGCGAACTGCACGCGGCGGCCACCGGTCCGCTCCAGCTCATCCGCCAGGCCGTCGAGGCCGCGGTTCCCAGCCGCGGCACCGAGGGCGCGGCCTTCGAGGAGGGCTGGGCTCGGGTCGGCGCACGCATGGCCGCGATCCCCGCGGCCCTGGACGGGTATGTCCGCAGCCTCTTGCTCGCCGCGGAGCGCGGCATGTGCCGGCGCGGCGTCAGGTGGAGCTCGTCACGCAGCGCTGCCGCAACTGGATCGACGACGATGTCGCCCTAGTGGATCGCTACGGCGACGGGCGCCAGCGGGCGTCGTTGCAGGCCGCAGCGACGGGCGCGCGAGAGGCGTACCAGAAACTCGCCGAGATGGTGACTGCGGACCTAGCACCGCAGGCCGTTGAGGAGGAAGCGTTCGGCCAGCAGCGGTACGCACTCTGGGTGCGCACCTTCCTCGCGGCCCAGCCTGACCTGCGCGAGCTGTACGACTGGGGCTGGGACGAGTTCCGAGCGATAGAGGCAGAGCTGATCGCGGAAGCGAAGGCCCTAGACGGGAGCGTGCCAGAGGTGCTCGCCTGGCTCGCCAGCCCTGACGCGCCCGGCACGCTGCACAGCAGGGAGGCGTTCGCCGCCTTCGGGCAGCAAAGAGGCAGCAAGAGCGACGCGAACCGAAAAGCCGAGCCATCGTCGGACGGCGTCGCCCCTACACTCAGCCACGTCCCGTAACAGCGAACCACGGCCGTTGATAAGCCATACCCGGCTCCCCCCGACGGGGTCGTCGCCTTTCCTGGTCAGATTGAACACGTTGCCGGCGCCGAGGCGGACGCGGTGAGTTCGGCGAGGAACGCCTCTATCGCCGGGCGCAGCGGTCCCGTGCCCCGGCTCCGGGTCACCGCGAAGATCCGCCGCTCGGTCACCGGATCGGTGAGCGGCTCGACGTGCACGGTTGGCGGCACCTCGCGCAGCGCCATCTCCGGCACGAGGGCCGCGCCGAGACCCGCGCTGACGAGGTCGAGCGTCAGCGCGAAGTCGATCGCCCGGTGGCGGATGTCCGGCTCGAATCCGGCCAGCCGGCAGGCGTGCAGTGTGGAGCGCAGGCACGGGGTGCCCTCGGCGCTGGCCACCCATCGTGCGTCGCGCAGGTCGCCGAGCCGGCCCGACCGGCTGCCCCACCCGGCCGGCGTGATCAGATGCATCGGGTCGTTGGCGATTGGGTGTCGGTCCAGGTCAGGTGGGAGCGGCGTCGGGACGTGGTCGTACTCCTGAAGCACGATCACATCGAGCGTGCCCGAGCGCAGGTCGAGCCGGCTCTGCTGGTCCTCCGCCTCGAAGACGCGCACGTCCAGGTCCGGATGCCGGGCGATCGCCCGTGCGGCGGCCGGCGCGACCAGGGCGCCGGCCGCCGAGGGGAAGGCGCCCACTCGTACGGCGCCGCTGACGTCGCGCCGCAGCGCGGCGAGTCCCGCCCTGGCTTGCTCGACCGCGCTGATGATCTGCTTTGCATGGTCGGCGAGCACGTAGCCGGCCGGGGTGAGCACGACCCCTCGGCCGGAACGTTCGACCAGCTCGCAGCCAGCCTCGCGGGCGAGCTGACCGAGCTGCTGGGAGACCGCGGACGGGGTGACGTGCAGGGCCGCCGCGGCAGCGGTGATCCCGCCGCGAAGGGCCACCTCGTACAGCACGCGGAGCCGTCGTACGTCGAGATCCATGAAGTGAGGCTACAGGAAGGCTTAAGAACCATGAACTTGTGCTAACAGGTGGTGGCCCGCACAGTTGATCTCATGAGAATGTCGCACCGGCTCCAGGCGGTCCTGGTCGCCGCCATCTGGGGCGTGAACTTCGTGGTCGTCGACGTCGGCCTGCGGGACCTGCCGCCGCTGGTTCTGACCGCGCTGCGGTTCGTCGTCGTCGCCGTACCACTGGTGTTCCTCGTGCCCCGGCCGACCGCCCGCTTGCGTTACATCGTCGCCTACGGCCTGATCCTCGGGGTGCTGAAGTTCGGGATGCTGTTCAGCGCGATGGCTCTGGGCATGGGCGCCGGCCTCGCCTCCCTGGTGCTTCAGGCGCAGGCCCTGGCGTCGGTGGTGCTCGCCGCGCTACTGCTGCGGGAGCGCCCCGCCACGCGGCAGATCGCCGGCGTGCTGGTCGGCTCGGCTGGCATCGGCGTGCTCGCGGTCTCCGGCGGTGGGCACACCACCGCAATCGGCTTCGCGTTCACGCTCTTCGCCGCCGCGAGCTGGGCCGTCGCGAACATCGTGGTACGAGCCAGCGGCGAAACCCGGCCGATCTCCCTGCTCGTCTGGTCCAGTCTGATGCCACCGCTGCCGCTGTTCGGCCTGGCGGCCGTCGTCGACGGCCCGCAGGTGGTGCTCGACTCGCTGCTGGGCCTCTCCTGGCGCGCCCTGGCCGCGGTCGGGTACGTCGCCTACGTCTCGACCCTGGTCGGGTTCGGCCTCTGGAATCATCTCATCGGCCGCTACTCGGTCGCCCGGGTCGCGCCGTTCAGCCTGCTCGTGCCCGTCTTCGGGCTCACCGCGTCGTGGCTGTTCCTGCGCGAGCGGATGACCGGCGGCGAGGTGCTGGCCGCCCTGATCGTGCTGATCGGGCTCGCGCTCGTGGTCGGCGGCGTCCGCCCGGCGAATGGGCTGGCCGACCGGGCGCGATCGGCCAGCCCACCCGGCTACCTGAACAGTCGAAGCGACCTGCCCGACCGGGCGGGACGCGCTAGCTGATCAGGGACGCGCTAGGTGTCGGGGTGCCGTTTCCGCTGGTGGCGGGGCAGCGGCTCGCGGTTCCGCCTCAACGCCTGACTACTCGGGTTGGATGACCAACTGGGCGAACGCAACGCGCGACCGGCGCGCGGACGAGCAACCCCTTCTCTGCACGCAACAGCTCGACGCATAGCGTCGCGGTCCTGTCTAGTCCCACCACATGCTTGACGAATCCGTCCCAACACATGCTTGACTTTTCAGCTAGGTTTCGGTCCCAACCTCTTGGGCGGCGGGTCTCCGCGACGTGCTGTTGCACTCGTGGGGGTGGGTCGCCGATGGCTGCGTCAGGAGGGTGAGGCGGTGGGGGTCGCTGCCGGGTCGTAGTCGGCGTCGGAGCGGAAGTAGACGACGCCGCTGGCCGGATCCAGCCAGTACGAGGCCGACACGAACGCGCCCTCCTCACCCTCGCGCCAATCCAGGTCCGCGACGGTACGCCAGTCTGGTGCGGACGGTAGCCAGGACGACAGCCGGGGGTTCGGCGCGCGATCGCCGGGAAGTATCTGGGCGTCGGGCATCTTCAGTACGGTCAGCCTGGCGACGTCGGCTGGCGCCACCCGGGCCACGCCCTCCCGCAGCAGGATCAAATCGCCGAGGCTGAAGTCGCAGCGGCCACTGGCGGTCCACTCCAGCCAGTGGACATCTAGGACCCGGCCCAGCGGTTGTAGCTCCCGCTCGATCGGTGCGGTTCGGTCGTGCACTGACCCGTCAATCGTCACCTCCGGGTCCGGGCAACTCAACCCCGGGGTCATGCAGCCGCTTTGAGGTGCCGACATCGCGACCAAGGCCACGACGGCCACCACCCGGCGTTTCACGGCAGGATCCGGAGGAACAGTGTGAGCGGCCAGGGGTTAACCACTTGGCGATGCTACACGTGATCAAAAGCCGAATATCGATCATGTCAAGCATGTGGTCGGACGCCAGTGTCAAGCACGTCCCGTGACGGGACACGCTGCGTCGCAGGGTGGTTGCCGAATTGCCCTATACAGAATCAAGGCGGCCCGCAAGCGGGCCGCGCCGGCCAGACTTTGGCCTGCTGGCGACCTACGGCCGGCATCGGCCGGGCCGGCCAGCCACGCTAACGGGACACAATGCCTTGAAGACCTCGGGACCCCGCCCCTAAGCCCCGACCCTCCTCACAGATGCCGCCGCGGGTCGCCTCGCCGGGCACCACGAGGGCTATCCGGCGTCAGCTCGGCTTCCGACACACAGCATATCTTGCCTTCCACTATATTAGGTGGATGAGTTCTCGGGCGATGACGGAACCAGCCTTCTTCATCCTCACCGCGCTGCTCGACGCTCCGCGCCACGGCTACGGGATCGTCGCGGAGGTGGCGGAACTGTCGCGGGGCCGCGTGCAGCTGAAGATCGGCTCCTTGTACGGGGTCTTGGACCGACTCGTCGGTGATGGCCTGGTCGAACTGGACCGCGAGGAGGCGTGGCAAGGACGGTTACGCCGGTACTACCGGTTGACCGAGCGGGGCCGCCATGCCCTCGGCGCCGAGGCTCAACGCCTGGCCGCCAACGCGCGCCTCGCCTCGACCCGGTTGCGCAAGCGGCGGAACCCGATCGCGGGGACACCGTCGTGAGCCGGCTGGAGGAGCGCTACCGGTTCGTTCTGCGGCTACTGCCCGCGCCTACCGGCAGGAATGGGAAGACGACATGGTCGCCGCCTTCCTGGACAGCATGGACACCGGCGACTCCGAGACCACCGCGTATGTCACGGACTACGGCCGGCCGAGCCTGTCGGAGGTCACCAGCATCGTGTCTCTCGCCGTTCGGTTGCGTCTCGGCGGGGCTGACGCGCCACCCCGCTCGTACGCCTGGGGGCAGGCCGTGCGACTGGCGACCCTGATGGCGATGCTGGCCCACGCCGTCATGGTCACCGCCAGTATCGCCGTCACACTGTGGCTCTACGGGAAGATCGCCTGGTTGCCGGCTCCTGCACCCGAATGGGCACTCACCCCGTCGGGGAGCATCTGGCACACCGCCTGGGACCTGGCCGGCTACGCCTGGTTACCGGCCTACATCGCGCTTGTCCTCGGACACCGGCGCGTAGCCCAGGCAGTCGCCCTGCTCGCCGTCGTGCCTCCGGTCATCACCACCGCCGTGCGACAAGCCGGTGATGTACCGCCGTCCGTGTCGCCCTGGGCCATGCTGCTCATCGACGTCGTCTTGCTACTCGCCATGGCGGCCTTTCACCACGGCGCCCCACCGGTGCCGCGCCGCCCCTGGCTCCTCGCGCTGCCGGTCGGCATCCTCCTCGTCCCCGTGCCGCTGTTCACCATCCAGGCGACCACACCGGCGCTGAGGCTGCTGGACTGGCCTGGCCTGTCCTGCGCGGCGGTTACTGCTGTCATGGTGATACACCTGGTCGGTCGAGTAACCAAGCGTTCATCTCGCACGCTGCCATGGTCACTGGCGCTCACCCTGCTCGCGGTAGCCGCGCTCGCCCTGCGAACCGCAACCCTGCTCGATTACAGCGGCCAGGCACAGCACGCAACCCTCGCCACGATCGCTTCCGTGCAGGCAATCGCCGTCCTGGCGGTGGGCGTACCGGTCGCCGTACTAGCCATCCGGGCGCTGCGTCGACTTCCATCGATCCCCAACGTCGGCCCAAGACCCACCACACCGACGTAGGAACTCGCCCAACCTCGGCACCACCGGCCCGAGACGCGAGCCCCATCGGCCGCGCAGACCACAACGGAACGTACTGTCATGCCGCTGACAAAGCGCGCCGGTCGGCGCGGGCAACTCACTCGGATCACCGATACGGGCCCGACCGCCGCTAGCCGCAGTCACAAACGCGGGCCGGCGGCGGGATCGATCCCGCCTCCGTACCGGAGTCATGCATGCACAGCCCGCCAAAACTGCACAAGAATCGATGCGAACGGCCGCTCACCCGGTTTGGCCGGAGCCTCCACGCGCCAGGCCAGTCGGGTATGCCACCGCCTGCCCTCGGGAAGGCGATAGACATCAGCCAGACCGCCGTAAGTGAGCTCATCCACACTCAGGATTCCTGATGGGAAGTCCATCACGATGACGTCGCTGCGGTCCCAGCCGCTCGGGTCAAACTTCGCCGGTCCGTCCCGGGTCTCCAATCGCATCTGAGCCCCCAGCACGACCTCCTCGTCGATGTTCTCCAGATACACGTTGCCCGGCGTCGTCCCGATCCAATGGCCCACGGTGTGTGGCGACGGCGGTTTCGCACCGCCATGACACGCATCATCGACGAGCCCGACCAGTCGGTAGTCGATGCTGACGTGAAGTTCCGCAAAATCAGTCAGCACTGCCACTGGGAACCTCCCATTCACTGGCGGTCAGGCTAGCCGAAACAACGGATGGCACCTTCAGCACCGCGGCGAGCGGGTCTGGCGGCATCCGGATTTGCCGCCGAGCGGGCGCGCCGGAATGCAGGAACTCCCGTCACTCGCCGTAGATGTCCGGCGCAGGCGTCGGATCGATCCCGTGCACGCACGTGCCGATGTGCGTGTGGAGGGCTTGAGGGGTCGCAACGGCGATGAGTTTCGTTATGGTGTCCAGTCTGTATTCCCGTGCACCCGATCTCCCGACTCTCGGGGAGAGCGTCATGACCGCTACGTACAGGAGGCAACCGTGAAGCTTCTTCTCACGTCCGCGGGCGTCACGAACCCGAGCATCCGCGATGCGCTGGTCGACCTGCTGGGCAAGCCGATCGCCGACTCCAGTGCCCTCTGCATCCCTACGGCGCTGTACGGCCACCCCATGTGCGGGCCAGCCTCGGCCTGGCGCTTCATCACCGGTCAGACGCCGCTACCCATGTGCGACCTGGGCTGGAAGTCGCTGGGCGTCCTCGAGCTGACAGCGCTGCCCAGCATCGGCGAGGAGCGGTGGGTCCCCTGGGTCCGGGAGGCTGACGTCATGCTCGTGGCCGGCGGCGATGCGACGTACCTGTGCCACTGGATGCGGCAGTCCGGGCTGGCGGACCTCGTGCCGTCGCTGCGGGACACCGTCTGGGTGGGGTTGAGTGCTGGGAGCATGGTGCTGACCCCCTGCATCGGTGCGGACTTCGTCGAGTGGCAGTCCGCGCCCGACGACCGCACACTGGGGGTCGTCGACTTCTCGATCTTCCCGCACCTAGGTCTCGAGCCGGACAACACCATGGCTGGCGCCGAGAGATGGGCGGCCGAAATCGCGGGTCCGGCGTACGCAATCGACGACCAGACGGCCATCAAGGTGACCGACGACGGCACCGTCGAGGTCGTCTCCGAGGGGCACTGGAAGCGGTTCCCCTCGTAGCCGCGGCCAACGGTGATCGGCGTGGCGAAGCACCCGCTCATGCCGCGAGTCGCGCGGCCAGCCGACCGTACAGGACGTGCGACAGTGCCGATGATCGGATGTCGATTGGGTGCCGCCACGCGGGTGCGGTTCCGACGAAGGCAGAAACTGTCCCAAGCGCATGCGCCAGGTGGCGTCTGGCCCAGATACCTGCCCCGCCGCCGGGGCTGACTGGCGGGCGCAGCGTCGTCAAGCCATTGCGGGGAGGATGACCCGCTCCAGCACCGTGAGCGGGGTTCGCCACTGGTCGGGGTCGTCGTAGTTGCCGGCGGTGATGGCCACGGTGAGGTCTAGGTCGGGCAGGACGAACAGGCGCTGGCCGCCGTTGCCCATGCCGGCCACCAGCCGATGGCCATCGATGGACTCGATGTACCACTGGTAGCCGTACTGCGCGCCCCAGCCGGTCTGCAGGCGTGGCTGGAGCATCGTGCGGATCCAGTCGGCGGGGACGATCCGCTGACCGTCCCAGGCTCCCTCGGCCAGCACCAGCTCGCCGAGCCTGGCCAGTCCGCGGGGCGCGAGTCGCAGCCCGGACGCGGCGGAGGCCACTCCGTCCGCGCCGGTCATCCACTCGAAGTTGCCGATGCCCAGCGGCGCGAACAGCACGGCCTGCCCGTACTGCGGCAGCGACTGCCCGGTGCCGTCGGCGATCAGTCGGCCGAGTAGAGCCGTGGCACCGCCGCAGTACGTCCATCGGGTGCCGGGCGGCTCGAGGATCGGCCGCCCCAGGATGTACCGGTACCGGTCCGGCGCCAACTCCATCGCGATCTCGGCGTTGGCCGGGCTGTTGTACGGGAGATCTTCGTGCCATTCCACCCCCAATGACATCGTCAGCGCGTGCTCAACGGTGAGCCGAGCACGCTGGGGGTCGACCGCCAGGTCGGGGTACTGCGGAAACCGCCGCAGGAGCGGCTCCGCCGGCGGCGGGACCAGCCCTTCGCCGAGCGCGATGCCGTACAACAGCACCGTTACGCTCTTGGTGACTGACCGGATGTCGTGCAGCGTTTCGGGCCCAAACTCGACGACGCCTAGCGGGTCGCCCCAGGCGAAGTCCTCGCCAGCCCTGTAGTACTCCAGCAAGGTTTGACCACCGCGAACCGCCGCGACGGCATGCAGACCGCCGACCTGGCCAGCGCGAAGTATCTTGTCGAGGCGGTCACGCAACTGCGTCGTCATGGGCACTCCGAGAGGGCGATGGCGGCCAGCGGAACAGCACGCTCGTTATACCGGAGTTTCCGCATTGGAGCGGCCCGAGCGGGAGAGCCAGCCCCGGCCGCCGCAGCCTCCCACCGCAGCCATGATTCGGTTGCGAGAGGCGGCCGCCTTCGGCCCAGAGCCTCGACGTCAACGTCCAGGACTATGCCGCGCTCACCTTGCATACCACACTCTCGATGAGGTCGCTGTCGACGTTGCGCGGGTTGGGTGCCGAGCACGAGCAACACGATCCCTCCACGTCCAGCGCGAGCGACATCAGGCGACCCAGCACCTCCGCCCGATCGAAGGTCAGCGGACGACCAGACCGGGCACCACTGATTCTGAGTCGACCAGCTCAGATTTGACGCGATCAAACTGTTGCAACGCGACATGACGAGGTGGGTTCGGCCCGGCGATGAGCACGGACCGGTCGGGTCACCGGTCCACGTCAGTGGTTGAGGTAGGCGAGGACTGCGCGGACCCGTCGGTTGGCGTCCTCGGCCGGTGGCAGGTCGAGCTTGGCGAAGATGTTGGTGATGTGCTTCTCCACCGACACCGGCGCAAGGACGAGCGCCGCGCAGATGGCCGCGTTCGACAGGCCCTGCGCCATGAGTCCGAGCACCTCCCGTTCCCGGGCGGTGAGCCCGTCGACCCCGTGGTTGCGACTGTTACGCGTGAACAGTTGCCGTACCACCTCCGGGTCCAGGGCGGTGCCACCGCTGGCGACCCGCTCCACCGCGTCGAGGAAGTCGTCGAGGGCGGTCACGCGGTCCTTGAGCAGGTAACCGACACCACCCCGGCCGTCGGCGAGCAGTTCCACGGCGTAGGCCCGTTCGACGTACTGGGAGACGATGAGCACCCTGGTGCCCGGGTCGGAGGCACGCAGCGTCAGCGCGGCGCGCAGCCCTTCGTCGCGGAAGCCGGGCGGGAGGCGAACGTCGACGATGGACAGATCGGGTCGGTGCTCGGCGACGGCCGCCAGCAGGGCGGGTGCGGTGTCGACGGCGGCGACGACGGCGTGGCCGGTGTCGGTCAGCAGCCGCACCATTCCGTCCCGAAGCAGCAGCAAGTCCTCGGCGATCACGATGCGCATCAGTGGGGCAGCTCCGCGGACAGGACGGTGGGACCGCCGGATGGACTGGTGATGGTGAGCCTGCCATCGAGTGCCTCGACACGGCGGCGCAGCCCGTCGAGCCCGGAGCCGGACGGGTCGGCACCGCCCTGCCCGTCGTCGGTGAGGGTGACGGTGACCGTGCCGGCGGTCCGGGTGAGGGTGACGACGCAGGTCCGAGCCTCGGCGTGCTTGCCCGCATTGGCCAGACCCTCGGCGATGACGAAGTAGGCCGCCGACTCGACCGCCGCCGGGTAACGGTCGTCTGGATCGCCCCGGACCTCGACGGCGAGCGGACTGTCGCCGGCCAGCGCGGCGACAGCGGCATGCAGTCCCCGATCGGTGAGGATCGGCGGATGAATGCCGCGGACCAGCCGACGCAGCTCGGCGAGGGCGTCGTCGAGCTGCCGGCGGGCAAGGTCGACGTCGGACGCGGCAGCCGCACCGGTCCGCAGCTTGCGGGCGGCCAGTGCCAGCGTCATACCGGCGGCAACGATCCGGGCCTGGGCGCCGTCGTGCAGGTCCCGCTCGATCCGACGCAGCTCCGCCGCCTGGGCATCGACCACCCGACGGCGGGTCTGTGCGAGGCGGGCAGCTTCCTCGACCAGATGCCGATGCGCGCCGGGAGCCAGAAGTGCCCGGGCCATCCGGGCCTGGGCCAGTCCAACGGTTCGCAGGAACCACGCGACGACCGGCAACAGCAGCACGCCGAGGACGGTCAGGCCGAATCGGCCCGGAACGGTCGTCATGAGCGGATGCATCGGAAACGGTGCGTGCGGGTTCGGCACCGCCCACGCCCACGCCGGCGCCACGACGGCGGCGAGATCGACGACGGTGACCACCACGGCTACGATCCCGCCTGCCAGGCCCAGCGGGAACAGCGCGACCAGCCAGGCCAGGTCCCGCCAGGTGGCCGGTTGCACCGCGACCGCGCTGATCCGCTGTCGGACGGTGCCGCCCTCGGTCGACAGGTACGGCGCGGCGATTGCGGTGCCGAGCACCCAACGAGCCCGGCGCCGCTCCAGGGCCGCGAGGCGCCGGGTCGCCCAGGCGGCACCAAGGAACGTCGGCCCGCCGAGCTGCGTGATCGCCAGCAGACCGACACCGAGGATGGACGCCAGGACCCAGGCGAGGCCGACAACACCGGCGACGAGGCTGCTGACCAGATACGCCAGCGCCGACGCCGTTGTGCGAATCATCGCGGCGATCGTACCTGCGGTGCGCTGGCACCAGCCGCCGGCCGCCGCCCGGACCCGTCCCCCGACGACACGGAGGACAGGTCCGAGTGGCGATCCGGTGGGAAGCACAGTCAGCGCCCGTCGCTCAGGGCCGGCAGGCTGCGCCGCCGCAGCAGGACTCGGGCCGGTACGGCACCCGCGACCAGCCCCAGTGCCGCGACACCGCCGAGCATCCCCGCGTAGGTGCCAGCGTCGACGAACACCCGCAACGTGCCGCCCTGTGCGGTGCTGAACGCGCCGACCACGATCGCGGCGACCAGGATGCCCAGCACCAGGCCCGCGCCGACCGTGATCATCGCTTCACGGCCGACGAGCCGGCGAAGCTGCTTGGTCGTCGCCCCGACCAGCCGCAGGTCGGCGAACTCGCGACGACGCGCGGCGGTGGCGATGGCGAAGGTGTTGACGACCGCGATCGCCGTGAAGCCGAGGGAGATGACCACCATGAGTTCCCAAGCGCCCTGCTGATTCTGCGCGTCCCCAGGGGGTGCCGCACCGAGCGTCGGGGTCAGCCGCAGATCAGGCCACGAGGCGGCGATCCGATCCGGTACGTCGCCGCGATAGCGCAGCCCGACCGTGCTGACCAGCCCGCGCGGGTCGTGCGCCGCCACCAGGTCCAAGGGCAGCGCCAGCTCACCGAAGCCGCGGGCTCGGGCGTACACCCCGGCGAGGCGCAGGTGAACCTCATGGCCGTCGGCGAGCCAGATCCGCACGTCGTCGCCCAACCGCCAACCGTACTGGTCGGTGATGTACTCGCTGGCGGCGAACGTGCCCATGCCCGGTAGCGTCCCGGCGCGCAGGTCGAGGTCGAGCGCGCTCTCGCTGCCGGCCACCAACAGACCCTGAGTGGCGAAGTCCTCGGGCTTGCCGCCCTGCTCGACGATGGCCCGCGTCGGCAGCGTGGCTGCCACCCCCGTCACGCCGTCGAGAGCTACGAACCTCTCGACGGTGCCGAGCGGAAGCCCGCCCGGCGCGGTCACCTGCGCCGTCGCGGGCGCCGTCCGGTCCACCTGCTCCTGCGCGGTCAGATCGTCCACCAGGACGCTGTTGAGCAGCATGGTGGCATTGATTGCGAACATGAGCACGAGCGGGACGGCGACCGCCGCGACCCGTCGCGGGTCGGCTCGGGTGACCAGACCGGCCAGCCAGCCAGTCGCGCCTCCAGCGCCGACGAGGCGGGAAACCGGCGCCGTCACCACCCGGATCAGCAGCGGCCCGAGAGCCGCGACCGTGCACAGCAACAGGGCGGACGACACGAAGCTCATGCCCATTCCGAGCGGCCCGTCGAGCGGCACGAAGACGAGCAGGGCGATCGCGCCGGCGGTGGTCATCACGGCGAGAGCGATCCGCAGGACGAGGCCCCCGGTCGGCGCGTTCGCGGTCTCGGCGAGTGCCTGGGTCGGGGCGATCCGCACCGCTCGGCGGCCGGCGATCCGGGCACCGACGAAGGTCACCAGCATTCCCGCCACGGCGGCGGCGATGAGCACCATCACGTTGGTCCGTACGACGAACTGGGCGGGCACCGCGCCCAGGTCCCGGAATCGAGCGGCCACCAGGTGGGCGAACAGCACACCCAACGGCGCGCCCGGCAGCGCGGCGAGGCCGGCGAGCAGGACGCTCTCCACGCCCAGGAGGCGGCGCAGCTGACCGGGGGTCGCGCCGGAGGTGCGCAGCAGGGCCAACTCGCGCAGGCGTTGACGTACGCCGAGCGTGACCGTGCCCGTGAGGACGAAAACGGCCGAGAACGCGGTGATGCCGATGACGAAGCCGAATATCGAGAGCGGACCGATGTAGTCCGGCAGGGCTCCAGGCAGGTCGGCCCGGACCCGGTCCGCGCCGGTCAGCACGGACGCCTTCCCGGCGGCATCCTCGACGGCACGGCGAAGCGCGACCAGGTCGGTGCCGGGGCTGGCCAGGACGCCCACCGCGGTCGGGCCGGGCAGCCCCGACACCGACGCCGCCTCAGTGTCGGCGACGAACAACGCACCCTGAGCGGGTAGCGCGTCCCGCCCGGCGGGCGCGGCCACGCCGGACACGGTCATGGTGCGGACGCCGGTCTTCGTGGTGACGATGAGACGTCCGCCCACTGTGGTACCCGAGCGGTTGGCAAGGTCGGCGTCAACGACGACCTGCCCCGGGCCGGGTGCCTCGCCGGTACGCAGCGCGTACGGGGTCAGCGGTGCCGAGGCCCATCCATGTCCGATCACGGGAGCGTCGTCGGCGCCGCGCAGCAGACGGCCGTCCGGCGTACGCGCCTGCACCGGGAAGGCGACGTCCGCGACCGCGGTCGCGACGCCCGGAATGTCGCCCAACCGGCCGGCGAGGTCCACCGGCAGCGAGCCGGCGCCGGTGAGCCGCTCGGACTTGACCTTGCGCTTGACCTTGACCTTGCCCTTCTTCTCCTTGGTGGTGACCTTCTGCAGGGTGACGTCGCGGTCGCCTGAGACGACGACCGCCGCCGCCGCGAACCGGTCGGCCGGCGGCTTTGCCGTGAGCACGGAGGCGAGCAGGAGACCGCCGCCAGCGAGCAGGGCCACAGCCAGCAGCGCGGCGAAGAACGTGCCAGCGTACGCACCGCGGTGTTGGCGAAGGGTGCCGAGAGCGAGCCGGATCATCAGACGGTCACCGCCATCATCTGCGCCGCGACCTTCTCGGCGGTCGGGTCGGCGAGTTCCGTGACGATCCGACCGTCGGCGAGGAACACCGCGCGGTCGGCCCACGCTGCGGCGGCCGGGTCGTGCGTCACCATGACGATCGTCGTGCCGATGCCGTCCACCGCCTCGCGCAGCAGCCCCAGCACCTCACGGCCGGTCGACAGGTCCAGTGCCCCGGTCGGCTCGTCGGCGAAGATGACCTCCGGTCGGCTGGCCAGGGCGCGGGCGAGCGCGACCCGCTGCCGCTGACCGCCGGACAGTTGGCCGGGACGGTCGTTTTCCCGTCCGGTGAGCCCGACGCGGCGCATCACCTCCCGCGCCCAGTCCCGGTCCGGCCGTACCCCGGCCAGCCGCTGCGGCAGCAGGATGTTGTGCCAGACCGACAGCGCGTCCATCAGGTTGTACGACTGGAAGACGAACCCGACCCGCCGCCGCCGTGCCTGGGTGAGCTGCGGCTCACGCAGCCCGCCGATGTCCTGACCGGCAAGGAGCACCCGCCCGCTGTCCGGCCGATCCAGGCCCGCCGCGCAGTGCAGAAGCGTCGACTTGCCCGAGCCCGACGGGCCCATCACCGCGCAGAACGAACCGGCCTCGAAGGCGACCGACACGCCATCCAACGCCCGGGCACCGCCTCCGCCGGGATAGGTCTTCGTCACGTCGACCACCTCGACGACCGGGCCGCGGGCCGCGGGCGTCATATCGCTGTTTCGCATGGTGGAAAGCCTGCTCGAGATGGCGTTCCCGGAACACACGGCGACCCATGATCTTGGTGGTGGGGAAACCCCTACCGTCGGCTGATCGACCCAGGCAGTGTCTCCAGAGTTTCGGGTCTGGCTGCGCATGCCCGACGGCGCCGTCACCACCGACTCCACCCACGCCATCCGCGCAGACGCCGTCCTGCGGGCCAAGGAGATCGTCATCGATGTCGCCCGCGACACCTTCATCGACCTGCGCGGTGGGCGTCTCACCCTTCACCAATGGGTGGAGATCTGGCAGGTCACCCATCAAGCCTCACCCGCCACCTGGGCCGCCGACCGCAGCCATCTGCGGATCCACATCCTGCCCAACCTCGCGCACCTCCCGCCGAGCTGAGTTGCGTTTCGGGGGCCGGCAAGCCATGGAGGGAGACCGCGTCACTGCATAGCGGTGGCCGGGGGATGATCGAACGATTCGGGGCAGCGGAAGGTGTACAGCGAGTAGCCACGCCCAATTTGCACGCCGACGATGTCGGGGGACGCGGTCGGGTTCTCCTCGGACGGGCGCCAGCTGCAATGCATGCCGTTCCACTCGCCCGAATCCACGGTGAAAATCAAACTCATAGTGGTGCCGCAGGCAGCACAATCCATCGGGTACGGATCGGTCAGTGACCAGTTCGCGTACCCGCCGACCTTCCATCCCGGCGCCAGCGACAAGTCGCTCTGATAGTGGGGACGGCTCTCGTCTTCGTCGTCATCCCACTCGTCGAGCCGCTCGCGTAGGTCATCGGGGAGCAGATCGGCGTATTGGTACTCGCGGACCTGCTCGGGGTGTACCACGCACGGAACCGGCAGGTACATGTCGCTGATCACCGGCGGCTCGGGAGGCGCTTCGAGCAGCGGGCCGACAGCGGAACTGTCGCGCCAGCAGAGGAAGACGCGAGGGCTGTAGTGCCGATCCGAGTGGTCCACCGGGCACCACAGCACCTGGAGCAGGTCGGTGCCGTCCGGACCGGCGTAGTCCGGGATATCTCGTCGGTACAGCTGCGCGACCGGGACCAACGGGATGGGATCCTCGATCAGGTCGTCCAAGTCCAGAGCGTCGGCCGCATCGAGCTCGGCCCGCTCCTCCGCAGTCAAGAAGTCTCCGCCCGGCAGCGGCTCCCGGGCTTCTGCGGTCGCGAGGATCTCCCGCCTGCGGTGCAGGGCGGCCGGGGTCGTCAGGCCCCATGGCTCGTGCGCCCCGGCGTCGTCGCAGACCGGCCATACCTCGTCGGCTGGCCACAGCAGTGGTCCGCCGACCGAGCTATCCGTAACGGTCGGAGCGCCGGGTCGCGGATGCAGGCGGGTAGCCGTGATGGAATGTTCCCGCAGTTCGGGGAAGAGTGCGGTGATGTCTAGGGGACGCGGAGGCGTGGTGCGGGCCATAGAAGCGGATCTTATGGCCCGCGTGCTGGTCCTGAGTTCTTTGCCTTGCTAAGCAGCTACGGTCCCGGTTCAGCCGGATCGTCGGGATTCCGCTGCATCCGCCATGCGCGAAGGCGCGCAAGTCGCGTGGAGCCGTCCCCGAATGGGGCTCGGTGGTCCACTCCCGCGCGGCCGCCCCGCCCTTGTGAAGGCACTGATCTGCCGCTGAGCGGCCGGAACGCTCGGTCGCGCACCTGATGGTGGGTAGGCGACCTGCGTCCGCGAGCAGTTCGCCGGCCGGATGGTTGACGGCTAGCGCGTGGTCATGGGCTCAGGTGCCGGTGGGAACAGTTGACGCAGCGTCGGACCGATGGCCGTGGCCAGCGTGCCGTCGTCGCCGGAGTGCATGACCAGGTTGACCACCCCCGTTGCGACGTCGCCAGTGCGGGCTTCGGCAGCTGCGGCCGCGATGTCGGGCAGCGCGAGATCGGCGAGTAACTGCCGCACCAGGACACCTTCGCCCCAGAATGCCTCTGCCGGAATGGGGAGCCGGCCCAGCCAGGACAGCAGGATCGCCGCCCTGTCGGTGGCTGAGGGCGTGGCGGCGGTGAGCCGTCGACGGACATCGTCGACGTGCGTATCGGACAGCTCGCCGCATTGCTGACCGGTGGCGGCGACCAACACGGGATGCAGCACGCTAGGAACCCCACGCTCAATCAGGTACCGCTTGCCCTCTCGCCCGGTGGGCCGGAACTGCGGGCGGCGCTCCTGCAGGTTCAGCAGGTCGGCCAAGGGCGCCAGGAATGATGTCAGCTGATCCGGTACGCCGAGCCCTGCCACAAACAGGTGGAGCGCCACAGGATCTGCCACGACGAGGTCGTTACTGAATCGCGACCGCTCCCAACTGACCGAGCCGTGGCCATGCAAACCAGCGCTGGCGAGCACCTCGCCTGCCACATCGCGGAGCACGATCGTCGGCCCACCGTGACAACGACAGATGTCACCGATGAAGCGACCCGTCGTGGTCAACACGCGCGCCATGTCAACCGAACCGGCATCCGGGAGCTCGGCCAGAATTTCACGACCGGCAAGAGGGCCGCTGTCCCCTGATGAAGATCATCGGGCACAGATCCGGCACAGCCGACAGCGAAAACCCATGCGAGACGTCGAGAGACACCGAGGAGTGCAAGCCAGGCCAGAGGGCCGACGAGTCCACTTTTGGTGGATCTGCCGTGGCCTCGCGGCTTAGGGGTTCAAGCCTCAGCCCTCACCTGAGCCCGTGCCCGATCCGTGCCCGATGCAGCGGTCAACACCGGCCAGCGGAGGTTCGTTGCAGAGCCTGGCCGTGTTGCCTGTGGGTTCACGACCAGTCAGCACCAGGCATGAAGGCCACGACTCAACCCGATTCCCAAGCTGACAGTCAGCCGATCGCCCGTCCTCGACGTGCCTCAGCCCCTCGACGATGGCAGGATCGCATACGTGGGACCGGCCGGCAGCCCGTGGTGGCAGGCAGCGAAGACGCCGAAACAGGGGTTCATCCTGGGAGGTATCTGGCTTTTCCTTGCCGTGACGCACTGGGTGTTCGCCATCAGGGAGTCGATCAGTTGGTCCGTGATCCTCTCTGCGCTGGCAACATTGCTTGGCGTTGGCTACCTGGTAACAGCCGTGCTGCTGCGCCGGCGCCAGCGCTCAGATCAGTGCTAGCTAGAAGCTGCGCGCCGAGTCGGCTTGGGGCACAGGGGGCACAAGACACCGTCAAACATCGTCAACCAGCGACCAGCCATGGCAGTCGCCAGAGCGGTGTGAGCAGGCGTCGAGCACCGCTTCTGCTGGTGGGCCGACCGCGGCCTGCAGTTCCGCTTCAACTCAACATCTAGCCCTTCGTGGGGGCTACCGGTGCTGGTTATGGAGGCGGTCGAGGGTGATGGCGGTGTTGATGAGGGAGAGGTGGCTGAAGGCCTGGGGGTAGTTGCCGATCTGTTCGCCAGTGGGGGCGATCTCTTCGGCGTAGAGGCCAAGGTGGTTGCTGAAGGTGAGCATCTTCTCGAAGGTGAGGCGGGCGTCGTCGAGGCGGCCGGAGCAAGCGAGAGCGTCGGCGTACCAGAAGGTGCACATGTTGAAGGTGCCTTCGTTGCCGGGTAGACCGTCGGGGGAGGCGGCGGGGTCGTAGCGGTAGACGAGGCTGTCGGAGACGAGGTCTTGGTCGATGGCGCGGAGGTGGACTGCCACATCGGGTCGGAGGGGGTCAAAAAGCCGACGGTGGGCATCATGAGCAGCGCTGCGTCCAGGACGTTCTCGCCGTATGCCTGGACGAAGGATTGGCGGCCAGGGTGGTATCCGTGCCGCATGATCTGGTGGTAGATGGCGTCGCGTTGCTGGATCCAGCGGGTGAGGTCGCCGGGTCGGCCGTGGCGGGCGGCGAGGCGGATGGCGCGGTCGAGGGCGACCCAGGACATGAAGCGGCCGTAGGTGTAGTCGCGCGGGTGGTGGCGGCTCTCCCAGATGCCGGCGTCGGGCTGGTCCCAGTTGCGGCAGAGCCAGTCGACGAGTCGGACGGTGCTTTCCCAGACGTGGTGGGAAGCGCGGATGCCGTGCTGGTCGGCGGCGTGCATGGCGTACAGGGCCTCGCCGTGGATGTCGAGTTGCAGCTGGTCGGCTGCGCCGTTACCGATGCGGACGGGTGCGGAGGCCCGGTAGCCCTGGAAGTGGTCGAGGGTCTCCTCGTGCAGGTCGGAGGAGCCGTCGATCCGGTACATGATCTTCAGGGGTATGTCGTTGTCGCCGGCCTCGCGGACGCGTTCGTCGAGCCAGTCGACGTACCGGCTGGCCTCTTCGGTGAAGCCGAGCCCAAGTAGCGCTTGAATGGAGAAGGAGGTGTCGCGAATCCAGGTGTAGCGGTAGTCCCAGTTGCGGGTCCCGCCGAGTTCCTCGGGCAGGGCCGTGGTTGGCGCGGCGACCATCGCGCCGGTCGGTGCGTAGGTCATGAGTTTTAGCGTGATGGCCGAACGTTCGACCATCTCCCGCCACCGCCCGGTGTACCGGGACCTAGCCAGCCAGCGACGCCAGTAGTCCCGAGTCTGCTCGAACATCGCCTGGACCTCTTCGAACGCGATGACGTGCGGCTTGTCGGGGGAAGCGGTGTCCATAATGACCGCGCCCTTGTCGCCCTCATGCAGGGCGGTGCTGGCGAGCAGGTCCCCGTCTTGGGTGTCAATGTGGTCCTCAGGAACCAGGCGTCCGACCGGCCGCGAGTTGTTCAGCGTGAGAGTCATCGACGCGCTGCGGAATACCATTCCGTCGGGGTGCACCTCCAACTCATGCCGGTCCCTGCCGTAGTTGAAGCGAGGACGACATTCCGCCCGGAACCGCATGCTGCCGCGGACCACGTTCAAGAGTCGGACGATGCGGTGTCGGTCGGTGGGCTGCTCGCCGGCGATCGGCATGAAGTCGATGAGTTCGCCGACCCCGTCTACGCTGATGAACCGTGTGATCAGGATGGGAGTGTCCGGCAGGTAAAGCTGCTTGGAGGTGTACCGGACGCCATCGGGCGAGATTCGGAAGTAGCCGCCCCGCTGCCGGTCAAGAAGACCAGCGAAGATGCTCGGCGAGTCAAACCGAGGAGCACA
This sequence comes from Micromonospora sp. NPDC093243, assembly GCF_044753725.1. Lineage (NCBI taxonomy): Bacteria > Bacillati > Actinomycetota > Actinomycetes > Micromonosporales > Micromonosporaceae > Micromonospora > Micromonospora sp. NPDC093243. The sequence goes on along the minus strand of NZ_JBIVNT010000001.1, from coordinate 4,303 downwards.
GAACCAACTCAGCGTGCCATCCCTCGCGACCAACGCAGCCGTCTGCAGGTCGCCAATGATTCCGTGATCCTCGATCGCTGGATAATCCTCCACCCTGGCCCTCCCCTGACGGTCCTACTGGGAGAACGGGCATGCCGGCCCAAAGGTGATGTTGGAGGCGGAGCAAGTCGAGTCTGCAAGGTCCTGAAGCCGCACAGTTGCGAGGCCGTCGCCAGGCCGTCACGGGATGGAAAAGTCGACTGATAACGACGACCGGCGACGACGAATGGCCAGTTCACGGAGCGTGAGCCGGGTGAGCGAGCCGAACCAGGACCGAGACGGACCACTCTTAGTCGGAGGGACGGCGACCGAACCGTAGGTAGCTGTCGACAGCAACGGCGACAGCAACAGGCCCGGACGAGCGCAGCGGCCGGCGGCCAAGCACAGACAGCCGCCCGAGGTCGCGGATGCGGACGGACCCTGCCGGACGTAGTGCCCAGAACTTGTAATCGAGATGTCCCGCGGCACGACGGCGATGCAGTGGCGTTGCCGCCTGACTGTGGGCCGCGGCAGCGGTGCTGCTCGACGGACCATGTCCCCATGGACTTACTCACCAGCGTCGTCGTGCCGCTTGCCTCGATAGCGGTGGGTGCAACCCTCACCTACTGGCTCAACGTGCGGGTACGCAGGACGTCGCAAGTCGAGGAACTTATCAACGCTGCCATCGGGGCTGTGGCGATGGAGGAGGCAAGCCGGTGACGGCGACCTCCTCTTCTCGATCCTGGCGCTCAGCTGCTGGTGATCTGATCGTTGTGGGATGTGATTCACTGTGACGGTGCAGGGCCGGCGGTGGTGGTCAGTGTTGTTCGCTGCACTGGTGTCGGCGTCCGTGCTGACGCTCGGCGTCGTCGTGACACAGGTGGTCGCATTGGCGGTCAACGCGGCGAGCGAGCAAGAGAAGTGGTTGTGGGGGCTAGGGCGTGTCCTGCCGATCTTGTAGTGGTTGATCGTTGACGATGTGCCGGTGGTGCGTCGTGGCGAGTTGACCGATGAGGCGTGGGCGGTGATCGCGCCGCTGCTTCCCGAGCCGGGCAGCAGTCGGGGCCGGTGGCGGGATCACCGTCAGGTCATCAACGGGATCTTGTGGAAGCTGCGGACGGGTGCGCCGTGGCGGGACCTCCCGGAACGGTATGGCCCGTGGAAGACCTGCCACGAACGTCTGCGTCGCTGGACGGCGGATGGAACGTGGGATCGGATCCTGGTCGCGGCGCAGGTCCATGACGATGGCACACCGGTGCAGTGGACGATCAGCGTCGACTCGTCGATCGTGCGGGCGCACCAGCATGCCGCTGGCGCCCGCAAAAAGGGGGCTCCCCGGCAAGTCCGGCGACGCCTGGTGCGCAAGATGGTGAGGCCATCGGCCGATCCCGCGGCGGACTGAGTACGAAGATTCACCTCGCCGTCGACGGTCGTGGACGGCCGTTGTCGATCCTGCTCACCCCGGGCCAGGCCGGCGACAACCCCCAGCTGTTGGCGTTGCTGGACGCGATCCGGGTCAACGATCCCGGGCCCGGTCGGCCCCGCAAGCGACCGGATGTGCTGATCGCGGACAAGGGCTACGCGCATGACTCGACTCGTCGAGCCCTGCGGCAACGCGGGATCCGGCAGGTCATCCCTGAACGATCCGACCAGGTCGCCCGCAGGGCCGCCAAGGGCAGCGCCGGCGGCAGGCCACCAGCCTTCGACAAGGTGATCTATAAGAAGCGCAACGTTGTGGAACGTTGCTTCAACCGGCTCAAGCAATGGCGTGACCTGGCCACCCGATACGCCAAACGCGCGTCCCTCTACCGCGCCAGCCTCGTCCTGATCGCCGCCACCATGTGGCTCCCGTGATCGACACCGACTGCCCTATGCGGCCACCTGACCAGAGCTGACGAACCAGGTATCCGATCCCACATCAATCGGCTCATCGACCCAAGGCTGCACGATCGCGGCGATCTCTGCCGTCATCGGCCACATGTCCATGACCCAACCCTCAGCCGTCACGTCGACGTGCGCGCGCAGTGGCCCTACGACGTCCGATGGCAAATCCCAGGACCCCTCCAGGAAGCCGTCCGCACCGAACTTCTCCACCATGTTGACCACGACCACGGCCAGACCTTAGTCGAGCTCCCCGTCATCTAAATCCCATGATCGGCAGGACACGGCCTAACCACCGCCGACTGCCAGCGATGTCCGGTCTCAGGACCTGCGTGACACGTCAGTCTCGGGGCGTGCATGACACCTCGGCCGATCTAGAGATCCTGCGTCCAGACGCCCATTGGATGGTCATCTGGTCGCTTCCAAAGCTGGGGCTGACGTTGGTGAAACTGCTCGTCGCTGTCGCGGTCCCAGTGAAACCGGCCCTGACGGTCGGGCCAGACGACCTGCAGGAACGGCATTGGCGGCCGGCGGTAGAAGGCGATGGCACGGCCGAAGAACGCCTTGTACCAGCGGTAGTCGATCGACTTGAGATGGACCGGGTACCGCTCGATGACGTCGTCTCGCACCTGCTCGGCCGCCAGGGCGACACCCTTGGTCGCCGTCGTGCCCAGGTCGTTGAGGCACGCCTTCGACAGTTCAACGTCCAGCCCGAACATGGCGAGTTCCGGCATGCGGAGGGTGTGCCAGAGTCCGACCGTGTAGGCCCAGCCAGGTCCCGTGTCATCCTCGGGGATCATCATGACACTCCAACCGTGCTGCTGGATGTGCCTGATCGTGGTCAGCTCCATTGGGTGCCGATCGGCTGAGTCGCCGTAGTCGTGGCAGAGGCTGCAGTGGCAGGGCGACTCGGCGTGATTCACGCCGTGATCGTAGGGGCCAGATGTACGCCATCGCCGCTCCGGGCCACGGAGGTCCTGATTCCAGGGAGAGGCTCAGTTGCTCCTGCGCTGGGACGACAGCCGGCTGGACGATCCTATTGACGTACCGGTCAGGGAGCGGGTTGGGAGCTACGGGCGCGCGGGCCCGCGGGGGCGCCTACGTCGCAGCCGAGGGCCGGGTTCGCGTGGTGACGAGGGGTCCGCACGGACCCTCGACCTGCCCGGCGGGAGACCGGTTCAGGCGCCCTGGTGCAGGCCGGCCGCTCGACCGTCACCGAACATCCCGACGAGCGTTTTTACGCCGCGGTGCCTGACCAGATCTACCACGAGACCGATAGGCAGCTTGCCCTGCCCAACCTCGCGATGAGCAGTGTCGAGTCGTTGTCGCAGCTTCCCATCGAGAAGCAGGCGGACGTCCGGTGGAGCACGGCCAACTGGGCCCACCAAGTGGTGGTTTCAGAATGACATGCGATGGCTCGGGTGCAGGCATGGTCTGACATTGGTAGGAGATGTTGAGTCCGCCATCCACGGAGTCGCCCACCGGACACGGGTGCGCTGTTCGCCATGGCACTGACGTGTCAGCGGCATTCGCTATCGTCAATGCCATGACCTCAAGTGATCAGCTGCTTGACCTGATCCGGAACACCCCAGAGATCGATCTACTGCTGCGGTCATCGTTTGGCTTCGACATCCATCGGAAGCACCATGGTGAGGGCTTGAGGCTTGCCTCGGGCGCGCCGCTGGAGATGATCGCCGGGGAGTCCGCCGGTGGGGCGTACTTCCTGTGTGCCGAGCAGAACTGGCGCCGGCCGGTGGTGTTCGCGAGTTCCGAAGGGGAAGGCGGGCTGCTGGCCGATGACTTGGCGGACGCGCTGGAGATCATCATCGGGCTGGAGTGGCACGACTGCCTCTCGTTCTCGGGCGGTGGCGATGTGGAGGTGATGCAGATCTCCGCTCAACACCTCGAACGGTCCCATGACAAGTACAACCCGGACATCGACAACGAAGCTGCCCAGGTGGCCGCAGCTCTGTCGCTGCGTATCGTGCCTGTCACTGAGCTCGTCCTCCGGTTGCAGGCAGCCGCCTCGAAGACCGAACCGGACTACGTCGTGACCGACGAGGGCGGGCAGGCGTTCGACCCACTGTTCGGCGATCACGTGGAGCCTCGCCACGGTGGCTGGCGCTGAACCCGACCGCCGCCGGTCGAATCGACACCGTCACCTCGGCCGATATCTGACAACACGTCGGGCAGAATCTCCGACGTGTCTGCCGACATTGTTCCTGACGATCTCTGGGAGCGCATAGCTCCGCTTCTGCCAGCCTGGCCTGCCCGACGCCATCGTCACCCCAGACGACTGCCGGTACCGGACCGCGACGCCCTGGCCGGCATCGTCTACGTGCTGCGCAAGGGAGTGGCCTGACGCGATGTGCCCATCCAGATCGTTGGCTGTTCAGGGGTGACC